>NZ_AP038804.1:1200000-1800000 GCF_047159865.1 Arcobacter sp. 15-2
ACGAAATGAATTAAAGATTGTTCAAAAGAAAAATGTTCCTGTAGAAGAGAAAAAACCAGAAGAGCCAATTTTAGAAACTAAGGAAGTTGAAGTAACTAAAGAAACTCCAAAAGAGGTTGAAACAGTGCAAGAAGCTCCGAAAGAAGTAAAAGAAACACCAATTGTTCAAGCACCAGAGCCAGAGAAAAAAATCACTCTTAAAAAAAGAGGATTGACAATTGTTAAGAAAAAAAGACCAATCATTGAGAATACACCTGCAACACCTCAATCAAAAAAACAAAAACTAGCTTCAATGAGTGAATTATTTGGTGGTGGTTCTGACTTAAAAGAGGAATATACACCAAGACCAAAAAAAGTAAAAGCAAAACAAGCAGCAAAAGCACATACTCATGGTACAAAACTTAAAGTTGAAAGTGATGATGATTTTAAATCATCTGGTGAATCTATACTAGGAGAAGAGGTTGTTCTTCTTGACATGGGTCTTATGGAAACATCAAAATTCTTACAAGAAACACCAAAACCAAAAAATATCAGAACAACAAAACCTAGTGCATTTGGTAACCAACCAAGAGGTATCAAAAGAGGTTCTAAGAAAAAAAGATATAAAAAGCCAACAGAAGAAGTAGTAATTACAGAAGTTACAATTCCTGAAGATTGTAGAGTTTACGAGTTTGCAGAAAAAATTGGTAAAACTGCTGGTGATGTAATTGGTAAACTTTTCATGTTAGGTATGATGGTTACTAAAAATGATTTCCTTGGAAATGATGAGATTGAAATTCTTGGTGAAGAGTATAATATTGAGATTACTATCAAAGATGAACTTGAAGATGTAAATTATGTTGAAGATTATGCTGAAGAAGAGATTGATAAAACAAACTATGTAAGTAGACCACCTGTTGTTACTATTATGGGGCATGTTGATCATGGTAAAACTTCACTTCTTGACAAAATTAGAAGTAGTAGAGTAGCCGCAGGTGAAGCTGGTGGAATTACTCAACATATTTCAGCATATACTGTAAATAAAAATGGAAATGATATTACATTTGTAGATACTCCAGGACATGAGGCGTTTACATCTATGAGAGTAAGAGGAGCAAGTGTTACAGATATTATTATCTTAGTAGTTGCTGCTGATGATGGTGTTAAGCCACAAACAATAGAGTCTATAAAAGCTGCAAAAGCTAGTGGAGCTCCAATTATTGTTGCTGTAAATAAAATAGATAAAGAAACTGCAAATATGGATATGGTTAAAGCTGGTATGGCTGAACATGAAATGAGTCCAGTTGATTGGGGTGGAGATGTTGAGTTTATAGGTGTTTCTGCACTTACAGGTGAAGGTATCGAAGAGTTACTTGAAAATATTATTATACAATCTGAACTTTTAGAACTAGAAGCTGATCCAACTGCTTTAGCAAAAGCTACAGTTATTGAAGCTTTACAAGTTAAAGGAAAAGGTGCAGTTGCAACAGTAATTGTTCAAAATGGTACTTTAAAAGTTGGTGATAATATTGTTGCTGACACAACATTTGGTAGAGTAAAAGCACTTCTTGATGATCAAGGTAAAGCTGTAAAAGAATTAGGATTGAGTAGAACAGGTCAAGTTGTTGGTTTGGGTGATGTTCCTATTACAGGTTCTGCACTAGTTGCTCAAAAATCTGCATCAGAAGCTAAAGAGATTGCTACAACAAGAGCAGAACACTCAAGAGCAAAAGAGTTAAGTGCATCTACTAAAGTATCTTTAGATGAGATGGCGGCACTTATTGCAGAGGGTAAAATAAAAGCATTACCAGTTATCTTAAAAGCAGATGCAGGTGGTTCTTTAGAAGCTATTAAAGCAAGTTTAGAGTCAATTAAAAATGATGAAGTAAAAGTTAAAATTATCTCATCTGGTGTTGGTGGTATTACTGAAGCAGATATTGCACTTGCTAGTGCTAGTGATGATTGTATCATCTTAGGATTTAATGTAAGACCTACAGGTGCAGTTAAAACAAAAGCAAAATCTGAAGGTGTTGAGATTAAGACTTATAGTATTATCTACGCATTATTAGATGATATTAAAGCTACATTATCAGGTATGATGAGTGCGATTGTTGTTGAAGAAAATACAGGTCAAGCACAAGTTCTTGAAACATTTGTTGTACCTAAAGTTGGAACAGTTGCTGGTTGTAAAGTTACAGATGGTAAAGTTGTTCGTGGTGGTCTTGCTCGTGTTATTAGAGATGGTGTTGTTATCTATACAGGTGCAATTAAATCACTTAAACGATTCAAAGATGATGTTAAAGAGGTTACAAATGGTTATGAGTGTGGTATCATTTTTGAAAACCACAATGATATCAAACAAAATGATTATATTGAAACTTTCATTGAGCATAAAGAAGAGCAAAAAATCGACTAATGGATAATAAAAGCGTAAATTTACAAAGAACTCAATCTCTTCTTATGGAACTAGTTCCAGAAGCATTGAGTAGTTTAAATGACAATAGAATAAAATCATTAACAATTACAGATGTTGATTGTAAAAATGGTAAATATGATGCAAATGTTTATTATGATGGTAGTGACTATACTAAAGAAGAGTTAAAAGAGATAAGAATGAGTCTTCGTAAAGCTAATGGTAGAATAAAATCATATATTTTAAATGCCACTTCTTGGTATAAATGTCCTGATTTTACTTTTTTAGTAGATGATATGATGGATAAAAGAGCAAGAATGGAAGATCTATTTGCACAAATATCTTCAAAATCAAATAAAGATAAAGAGTAAAATATGGAATTAGAAGAATCTATAAAATTAGCTGCTGAGGGTTGTGGAGTTGACCTTTATGATATTCAACAAACTAAAGAAAATAAAACAAATATTTTAAGAGTATATATCACTTCAAAAAATGGAGTTAACTTAGATCAATGTGCACATGTTAGTAGAATGATCTCTCCATTATTAGATATAGAAGAACCTATAAGCGGAAAGTATACACTAGAAGTAAGTTCTCCTGGAATTGAACGAAAACTTAAAACTTTGCATCATTTTCAATGTTCTATTGGATCTAATGTAAAAATAAAAAATTATTCAAATGAAGTGATTAAAGGTGAATTAATATCTGCAACTACTGACGGTATTCTTCAAATAGATGAAAATTCAGAAATCAAAGAGATAAAGTATGATGATGTATTATCAGCATCAACTTATTTTGACTGGAATAAATAAAATATTATGAAAATGACAAATAGCCAATATATGAAATTGGCTATTGATGAGGCTTGGAAATATCAACTTTTAACTTATCCTAATCCAGCTGTTGGTGCAACAATAGTAAAAAATAACAAAGTGTTATCTACAGAAGCTCATAAAAAAGCAGGTACACCACACGCAGAAGTTTTAGCATTAAAATCAGCTTATTTAAGTGTTTATCCCACTTCTAAATTGCAACAATTAGAATCATCTCATGAGATACATGAATACTTGATGTCAAATCATAATAACTTTTTTCATGAATGTGAAATTTATGTTACATTAGAACCTTGCAATCATATTGGTAAAACACCTGCCTGTTCCGTGCTCTTAGAAGCTGTAAAGATCAAAAAAGTTTATATAGGGAGTTTAGATCCTAACGATAAAGCAAGTGGAGGACTAGAAAGATTACAAAATGCAGATATTGATGTTGAAATAGATGTTTGCAAAGATGAATCTGATAAGTTATTATTTCCATTTTTACAATATCAAAAGAAGCATTTCCATTTTTTTAAAATGGCTATGAGAGGTGATGGTTCAATTAATAATGGCTATATCACAACTCAAGATAGCCTTAATTTAGTACATGAAATTCGTACAAAAATTGATCTGATGGTAATAGGTGGGAATACTATAAGAACCGATCGACCCACTTTAGATGCAAGATTTTCTGTAAATAAAAAAGCACCAGATATATTTATATATAGTCGACAAAAAGAATTTGACAAATCTATACCGTTATTTCAAATTAAAAAAAGAGATATTATGATTGGTACAAATTTAGATTATGTTTCTTCAAATAGTTTTGTTATGTATGAGGGGGGATATCAATTTTTAAATGCACTTAAGGATAAAATTGACTATCTAATGCTTTTTATCTCTTGTCAAGTAACAGAAACTCTTCCATTGGATGTATCAAAGTTTGGCTTTGAAATTCAACATTCATATTACATCAACGAATTTGATAAAATTGTATATTTAAAAAGAGTTAATGGCGAATAACTAAGTTGATATTTAAACTATTCTAAACTACATTTTAGCTAAACTATCTATCTTTTAATAAAATTATAAAAGGTAATTAGTTGGATAAATATTATTACGAGCTTACACTTAAGCCAAACCTATACTACGAATTGTTTTTAGACCTAGCGGGTAGCTTAACTAATGATGCAATAGAAGAACTTGATGAAACAATTATCATTAGAAGTGAAGAGAATTTAGATGATGTTGAATTGGGTATTTTAGAGTTTGCAAAAGAATTAACATCTGCTTTAAATACAGATATCTTTTGTGCTACAGCTTTAGAAAAAAAAGAAAATCAAGATTGGATAACTTTGTATCAAGAAAGCGTACAGCCAATAAAAGTTGGAAGTTTTTATATACATCCAAGTTGGAGTAAGCCAGCGAATGGTATGGTTAATATTCTTATTGACCCAACACTTGCATTTGGTTCGGGACATCACGAAACAACAAATTGCTGTTTAAAAGCAATTGAAAAATATGTTGAAACTGGATCTACTGTTGCTGATATTGGTACGGGAAGTGGTATTTTAGCAATAGCAGCATCTAAGTCTGGAGCTTCAGTTGATATCTGTGATACTGATATAGTTGCTGTTGATGATGCTATTAAAAATTTTAAAGCAAATAATGCAACAATTAATCATTCTTGGGAAGGTTCAGCAAATGGAACTAAAAAGCAATATGATGTTGTAATTGCTAATATAGTAGCTGATGTTTTAGCAATGATAGCTTCAGATCTTAAAAAGATATCAAAAGAAGATGGTATTATTATATTATCTGGAATTATGGAACAGCATAAACAAAAAGTTTTAAATAAATTTAAAGATTGCAAAATTGTAGAAGAGTTACAGCAAAATGAATGGATAACTTTAATAGTTAGAAAAGGGAAATAATGAGTAATAAAAATAACAATAATAAGAACGATAATAAAAATCCAAATGGCTTTTTTGATAAGAATCCATTAGTAGTATTTATTGTATTTTCAATAGTAACAATAATGGCTTTTAAAAGTTTTTTCCCAGAAAATGAGATGGGTACAAATACAGGAACATCAGTATATGGCAAAAGTGTAAATAAAACAATTGCATATTCTGAAGTGAAAAAAATGATTAATAATGGTCAAATAGAATATGTTGGTATTGGTGAAACAAATATTAAAGCTATCACAAAACCAATTGGTGGAGTTGTAACAACTTATACAGCAAGAAAAGTTGGTGTTGATGACACTTTAATTCCTGTATTAGAAAAACAAGGAATCAATTATGGTGGAGTAAATGAACAAAATCTATTGGCTGATATGCTTTTTGGTTGGGTTTTACCATTATTTTTCTTTTTCGCAATTTGGATGTTTTTAGCAAGAAGAATGTCAAAGTCTATGGGTGGTGGTGCCGGTGGAATTCTTGGTATGGGTGGCGCTAAAAAAATGATTAATTCTGAAAAACCAAAAGTAAAATTTTCAGATATGGCGGGAAATAAAGAAGCAAAAGAAGAAGTATCAGAAATAGTTGAATTCTTAAGAAATCCAGATAGATATGTAAATCTTGGAGCTCAAATTCCAAAAGGTGTACTTTTAGTAGGACCTCCAGGTACGGGTAAAACTTTACTTGCTAAAGCAGTTGCTGGTGAAGCTGATGTTGAGTTTTTAAGTGTGACTGGATCTAGCTTTATTGAGATGTTTGTAGGTGTTGGTGCAAGTCGTGTACGAGATCTATTTGAACAAGCTAAGAAAAATGCTCCAGCGATTATTTTTATAGATGAGATTGATGCTATTGGTAAAAGTAGAGCATCTGGCGGAATGGGTGGTAATGATGAGAGAGAACAAACTCTAAATCAATTACTAGCTGAGATGGATGGATTTAGTGGAGATGGTGCGCCTGTTATTATTTTGGCTGCTACGAATAGACCTGAAATATTAGATCCTGCTTTATTAAGACCAGGTAGATTTGATAGACAAGTATTGGTTGATAAGCCAGATTTAGAAGGTAGAATAGAGATTTTAAATGTGCATATCAAAGATGTGAAAATTGCTAAAAATGTTGATATGCATGATGTTGCGGTGATGACAGCAGGTTTAGCTGGAGCTGATTTAGCAAACATTATTAATGAAGCTGCATTACTCGCTGGTCGAGCAGATCAAAAAGAGGTTACTTCAGCTAATTTCAAAGAAGCTGTTGAACGACAAATTGCTGGACTTGAAAAGAAAAGTAGAAGAATTTCTCCAAAAGAGAGAAGAATTGTTGCTTATCATGAAGCGGGTCATGCTTTAATTGCAGAAGTTACAAAAGGTGCAAAAAAAGTAAATAAAGTTTCAATTGTTCCAAGAGGATTGGCTGCTCTTGGATATACTTTGAATACGCCTGAAGAAAATAAATATTTAATGCAAAAACATGAATTGATAGCTGAAGTAGATACTCTTCTTGGTGGTCGTGCTGCTGAAGAGATTTATATAGGTGAGATTAGTACAGGTGCTGGAAATGATTTAGAAAGAGCAACTGATATTATCAAATCGATGGCAACAATATATGGTATGAGCGATATTGATATTGCAGGTTTAATGGTATTACATAAACAACAAAACCAATTTTTAGGTGGTGGTCAATCAACTAAAGATTATAGTGATGAGATGGCACACAATCTTGATAAACATATTAAACAAACTTTAAATGATAGGTATATGGCTGTTCTTGAATTATTAAAAGAAAATAGAAACGCAATGGAGCAAATGACTGCGGAGTTATTGGATTTAGAAGTTATCTCTGGTAAAAGAGTTCAAGAGATTATTATTGAAAATGGTGGTACTGTTTACAATGGTGAAGATTTACACAATGAGGAAGATGAAAATATGATACAATCAGAATCTGATGAAATAAAAGATGAGAAAGATAATGAAAAATAATTTAATATTAAAAGAGGGGTATAAAAGTATTGCAATTATATTTATAGTTGCAATTTTTTTGAACTTGTTTGTATCTGATTGTTTAGGTACTTTGGGGATTTTATTGGGCTTATTTGTTGTTTATATTTATAGAGGAAGCAACAGACATATTTTCACTAATACCCAAAGTGTATTAGCTCCTATAGATTCTACAATAACTGCAATTGATAAAGTAAATGGAAAATACAAAATATATTGTAAAGTAGGGCTATTAGATAATCATATTGTACGAGCTCCTTGTAATTCTACACTCAAGGTTAAAAAGCATAGACATGGACTAAATTTAAATGTAGATAGCTATAAAGCATCTTTATATAACGAACAAATTGTATTGAAATTTGAAGATATAAAGCTAAAATTTATTAGCGGTTTTTTTGATAAAAGAGTTAAGAAAATTCAAGAAAAAGAGGTTGTTCAAGGAGATAAGATTTCTATTTTTATTGATGGGCTTGTAGTTATTTCAGTTCCTCAAACTAAAGTGTTATTGGTTCAAATTGGTGATAAGTTAACTTCTGGACAAACAATATTATTTAAAAAATAATATTGTTTATATCAATTAATTTATAGTTTAATGCTAGTAATAATTTAAATTTATAAAATGATTTTTTATTTTGATTAAAAGTGGCGCGGTTGACGAGACTCGAACTCGCGGCATTCTGCGTGACAGGCAGATACTCTAACCAACTGAGCTACAACCGCACTCTTTATTGAAGTTTTATTGTTTGGTGACCCCAAGGAGATTTGAACTCCTGTAACATGGATGAAAACCATGGATCCTAACCACTAGACGATGGGGCCAACAATAAAATAATGGTGGTCGATATAAGACTCGAACTTATGACATCTACCTTGTAAGGGTAGCGCTCTACCAACTGAGCTAATCGACCTGATGAAAAAATGGTGACTCGTGTTGGATTCGAACCAACGGCCACCTCCTTAAAAGGGAGATGCTCTACCGGCTGAGCTAACAAGTCGTCATAATAATTTTAAAAGTGGCGCGGTTGACGAGACTCGAACTCGCGGCATTCTGCGTGACAGGCAGATACTCTAACCAACTGAGCTACAACCGCACTCTTAAAATTTATAAATTTGGTGACCCCAAGGAGATTTGAACTCCTGTAACATGGATGAAAACCATGGATCCTAACCACTAGACGATGGGGCCAACAATAAAATAATGGTGGTCGATATAAGACTCGAACTTATGACATCTACCTTGTAAGGGTAGCGCTCTACCAACTGAGCTAATCGACCAATTTAAATAACACTTAACTAAAATGGTGACTCGTGTTGGATTCGAACCAACGGCCACCTCCTTAAAAGGGAGATGCTCTACCGGCTGAGCTAACAAGTCATCTTTGTTAAGTTGGGTGGAATTATAGTAAATTTTTTTATCTATGTCAAGAGTTTTGTAAAAGAATTTCAAAATTTATCTTTAATGCTGTTTTTGCAGTTTGGATTTGAACCTCTTTTCTCTCTCCTTTGAAATGAAAAATATCGATTTTTTTTACTCCATTTTTGGACATAACACCTATTGCAACTGTACCTACAGGTTTTTGTTCACTTCCCCCATTTGGTCCAGCTATGCCACTTACTGCGATGGCATAATCTGCATGAAATTTATTAAGTGCACCTTGTAACATCTCCTCTACAACTTCACAACTTACTACTCCAAACTTTATCATTGTTTCTTTTTTTACTTTTAGTTCTTGTTCTTTTATGTGATTTGAGTAAGTTACAATTGATCCATTAAAAATAGATGATGAACCAGAAATTTCAGTAATCATACTTGATATAAGTCCACCTGTACAACTTTCTGCTGTTGTTATAGTTTGATTATTTTTTCTTAGATAGTTTTGTAGTGCAATCATTTTTTCTTTATTGAAAATTTCATTGTACATAGAGTACTCCTTTTGTTATTCAAGTTTAAATTATATTTAGATATACTCTATCTTAATTTAGATTATAGGACAATTATTAATATGGCTACAGAAACTACAGAGCAAATAGATTATAAAAATACACTACAACTACCAAAAACAACTTTCCCTATGAGAGGAAGTTTACCTCACAATGAACCAAAGCAGTACAAACTTTGGGATGAAGAAAAAATTTATGATAAAATGAAAGCAAATAGAAAAGGTGCTGAAAGTTTTACATTACACGATGGACCTCCATATGCAAATGGAAATATTCATATTGGGCATGCATTAAATAAAGTGCTTAAAGATATTATTATTAAATATCACTATTTTGATGGAAAGTCAGTACGATTTACTCCAGGTTGGGATTGTCATGGTTTACCAATTGAACAAAAAGTTGAAGAGAAAATTGGTGGTAAAAAGAAAAAAGAACTACCAAAAAGTAAACTTAGACAACTTTGTCGCGATCATGCTACAAAATTTGTTGATATCCAAAGAGATGAGTTTAAACAATTAGGTATTATTGCTGATTGGGAAAAACCATATTTAACAATGGACTTTAAATTTGAAGCAAACATCTATAGAGAACTTATTGCTATTTCAAAGAAAGGTCTTTTAATCCAAAGATCTAAACCAGTTTATTGGTCTTGGGCAGCACAAACAGCATTGGCTGAAGCTGAAGTTGAATATGAAGATAAAGTATCTCCATCTGTATTTGTTGCATTTAAACTTGAAGAGTTAGATGCGAGTGTGATTATCTGGACAACAACTCCTTGGACATTACCAGCAAATACTGGTATATCACTTAATGGTGAAGAAGAGTATGTATTAACTTCTGATGGTTTTATAGTAGCTAAAAAATTATACGGTACATTACTTGCAGATGAAGTAATTAAAGGTGATATTGTTAAAGATATCGATCCAAATACTTTAGAAAACACACATGCTATCAATCCATTAAATGGTAAACAATCTAAAATCGTTCTTGGAGACCATGTAATGATGGATGCTGGTACTGGTGCAGTTCATACAGCTCCTGGACATGGTGAGGATGATTATAAAGTTGGTTTAAAATATGGACTAGATGTGATTATGCCTGTAGGTGCTAATGGAGCTTATGATAATACTATTGTAAGAGAAAACTTGCTTCCTAATCCAGAAGAGTTTTTAAATATGAATGTATTTAAAGCAAATGAACCAATTATGGAACTTTTAGGTGATTCATTATTAAAAAGAGTTGATATTACTCACTCTTACCCACACTGTTGGAGAACACATAAACCAGTTATTTTTAGAGCAACTAAACAGTGGTTTATCTCTATGGATGCACCGTATGGTGAAAATGGAAAAACATTAAGAGAAAATGCACTAGAAGCAATTGAAAATGTAGCTTTTTATCCAGAACATGGTGCTAATAGATTAAGAACTATGGTTGAGGGTCGACCTGACTGGTGTATTTCAAGACAAAGAGACTGGGGTGTACCTATTGCATTCTTTAGAAATAAACTAACTGATGAAATCATTTATAATGAGCAAGTATTAAATTATGTAGCTATGATATTTGAGATGAAAGGTGCAGATGCTTGGTATGATATGAGTATTGAAGAGCTTTTATATCCAGGTAGTGGTCTGAATCCTGATGATTTAGAAAAAACTATGGATATTTTAGATGTATGGTTTGATTCTGGTTCTACTCAAAATGCTGTTTTAAGAAGTAGAAACTATGATGCGGGAACATATCCTGCTGATATGTACCTAGAGGGAAGTGACCAACATAGAGGTTGGTTCCAATCATCACTATTAACTTCACTGGCTTCTTCTGAAGTAGCGCCTTATAAATCTATCCTTACACATGGATTTACTGTAGATGCTAAGGGTGAAAAGATGTCAAAATCTAAAGGGAATGTTGTAGCACCGGATAAAGTTTTAAAACAATACGGTGGTGAGATTTTAAGAATGTGGGTTGCTATGAGTGATTATCAATCAGATTTAAAAATTTCTGATGGTATTTTAAAACAAATGGCAGAACAATATAGAAAAATTAGAAACACAGGTAAAATTTTACTTGGAAATGTTTTTGAATTAGAAGAGATTTGTTCATTAGATAAAATGGCAACTATGGATTTATGGATTTTAGATAAAGCACAAAAAGTATTTTTAGAAGTTGATGAGTCATTTCGATCAAATGACTATTCAAGAGGGTTAAATAAATTAAACCACTTCTTAGTTGCTGAATTATCAAACATCTATATCGATATCTGTAAAGACAAAATGTATTGTGATGGTAAAAATTCTGAAACAAGAATTGCATCTCAAAGTGCAATGGCGATGATTGCTAAAACATTTTTAACTACACTAGCGCCTGTATTAACATATACAATGAACGAGTTAGTACAACATGCTCCAAAAGTTATCACTGATGGTGCTGAGTCTATTTTTGATATGACTAAGTATAAGTTACCAGAAATTGAACTGAAGCTTAATGAAGAACACTTATTAAATGCAAAAAGTAAATTTGCAGAAATAAAAGATAAACTAAATAAAGAAAAAGTAATTAAGTCGACGCTAGAATTAGTTGTATACACAGATAGTGAAGATATCTTGGCTTTAGATAAAACTGTTGCTGAAGACTGGTTTGTAGTTTCGAAAATTGTTTTAGAAAAACAAAGTGAATCTTTAGGAACTTTTGAAGTTGATGGTAAAGAGTTTGAAGTTTATAAAGCAAGTGAGCATAAATGTCCAAGATGTTGGAAGTTTAGATCAAGCCAAGAAGATTCATTATGTTCAAGATGTGATGAAGTAGTAAACTAAATGTCTGAACCAGTTACTTTAACTTTTATATTTGAAACAATAGGTGTGATTCTTGCTTTGACAGGAATTGCAATATTGGGAATAAATTACAGAACAAAAAAGATGAAGGAAAATTAATATGGGTATGCCATTTACAGATGAGGATTTACAATCTCCTGTGAGTAATATCATCACAACAAAAATAGCACCAATGTTAGCAAAAGATGGTGGTGCAATAGAGTTATTACAGATAAAAAATGCAAAAGTATATGTTCAACTACAAGGTGCTTGTGTTGGATGTGCCGCTAGTGGAAGTACTTTGAAATTTATAGTTGAAAAAGAATTAAAAGCAGCTATTCACCCAGAATTAGAGATTGTTAATGTCCCTGCAGGGATGGAAGATGAGATGCTGAATGATTGATATTGATAGTTTAATCAAACAAGCACACTCTTATTTTAATATACAAGAGTATGATAAAGCATTGTTTTTATATTCTCAAGTATTTTCTACTGAACCTTCAAGTAAAGAATATCAATTATATTGTATTTTTTGTGATTTAGGATTTGAGAGTGATGAAAAAGCACAAACTTTATTTGATTATTTTATCGTAGCCAAAGACGAAAACTTTGATGAAGCGGTTGCTTATGTTGAAGATGTTATCAATGCGTATGATGGTGATAATAGTAAAATGATGAATCTTCTTCAAGATATTTCAAATACTAATGTTGAAACATTGAACGCGATTGAATATAAAGATTTTATGCAATTGGTTGAAAATAGAGGATCATTTAAAGAAGCTTATCAGGACATAATGTTTAGTACAAAAGTCGCTATAACCTCAAAAGATGATTTACTTGATTTTATTGATAAACTTATAGAGAACAATTTTAATAAAACTGCGTATAGCTATCTTGATGGATTTAATGAATTTTTTTCATACGATGAAGATTTGACAAAATTATATGAGCGATTAGGGAAAAAAACACTTGCAGCTAAAACAGAATAGTACAACTTTTACGAATGATTCTTCTCAAGCTGATGAAAATAGTACTTTTGTAGTATCTAAACAAAATGAAAAATATTTAGATGATGCAAAAAATAATGGCTGTAAAGATTTTATCAACTCTTCTGAACTTAAAAACTACTTTGATTTTTCAAAAATAAAAATCATAGGCATTACTGGAACGAATGGTAAAACAACAACAGCTGCTGCAATTTACTCTCTTTTATTAGACTTAGGATATAAAGTAGCGCTTCAAGGTACTCGTGGTTTTTTTATAAATGATGAAAGGGTAGAAGAATACTCTTTAACAACACCAATTCAATTAGGGAATTTTTCTCATATACAAAATGCAATTAATCATGATTGTGAATACTTTGTTATGGAAGTTAGCTCTCATGCTATTGAACAAAATAGAATCGAAGGTTTAGACTTTGCTTTAAAGATTCACACAAATATTACACAAGATCATCTTGATTATCATCATACAATTGAAGAGTATATCGATGTGAAAAATAGTTTTTTTAATGATGATAGTGTTAAATTAATAAATAAAGACGATCCCTTAGTAAAATTTAAAATGAAAAATGCTTTTGCTTATGGTGCAGAAAATCCTGCAACATATAAAGTCACTGCATATAGTTTGAAAAATGGTATCCATGTAGCATTACAGCATTTCTCAAACATTGTAAACTTTTCTTCTCAAATGGTGGGGTATTTTAATGTTTACAATTTAACTGCATCAGTTGCAGCTGTAAATTTAGTTACAAAAGAACCTTTACAAAAAATATGTGATAAAGTTGAAAATTTTGCAGGTGTTTCAGGGCGGGTTGAAGTTATTTGCTCAAATCCTTTAGTGGTAGTCGATTTTGCTCATACTCCTGATGGGATGGAGAAAGTTTTTACAAGTTTTTCTAATCATGATATTATTTGTGTCTTTGGTGCAGGTGGAGACAGAGATAGAAGTAAACGACCACTAATGGGAAAAATAGCTGAAAAGTTTGCAAAAAGAATTATTATCACTTCTGATAATCCAAGATTTGAAGACCCTGACCTTATCTGTGAAGATATTTTAAAAGGGTGTAAAAAAAACACAAATATTATAGTTGAGATCAATAGAAAAAAAGCTATTGAAGAATCTTTACAAATAGCAAAACAATACGCTAATCCTGTTGTATTAATATTAGGTAAAGGTGATGAAGAGTTTCAAATTATATATGATCAAAAATTCCCCTTAAGTGATAAAGAGATAGTTCAAGAGCTTTTATCTAAATAAAGGTAGTTCCTGAACAATAGAATATTAAGTAAACTATTAGGAAGTCTATTTTAGATAGTTTTAAGTAATCTCGGATAAAATTCAGACTAATTAAACTCTAAAAAACATCTTAATGTATGAAAAATTAGAAAATAGGAAATAAAATGACATTTGATATGTTGTATAGTAAAATACACAGAGCTACTGTTACAGATGCCAACTTAAATTATGTTGGTTCAATCACTATAGATGAGGATCTTTTAGATGCTTCTCATTTAAGAGTTGGACAAAAAGTTGAAATTGTAAATATAAATAATGGTGAAAGATTTTCTACTTATGTAATCAAAGGGGAAAGAGGTTCTAAAGATATGTGTCTTAATGGTGCAGCTGCTAGAAAAGTGGAAATAGGTGATAAAATTATTGTTATTGCTTATGCATCATACTCAGAAAAAGAGTTAGAATCATACAAACCAATAGTTGTGCATGTAAATGAAAAAAATGATATCATTGAAATAACGAATGAACTCATAGGAAGCGATAAATAATGCTAGATGGAATAGACTTAAGTAAAATCAATCTTAACGAGATGATGGGGCAGGTTCAAGAGATGGCTGCCAAAGCTAAAGAAGATGGAAAAAATCAAGTTTTTACATCAAAAGTTGGTGGAGGAATGATAGAATTATCTATAAATGGTAACTCAGAGGTTACAGACTTACAAATAGATGATTCTTTACTTGAAGATAAAGACTCTTTACAAATATTGCTTATTAGTGCTATGAATGATGTGATTAAACAAAGTGATGATGCTAAAAAATCAATGGCTATGAATATGATGGGTGGGATGAATCCATTTGCAAAATAAACAACTATTAGAATTATTTGAAGATTATCTAAAGGCAAATTTACCCACATCAGATAGTTTTCATCCTATTTTTGAAAATGCTTTGCAAAAAATGCTTTATGCTGGTGGAAAAAGATTTCGTCCAGTACTGCTCCTTTCTGTAGTGAATTCGGTAGAACCTTTACTTACAAAAAACGCACTCCCTATTGCTCTAGGAGTAGAGTTTTTGCATACTTATTCTTTGGTACATGATGATTTGCCAAGTATGGATGATGCTGATTTGCGAAGAGGTAATCCTACTCTACATAAAACTTATGATGAAGTGACAGCTATATTAGTTGGTGATGCTTTAAATACACATAGCTTTAATCTTCTAGCAAATGCTCCATTAAGTAGCGATGTTAAAATCGAACTTATGAAAGTTTTAAGTAGTGATGGCGGAATTGACGGAATGATTATCGGTCAAGCTATTGATTGTTATTTTGAAAATCAAACATTAGAACTTTCTCAATTAGAGTTTTTACATATTCATAAAACAGCAAAACTTATTGCAGGAAGTTTAAAAATGGGTGCAATAATTGCAAACTTAGATTTAGCTACCCAAGAAAAACTTTATAACTTTGGTATAGATATCGGGTTATTATTTCAAATACAAGATGATATTATCGATGAAACTTCAAGTGAAGAGGAAGCTGGAAAAACAACTTCAAATGATGGGGCTAAAAACTCTTTTGTAAATTTACTAGGGCTTGATGGTGCTATAAAAAGTGCTGATAAATTATCTTTAAAGTGTCAAAATGACCTTAAAGTATTTGACGAAAATATTCAAGAAAATCTAAATACTCTTTTATCTAAGTATTTAAATAGACATAAATAAAAAGAGGGTTAAACCTCTTTTTCCCATAGTGTGCCAGTTGCACTATCCATAAGTGAGATATTCATCTCTTTCAACTCATCTCTGATTTTATCACTTAGTTCAAAGTTTTTCTCTTTTTTTGCAGAGTTTCTTTGTTCGATTAAATCTTCAATAGTTCTTTTCTCTTCATTTGAGATCCCAAATTGAAAATATGCATAAGCATCTTTTGCCCCAACACCTAAAATAGAATCAATAAATTCAATAGAAGCTATAATCTCTTTTTTTAGATTTTTGTTTTTTGGTTCTTTATCAAAGCTATCATTTGCAAGTGAAATATACTCATCTATACTTGCTAGAGCTTTAGATGTATTCATATCATCATTTAAAGCTCTATAGAGTGCCTCTAAAAGAGTTTTATTTGCTTTATTGTTACTTTGTACTCCATAAAGTCTTTTTTTAAGTCTATAGAGCTTATCAAGTCTTTTTTTACTTGATTTTAAATCATCTTCACTAAATGAGAAATCTGCTCTATAATGTGCAGTCATCATATAAAACCGAATAACCTCTCCATCATACTGAGTTAGAGCATCTTTTAGGAAAAAACTATTTCCTAAAGATTTTGACATTTTTTCACCATTGATATTTACAAAACCATTATGCATCCAGTATTTTGATAACTCTTGTGAAGTACAACATCTTGTTTGACACGCTTCATTTTCATGATGTGGAAAAAGTAAATCTGCACCCCCTCCATGAATATCTATAGCATAAGGTAAGTCATGATTGGATAAATGCGCATGAATCATAGCACTACATTCGATATGCCATCCTGGGCGACCATATCCAAAATTTGATTCAAAACCAACTTCTGATTTATCAAAAAATTTCCACATTGCAAAATCTTTTTGATCTCTTTTTTCTGTATTTACTTCAACTCTTGCTTCTGAATTTTCATCACTTGCTCTATGTGAAATAGCACCATATTGAGTATCTTTTGATGTATCTAAATAGATACCATCTTTTAGTTTATATGCTTTGTCTGCATCTAAAAGTTTATTTATCATATCTATCATTGCATTAATATTTTGTGTAGCATATGGCTCTAAATCATTTGGTAAAATATTTAATTTTGCCATATCATTTTTGTAGCTATTGATATAAAAAGTTGTGATCTCTTCGAGTGATTGTCCAGATTCTTTGATTTTTCTAATGATTTTATCATCAACATCTGTAAAATTTTTTGCCATAGTTACATCATAGTCATTTGCTTTAAGAACTCTGTGCAATAGGTCAAAAACGATAGAGCTTCGAGCATGTCCTAAGTGTGCATCATCATACACAGTAGGACCACATATATAAACTGTAGCCTTATTTTCTATTTGTGAAACAAAAGGAACTTTTTCTTTTTTTACACTATCAAAGATATATAAACTTGGCTTTTTCATTCTAACTCTTATTTAAATAATGATGCTAATTCAGAAACATCTTTTGTAGGTTGTTGTTCACCTGAATTTCCTGTAACTTCTTCAGACCCAGTAGTTGCACCTTCAAGGACATTTAGTTCAATTTCACATTTTGTAAGCATTGATGCTAGTCTAATATTTAAACCAACTTTACCAATAGCTCGTGCTTTTTGATCTTCTGCTATAGTTACAATAGCTTTATCTTTCCCTTTTTCTCCAGCACCTTTTTCTACTTTAACACTTTTTACAATAGCAGGGCTTAAAGCTCGTGCAACAAACATCTCTAAAATAGGTGTGTATTCAATACAGTCAATATTTTCCCCATTTAGTTGTTCACTAACAGAGTTTATACGAACACCTTTTACTCCAACAATAGCACCAATTGGGTCTATATTTGCTTCAATAGTAGAAAGTGCAATTTTTGCACGACTACCAGGTATTCTAGCACTTGCCTCAATTATTATTTTTTCATCTTTAAGTTCAGGTACTTCAAGTGCCAATAAACTTTCTAAATATTTAGGACTTGTTCTTGATACTTCAACAATTAAACCATGTTGTTTATCAATATTTACACCTTTTACAACAGCTCTTAGCGCATCACCAACTTTAAAAGTCTCACCTTTTATTCTGTTTTTTCTTGGTAATATACCTTTTACTTCTCCAATTTCAATAAATGTATTATCATTACTATCTACTCTTGTTACAACACTTGAAATAGTATCTCCAACTTGGTCGTTGTATTTGTTAAATAAGTTATCTTCAGTAAATCTTTGAAGTTTATACTCTAAGTTTGAAAATAAAATAGTTGCAGCATTTCGTCCCATAGATTCAAACTCTAAATCATAGCTTAAGAAGTCACCAATATCAAGGTCGCTGTCTATCTCTTTTGCTTCTTCAACTGATAAAAAGTTTTCTGGATTGATAAGTTTACCTTCAACTCCATTTTCTTTTTCCCATTCATTTTGTTCAACTCTCGCTTCACCAGTAAGTTTAATGTCATCATTTGCCACAACTTCAATTTTTTGTGCAAGTTTTAACTCTTTGTTTTCTCTATCTATTTCTGCTTCATATATGAGTGAATCATCTTGCATTTTTTCAGCAGTTTTGATGAGTGATTCTTTAAGAGCATTTTCTACATCTGATATTTTTAAACCTTTTTCATAAGCAATTGAATCTATAATATCTATAATTTTTTCCATAATTTTATTCCTATAATTTTAGTATGTTAACAATGCAATGTTTTTTTGGAGTATTTTGCTTTGTAGGGAAGTATAATATCTTAAGTTATCTTTAATTATACTTTATATTTATTTTAAATATAGAGGGTGAAGCTTAAACTCCACTCATCTCCATAAGTTTTGACTGATGATCTGCAATAAGCGGATCGATAATTTCATGAAATAATCCATCGTTCATAATTACATCTAGTCTGTAAAGAGTAAGGTTGATTCTATGATCAGATATTCTTCCTTGAGGATAGTTATAAGTTCTAATTCTAGCACTTCTATCTCCCGAACCTACTTGTGCTTTTCTATCGGCACCCTCTTTGTCCATTCTTTCTTGCTCTTGCATATCAAAAAGTCTTGCTTTTAAAACTTTCATCGCTTTATCTTTATTTTTGTGTTGTGATTTTTGATCTTGATTTGTTACTACAAGTCCTGTAGGTAAGTGAGTGATTCTGATCGCACTATCTGTAGTATTTACAGATTGTCCACCATTTCCACTAGCTCTCATAGTATCGATTTTTAAATCTTCACTTCTGATATCAATCTCAACATCATCAACTTCTGGAATAATAGCAACAGTAATAGCAGAAGTATGAACTCTACCTTGTGTTTCTGTTGCTGGTACTCTTTGTACTCTATGAACACCAGCTTCAAATTTCATTTTTGAATAAACAGATTCCCCTTTTACAAGAAATACCATCTCTTTGTATCCACCAGCTTCTGATTCACTTGAGTTCATAATTTCAGTTTTCCAACCTTCATTTTCAGCAAATTTGATATATGCTCTGAACATATCAGCAACAAATAATCCTGCTTCATCTCCACCAGCACCAGCTCTAAGTTCAACATAAATATTTTTGTCATCGTTAGGGTCTGTTGGTAAAAGAAGAATTTTGATTTCTGCTTCAAGTTCAGGTTTTCTTTGCTCTAACTCTTTTAGCTCTTCTTTTGCAAGATCAGCTAATTCATCATCGCCTAGAAGCATTTTATTATCTTCTATATCTGATATAATTTGATTATATTCTTTAGCCGCATCAACGATTTTAGAAATATTTGATTGCTCTTTTGAAAGTTCTGTCATCTTTTTAATATCACTTAATATATCAGGTGACACTAATAGATCATTTATCTCATTGAATCTATCTATAAAAAGTTGTAGTTTGTCTTGTAACATTAAAATACCTATTGGTGAATTTTTAGAAATTAAAGAAGAATGAGTTTTCTAATATAGTAAATTAGAAAACTCAAAAGTTAGTAGAGTGTTTTTATAAAGCGTTAACTTTAACTTGTAATCTACTTACTTTTCTAGCAGCAGTTGCTTTTTTCAGAATGTTTTTACTTACACAGTGGTGTAAATATTTGTTAGCTTCTTTCATTGCTGTTGTTGCTGTTTCTTTGTCATTTGCTTCGATAGCAACTAAAACTGCTTTAGTAACATTTTTGATTCTTGCTTTAAAGAATCTGTTTCTTTCAGTTTTTACGATAGTTTGTTTTGCTCTTTTTGCAGCTGATTTATGGTTTGCCATAGCTGTATCCCTTGTAATAAAAATTTAAGTTTGGAATGTTACTTAAGTTGTCCTTAAATATACCTTTAGTATCAGTTTCTAAAGAAGCACCTCTTTTACATCATCATAGATTTTAAAATCAGAAAACACCGATACTTTCGCATCAGGTATCTCTTTTAAGATGATGATTGTTGATAAATCAAAGTGATTATTTTGTGTGATTTTTGCTCGTAATTTTAGTTCATCATCAAATGAAAGAGGATTATAAACTAGCTCTAAAACAGTTGTATAGTTTGTATTTGCTAGTTGATTAAAAGTATCAAGAGATATAATTTTGAGTTCATCACGGTTAAAATATCCTACATTTTTTATCACTCTTTCAACTCTTCCAATAGATTTTTTTCCTTTAAGTGTAGAATAAAATAAAAAATATGAAGGGACAACCTCTTTGTTTATAATGACTTTTGCATTTAAAAGTCTATAGTTTAAAAATCGTTGTTTAATGATATCACACTCTTTAAGTTCATTTCTTTTTTGATAGAGTTCTAGTCTTTCTTCTATTGATTCTGGTTGGATTTGTTGACCTATTGGATATATGAGTTCATCTGTTAGTTTATCTTGTTGTTCTCTTTGGGCATTAAGTCCAAACATACATCCACAATAATTTTGTCTATAAAGATTATGCTCTTTTACTTGTTTCCCCTGCATCTCCACACCATTGCCACTTCTGTAGTCTTTAAATATAAATTCACAGTTATAAAGAGAGGAAAGATTTTTTCCTATGATTTCTAATTTATCTTGTGATTTTTTAGGACTGATTAAAAGTGTAGTTGTAAATTTATCGTGACCTAGTTCTATTGCTTTTTTTACACTTGTTTCTAAACGGTTATCAAAACATACAGTACATCTATCACCTTTTTCAGGCTCATTTTCTAAACCTTTTACAAGTTTTAGCCACTCTTCTAGAGCATAAGGACCCTCAATAAGCTCGATGCCGAGTTGTTTACAAGAATATTCTACATCTAAAAGTCGCAGTTTGTATTCACTATATGGATGGATATTTGGGTCATAAAAAAATCCCACGAGTGTTTCGTCTGGATATTCTTCTTGAATTTTTTGTAAAAAGTAGTGACTATCTACACTACAACATATATGTACTAACATTTTGTTCCTTTGATAAATACAACTTCAAATTCTAAATAACCTAGGTTATAATTTTTGAAAAGATGTTTTGCTTGTTCAAATGAGAGAGTGTTTTTTTCTCCACTGACACCTGAGTTTTTTATATAATGAAATAGATCTTTTTTATTTTCAAACTCCATTTTATAATTTAACACTTCATATTCACATGTATAAAATTTATCGAAACTTTTTTTAATCTCTTTTAAATCTAAAATAGGAGAAACAGTACTCGTAAGTTCAAAAATATTTTTAAAAGTATTTGAGGTAAATAGAACCATACTGATATGATTTGATATATCTGAAAGAGATTTTATAATTTTGCTTAAATCTTTTGACCATTGTAAAGCTGATGAAGATAAAATTATGTCATATCTTTCATGTTTTATATTTTGGTGAAACTCTTCTGAATCAAAATCTAAACACACGAGTTTTAGGTTTTTATGTTTTGGATGTATATTGCACATCTCTTGTGAAAAATCTATTGCTTTATAGTAGTCAAAATCGAAATCGATATTTTTAAATATTTGTCCCGAACCACAGCCTAATTCAAGTATCTTTTTGGGTGTAAAAGGGAGTTCTCTGATAATCGCTTTTGAGATAATTTGTTGGATAATATTATGTGAGTTATATTGTGTAGCATGTTTAGAAAATTGTTCTTGAACGGCTGTCATAAATATCCTTATAAATGAAATTAAGATACTATTTTATCTAATGAAAACTAAAAATAATACAACAAATACTGGAAAATATTTTGAACAAAAGGCAGTGGCCTATCTTATTGAAAATGATTTTAAAATCATAGAGGTGAATTATTTTGCAAAAAAGCTTGGTGAAATTGATATCATTGCTACAAAAGATGATGTATATCATTTTATTGAAGTAAAAAGTGGTAGTGGTTTTGAAGCTGTTTATAATATTACACAACAAAAACTTCATAGACTTTATAGAAGTATTGAACTATATTTGAAACATAAAAATCTTGATGTAGCATATTGTATAGATGCGATTATTTTTTCTGTTGAGGATTTAGAATATTTAGAGAATATCTCTTTATAAAATCATAGATATTTAGTCATTTTTAGATAAAATAAAAACTTAACATATACAATCAAATAGAGGAATAATGTGAATAAAAATAAAATGAGAAAACTATGTCTCAAATAGTATTTGAAAATAATACACAACATAAGATAGATATATCTTTTATACAAAAAGTTGCATCTGATTTAACAAATAAAGAGATTGAGCTTATCTTTACAACAGATGAAGAGATGAAAGATATCAATTTTAACACAAGAGGAATAGACAAATCAACAGATGTTTTGAGTTTTCCTTATGATGAGATGCCTCATGTACCGTTAGGTTCTATTGTGATATCTTCCAATTTTGTAGAAGATAAAGCAAAACTATATAAACATAGTTTTGAAGATGAGTTTGCTTTATTGTTCATCCATGGGATTTTGCATCTACTGGGATATGACCATGAAACAGATAGTGGCGAACATCGAAAAAAAGAGGAGGAGCTAATTTGTAAATTTAGTCTTCCAAAAAGTTTAATTGTAAGAGTAGAAGAGGAATAAAAGAAATGGATATAGTAATATTTATCATCTCAATGGGTGCACTGATATATGGTGCAGATTTTATTATTGAGGAGAGTGAAAAAATCGCTTTAAAATTTGATATATCACCATTTATTATAGGAGCGACACTAGTTGCTTTAGGAACAAGTTTACCAGAAATGGCTGTGAGTATGAGTGCTTCTATGCAAGGAAGTGGTGATATTGCAGTTGCCAATGTTATTGGAAGTACTATTTTTAACATCTCACTTGTTTTGGGTGTGGTTTTTTTAATAGCTAAAAAAATCACACCAGATAGAGATCTTTTTGCAAAAGATTCTGCTTGGTCATTATTCCCTATATTTATTTTCATTTTGATGAGTATTGATGGTAAACTCAGTATGCTTGATGGCTTTTTATTTTTACTGTTAATGGCTGCGTATCTAATGTTTTTAATACAAAGCAATCAAGTAGAAGAGCCAGATGATGATGAAGATAAAGAAAATTTTGCTTGGGGAAAAACAATTGGTTTACTTTTTGTTGGTTTTATTTTTGTAGTATTTGGTGCAGATTTTGCTATTGATAGTGCTTCAAATATAGCACGAACTTTTGGAATAAGTGAATGGATTATTGGCTTATTTTTAGTAGCATTTGGTACAAGTTTACCGGAACTCACAGTTGCTATAAAAGCAGCACGAGCAAATAATGCAGATATGGCAATAGGTGCAATTATTGGAAGTAATGTAGCAAATTTTACAATGGTGTTAGGGTTGAGCTCAATAATCAATCCACTCAATGTAGATTTGTCTGCAAATTTCTTTGATATTATTGCTGCTTTAATTGTATCTGTAATGTTAGTATTTATTACAGCAAATAAATTGTATAATAAAAGTGCTGGAATTGTATTGTTAACAGTTTTAGCATTAGTAGTATCAAACAGTTTTTAATTTAGAAGGGATATACCATTTTACACGAACAACTTTTACAACAACAATTGGCATCACAAAGTAGTACACCGAATTTTAATGAATTGCCTCAACATATTATTGGTACATTGGATAATATGGCTTTTGGGATTGCACAAAAAGAGGGTTTAGACTCTTATGAAGTAAAGCAAAAACTTGTAACAAATGTAAATAGGCTTTCAGCACAAGATATTGAATATTTAAAACAACAACTTGATAATCTGATTCATAAATCTGTTCAAGAGAATGAAACGATTGATGACAGTAATGTTGAAAAAGATTTTATTACATTTTTGATTCGGTTATATTATTAAAAAATGATTATAAACTCAAATAAAGTCAAAACAGAAGCTTTACTCTTGTTTGCAAGGGATCTTATTGATTCTTATACAAATAGCAATGATGAGGTTTTTGATATTTCAGTGGAATTAAAAGAGTTTATTACCGTTCGTACAGAACAGTTACAAAAAGCGATAAATATTACAGTGCAACCTATTGATTATTATTTGAGAAATAAAAAGGTGTCGAGAATTACTATGATTTTAAAAAGTTATCAGTACATAAATACAAGTATCACAAAACTTTTAAAAAACAATAGTAAATTCAATCCATCAATGCTATGTTTTTCTCTTCTTTCTACTTGGTTTGCCGAACTAGGAAAAGAAAATGATTCTAAAGAGTTTTTGTACTTTAGTATTTATCCTTATGGGGAGATTTATGACCAACTACTTCTAAATGTAAAAGATTTAGAGTATAAAAGTTTAAACATCAATATGATCACTATTGCTGAAGAAACAATATTTAAACTAAATAGATATGGATTTAAATAGATGAATGATACTATAATGTTTGATTATCGAGATCCATTAATAGGTATTGTTACAATATTTATATTTATATTTGTAGCTTCATTTTTTACTTATACTTTTGGTATATATAAAGAAAGAAAGTCACGACAAGAGTATCGTAAACTACTTAAAAGATTTGAATTAGGAACATTAAAAGAAGATGATTATATTCATCTGTATTCTACATATAATCTTCCGTTTGATTCTATTATATTACTTGCTTCATCATTTGTTCATAATGGACAGTACAATAAAGCTATTTCAGTATATTTAGCACTTCTAGAACATGTAAAAGAACCAATCAAAAAAGAAGAGCTTTTAGAGCTTTTAGGTGAAACCTATTTTAAAAGTGGAATGTTGCAACGAAGTAAGGATATTTTTTTAAAAATTTTAAAATTTAATCCTAGAAATACTATCTCTTTACACAAACTTCTTTTGATTTTTCAAAATTTAAATGAATTTGGTAAAGCCCAAGAGGTCCTAGATGCCTTAGAAGAACTAGATGAAGATATGAAAAAAGAGCAATTACATTTAGATATCTTACAAATTATGAATGACTCAATAATGAGTTTTGAAAAGAAATCACTTCAATTATTTGATTATTTTAAAGAGAATGAAAATTTAGAAAGATTAGTTTCAAGTTTCTTAATCAAATTTAATAAAGAGATTTTTTGGGAGAATATCCAGTTAGTAAATGTGTTAAATATCATTGATATTCTTTGGTATTTAGATTTCGATGATATCGATTGGGATGCTGTAAATAAGTGCCAAATGTTGCAAGATATCTATACAGCAAAAGGATATATTAACAGTTCAAAAAAAAGTGATAGTTTTGAATTAAATGTATTGATTGCTTTAAAAAACTCTTCAGTAGAAACAAACCTAGATTTGAATTTTGAGTTTATTTGTACAAAGTGTAAAAATGTACACCCAATTTATGAATCAAGATGTCCTCATTGTGAAGATATTTTATCATTTATGGTTGAACCAAAACTAGGTAAACCTACAATGAATTTGGCAAGTTTATTATAACGATATTGCAGAATTGAAAATCAAGGAAATAATAAATGAACATAATGCATAGTAATGAAATCTTAGAAAAAAACAATATTGCTGGATTTATTTTGAAACCAGATGCTTCGGATATTAAGGATATTTATTTAGATATTAAAAAAATGTTTGAAGATCATGGTATTAAAGTACTCCTTGAAAAAACTAGTGCTGATACCCTTGATATTGTTGATGGAATAGAGTTCAACGATTTATGTTTACAGAGTGATTTTTTGGTTACTTTAGGTGGAGATGGAACACTAATCTCTGCTACAAGAAGAAGTTTTCAATACCAAAAAGCGGTTATGGGAATCAATTTAGGTACGCTAGGTTTTTTAACAGATATCATGCCCGATGAGATCAATGCTTTTTTAGAACGATTTAAAAAAGATGATTACCGAATCGATAGAAGAATGATGATAAAAGCAACAGTACAAGGGAAAGAAGTAGTTGCTTTTAATGATGTAGTCATAAGTAAAAATGTTGTTTCAGGAATGGTAAATTTAGATGCCAAAATAGAAAATAAACTTTTCAATAAATATCATGGCGATGGACTTATTGTTTCTACACCAACAGGATCAACCGCATACAATTTATCATGTAATGGACCTGTTGTTTTCCCTTTAACAGAAGCTTTTATTGTTACTCCTATTTCTGCACACTCTCTAACACAAAGACCATTAGTTTTGCCAGTTGATTTTAAGATAACACTTGAAAATACTGATAAACAAAAAGCGATGGTGATTATTGATGGTCATGATGTCTATGATTTAGAGCCAAACGAGGTGATAACAATAGAAGTAGCTTCTGCAAAAGCACAACTTATACATAGATGTGAACGAAACTATTTTGATGTATTAAATAAAAAATTATATTGGGGTGCAAATTGATTAATCGATTTTATTTAGAAAACTATCTATCTTTTGAAAAAATAGATATAGAGTTTAAAAAAGGTTTGATAGTATTTACAGGAGCTAGTGGAGCTGGAAAATCTGTACTTATGAGTTCTATTTTATCTTTATTTGGAACAACAGATAGTAATGCTCAATTGAGCGAAATAGTGCTTGAAGATTTAAAAATAACAGATGAGAATTATGGAATTGAAAAAGATGATGATATAGTTATAAAACAAACCACATCACTAAAAACACGCTATCTTTTAAATAATCAATCGATTTCTAAAAAGAATTTGAAAGTATTCACAGCAAACTTTTCAAAACATCTTCACCTTAAAGATACAACAGATTTTGACAGTAAAAAGATTATCTCATTTTTGGATTTTTTGACCTCTTTAAACAATAAAAAGTATAGTAAAATACTTGAAAAATTTGAAGTCAAGTATAAAGAATATAAAACATTACAAGATAAACTGACTAAAATTCTAGAGGATGAAAAAGAGTTAGATGATCTAATCGAATATACAAAATTTGAGATTGAAAAGATAGCAAAAATAGATCCACAAGTAGATGAATATGATGAACTTAAAGAGCTTAAAATAAATTTATCCAAAAAAGACAAGTTTGATGATATCTTACAAGATATACAACCAATGCTCAATGAAACACATAAAATATCGAGTGCTTTACAACTGTTAGATGTAGACTGTGCTTTTTTTGATGATGCTATATCAGAAGTTAATAATCATTTTGAGAAGTTTTATGATAGTGTTGCTTCAACAGATGATATGGAGATCGAAAGTGTACTAACAAGAATAGAAGAACTCTCTTCTTTAAATAAAAAGTTTGGTGGTATTACTGAGGCTTTAGAGTATAAAAAAGTTAAAGAAAAAGAGTTAGAAGGATATGAAAATATCTCTTTTGAAAAAGCTATTTTAGAAAAAAATGTTCAAAAAATATCTGAAGAGATAGAGTTGTTAGCACAAGATATTTCTAAAATCAGAGAAGAAAATATAGTATATTTAGAAGAAAAGGTAAATGAATATTTAGAATATTTATACTTAGAAAATTTGACAATCTCTATTCAAAGACAGCCTCTTGATGAAACAGGTATTGATAAAATCGAATTTAAACTAAATGATACAGAATTAAGTAAAATAAGTAGCGGAGAGTTCAATCGTCTCAGACTAGCACTTTTAACAGCAAGAAGTTTTTATGAAATTGATACAAATGGAATATTGTTTTTAGATGAGATAGATGCAAACCTAAGTGGAAAAGAATCAGAAAGTATTGCAAAAGTTTTAGAGCAACTTTCAAAAAGTTATCAAATATTTGCTATATCGCATCAACCGCAACTCAGTGCAACTGCACATCAGCATTTTATGGTGAAAAAAACTGATAACACATCAAGTGTAAAACTTCTTAACAAAGAGCAAAGAGTAGATGAAATTGCTCGGATGATTAGTGGTGAAAATATCACAAAAGAAGCTTTAGAGTTCGCAAGAAAACTTTTAGTAGATTGATAAACTAGGGATAAAATGGAAGTAATAGTTTTAGGCGTTATAAGTGTTTTGACATCATTGATTGCTGGTGTTGTTGGTATTGGTGGAGGTCTTTTGTTGATTGCTATACTCCCTAACTTTCTTCCTGTAAGTGCTTTGATACCAGTACATGGATTTACTCAAATGTTTAGTAATGTTTCAAGAGCATATTTTGGATACAAAGATATTCAATTTGAGGTAGTTCCTAAATTTCTATTTGGATCTTTACTTGGTGTTGGAACAATAGCTTTGATTTTAGATATGATCTCTATTGAATATATACCATTATTTATAGGTACTTATATTTTATTATCATTATGGTCATCTAAATTTAACGATAAGATTAAAAAATATGAAAACTATTACCTTATAGGATTTTTACAGTCAGGATTATCCGTAGTCGTTGGAGCTACTGGACCTTTGACTACAACTTTACTTTTAAAAGATTATCAAGATAAAGATAAGGTTGTTTCTACAGCTGCTTTACTTATGAGTATTACACATCTGTTAAAGGTACTTGTGTTTGTATATTTCGGTTTCAAGTTTTCTGAATATCTTGATATTATAGTTGTGATGGTGATAGGAGTTATCATTGGCTCATATCTAGGAACAAAGTTAAGAGACAAGGTAGAAGGTAAAAAGTTATTATTTACACTGAAAGTTTTATTGACTCTTTTAGCTGTAAAGTTAATAGGAACAGTGTTTTATTCTACAGGTTTAATCCTGTAGAAATCTGAGTTCATCATATCTTGTAGATAGCGTTTTTCTATTGTGTGTATCGCTATAATTTCTACTTCTTGATTTTTATAGTACCAACCCTTATTTGTATCTAAAATCTCTTTTTTCTCAAACATTTTATGTAGTTCTTCTTTTGATACTTTAAATTCTTCCATATTTTGTATGCTCCAATTTTTAAAACTCTACTCTACTTTGCACATTGATCTCCTTGATTGCAATAAAATCATTTGATTCGTACTGTTCAACTGCAACTCTTCCTATCATCGCAGCATTATCACTACAAAACTCCATAGGTGCTAATAATAGTTTAGCGTTATATTCAGAACATAGTGATTCTATTTGAGTACGAAGTGCTTTATTTGCACTAGCTCCTCCAACAATTGCAAAGTTAGTAGGTGGATTTGTTTTAAAATACTTTTTGAGTTTCATCACTATATGCCCTATAGCCACTTTTTGAAAAGAAGCAGAGATATTAGAGATAGTTTTTTCATTGATATTATTGTTTTCTTCCTCTTTTAAAATAGCTAAACGAACAGCATTTTTAAGCCCACTATAACTAAACTGAATAAGTGGAGATTGTCGTAAAGGGATAGGTAGTTCATAGCTATTATCATCACCATGAAGTGCAAATTTTTCTATTATAGGACCACCTGGATATCCAAGCTTCATCATTTTTGAAACTTTATCAAAACTCTCACCAAAACTATCATCAATGGTTTGACCAACAACACTCATGTTATTTAAGTTTTCTACCTCAATTAGTTGTGTATGCCCACCTGAAACCAATAATACAGTACAAGGAAAGAGTGTCTCTTTTTCAATAAATAAAGAATAGATATGCCCTTTGAGATGATTGACACCTATAAGTGGTATCTTTAAACTCAAAGCAAGTGCTTTTGCCATGGTAACACCCTCTGTTAGAGTCACACTTAAACCAGGAGCATTTGTTACTGCAATTGCTTTTAGCTTTGGAAAATACTCTGTACACTCTTCTAGAATTTTAGGTAAAGCTTCAATATGTAAACGAGCAGCTAGCTCAGGTACAACACCACCATATACACTATGCTGTAACTCTTGAGAGATTTTTTTATGGTAGAGTAGCTTTTTTGTTTTTATATCTGTTATAGCGATGCTACTATCATCACAGCTACTTTCTATACTCAGTATCATTTAGTCTATTTCTCTCTCTATCCAATCAATTGCACACTGTAATTCACCAAAACCACTTTGGGCATTTATATGTCCTGCATCTTGAAGTATTTTTAAACCTACATTGAGTTTGCTTTGAAGTTGAATTGCTTCATCTAAGTCAAGATACTCATCATTTGTGCTTCCTACTAATATACTCTCTTTCGCATAAAGATTATCTGGAATTGGATAGGGGAAAAAAGTACTTAACTCTTTTTCATCACAATCTTGACTAACAGGTGCTACAAGCATTAGTTTTTCTAACTCTTTTATCTCATATTTACTAACAAAATGAAACCACAAAATATTTGCCAATGAATGGCAAAGTACCATATCTGGTTGAAATCTATCAAACTCTTTTTTTAATGTAGTTAACCACTCTTCTAAATTTGGCGTATCTCTACTTGGTAAATCAGGAAAAGAAATTTCATAATCAAGTTTTTCTAGCTCTTTTGCTACCCACCATTGCCAATGAGGTTCATCACTTCCACCCCAACCATGTAATATCAATACTTTTTTCATTTTATAAACCCCTTATACATCTTACATATTTTGGATATGTTCTATTTTGGTAGTATATAGTACCACTTTTAAAAAAAACATAATATCCATATCTTCCAAAGTTTCTCAGCCATGTTCTGTTACTTGCCCAATAATCATCTTGTTTTGCATATTTAAATGCTTTGTTTATTTTTGGTTGAGAAGCTATTCTTTTTTTATCAATTATGGTTTGATACTCTTCAGTAGATGGAAGTCTCCAGTCTGAAAAACCACTTAAACTTAAGTTTGTACAATAATTGATAGCATCTTCTTGAGTGAGTAAAATTCTGATATTATCTTTAACATCTTGCCAAATAAGTTTATTTTGATCATCAATTATATAGTTACCACTTCGTGTAAGTTTTGAAGCAAAAAGTACTAAAGTTAATAAGGTTAATAAAGTTAAAATTTTCATTCCAAATCCTTTTATAGTTTAATTGAATACTTCTTTCGTTCTAATTGGTCAACAACTTTCTTATCTAATACTTCAATATTTAATTTGTTATTTTCTAAAAACACAAGACCAACCAACTCTTTAGTAGTTTGTTTTTCATTGTTTGAATGTTGTTTCCAGTCTTCAAATTTTTCTTCAAACTCTTCTGTTATTTTATCTTCATGATGTTTTCTTTCGAGTACTAAAGCAATTGTAACAATCAACAACATAATAAAAGGAATAGTCATATCACCCATTTGCAAAGACTCTTACTTTTTTATCTATTTCCATTATATCCTCAATTGTGTGAATTTTTACATCATGAAAATAATTAATTGCTTTTAGTGAGGTATCTGCAATATCCAAAAAGCCTATCTCTTTATTTAAAAACCTAGCAACAGCTACTTCATTTGCAGCATTTAAAACTACACCTAAGTTGTCATTTTGTAAGAGTTCATCTTTCGCTGACCAAATATTGTATCTATACGACTCTATTTTTCTGAACTCTAAATTTTGTAATTCAAACAGATCAACTTTTTTTAAAATTGGAGTTTCTACTTTTCCTAAAAGTGCATAAGAGATAGGTAGTTGCATATTTGCATGTGCTAAGTGTGCTGTGGTACTTCCATCAATATAGTTCACCATAGCATGTATAATAGATTTAGTTTCTATTATAGCATCACAAGCAGCTGTATCAAAAAGCCATCTAGCTTCTATAAGCTCAAAAAGTTTATTTGTCATAGTTGCACTATCTATAGTGATTTTATTTCCCATAGACCAGTTTGGGTGATTGAGTGCTTCTTCTCTTGTAACACTATGTAGTTTTTCAATTGGGTAGTCTCGAAAACTTCCACCTGAAGCTGTAATAGTTAAACTGTCCATTGTTTTTTCTTTGTCCATGAGATACCAAAGTCCAAAATGCTCACTATCTATTGGTGTGATGTATGAAGTATCTATAAACTTACCAGCTACTACCAAAGACTCTTTATTTGCTAAAGCAACTCTTTTTTTACATTCAATTGCTTTGAGTGTAGGTTCTAATCCAAAAAAACCAACTAGTGCATTTACTACTAAGTTTGAATCAGATTCTTCAATTGCATGAAGTATTGCTTCTTGACCTGCTTTTACATTAAAATGATTTACTTTATGTATATCATTTTGTGATGCTATAATCACAAGTTTTGGTGAAAACTCTTCAAGTTGAGTATTTAAAAGGTCTATATTATTTCCAGCAACTAAAACTTCAATAGATAGATCAAAGTTTTTTGCAATTGCTAAAACATTAACCCCAATTGAACCTGTACTTCCTAAAACTATCAAGCAAAAAACCTCAATAAAAATAGCATAACTATACCACCAAATAGGTATCCATCTGTTCTATCTAAAATACCACCATGACCTGGTAAAATATCCCCACTATCTTTTACATCAGCTTCTCTTTTTAAATAACTTTCAAAAAGGTCACCAAATACAGATGCTATTGCAACAGCAAGAGAGATAAACAATCCTAATAAAAATCCTATCTCTTCAGGTGCAAATATCATCCCTAAAATTGCAGCTATGATAACTCCACCAAATACACCTTCTAAAGTTTTATTTGGACTTGTTGCACAAAATTTCAATGAACCCATACTTTTACCTACAAAATAAGCACCTACATCAGTACCAGCAACTACTACAAGTAACCAAAGCAATGCACCCATTCCATAAGAAAAATAAAGTGAGAGTAAAAATAAAAATGAAGCTATAGGATACATAAGTGGTAAAAATAAATTTTTATTAAACTCTTGTGTATATGCAAGCATAGCTGCAAATAAAACACCCACTACAAAAATGAGGTCTTCGGGTTTTGGATAAAAATATGCAATGATCCAAATAGCTACAGCATAAATATAAATTTTGTCATCATCTATTTTAAAAAGGTTCATTGATTCTTTTAAAGCAATGATCATAAGAGCACCAAATAAAAGCCATGTGAGTGTTATGGAATCTATAAATCCGATGATAAGAAGTGCGATAACTAAAACTATTCCTGTTTTAATACGAGTTGAACTTTCAGAGATAATATTTGACATGTTTTACCTTTTATTAATTAATGTTCTTATTATACTTAATAGTTGGTAAATAGTTGTTGATTGATTCTTTATTTAAAAAAAGTAATGAAAAGATAAATTAACACTATTTTGATCTTCTAGCTTTTTTTCTATATATTTATAGTTGAGTTTTATATCTGTATTGTTAGATGGGAAATAGCTTTGGGTAATAGTAAAAGTTTTTTGATCATCGCCATTATCATATACTTTGTAATTGGATTCGATATTAAGTTTTGTTTTTTTACTTGTATATAATATACTACCAATTGTACCACCCACTGCTGTATTTGAATAGTCTGTAGGATAAATATATAAGTCTGCTAAAGCATAAAGAAAGCTTTTCTCTCCTAGATAATAAGCTTTTCCTACACCTACTTTTGCATTAAAATTGAGTTTGTTATTTAGACTTTCTCTATTAAATTGCCAGTTAGTTGACCAAGAAATTGGATTGAAAAATTTTGTTTGTGGAGCTAAAGAGGTGATTGTTAAAAGTTTTAAATAATCTAGTTTAAGATTATTATTTTTAGTGTTATATAAAAACTGTGAACTAAAAAACTCTATTTGTGTTCCTGCTAAAAAACCTTCATCATTATTTGTAATATCATGATATGTTGGGCGTATACCAAAAGTAAAAAAATCATCTTGATTGTGTCGATATCCTAGCGATAGTGAAAGTTGTCTGTGTGCTTGGTCTGGATTTGTTGGTCTAGAGATTTGAATTTGTTCACCTGCCCCTAAAGATGCTCGTTTTTGAGAAAGTTTGTGTGAAATCTCCAAATAAATTTCTTTTTTTATTTTACCCTGAATATAAAAATATTCTGCAAGTTCTGTAGCAGACTCTAAAATCAATTGCTTTTTTCTGAGAGTGAAATCATCATTTTGGATAAAAATAGAGAGTTCCTCAATATTGCTTGCAAGTTTTTTTACTATTTGTATATCATTTTGATTGAGTTGTTTTTCATATTCTAGTAAGATTTTTCTTTTAGAAGGGCGAAAATCTTTACTTTTTACTAAATTAGCATTGATAATTTCAAAAATAGTTTCAGGTGGACTTACTTGATAAAAAAATTGATCACGAAGTTCTACTGTTGGTCTGGCAACTTCAAGTAACCACAACATATTATAAGAGCAGTTCTCATCAAAAAAATAATAATTTGAATAGGTTTCTTTGAGTTCCCAAATATGATTTACCATTTGAAGTACTTCATCTTTATTTAGGTTTAAATTATATTCCCAGATATCCCTTTGTTCGGTATCTCTATATTGTTTAAGTTTTTCATAATATGGTAAAAGAGAATATTGACCATAATATCCTCCAAACAAACCTTTAAGTGCAAACATAAAACCACTCTCTTTATCTTTATCTACAGATGCAGCATAATTAATAGCATAGGAAAGTAGTTTTGAATTATAAGATGAATTTATCCGTAAAAAAGTATGTCCAAACATAGATGCAGGAGAATTAATATGAGCAGATGGAAAGACAAGAGAAACAGAAGTTGGGTCTAATTCTTGAATCCATTTTGTATATTTTTCACAATTTGTTCGAGGAAAATTTTTAATGTTTAATTTTTTTTCCAACCATGCTTTTCGTGCTGGAAATCTACATGCTATTGAAGTATCCGAAATATCTTTTTCAGTTAAAAGGTATTTGAGTGTTTGGACTAATTCATTTTTTGGATTTGTTTTCCCATTTTTAGCTAAAAAAAAGGTAGGTGAATCTATTTCACTTTTATTATCTACAGGTATATGTAACAATGTTTTCCAATAGCTATTTTTCCAAAGTTGTTGCTCTTCAATTTGTTGTGTGTAATAAGATAGTGTATTTGAAAGTAGTATTTGTGTAAATAATAAAAATAAAAGTAAGAGTTTTATAGTAAGTTCCTAGTGAGAGTTTTCAAGCGGAAAACCGCTTGAAAATTTAATTAGATAGCAGATACATTATCTAAAACATTAGCCATTTTTACATTTGATGATGTATAAATTGCATTATAGTTTTTTTGTAGTGACGCAATAAAAGTTGATTTGTTTTCAACATTTAATAACTCTGCAAGTGTTTCAACTGTTTCACCATGACCCATTGCAATCTCTTTTGAAAGTTGATCCATATTTGATGCAACAAATCTTTGTGTAGTTTCATTCATAACAAATTTAGTTTTTTGACAACCAGATGTTCCTGATGTGATACCAAAAGTTTGGTTACCAGATGTACCATTTGTTGTAGCTTGTAAAGCTAACATAATTGCAGATGAATCATCTTTGATGATTTGAGAACCAAGTCCACAACCTGTTTGGTTATTTATTGTTGCCATAGCCGATGTAGCTAGTAATAGTGTAGCTGCTGTACTTAATAATATTTTTTTCATAATAATCCTTTTTTGTGATTTAAATAAGTATAAAACAAGTTAAATTAAAAATAAGTTAAAATTATTATTTTATTGATAATAGATTGATTTAACCATTCAATAAATTAAATTTAGTTACAATAGTTAAAAATAAATATATTTAAGGTAGATAAATATGTCACAACAATCAGCATTAGAAATAGCATTAGCACATTCAATGACCCAAGATGAGTACGAAACTGTATTAAAGATGTTAGGTAGAGAGCCTAACTATAGTGAAATAGGTGTTATTTCAGCTATGTGGTCTGAACATTGTTCTTATAAATCAAGTAAAAAATATTTAAATGGTTTCCCAACAAAAGCTCCATGGGTTATTCAAGGTCCTGGTGAAAATGCTGGTGTTATTGATATCGGTGAAGGTTATGCTGCTGTATTTAAAATGGAATCACACAATCACCCATCATTTATAGAACCTTACCAAGGTGCTGCAACTGGTGTTGGTGGTATTATGAGAGATGTATTTACTATGGGAGCTCGTCCTGTTGCATCTATGAATCTTATTCAATTTGCTGGTATCGAAGGTGATTCTGAAACTGCTAAAAAACACAGATTTCTTTTAAGAGGTGTTGTTGATGGTATTGGTGGTTATGGTAACTGTATGGGAGTTCCAACTATTGGTGGTCAAACAGGATTTGAAGAGTGTTATGCTGGAAACAACCTTGTAAATGCATTTAACTTAGGTATTTGTAAATCAGATGAGATCTTTTTAGGTGTTGCTGAAGGTATCGGAAACCCTGTTATGTATGTTGGGTCTAAAACTGGTAGAGATGGACTTGGTGGTGCTGTTATGTCAAGTGCAGCATTTACTGAAGATTCTGAATCAAAAAGACCAACAGTACAAGTTGGAGATCCATTTACAGAAAAGCTTTTACTTGAGGCTTGTTTGGAATTGTTTAAACAAGATTTAATTATTGGTATTCAAGATATGGGTGCTGCTGGACTTACATCATCATCTTTTGAGATGGCAGGTAGAACTGGAAGTGGAATGAAAATGGATCTTGATAAAGTTCCAGCAAGAGAAGAGGGGATGACTCCTTATGATTTCATGCTTTCAGAATCACAAGAAAGAATGCTTATTTGTGCAAAAGCTGGTTGTGAGCAAGCAGTTATTGATATCTTTGAAAAATGGGAATTATCAGCTGCTGTAATTGGAGAAGTAACAGATACTGGAAATATGGAACTGTATTGGCATGGTGATTTAGTGGCTGATATACCTATTCAACCACTTTCTGAAGAAGCTCCTATTTTAGATAGACCAGTAGCTGAACCTGAATACTTAAAAACAATCAAAGATATAAAACTTGATAAAAACATCTCAAACCAAGAAGCGTTTGATGCATTATGGTCTGATATGGAAGTAGTAGATAAATCTTGGGTTTATAATCAATATGATTCTATGGTACAAACAAATACAGTAAAAGGTCCAGGGCAACTTGATGGTTCAGTAGTACGAATCAAAGAGACTGGAAAAGCTTTAGCTATGTCTGCAGACTGTAACACAAGACAATGTTATATTGACCCAGAGTTAGGAAGTGCTGCTGCTGTTATGGAAGCTGGTAGAAATGTAGCTATGACTGGTGCTCAACCTTTAGCTATTACAGATTGTCTTAACTTTGGTAATCCTGAAAATCCAGAAGTTATGTGGCAATTTAAACACTCTTGTGAGGGTATCAAAGCTGCTTGTAAAGAGTTAAATACTCCAGTTATTGGTGGAAATGTTTCTTTATATAACGAAACAAATGGTGTGGGTGTTTTCCCAACACCTGCTATTGCAACTGTTGGTGTAAATGATGATATGAATAAAGTTTTACCAAGTTGTATTCAACATAACGGTAGTACACTTTATATTTTAGGTGATACAAAATCAGAGTTTGGTGCAAGTTTATATATGAAAAAACTATATGGAAAAGTTGCTGGTACTCATCCAGAAGTAGATTTTGAAAAAGAGCTTCATCTTTGGGATTTTGTGATAAATGCAAATAAAGCAGGTGTATTACAAAGTGCAAAAGATGTAAATGTTGGTGGTATTGCAATTGCTGCAGCAAAAATGGCTGTAGTTGGAGACAAAGGTGTTGATATCACTATCCCTTTAAATGATGTAAAAGATATTTTTAGTGAAACATTATCAAGAGCTATTGTTGAAGTTAAATATGAAGATGAGCCACTTTTTGAAGAGTTAATTGGTAAATACCAAGTAACTTGTACAAAAATAGGAAAAAGTGGTGGAGATATAATCAATATCAACGGAATTAAACAAGATTTAACAAATGCTAAAGATATCTATTTTAATACATTTAGAAAAGTTATTGAGCAAGATTTATAATAACAAATAAGACACCGAAAGAAAAATATGCTAATTGATGGACATGGAAGAAAAGTTAACTATTTAAGAGTCTCTGTAACAGAAAGATGCAATTTTAGGTGTCAATATTGTATGCCCGAGAAACCATTTTCTTGGGTTCCTCAAGAAAAATTACTCTCATTTGAAGATATGTTTGAGTTTATCAAAGTAGGAATTGATGAAGGGATCGAAAAAGTTCGTTTGACAGGTGGGGAACCTCTTTTACGAAAAGATTTAGATAAGTTTATAAAAATGATATCTGATTATTCTCCTTCTCTTGATTTAGCACTCACAACTAACGCATTTTTACTGGAAGACGCAGCTCAAAAACTTAAAGATGCTGGTCTGAAAAGAGTCAATATTTCACTTGATAGTTTACAAGAGAGTGTTGCACATCACATTGCACAAAAAAATGTTTTGGATAAAGTTCTAAAAGGTATAGCAAAAGCAGATGAGGTTGGATTAAAAATCAAAATAAATTGTGTTCCATTGAAAGATATAAATGACACAGAACTTATAGATCTACTTGAGTATTGTAAGAGAAAAGGATATGAGATACGATTCATAGAATATATGGAAAATTCTCACGCCAATGTAAAAGCTGGACTAACTTCAGAAGATATTCAAAATATTATTAAAGAAAAGTATAATTTTGTACGCGGTGAACGGGAAGGAAACTCCCCCTCTCAAAATTACTTTTTGGAAGATGGCTACAAATTTGGAATCATTGAGCCTCATTTAGATGATTTTTGTAGTGATTGTAATAGACTTCGTATCACAGCGGAGGGCTATCTTATCCCTTGTTTATATTTTGAAGATGCTTTGAGTATTGCAGATGCAATTAAATCAAAAAATATAAAAGAAGCATCAAATATCCTTAAAAAAGTACTGCAAAATAAACCAGAAAAAAATAAATGGGGAAGTGAAGATAATTCTGATAGAGCTTTTTATGAAACTGGTGGCTAAGAGTGTATCATAAACAATAAAATATAGATTTTGTTATCTATTTGTTACCTTTATTTGCTAAAATGTAGATTTTATATATTTATTTTAGCTTAATGAAAACTTCTTTTTGCTAGTATTGTCGGTAGATTATACACAGGAAATTGAAAATGAATGATAAACATTATGAAGTCGTAATTGTAGGTGGTGGTATTTCAGGTGCTGCTTTATTTTATGAATTAGGAAAATATACAAATGCAAAGAAAATTTGTATGTTGGAAAAATATGAAGCATTAGCTACTCTTAACTCTAAAGGAAGTAGTAACTCTCAAACTATTCATGTTGGTGATATTGAAACTAACTATACTTTGGATAAAGCAAAAATCACAAAACGAACTGCAAAAATGATTGAAAAGTTCTGTTTACAATATGGTTTGGAAGAAAAAATCATGTTCAAACACCAAAAGATGGCACTTGGTGTTGGTGAAGAAGAGGTGAAATTTATCACTGAAAGATATGAATCTTTTAAAACTCTTTTCCCTTATTTAGAGTTATATACAAAAGAAGACCTAAAAACTTTAGAGCCAAAACTTGTATGGGCTGACAAAGCACAAACAATCGAAAGACCAGAACCAATCGTAGCAATGGGTGCTAAAAATGAGTACACAACTGTTGATTATGGTGCTATGACAGAAGAGTTAGCAAAAGAGGGTCAAAATGCAAATCCAGAACAAACAACAGATATTTTTTATAATTCAGAAGTTGAAGATATTGAAAAAGATGGTGATAAATATAGATTAACAACAGTGAATGGTACTGTATTTACAGCTGATTTTGTTGTTGTAAATGCTGGTGCTCACTCATTATACTTAGCTCATAAAATGGGTTATGGTAAACATATGGGATCATTATCTATGGCTGGATCATTTTACATCACAAGTGGTGAATTCTTAAATGGTAAAGTATATATGGTACAAAATGACAAACTTCCATTTGCAGCACTTCATGGTGACCCAGATATCTTAGAAAATGGAAAAACAAGATTTGGACCAACTGCACTAGCTCTTGGTGTTTTAGAAAGATATAAAGGTCTTAAATCATTTGGACAATGTCTAAAAACAATGAATATAGATGGAAGTATCTTAAAAATATTCTGGGATCTTTTAAAAGATTCTGATATTAGAAACTATGTATTCAAAAACTTCTTATTTGAAGTACCAGGTATCAATAAAGGTTTATTTGTTAAAGATGCACAAAAAATCGTTCCTTCTTTAACTAAAGATGATATCGAGTATGCAAAAGGTTTTGGTGGTGTTAGACCTCAAGTACTGAACAAAAGAGAACAAAAACTTATGCTTGGTGAAGCATCATTAAATGAGGGTAACGGAATTATTTTTAATATGACTCCATCTCCAGGTGCTACATCTTGTTTAGGAAATGCACAAAGAGATATTACAGTTATCTGTGACTATTTAAATTTAGAATTTAATGAAGAACAATTTAACACTGATTTAGTTGAACCAGAAATCGCATAATAAATTTAAAGGAACAAAACTAAATATGAGAGCATTAATCAGCGTTAGTGATAAAAGTGGTGTAGAAAATTTTGCAAAAGAGTTAGTAGAATTAGGTTATGAAATCATCAGTACAGATGGAACATACAACAAACTAAAAGATGCAGGAATCGCAGTAATCGAAGCAAATGAAGTTACAAAATTTCCAGAATGTTTTGAAGGTAGAGTAAAAACTCTAAATCCATTTATCCATGGTGGAATCTTACATAGACGAGATAAACAATCTCATCTTGATGAAGCAAAAGAATTAGGTGTAGAGGGTATTGATTTAGTTTGTGTAAATTTATATCCATTTAAAAATGCAATCGAAACTACAGATGACTATGAAGTTATTATTGAAAACATTGATATTGGTGGACCTGCTATGGTTAGAAGTGCAGCGAAAAACCATGACTCAGTTATCATCGTTACTGATGTAGTTGACTATGATTTAGTACTTAACAATCTTAAAAATGATACAAATACTTTTGAATTCAGAAGAGATATGATGATTAAAGCGTATGAGCACACAGCTGCTTATGATTCTATGATTGCTAACTACATGAATAAAAGATTCAATGGTGGGATGGGACAAAAACAATTCATCGTTGGTGAAAAAGTATTTGATACAAGATATGGTGAAAACCCACATCAAAAAGGTGCATTATATGAATTCGATAATCATTTATCAAACAAATTCATCACTTTAAAAGGTGAAGCAAGTTTCAACAATATGGGTGATATCTCAGGAGCTGCTAAAATTGCATCTGCTTTTGGTGATGACAATGCTGTATGTATCGTAAAACACGGTAACCCATGTGGTTTTGCTATCAAAGATACTTTATTAGAGTCTTATACTGAAGCACTTAAATGTGATCCTGTATCTGCTTTTGGTGGAGTAGTTGCTGTAAATGGTACAGTTGATTTAGACTTAGCTGTTAAAATGAATGAAATCTTTTTAGAAGTAGTATTTGCTGCAGACTTCACAGCTGAAGCTGAAGAGGAATTAAATAGAAAGAAAAGAATCAAACTATTTAAGCAAGGTACTAGAAAACTAGAGATGGCTGATGATGCTTTTAACTTCAAAATTGTTGATGGTGGATTTGTATACCAAGATGCTGATAAAGTTGAAGATGATGAAGTTAAAAACTCAGAATTAAAAACTAAAATTGAAGCTACAGCACAAGAAAAGAAAGATATGGAGATAGCTTATAAAGTTGCTTCTTTAACAAAATCTAACTGTGTAGTGTATGTTAAAAACTCTGCAATGGTTGCTGTTGGTATGGGTATGACTTCTAGAGTTGATGCTGCTAAAGCTGCACTTAGAAAAGCAGAAGATATGGGACTAGATACAAAAGGTTCTGTACTTGCTTCTGAAGCGTTCTTCCCATTTAGAGATAGTATCGATGCTGCTGCTGAAGCTGGTGTAAAATGTGTTATTGAACCAGGTGGTTCAGTAAGAGATGATGAGATTATCGAAGCTGCAAATGAGTTCGGTATGAGTCTTTACTTCTCAGGAAAGAGACACTTCCTACACTAAAAAGATGATTTAAATAATCATCTTTCTTCATAACTCTGCGTTAGATAAAATTATCTTCTAGTCATTTACTTTAGTAAACTCCTACGAATATAATTTTATCTGCCTTGATTTATTTTGAAATCTAATCATTGTAAATCACTTTTTAAAATTTATGTATTACTAAACTTGGAAAATTCAACAGGAAAAGCTACAAATTTAAAATTGTTATTTTTTAATTCATCTAACCAATTTAAATCTTTAGAACATGGATTTATAGCATATAAAAAATACCCATAACTAAAAAGGAATATTAATTCATTAATCTGATTTTCATACATAAAAATATCAAAATTGGAAGCAAGTGCATGACTATGAATAAATTTTGATGGCCCAAAAAGACTTTTAAGTTGAAAACCTTTCTCTTGGATAAGTAAGTAAGGCCATGATTTATTTTCATCATTTAATATAAATTTTTTTGCAACATCTAGATTATTTGAACTATTTAATGATAATGAATAAATCATTTCTATACCTATTTTTAAAAGTAATTTTCCTATATCAATGTCAAATTTGTTGTGAGCTAATTGTAAAAAAGCTTTTGTATTATTTTCAATAGAATATTTAACAAACGGATTTTTATTTAATCTTTTTTCATTTAAATCAATAGAAATAGTATTTTTTTTAGTACCATGGCTAAACCATTCAATATGGTTGTATGTTGCCTTAGGTTGTTTACCTTTTTTTGTTTTATGTCCCATTAACACTTTCTGAAAACCTAATGAAGAATTATTTAGTGCTCTAGATTCAAATCCTGAGCAAATGTTATTACATTTATCACAAACCCAGCCTTTATCTAATGTTAAAAAATTATTGCCTAAAGAATGAGGAACAATATGTTCTATAGTAGTAAAGCATTCATCTGAGGAATCACAAAGAATACATTTATAGGGTTTTTCTTTTTTTATATTAGTAGTAAAGGATTTCATAATATTAGAATATCTCAATTAAACTTAATCAAGGGATAACTTGACAGAATTGTATCTTATAGGATACAATTTGCAAATTTTAACTTTGGAGTATAAAATGATAAATGATTTTGATATATCACAATACTTAGATAGTAAAGAGATGATAGCCGAGTATTTATCTCAAGTCTTAGAAGATGGAGATATGAATGCGTTGTTAAGTGCTATAGGGTATATCGCAAAAGCTAAAGGGATGAGTCAAGTGTCAAAAGATACTGGTCTAGGACGGGAAAGTTTATATAAAACATTTGCAAAAGGCTCAAGCCCGAAGTTTGATACTGTACTCAAAGTACTTAACTCATTTGGTGTAAAATTAAAAGCGATTGCTTAGAAAGCAATGAACTTATCACAAAATGTGATAAGTTCAAGTTAAACTACAGGTTCTTCTTTCAATCTATACGAAACAAATAAAATCCCAAGAAGTGCAAGAGGTATTAATATTTTCACTATAGGGTCACCTACACTAAAATGAGAAAATGATGCAAAAATAAAATCAAAACCAAATCCTACATAAGCAGCATCTTTTATCTTATCTGGTATTTTTGGTAAAGCTAATGCTATACCACCCAATACTTTAAAAATACCTAGAAGCATAAAAAAGTAAAGTGGATAGCCTAAGTGTGTTGCTATATCTACAACATTTTGAGGCTGGATGATGTCTATCATTCCACCTATTATCCCAACTAAAATAGCTATGACAGCAGTTGTTCCATAATATAAATACTTTTTCATAATAATTCCTTTTTTGTTATTCTAATAACTTATTGTGAATTAAATGTGTAATTAGATTTGAAAAACTATTTTAAAACCTCTTCTAAACTCTCTTTGATTTTACTTGGATCTGAAAAGTGATCTAGTTTTGCTTTGAAGTTACCATCTTCATCAAAAAGATAGATAAATGAAGTATGTGACACAGAATATCCCATCGCCGAGTTTTCTAGCTCAATTTTTTTATAGTACGATTTATATCGTGCAGTTATCTCATCTATATTTTCTTTTGTAGATGTAGCACCTTGAAAATTTGGATGAAAGTACGCTGAGTACTCTTTTAAGTTTTTAAGTGTATCTCTATCTGGGTCTACACTGATAAAAAGACCTACGAAATCTTTTGTTTTCTCTTTTGGTAGTTCGTTAAGTGCTTGTGCAAGAGAGCTAAGTGAAGTAGGGCACACATCTGGACAATATGTATATCCAAAGTATACAGCTAAAACTTTCCCTTTATAACTCTCTTTTGTTACTTTACCATCTATTGTATCAACTGCAAAGTCGTATTGTTTTTGCTCATTATAGTTATCTATGTATGGTTTTATAATCATGATTAACATAATTGCAACTACTATACTTACTAATATTTTAAAAAATTTATTCATCTATATATCCGTTTTAAATTGGAATCTAGCTCCAATAGTTTTATTCATTTTTTCTACTCTTATATCTGCATTCCATTCCATGTCACCTACTGGACATGTCGGAAGTGTACCTACTGCTTTATAGTTTCCACCACCTAAGTTTTTAATAGGTAGATTAAAATCACCCATAAACATATTTGTTGCATAGATATTTAGGGTAAGGTTTTCTAAATTTGGGTTATTACTTTTGATAGAAAATGTTAGCTCTTCCATAAGTGGTATCGTTTTTGGAGAAACTTCTAGTTCAAATGTAGTGTCATCTTGAATTTTTATGTTACAAGAAGATTGGTGTAAATCACACTGTTTATTTTGTGTAATAAACCGAGCTTCCCCTTTTAATGACTGATAAATACCATTGAAATCAATCATAAAATAACCTACAACAATAACAGCTATGATAGATATAGCTATTATTGTATCTCTTGTATTTGAAGAGTTTTTTTCTGTAGACATATATGTGTTAGTGTTTCATATTATGGTGCATATTATGATGACCTTTGTGTTTCATCCCACCCATTACAGTTTTGATAGGTGCAGTGATAGTTTTTGTGTCTCCATTTTCTAGCTCTAAAGTAAATGTAACATTTTCACCTTTTTTAAGTGGATGATGAAGACCGATGAACATTACATGAAAACCACCTGGTTTAAGTACTACTTGTCCATTTTTTGGAACAGTGATTTTAGGTACTTGGTACATTTTCATAACACCATTTTTCATATCATGTGTATGTAACTCAACATATTTAGAAACTTTAGATGATGCTTTTACGATATTTATATCTTTTGCTGTTTCATTTTCTATAGTCATAAATGCAGCTGAATTAGGTAGACCTGGAGGTGTTGCTCTTACATATGAATCTTTAATTTCGATGCTTGAAGCCAAAAGTGTAGATGCACATAATAGTGCTGAAGCGATTATTTTTTTCATGATTATTCCTTATGTTTCTAAATTATATAATATAATTGTTAATAGTGTGTTAATTTTGATTAGTCTTCGCACATCTCAATTGCAACTTTAAAAAAACTTGTATATGCTACATTATCAAATGTGAGTGACTCATCAAGATTAGATTTCATTTCATCTAAGGCTTTTGCGTAGTTCTCATAAAATTCAAAACTAGGTCTTGGTTTATAATTACAATCTTTTAGTTCAAAGTATTTAATGATCATTTTTGTAGTTGTTGGTTTAATGAAATATTCGGTATGTCTATGAATACAATAAGGAGTTACACTTATTATAGTCCATTTTGCTAAGTTATATTGTGCTAAAAACTCAACTAAACCTTCAAATCCCTCTTTTTTATTGCCATATAAAAGCTCGTATATCTCAATACTTAACATATCTTTTTCATAAGAGTTTAAAGATGCAATTGCATCCTTTAGTTTTAACTTATCAAATAGTGAAACCATAACAGACTTTTGAACGGTTTTAAAAAATCCTTCAACTGCAAGATTTGGATTTGAAAAGTTTTCTTTTTTCAGAACATCTTTTGCAAAGAGTTCAAGTTTCTCAGGTTTGAACTTTTGGATTTGAGGGAAAAAACTTTCATCTTTAAAACCACTTGGGTATCTGTGTAAAAATTCTGATTCTAAATCTTTTAATTTGTCTAAATTCATTTTATTCTCTTAAGTTTAATATTTTAAAGAGTAATTATATCATATAAATTTCTTTTAAACTTATTCATTTATAATCGAAATAAACTAAAGAAAGATAAAATAATGCAATTCAGTAAAAAACACAACACAATTACAAAAGAAAATATAAATGAGATGGTTATCACATTTTACACAAAAATTTTAAAAGAAGATGGTGAAGTTGCCAAAGTCTTTAGAGATAAGCTAGGTGAAGATATAAATAGTGAAGAGTGGCAGGAACATATTAAAATATTGACAAACTTTTGGGCAATGATAGCACTGCAAGACCCTGAATATCAAGGGAATCCAATGAGAGCTCATTTTGACTTACCATTAAGTAGGGAGAAGTTTGGTTCATGGTTAGTGATGTTTTTTGAAGTTATTGATACAATGTATGAAAGAGACTTAGGGATGATATTTAAAAGTAGAGCAGAAAACATTGCATCTAATTTTATGAGAAATTTACAGTTATAATAAATTATTATAAATCTAAAATGAATATAATAAAATAAAATTAGATAAAAAACTAACAATCAATTAACACTTGCATAGTATACTTTTACTAATCACCAAACAAAAAATAGATTAATCTCCTCCTAAAGTTTTTAATCTAGCATAAAAAAGCCACTCAATACCAAGTGGCTTTTTTAATGATCAAAAACTATTTTTAAAACTCTTAAATATAATCTCTTTATGATTTGTACCTGTATCAGAATGTAAAACCATATTTACAAAATCATCATTTAAAAAGCTATTGTAAAATTTTTCAATTTTTGGATAAGAATAACTTTTTTTCAGTGTTTTATACAAATATATTTTTGTTATGTATAATTGCATTACTATGTAAATAGAAAATGTTACAATAATCAGAACTTCCAAAAATGAAAAAAGTTTTGCAAAAAAAACTCTTATTTTGACATTTTGTACAAATTTATTTGAAAATGAAAAAAGATATCTCCAAAAATAATAGATCAAGATAATATTCACAACAAAAGAGATCAAGATAAGGGTTGTGTATGTATCTGCTTTTGTGATGTAAAATTTTTGTAACAATAAAGCTGTAAATGAAGCAAGTTTTGCACTCAGTGTAATAGCCATAAATATTTTAAAATATTCAAAAATTTTAAGATAAGTTTTTCTTTCATAACTTACTCTTGTAAGAATGATAATAGTGACTAAAAAGAACAAATCAATTGTATTGTAAAAATCTACCATTGAATTGTTTCTTTGTTAAGAGAATGTAATATCTCATTTGTTTTACTAAAATGTTTACACCCAAAAAAGCCTCTATAGCTAGATAAAGGGCTAGGGTGTGGGGCTGTGAGAATATGGTGTTTTGATGTATCTATGAGTTTTGATTTGTTGATTGCACCTGCTCCCCAAAGTATAAACACAACATCTTTTTTATATTTTGAAATTGCTGTAATAATCATATCTGTAAAAGTTTCCCAACCTTTTTTTTGATGTGATTTTGGACTACTGTCTTCTACTGTTAAAATGGTATTTATTAATAGAACCCCTTGTTTTGCCCAAGGAGTTAAATCTCCATCATCACAAATAGAACTCCCTATATCACTATGAACCTCTTTTAAAATATTGACCATAGAGGGGGGATTTTTTATATTTTTTGGTGTAGAGAAAGCTAGTCCTTGTGCTTGTTCTTTTTGATGGTAAGGGTCTTGTCCTATTATAACGACTTTGAGGTTCTCTAAAGGTGTTAATGTAAAGGCATGAAAAATATTTTCTTTTTGTGGATAGACTATGGTTTCTTTATATCTTTTATCTATAAAAACTTCTAAGTTTTTATAGTATTCTTTTGTTTTTTCAGTATCGATTATATCATTCCATGTTACCATTTAAACTACCTTTGTGATTTACTTTTACTCTCATTATTTGGTGAATTATATCTTGTAAAAATTAATTCAAAGCTAAAACAAAATATTTTTAACTATAATCCCAAAACAATATACAAAAGAAGGAAAACAATGGAAGAGATATTTTTTAGATATTTACATTTTATAGGAATCATGGGATTAGCTTCGACATTAGTGATGCAGCATTTAATTATTTCTACAGAGATAACACAAGCAGAACTCAAGAAAATTATTTTTCTTGATATAATTTATGCAATATGTATACTTCTAACATTGGTTGCAGGTTTAACATTATGGTTAAGTGTAGGGAAAGATGCAGGTTTTTATAGTACAAACTGGGTGTTTCATCTAAAACTCACATTGTTTATTTTGATATTTTTATTTTCAATCTACCCAACACTCTATTTTAGGAAAAGTAGAAAAAATGCGCAAGACACGGTATTTATGCCAAAAATGATAATTATGTCAGTTCGAATGCAACTTTTATTGGTATTTATAATACCGCTTTTAGGGGTACTAATAGCAAGAGGGTAGTTTCTAACTACACTCTAGTCTAGAGTTTGATAACATATATCCCCTCAAACTCAACACATACATTTTCATCTTCTATGATTTGAGATTTTATTTTAATAGAAGCACTTCCTTTTTTTTCAAGTTTTTGCTTTAAAGTTTCTATCTCATCGTTTGTAGGTTTTTTTGTATAACATACAATATCTTTTGTAATAGGTTTGAAATAACTATTTTCATTTTTAATGACAACAATATTTTTACTATCAAACCCCAACTCTTGAGAAATAAGCCAACAAAGACTCCATGATGAAATAATCGTCATAGTACTTAAACTACCTCCAAAAGCAGTCCCTTTGTCGTTAATATTTCTATCTAAAGGTGCTGTTGTGATGAGTTGTTGTTTGGTGTATTCGCAGACATTTAGTTGCATAAATTTCGTAAGTGGTATTTCTGTATGTAGTTTTGTTTGAAGTTTTTGAATCACTTGTATCCTTTATCATTAAATCAATAGTATATAATTTTATCAAAATAGTTATTTAAAAATACAAAACTCTATAATAAGCACTTCATAATCAGAATTTGAGTAAAATAAAAACAATAATTATAGTATAAGAGAGAATATATGTGTGGAATAGTAGGATACATTGGGTGTAAAAATACAAGTGAAATTTTAATAAATGGTTTAAAAGAATTAGAGTACCGAGGATATGATAGTGCAGGTATTGCTATTTTAGACAATGATAAGATTGAAGTTTACAAAGCACTTGGGAAAATTAAAAACCTTGAGGAAAAAGTATCTCATAATGAATGTGTTTTAAATAAAGACAATCTTTCTATTGGTATCGGACATACAAGATGGGCGACACACGGAAAACCAACAGAACTCAATGCTCATCCACATTTAGGTGAATATTCTTATGTTGTGCATAACGGAATCATTGAAAATTATAAAGAACTCAAAGTTGAGCTTTTAGAGGCTGGGCATAAGTTTGTTTCTCAAACTGACACAGAGGTTATAGTACATCTTTTTGAATTTTATTTCAACCAATCAAATGATGCTCAAGATGCTTTTAATCAAACAATCAAAAGACTTGATGGTGCATATTCCATACTTCTTATAACAAAATCAGAACCAACAAAAATATTTTTTATGAAACATGGCTCTCCAATGGCGATTGCTAAAAATACAACTGAAGATGGTGATGAGATTTATTTTGCTTCATCTGATGCGCCACTTATTGGTCATGCAAAAGATGTGGTTTATTTAGAAGATGGAGTAAGTGGAGTTGCTACAAATTCATCTTTGAGTTTTAGTGAAGAGGTTTCTTGGGACACTCTTCCTACTTCAAAACAGTATGCTCAAAAAGATGGATATAGATTTTTCATGGAAAAAGAGATATATGAACAAAGTGATGTTGTAACAGATTCTATGCTTGGTCGTATCTCTGATGAAGAGATTATTTTTGATGAGATAGATGCAAATATTATTGAAGGTATAAATGAGATTAAAATATGTGCTTGTGGTACTTCATATCATGCAGGAATAACAGCTTCATATCTATTTGAAAGACTTACGAAAGTAAGATGTAATGTTGAGATAGCAAGTGAGTTTCGATATAAAGAACCTCTATTAAAAAAAGATACTCTTTTTATTGTGATTTCTCAAAGTGGAGAAACAGCAGATACTTTAGAAGCTCTAAAAATGGCAAAAAAAGCAGGATTGAAAACAGTAGTTGTGTGTAATGTAGACAACTCTTCTATGACACGAATAGCGGATGCTACAATTTTAACAAGAGCAGGAATAGAAAAAGGGGTAGCATCTACAAAAGCATTTTCTACACAAACTGTTGTTTTATGGATGATGGCATTGTATTTTGCAAAACAAAATAATAGTATTGAATCTGAGTTTTTGCAAAAAGAGATTCAAGTTTTAAGAGAAGTACCTTCTAGTTTGACAGTTGAAGATAAACTTCATGAGAAATGTAGAAGACTTTCAAAAAGATATTTACATGGGCATGGATTCTTTTTTATAGGTCGAGATGTATTTTATCCACTTGCTTTAGAGGGTGCTTTAAAACTTAAAGAGATAAGTTATCTTCATGCTGAGGGGTATCCAGCTGGAGAGATGAAACATGGACCTATAGCTTTAGCTGATCCTGAGCTTTTTACAATTGCATTGATGCCTGAACATTCTCATTATGATAAGATTAAGTCAAATGTAGAAGAACTTAGTGCTAGAGATAGTACTATTTGTGCAATTTCGCCACTTGATTTTGAACTTGCTGATGATTTTATAAAAACATCAAATAAAAGTCACTATATGCTTGAATTTTTTGAGATGCTTGTGGTACTTCAAGTTTTAAGTATGGAGATAAGTGTACGACTTGGTAATGATGTAGATATGCCACGAAATTTAGCGAAGAGTGTAACTGTAGAATAATAGTACAAAATAAAAAACTTAAAAAAATAAAGTACTATGATTTATACAAGCAAAACTGTAGTACTAATTAGTTAAAATTCATTACTTTTTACAAATTGATGTAATCAGTTCATACTTTAATTTAAAATTTTTACTTTTCAAAATCTTATAAGATTTATTAGAAAATAGCGAATAGCAATAGCTGTAACAAATTTTCTTCAGAAAACAAAGATGGACAACAAAAGAATGGAAAACAGATGAGAGGCGATAGTCTTTTACGGAAAACAAAAGAATGGAAAACAAAAATGGAAAACAAAAACAAACAACATTACCTATTTACAAGTGAAGTAGTAAGCCCAGGACATCCAGATAAATGTGCAGATATCATTGCAGATAGCATTGTTGATAAACTTATCATCGGTGATTCAACTAGTAGAGTTGCTAGTGAAGTCTTTGTTGCTGGAAAACATGTAGTAATAGGTGGTGAGGTAAAGAGTAATACAAAAATTTCAGATAATGAATATAAACAAATTACAACAGAAGCACTAGAAAAAATCGGATACTTCAATAATCCAAATTTTACAGATGAAGAGTGTTTAAAACCTCAAAATGTAGATGTTCAAGTTTTATTGAATCAGCAATCTCCTGATATCTCACAAGGGGTCGATCAAGAAGATGGTGAAATTGGTGCAGGTGATCAAGGAATCATGTTTGGTTATGCTGATCATGAAACAGAAAATTATATGCCAAGTGCTATAACTTATGCTAGAATGTTGATGGAAAAAGTATATCAATATGCTTTAGCTAATCCAAGTGAACTTGGTGTCGATATCAAAACACAAGTAACAGTGAACTATGGATGCAAAGAGAACTTTGAAAAATCACAACCTCAAAATATAGATACTATTGTTGTTTCTGCACCTTGTGTATCAAGTATGAATATTGAAACAGTAAGAGCTCTTATTCAAAAACTTATCGATGAAACAGGGTTGCCAAGTGATTTATATAATAAAGACGAATGTACAATTCATATCAATCCAACAGGGAAATATGTATCTCACAGTTCTTTACATGATAGTGGTCTTACAGGTAGAAAACTTATTGTCGATAGTTTTGGAGGATATTCACCTATTGGTGGAGGAGCTCAGTCTTCAAAAGATTATACAAAAGTTGATAGAAGTGGATTGTATGCTGCTAGATATATAGCCAAACATATAGTTGCTGCTGGACTTGCTACAAAAGCTGTAGTTCAAATCTCTTATGCAATTGGTGTTGCAAAACCAACTTCAGTAGCTGTTGATACTTATGGAACATATACTAGGTTAAATGATGATGCTTTATCTACATTTGTAGAAGAGAATTTTGCATTGACTCCTAACTGGATTACAAAGAAATTTAATCTTGATAAACCAAGTGCAGATACATTTCTTTATGCTGATGTAGCAGCAAGAGGTCAAGTGGGACAGCCTGATTATCCATGGGAAAAATTAGACGAGCTTGAAAAATTTCAAGAATTACGATAAAATTTCAAAATATTTATAATAAGGATTAAATATGGATTTAAATATAGATCTAAAAGGTTTTTTTCAGAGAATTAAATCAGAAGTATTAGAGAAACAAGAAAAGCAAAAAAATGACCCCAAGTTTATAGAAAATGAAAGTCATTGGATAAAATGTCCATCTTGTGAAGCACTTATGTTTTTTAAAGAGGTTGAAAACTTAAATCATGTTTGTCCAAAATGTAATCACCATATGAGAATAGGTGCGAAAAAAAGAATTGATCTTATTGCAGATGCTGATTCTTTTGTAGAGTATGATGCTGAATTACATCCTACAGATCCATTACAATTTGTTGATAGCAAATCATACCAAAAAAGACTAGAGGAAGCTTTACATAAAACAGGTAAAACTTCTGCTGTTGTATCTGGTGAATGTACTGTTGATGGTATTGGTGTACAACTTGTAGTATTTGATTTTTCTTTTATGGGAGGTTCTTTAGGATCTGTTGAGGGAGAAAAAATTGTTCGTGCTTGTAATAGAGCTATGGAAAAAGAGCAAGGTGTGATTATTGTAAGTGCTTCTGGTGGTGCAAGAATGCAAGAATCAACATTCTCTTTAATGCAGATGGCAAAAACAAGTGCTGCTTTACGAAAGCTTGATAATCAAGGTTTACCATTTATCTCTATTCTAACTGATCCTACATTTGGAGGAGTTTCTGCATCATTCGCATTTTTGGGTGATATTATCATGGCAGAACCAGGTGCTTTAGTAGGTTTTGCAGGAGCAAGAGTTATTAAACAAACTATTGGTAAAGATTTACCAGATGGTTTTCAAAGAGCAGAGTTTTTACTCGATCATGGAAGTATTGATATGGTAGTTGAAAGAAACACTATGAAAAAAACTTTACACGATCTATTGAAACTATTTCAAAAAGATGTTGCGTAATAAAATATATGCATTATGTGATTATCAAACTTTGCAAAAGTTTGATATTTCACTAGAAAAATTCTTACAAATCTGTACGACTCACGATACAGTATATATTCAATATAGAGATAAAATCAACTCTTTAGAGATCCAAAAAAAAAATATATTATACTTAAAAGAAAATACAGAGATACCAATTATTATCAATGATAAAGTAACACTTTTAGAATATGCTGATGGGATACATCTAGGACAAGAAGATATTGAATCTATAATAGGAGATAGTAAAAGTACCTCTTTACAGTTTATTCGTAAAAAATATCCAAATAAGATTATAGGACTTTCAACGCACAATGAGATAGAGATACTCGAAGCAAATACCCTAGACCTTGATTATATAGGTCTTGGTGCGTATCGTTCTACAAATACAAAAGATGTGGATAATATCATTGGAGATAATATGAGTTATTTAGCTCAAATTTCAAAACACCCTGTTGGTGCTATAGGTGGAGTTAAAATTGATGATATTATTCCACACATAAGTTTTAATGTTATTGCAAGTGGACTGTTTTCAAAATAGTAACTTCTTTTATCTCTAATGAGATATTTTAATGTATATCTTTTTTATAATGTATATAAGGTGTAAGTACATTATGTTCAGATGAAAGTGAAAGAATATTTTCCTTTTTTATGAAATATTTTATTGCTTCTTTCTCTTTTTTTATAACATCTTTATTGAGCTCTGAAGTAAGATCTATATATTTATTGATGAGAGTGTCAAAAATATATTGATATTCAAAAGCAAGGCTTGATTTTTCTGATAGTAAAGTTTTTATAAAAATCCAGTTATTAAATAAAATATCCCAAGCTTGTTTTTGTTTTTGTGTTCTACATAATAAAGAGATATCCTTTTTCCATTTGTAGATAGAAAAATAAGCTATATGACTTGTCCATAATTCATCAATCCACCAATCATGATATTTAGGAAATAATGAAACATCAGTATGCTCTTCTTGTTCTTGATAAGTTTGTTCCTCTTGTAGATTCATTTTAAATAAATTTAGATGAAAAATTAAAATTGGAATCATATAATTAAGAAGTTCTAGACTTCGTATGTTTTCATCAGTAAAATTTTTGATTAAGTTATTAAATTCATTTTGAATACCAACTAGTTCCTCTTTTGCATCACTATGATAAGGGATATAGTCTTGAAGTGTTGCAAATGAGATACGATATAACTCCTCTTCATCAAGTATAGACTCATCAGGAAGTTCATCTATTATCATGGCTGCTTCAATATTTTCATCATTTTCTTTATATCGAACTTTTTTCTTATTTTTTTCTTGCTTGTTAAATTTATAATATTTTTTTCGCTCAATTGCTGCTTTAAGTCGTCGATGTTCAAAACAGTCAAGTTTTTCAAATTTTTCAAATTCTTTTAAAAGTGCTTTGTAATGTTCAACAAGAGGTTTATGTTGTTCTAAATTATTTTCAGCAGATGATTTGCTTAAAAGAGTGAGTTTTTTTTCTCCAGATTCATGTCGTGCTAGCTGTTCTCTTGCTGTTTTTATTCGTAATTCCAAATCATGTATAATTGTTTCAAGTGCAATCATTGCTTTCATGATCTCTTACTCCCATTTTCTAGTTCTAATGCTTTATCTATTTTAAATTGCATATAAGGCGTAATTATATTGTGATCTTTAGATACAGTTGCAAAGTCTTCTTTTTTTGTTATTTTACTAACTATATCTTCTAAAGATGAAAGATTATTTTCATTATATTCATCTTCTAGTTCAGAATACTTATGTATCAACTGATCAAAAGCATTATTATAAAAATACGCCGACTCTCCTTTAACATTTAAAATTCTTTTTACTAAAATCCAGTTTTTAAAAATTACTTCAAAAGATTCTTTTTGTTCCGCCGTTACAAACATATTTAGTATGATTTGTTTCCATTTAAAAAATCCCATATATGCTTGATGGCTTGTCCACAATTCATGAACCCACCAATCGTGAAATCGAGGAAGACCTTTAAAGTCCTTCATGTTTTCTTCTTCAATATTCTCTTTTATGTTTTTTACTAAAACTTGGAGTTGTAATATTAAAAGAGGAATACGATAATTCAGTATTTTTAAGTCTATGTTTGTATCATTGAAGTGATCTCCAACAAGTTCTAAAAATTCATTTTTTATCTCTATTAAATCATCATCTAAATCAGAATGAATTTCTAAAAATAACTCATGACTTCTATGTCCTATATGAAACAAATCTTTATCTTCTAGTTTAAAACCTTCTGGTAGTTCATCAATTATGATAAGAGCATGATCGATCTCCTGCGAAGTTTTTGATTTATCTCGTTGAATTCGTTTTGCTTGGTATTTGAAATAATTTCTTTCTCGTATCTCTTCTTTTGTTTTTTCATCATCTAAAAGCGATCTAATATCTTTTTCTTTCAGTTTTTTAAGTTTAAATTGATATTTTCTTCGTAAAAACTCATTTTTTTCAATACTGAGTTCTGCGGATGCTCGAACAATAAGAGAAAGTTTCTTTTCTCCAGAGTCATCGTCTTTTATTTGGTTAGTGGATTGTTCAATATGAGAGGTTAATGATTTGATTCTTTTTTCTAATTCTTCTATAACATTCATAATCATCCTTTCCTCAATCTAAAAATATAGATTTTACTTTATATTAAGAATATAGTATAATGTATAAAAAATAACTGAATCGATTTGCTTTTTAAATTTTTTTCAAATTTTTGTAGTTTATTAGTAAAGCATTAATGCTGCGTTAAAAATTCATTTACTTTTATAAGATATACTTTATAAAAATAATAAAAGAGTTTTATGAATAAAATAATTAATTACTTCCTTGAAAATGCAAAATTAAATTACACTCTTCTTGTATTCTTACTTGTAATGGGTATTTTTGCTTATAACAATATTCCAAAACAGATGTTTCCAAGTGTAACGCTTGATTCTATATCCATTTCAGGAAGTTATAGTGGAGCAAGTGCTGATAATTTAAATAGTTTTGCTGTAACAGAGATTGAAAATGAGATTGATGGTATCTCTGGAATAAAAGAGGTTACTGCAACTATTAGAAGTGAAAGATTTACTATAACACTAGATCTTCAAGATGGAGTTGATAAAAACACAGTATTAAATGATGTTAAAGATGCTGTGGATATGGCAAAACAATATTTTCCAAGTGATATGAACGATCCAACGGTTAGTGCAGATAAAAGAGAAGAGTCTCTTTTAAATGTATCACTCTCTTCAAAAAATAGAACTCAACAAGAGCTTATTAATATATCCAAAAGTCTTAAAACGACTTTGCTTCAAGTAGATGGAATAACAAATACAAATATATTTGGAAATAGTGATTTAGAGATTGATATATTTATAGACACAAAAAAGATAAATCTTTATGGAATTAGTAGTACATCTTTGATTACATCTTTACAAGAGCTATCTTATCTTTATCCTGTAGGAACTATTGAACAAACTGGAAACCATGTATATTTAACAGCAGATAATAATAAATTTGATATTCAATCATGGTTAAATACTTTGCTAAATATTGCTGATAAAAAAGTATTTTTAAAAGATATTGCTCAAATTACTATTGGTTATCCTACAGGAGAATCAATATCAAGATTAAACGGTAATCAAACTATTTATCTTGAAGTTTATAAAAGTGCTGATGGAGATGCCGTATCAATAGCAAAACAGGTAAAAGCAAAGCTTGCTAATTTTGAAGAAAGTATGGAGGATATAAACCTTATAGTATCAAGGGATAGTTCCGTACCTCTAAGTGAAAGAATAAATACTCTTATATCAAATATCACACTTGGACTTATTTTAGTTGCTATTGCAATGTATATACTTATAAGCCCAAGATTATCTTTAGTAATAGTAATGGGGATACCTTTTTCTTTTATTATTGCACTTTTAATTATTGAACAATTAGGATACTCCTTAAATATGATCTCTTTAATGGCTATGCTGATTACTTTGGGTATAGTTGTCGATGATGCAATTGTTATAAGTGAAAATATCCAAAGACATATAGATAATGGTGATCCTATAAAAGAGGCTGTGTTAAATGGAACAAAGGAGATGGTACCTCCTGTTTTAATTGCTTCTTTTACTACCATGTTTGCTTTTATGCCAATGCTTTTAATAAGTGGTCAGATGGGATTACTCATGCAACTTGTGCCTATAGTTGTAACAGCAGTTATATTTGCATCACTTATTGAATCTTTTATATTTTTACCTCTTCATGCAAAACATATGTTAAAAAGGAAAGATAAATTACTTGATTGGACTCCTGTTCATAATTTTTATGAAAGAGTTTTACATAAAGTGATAAAATCTAAAAAAATATTTTTAGCTATTTTTTTAGTAACTGTACCACTATTAACAATTTTTTTAATACAGCAAAGTAGATTCCAAATGATGCCAGATATGGATTCAAATAATGTAACCGTTTCTATAAAATTTGATGAGTCAAAATCTCTTGAAGAGAGTGATGCTTTAGCAAAAAAATATGAAAAAGTACTTTTAGAAAAAGCAAAAGAACTTTATATTGAAAATATCAATACAACGGTTGGACAGTTCTCAAGTATTTCAAATGATAGAGAAAGTATAGAGAATGGTTTTATGTTAGCTCTTGAATTAGAAGATTTAAGAGAGGATAATTTTTTAGAAAACTATGTCAATCCAATACTCAGTTTAAGTTTTGAGTTTGGGCAAAAAGACAAATTAAGGCTTATTGATACAAGTAATGCAAAAGAGAAGATTCGTAAACTTTTAGAGCCAATTATTCAATTAGATAAAGTAGTAGCTTATAATATTGTATCGTCAAGAATTGGTATAGTTAAAACTGATATTGAATTAAAGCTAAGTCATTTAAATCAAACTTTACTGATGAAGAATGTAGAGAAACTAAAAGAAGAATTGTTAAAAATAAAAGGTGTTACAGATGTAAGTGACAATCTTAAACTTGGAGATAAAGAGTATAAATATAGTGTAAATACTTATGGACAAACTTTAGGACTTACAGATAGAAGTATAGCATCTGCCCTTAGTAGTTATCTTATGGAAAAAGAACAAGCAAATACTTTTAATGAAAGTGGAATTATTAATATTGTTACTCAGTCTATATATAAAGATTCACTTGATGAATTAAAGCACTTTTTAATTCCTGTAGGGGAACAATATGTAGAATTGGATGAGGTAGTTGACTTTAGAATTGTAAGGAACTTTGAAAAGATAGAAAAAGAAGATGGTAATATCTACAAAAAAGTGTATGCAAATGCAGATAAAAGAGTAACAAGTGGAAATGAGATACTAAATGAGATCAATCCAATACTCAAGGAATTAGAAAAAAATGGACTTATAGTAAAACTAGGTGGTGAAAAAGAGAAGAGTTCCCAGCTCGCAAGTGATTTAATAAAAGCTTTTACAATTGCAATATTTTTAATTTTTTTAACACTTTTAGTAAATTTTAAATCTTTTAAGAGCTCTTTTGTAATTCTTTCTGTTATTCCATTTACTATTTTTGGTGCTATACTTGGACATTTTATAATGGGAGTAAATTTAAACTCTCAATCACTAATAGGGATGCTAGGACTTGCTGGAGTTGTGATAAACGATGGAATTATTATGCTTGACTTTTTAAAAGATACAAAAAATAAGGAAGAGTTTTTTCATAGAGCGAAACAAAGAGTAAGACCTATTTTAATTACCTCTATTACAACAGTTTTAGGACTAGTCACTCTTATATTTTTTCCTGTAGGACAATCTATAATGCTTCAACCCATTGCAATATCTTTAGGTTTTGGTCTATTGTGGGGAACCGTTCTTAACCTTGTATATGTCCCTGCACTATACGCAACACTATTTAAAATAAAGGATTAAAATGAAATTTATAATACTATTTATAACACCTATTGTTATTTATGCACAAACTTATATGGCAAAAATTGAGCCATATGATATGTTTACAATTTATGCGCAAACTTCTGGACAAGTTATAGCTTTGGATAAGAATGACGAAACAAAAATAGTCAATAGTGTTTTAATTCAACTAGATGATTCTTTGGAAAAACAAAAGCTCAAAATATATCAAAATCAGTTGTCAATGTATAATAAAAAGTTAAGCATTTTAAATGAAAACTATAAAAAATTTGTAAAAATAAGAGGAAAAAGTAAATCAGATAAAGATGATAAATATTATGTGATATTAGAACTTGAGGTGACTATTGAATCTTTAAAGATTTTAATTACAGAACTTCAAGACACAATAAATAAAAAATCAATCGCTGTGAATGATTTATATATAAAAGAATTTTTAGTAAATAAAGGTGATTATGTATCTATAGGAACTGCACTTGCAAGTACTTATGATGTAAGTAAATCAAAGTTAATAGTGTATGTAAGTAATGATGATTATCAAGATATAAGAAATAAAAAGATACTGATAAATGGAAAAGATAGTAGAGTAAAAATTGATAAAGTAGATAAAGTTTTAGATGCAACATATGTATCTGCTCATAAAGTAACCCTAGTGTTAGATAGTACCGAATATGGTAAAGTTTTAAAAGTTGAATTTATAAAATGAAAAAAATAATAACACTTAGTCTTTGTGTCATTGTAACATTTGCAAATGATATAGATATATTAACAAATACAAAACAGCAAATTATAGACTTAAAACAAAAGCAAATAGATAAAAAAGAACATAGCAATAAATATGATTGGATAGATGGAGCTACAATCAATGGTAGTGTAACAAAAGACAATGATGATATTCAAAATGATAATTACTACATATCTATCTCACAAGATATTTATAGATTTGGTGGTATTAGCTCTCAAATCGATTATGCAAATGAACTTAAGCGAATGGAAGAGATAAGCTTAGATATATCTACAAAAGATGATTTAAGTACTTTGTATTTACTGCTTTTAGAGATAAAACTTAACGATATAAGTTTAGAACAAAATAGACTTAATATAAAAAACTCACTTATTGAGATAGAAGATAAAAAATCTGAATATAAAGCAGGTGAGATAGGAATAAGTGATCTCAATGAAGCACTGATGACTAAAAATGAATTACAAGACACGACAAAAACTTTGCAGTTAGTAAAACTCAAAAATATTGCTAGTGTAAAAAAGTATACAACAAGAAACTATAAAAGCATCTCTATCCCTAATCTAGAATTGATGAGTAAAGATATATTTTTAGAAAACTCCTCTTCTATTCAATATGCAAAAGCAGATATCGAAGTAAATAATACTCTTTATAAAATAAAAAAAAGTGATTACTTACCTACTCTTAGTACGAATGCAAAATATGGATATGAAAAAAGTGATGTAATGGATGGAGATAACTACTACAATTATGGACTAAGTATAAGTATCCCTTTAAGTTATACTTCTTCTAGTAATATTGAACAAACAAAGATCGATTATCTTATTAGTAACCAAGAACTTAATAATAAGGTAAGAGATGCAAAACTTACATACGAACAGACACTCTTTACTATTCAAAATTATAAAGAACGAATTGATTTAGCGTTGGAAGACATTCAACTTTACAATGAACTTTTAGAAGTAAATGAAGATGAATATAAAGCAGGATATAAAAGCATCAACGATGTAGAAGCTTTAAAAAACTCTAAAGTTATAAGAGAATTAGATATAAAAAGTTATAAGTTAAATATTAGTAAAGAGATAATAGCTCTTTACTATCAGCTGTAAAATTGTTCATTTTATCTATTACATCTTCTTTAAATAATTACTTACCATAGGGATAGAATCTTTTCTACAAATAAGGTATGTATCTAAATTAAAACTCATATTAGTAAGTTGTAACTTTTCAATATATCCAAATTTTTCGACAATTTGTCTAGAAAATAGAGCCACGCCATAGCCAGAATTGACACACTCTAAAATCAATTCATAATTTTCCAAAGCTGCAGTTTTATATGATTTTTTTTCTTTTTTTATTAAATATTTTTCGAGTAACATACAATTTTTACACCCTTTTTTATAAGAAAATATTGTATTTTGAGGTACTTTATCTTTTGCTTCAACTAAAACAATATCTTCTTTAAATATATTTAAAATCTCTATATCTTTGTGGCTTGGATCTCCGCTAACAAAAGCTATGTCAACTTTATAATCAAGAACTCTATCAATTAAATTTAAAGTACTATCAAGTACAAAATCAAGTTTCATATCAGCATAATCATCATTTAACTTTTGTATAAATTTTGGTAGCCTTATTGTTGCATTTGATTGGGTTGAACCGATCTTCAAAAGTTCTTGATAATCTAAATTTTTCATTTTTAGTGTGGCATCTTCTATTTTTTTGATTATATCAACTGCTAAAGGGTAGAGTTTTTCTCCTTCGATTGTTAGTACTACACCTCTATTAGTTCGATGAAATAATTCATATCCTAAACTCTTTTCAAGTTGTTTTATTCGTAATGTTACATTTGATTGAGTAAAGTTTAATTCCTTAGCCCCTAAGGATATACTTTTAGTATAAGCCACAGCTAGAAATACTTTTAATAAATTTGAATCCATATTTAATCCTTAAAAATTTAATGTTTGATAAATCAATGTTGACGCTATAAAAAACAATAGCATTTTTAATATTTTTGTATAAAATTTAGCATCTATCAATTTCTTTATTTTTGCACCAATAAACATACCAATAAATACCCCGATTAAAGTCATCATAGATATATTAAAAGCTTCCATAGTAAATGAACCAAAATATATAAATACAGCTATTTGACCTATTTTAGTAAACAAGAAACATAAGTTTGATAACTGTATTGTATCTTTTCTTGTATATTTTAACTCTAAGGTATAGATTATCATCAATGGTGCTACTACATTTGTAAGTCCGGATATCATTCCTCCGAATATTCCTAATCCATAAGTAGAAGTCTTAGGATAGATAGTAATAAATGATGCATTAATTCGGACAAAAGACTGTAAAAGATATACTAGAATAATAAAAGCCAATAACAGCTTAAAGTATTCAGAGTTTATATGAATCAAAAGAATTGTACCGAGAGTACTTCCTACAATCATCAGTAAAAGAATAAACCAGAACTTTTTTAAAGCTTCAAAAAACTTCCCCTCACTTAAAATACTCATAATATTTGCTACCATTGTAGGGATAAGCATAAAAAGTATAGTTGTTTGTATATCTGCAAATAGTGCCACAACAGCAGTAGAAATCATACCAAAACCAAAGCCAATGCTTCCGTGAACAATTGAAGCTAAAAAAAGTATAAGAGTCAGAGTGATGATGAAATTTATTTCCATATGAGTATCCTTGATATTAAGTATAGTTATTAGTAATAGCAAATGATATTACTAATAATTATATCTAAAAAGGATAAATATTAAATAAACAATAAGAATATATAGATAACATATTATTGTTACAGTTAAAAATAACATGGTAATATAAAGCAATAAATGGAATTTAATATGAATATAATAAACTTTGAAAATATATATGTAAGTTATGACTTAAAGCCAGTACTAAAAGATATAAATTTAACAATACAAAATGGTGAACATTGGGTGATATTAGGCTCAAATGGTAGTGGTAAATCAACACTAATAAAACTTATTTCTAATGATCTTCATCCAAATAGAAAGTATCCTTTTACAAAAGAGGTTTTTGGAAAAGATCGATGGAGTATTTTTGATTTAAAAAAGAAACTAGGAATTATCACAAACGATTTACATAATTATTTTTCAGTACATGGTAGTTTTTTAACTGCTTATGAAGTTGTTTTAAGTGGATATTATAGTTCTATAGGAATATTTAAACATCAAGATTTCAGTAAAGAACAACACCAAAAAGCACTTGAAGCGTTAGAGTTTTTAGAGATATTAGATATAAAAGACAAAAAAGTATCAGCCATGAGTACAGGACAATTGAGGCGATCTATTATTGGTCGAGCTTTGATCCATAATCCAGAAGCATTTATTTTAGATGAGCCAACTGTTGGATTGGATATTAAAGCACAATATTCCTTTATTAAATTGATTCAAAAACTTTCCAAAAATGCTTCAATTATTTTAGTAACACATCATTTAGATGAGGTATTCCCTGAAGTTTCTCATGTTGCTTTAGTACATAATAAAACCATATATAAAAAAGGTTTAAAAAATGAAGTGCTAACTTCTAGCAATTTGTCTGAAATCTTTGAACTTGACATTGAACTTAAAGAAGAACAAAATAGATATACTATTGGGAAAATTCAATAATAAATGAAATATTATAATTAAAAAAGGAGTTAGGGTATGAATATAAGGGTATATTACGAAGATACAGATGCAGGTGGTATAGTTTATCACGCAAATTATTTAAAGTTTTGCGAGAGAGCAAGAAGTGAATATTTTTTTTCTCAGAATTTAGTACCTATTATTGATGAAGCTCATTTTGTTGTACGAAAGATGGATTGTGATTTCATAAGTAGTGCTTATTTCTCTGATGTTTTGAAAGTAGTCTCAAAAATAAAAGAGATAAAAAAAGCATCATTTATCATGACTCAAGAGATAAAAAAAGATGAAAGATTGATTTTTAAAACAGAAGTCACACTTGTCTTAGCAAAAGATGGAAAACCAAAAAGGATAGATGAAAATATAAAAGATATGTTACAGTCACTTTTCGCTAAAATAGAGTAATAAAATTTAACTATGGAAAACACATGATTGTAAATATAACTCTTCCCGACACTGCATATGACATCACGATTGATCAACTTCAAACATTAACAATAAATAAAAAAGTAGTAGTGGTAACGAACCCTACTATTTCTAAACTGCATTTAGAGTATTTACTTTCAAAATTAGATATAAAAGACTTAAGTGTTGTAACAATTCCCGATGGTGAACAGTACAAAAACATGAAAACAATAGAAGATATTTTGGAACACTGTTTCGAACATAAGTTAAATAGAAGTTCTTTGTTAATCGCATTTGGCGGTGGAGTTATAGGAGATATGACAGGTTTTGCTGCGAGTATTTATCAAAGAGGAATAGAGTTTATCCAAATACCAACTACATTACTTTCTCAAGTTGATGCAAGTGTTGGTGGGAAAACTGGTGTGAATAATAAGTTTGGTAAAAATCTTGTCGGAGCATTTCATCAGCCACAAGCTGTATATATAGATCCTTTTTTTCTAACAACTTTACCCAAAAGAGAATTTTCAGCAGGAATTGCAGAGATAGTAAAAATGGCAGTTTGTTTTAACAAAGATTTTTTTGAATGGCTAGAAAACAATGATTTAAGTGATTCTGAAAATATAAAAGTTGCAATTGCTAAATCTGTAGAAACAAAAGCTTGGGTGGTAAGTCAAGATGAAAAAGAAAAAGGACTACGAGCTGCTTTAAACTATGGTCATACTTTTGGACATGTGATAGAAAATGAAACAAATTATGATACATACTTACATGGAGAAGCTGTTGGTATTGGTATATGTATGGCAAATGATGTGTCTGTGAAAATAGGTCTTATGACTGAAAATGAATCATCAAGAGTAAAAACACTTTTAGAAAAATACAATATACCAACTCAATATACAGTTAATGATGTAGAAGATTTCTATGAGCATTTCTTTTTAGATAAGAAAAGTTTAGACAACAAAATAAAATTTATTTTAGCTAAAGGTCTAGGTGATTGTACAATCACAGATGAGGTTTCTAAAAATGATATACTTGAAGTATTGCGAGTATTTTAATGAAAAATAATGTACAAATTTTACTTTTTTTATTTTTAATGGTTATAAATGCTTCAGGAGTAGATATAACAAAAGAAAGTATAGATAAATCTACACGACTCACAGAATTATATGAAGAGTTAAATTTAGTTAATAAAGATTTAGAAAAAAATATTTGGGTTACTAGATATAACAATTATTTAACATATAGAGAGATTGAAAAAGAGCTTGTTCAAATTAAAAAAGATGCCAAAAAATATGGTAGATGGAAAGGGGAGAAATATAAAGAACTCTCTTACCAATTGAACAATAAAATCAGAATTAAAGAAAATGAACTAGAGTTTATAAGTGAATATAAAGATTCTCCTATTGGAAAACAAATTACTCCATCTGCTATTGAAAAAGTACCTACAGTTACAAATCCATTTTCTATCATTGAAGCATTATCCTATACGCAAATATTAAATTCAAACTTAGAAGACTATAAAAGTATCAATGAAGAACTTGTAAAATTAGTTGACAAATTAACAATAAAACTTAACATCATCAAAGAGTTATATACCCTTACAAATGAAAAGAATTTAAAAAAAGAACAAGAAACTTTAGAGTTAGAACTTAAAAACTTTATGATGGTTGTTGATATTGTATCAACAACTGAAGAGGTATATCGAAAGAAAGTAAGACAAACTACACAAGAGGTAAAAGATACTATTTCTGAAGAGATTTGGAGAACTGTAAAATTATTGATTATTATAGTGGTTTTATTTTTGATTACATTTGGAGTTAAAAGAGCTGTAAAAGAATATGTTGATGATGATGATAAACATTATACTTCAAATAAATTAATCAATTTTATCTTTATTGTTATAATTGTTTTTATACTTTTGTTTTCATACATTGACAATGTTTCTTATCTGGTAACTATTTTAGGGTTTGCATCTGCTGGTATTGCGATTGCATTAAAAGATTGGTTTATGTCTTTATTTGGTTGGATGGCAATCATGACAAGTGGTGCTATTAGCGTTGGTGATAGAATTAAAGTTGTTCGTGACGGTATAGAGATTGTTGGAGATGTTTTAGATATCACACTTTTTAAAATAGCAGTTCGAGAAGATATTACTCTTACATCTTATATGACAAATAGAAGAACAGGAAGAGTTATTTTTGTACCTAATAATTATATTTTTACAGATATGATTGCAAATTATACTTTTGATGGTTTAAGAACAGTATGGGATGGTATTGATATTCACATTACATTTGATTCAAATCATAAAAAAGCAGTTGAACTAGCAAAAGCAATAGTACAAAGACATGCTCGTGGATATACAGATCTTACAAAAAAAAGACTACAAAAGATGAGAAAAAAATATGTTTTAAGAAGTGCAAATCCTGAGCCAAGAATTTTTTCTTTTGTTGAGCCTTATAGTATCGTTGTTTCATCGTGGTACTATACTAATTCTCATGCAACTTTAGGTTTACGAAGCACTATAAGTATGGAGATATTTGATGCGTTTAAAGAAGCAGATGATATAGAAATAGCATACCCAACACAAACAATCAATGTTTCACGAAATGCACAAGTTGATGGTGAACATCTAATCCCAAATATTGATGGTTCTAAAAGTTTATTTGATGTTCCAAACACACACTAGGTGAATGTAAAAATGATAAATAAAGAAAAAGTATATTTTAAAACTTTTGGATGTCGTACAAATGTATTTGATACACAAGTTATGATGAATAATTTAAAAGATTTCGAAGTGACACAAGAAGAAAAAGAAGCAAATGTCGTTGTGATAAATTCTTGTACAGTTACAAATAGTGCAGATAGTACAGCAAGGCATTATATTAATTCTTTAAAAAAATTGCCAAATCAACCTCGTGTTATTTTTACAGGTTGTGGTGTATGGACAAAGGGTGAAGACCTTTTTAAAACTAATAAGATAGATGCGCTCTTTGGTCATAGTGAAAAGGAAAATATCAATACCTTGTTAAAAAATGAAACACGATTTTTTAAAGCAGGTGATCTAGAACATCTTGATGATACAATAGTTGATAAAATGATAGGAAAAAGTAGAGCTTTTGTTAAGATACAAGAGGGGTGTGATTTTAGATGTAACTATTGTATTATCCCTTATGTACGAGGGAATTCAAGAAGTTATGATGAACATAAAATATTACAACAAATAACAACGCTTGCAATTAATGGTTTTGGTGAATTTATTTTAACTGGTATAAATGTAGGTTCTTATGGAAAAGAAAAAGGTGTTCCAAACAAAAAAGATAAACTAGTGCAACTTATCAAAAAAATATCACTTATAAGAGGAGTTCGGCGAATTCGTTTAGGGAGTGTTGAACCTATACAAATAACCGATGAATTTAAAGAGATTTTAGATGAACCTTGGATGGGTAAACATATGCATATTGCACTACAGCATACAAATAAAGATATGTTAAAAATAATGAATCGAAGAAATAAAGTCAAAAGTGATTTAGAGCTTTTTGAACTTTTAGCATCAAAGGGATATGCTTTAGGAACAGATTTTATTGTAGGACATCCAGGTGAGACAGATGAATTGTGGAAAGATGCTATGCAAAATATTGATAGATTTCCACTTACACATATTCATAGTTTTACATATTCTCCTAGAGATGGAACTCCTAGTGCAAAAATGGGTCCTTTGATAAATGGAAATATCGCGAAACAAAGACTACGGGAATTGGAAAATAAAATATCAGAAAAAAACTTACTTTTCAGACAAAAACATAAACTTTTAGAGGTTTTAATTGAATCGAAAAAAGATGGTATCTACACAGGGTATGATCAGTTTTTTAATACTATTGAGGTGCAAAGTGATACAGACTTAATAGGTGATTGGATAAATATAGAAAATTATGAAATACTGGAGAATAAAAATGTTTCCAAATTCTAAAAAAAATGATACTAAAAAAGAAATTAAATCAAATGGTTCAAATATAGATAAAAATTTAAAACTCATGAGTATATCTGCTATTGTATTAATAGTATTATTCTTATACACTGTTACAAAATCTGATAATGTGATACATGGAACTAGTTATTATGTTGGAGTAGGGTTTTTATTTGTTTTATTGATTTTGACTTTTGCTTTACAAAAGTATAAAGATAGAATCCGTGGATTAATTCCAAAAAATAAATTTAGTTCAGAACTTGAAATAGCACATGAAACAGCACAAAATAATGACTCAACAACTATCAAACAAAAAGAAGAGAGTAGTCACATCTCTGCAACAACTTCAAATCTTACTTTTAAAGATGTTGCTGGAATTAGTGAGATAAAAGAGGAGTTAGAAGAGGTTGTAGACTTTTTAAATAATCCTAAAAAATATCAAAAATATGGAGTGTCTCTTCCAAGAGGTGTTTTACTTGTAGGTCCTCCTGGTGTGGGAAAAACACTTATTGCAAAAGCTGTTGCAGGTGAAGCAGAGGTTCCATTTTTTTATCAAAGTGGAGCAAGTTTTGTTCATATTTATGTGGGAATGGGAGCTAAAAGAGTACGAGAACTTTTTTCGGTTGCTAAACTCAACGCCCCTTCAATTATTTTTATTGATGAGATAGATGCTGTTGGAAAAGCTCGAGGAATAGGTAATAATGATGAAAGAGAAGCTACATTAAATGAACTTTTAACACAAATGGATGGTTTTGATAGTTCTAGTGGGGTGATGGTAGTAGCTGCAACAAATAAGATAGAAGTTCTAGATGAAGCATTACTTCGAGCAGGAAGATTTGATAGGAGAGTTTTTCTAACACTTCCAACAAAACATGACCGAGTTGAGATATTAAAACTTTACTTAAAGGGTAAATCTATTAATTTAGATATTGAAAAACTGGCAAATGAAACAAGTGGATTTAGCAGTTCAGCTTTATCAACACTTGTAAATGAAGCACTTTTATGTATGATAAAAAGGGAAGGTACTAGTTTACTTGAAGATGATTTGGAGTTTGCAAAACAAAAAATACAGTTTGGAAAAAAGCAAATAACTCTTTTAAGTGAAGAGCAAAAAGATATTTTAGCTACATATCAAGCAGGAAAAGCATTTATTAGTAAAACAAAGGTAAATCTTTTTGACAATGCAATCTCTACAGAAGATTTGATATATCCATCAAAAACACAACTAAAAGATCTTATTAAAAAGTATCTAGCGGGAAGTGTAGCTTTAGAGATTATTAAAAATGAATCGTATGTTGTTTTTGAAGATGAACTCAAAGAAGCATATAAAATTGCACATAAAATGGTAGATGAATACAAAATGTCACAATCTGTTGAAAATTTAATACAAACGATTAAAGATGAACTAAAAACAGAAATTATCTCAAATTTAGTTGAACTAAAGAAAATTCAAGAGATTTTATTAAAGGATGAAGTTGTATTTTAGTGGATTTTCATTGGATAATGAAGAAAATTTATTTGATGAATATAGAGAAAAATCTGATTTTATAGTTGCAGGCTTTAGTTATGGTGCTATAAAAGCATTAGAGTATGTATTAAATACAGATAATCGAGTAGATAAATTACAATTATTTTCCCCTGCATATTTTAATGATAAAGATAAAAAATATAAAAGAATGCAGTTGATCTATTTTAAAAAAGATGCAGAACTGTATTGTTCAAATTTTTTAAAGAATGCAAGCTTTACAGATGAACATATAAAAAAATATTTTGAGATGGGTACTTATGAAGAGTTAGAAGAACTTTTATCTTATGAGTGGTCACATAAAAAGATGGATATATTAAAAGATAAAAATATAACACTAGAAATATATTTAGGCGATAAAGATAAGATTATCAATGCTCAAAATGCATTGGAGTTTTTTAGAGAGTTTGGCGAAGTGTATTATATTAAAAATAAAGGACATATATTATGAGTAAAAATGCAGCGAAAATAGGAATCATAACAGCATCAGATAGAGCTAGTAAAGGAATTTATGAGGATATTTCAGGGAAAGCTATTGAAGATACAATGAATGATTATTTAACTTCATCTTGGGAACCTGTTTACAGATGTATAGAAGATGATCAACAAACCATAGAAGATACTTTAAAAGATTTAGTAGATAATCAAAATTGTTGTTTAGTTGTAACAACAGGTGGCACAGGACCAGCTAAAAGAGATGTAACACCTGAAGCTACAGAAGCTGTATGTGATAGAATGATGCCAGGATTTGGTGAACTTATGCGAGCTGAGTCTTTAAAATTTGTTCCTACAGCGATTTTATCAAGGCAAACAGCTGGTTTAAGAGGAAGTAGCTTGATAGTAAATCTTCCTGGAAAACCAAAATCTATACGAGAGTGTTTGGATGCTGTTTTCCCTGCTATCCCTTATTGTATTGATTTAATGGAAGGTCCTTTTTTAGAGTGTGATGAAGAGGTAATTAAACCATTTAGACCAAAGAAAAAATAAGTTATGAAAAAGCTTCTTATTTCCTTTGGTATCTCTGTAGCTATTTTTTTTCTTGCAAGTAGTTTTTTTACGACACAACACGCTTTACTTTTGTCTTTAGTAGTTTTTTTGGTAGTATTGTGGACAAATGAAGCTTTACCTATAGGAGTTGTTTCTCTTTTACCTATTATACTTTTTCCTTCATTTGATATACTAGGTACGAATGAAACTGTTGCAAACTACTCTAAATCTATTATTTTCTTATTTTTAGGTGGTTTTATGATTGCAATAGCAACACAAAAAACGGAGTTGCATAAATATATCGCAAAAAAACTACTTTCAATTTTCCCAAAAACAGCTAGAGGAGTGATTTTTTCTTTAGCAGTTACTTCTGCTTTTTTAAGTTCACTTTTATCAAATACTACAACAGCACTGTTACTTATACCTATTGCCATATTTTTAACAAGTGATAATAATTTAAAAATGAGATTTGTTTTAGCTATTGCATATGGCTCTAGTATAGGAGGAATAGTAACACCAATAGGAACACCTCCAAACTTAATTTTATTAGGATTTTTAGAAACACACTCAATAGAAGCGATACCTTTTATTCAGTGGATTGGATACACAGCACCTTTAGCTATAGTTATGTTAACTATTATCCCTTTTATATTATCTATAGGAATCAAAAACTTTGAACTTGAAAAAGGTTTTGATGATGTTATGTTATTAAATTCTGAACAAAAAAGACTTTTATATATATTATTGGGTCTAGTTATTTTATTGTTGGTGAACTCTAAAATAGAACCATACTATTCAGGACTAGGTATCAATGAAAAAGGTATTTTATTGGGATTTGGATTATTGATGTTTTTGCCAAAATTTGGATTTTTAGAATGGGAAGATACAAAAAAAATTCCTTATGAAATTATCTTTTTATTTGGAGCAGGTTTTTCTATAGCAAATGCAGTTTCATCAACTGGCTTAGCCCAAGAAATTGCATCAAACTTATTGGTTTTAACACATTTGCCAATATTTGTAATGATTTTACTTATAGCAGCTATGGTTACATTTACGACTGAAATTACATCAAATACAGCCTTAATATCTATTGCATTGCCTATTATATATTCATTGGGACAAGCGGCAAATTTAGATATAACTTTGGTTTTATTTGTGGCTACTATTTGTGCTTCATACGCTTTTATGCTGCCAATTGCCACACCTCCAAATGCAATTGCTATGAGTAGTAAGGTAGTCAAAGTAAAAGATATGGCGAAGTATGGGTTTTTATTTAATATTTTAGGAATTACATTTATTACAATAATAGCATTAGTATATTGGCAATTTTTTATATAAGAGTATTAAGATATATGCTATAATAAAAAATGATAGTAAAAAAATTAGATATAACAAACCATATAGAGCAACTAGAAGCTTTATTTTGTAGAAAAAAAGATATAAAATTGGATGGTGATATAAATATTCATCATTCCATTATAAAAGAGTTAGATACATTTTCTTTAAAAACGCCTCCTAAAGTTGAACCTTTAAATGGTCCTATGAATTACTTGCAAAAACAAGGAAATTTGAAAATATATGAGATTTATGAATTTGTAAAGATTTTGCGTTATTTTCAATATTTACATAAGTTTACTTTTACAGGAAAACTTGCAAATTGGATAGAAAAAATTATTATTCCCAAAGAACTAGATAATATTATAGATGCATTTGATGAAAAAGGTGAATTGATTCATGGGTTTAGTGAAGATTTAGATAGGGTAAACACTAATTTATATTCGAATAAAGATGCTATAAAACAAAAACTTTACGGAGTAATCAACAGTAAAAACCTACAGCCATATTTAGTAGATCATCAGGTACACTTAGTTCATGGTGAACAAACATTGATGGTACGAGCTGGTTTTAATCATGTATTAAAATGTAAAGTTATGGATAGAAGTCAAAGTGGTTTTTTTTATGTATTACCTCATAGTGTTGGTGAACTAAAACAAAAACAATCTGATTTGGTTAATTTAAAAGATGATATAGTTTATCGAATTACCAAAGAGTTTAGTTCTATCTTAGCTAAACAAATTATGTTTTTAAAATTTATTAACAAAGAGTTTGACAGATATGATCATTATCAAGCTAGATTGGAGTTTGCAAAGATAAATGACTTTAATTTTATTCTTCCAAGTAAAGCCAATAATAAATCTCAAAAGTTAGTTGATTTTAAACATCCCGCTTTACATAATGCTAAAAGTGTAAGTATTGATTTTAGTAAGAGTGTCATTATGATTACTGGTGTGAATGCTGGTGGTAAGACTATGTTACTTAAATCAATACTCAGTGCAGTATATATGTCTAAGTATTTGATCCCATATTCTTGTGATAAGTCAACTAAAATAGGAGCATTTAAAGATATCTCTGCCATATTAGATGATCCTCAAAGTGTTAAAAATGATATATCTACATTTGCTGGCCGTATGTTAGAGTTTAGTAAGTTATTTAGCAAAAATGATACTATTGTAGGTGTTGATGAGATAGAGTTAGGTACAGATAGTGATGAAGCCGCATCTTTATTTAAAGTAATTCTTGAAGAGTTAATTCAAAAAAATATTAAAATTATTGTAACAACTCATCACAAACGATTAGCAGCATTGTTAGCCGCCAATAACAATGTAGAGCTGATAGCTGCAATTTATGATGAAAACTTACGAGTACCTACATATGAATTTTTACAAGGAACTATTGGTAAGTCGTATGCGTTTGAAACAGCACAAAGGTATCATATTCCGCTTCGAGTAGTAAATAAAGCAAAAGAAGTTTATGGAGATGACAAAGATAAGTTAAATGACTTGATCCAAAGAAGTAGCGATTTAGAGAGAGAATATAAAGACAAAATATCATTATTAGATAAAAAGATTGAAAAAACAAAACAATTAGAAAAACAATTAAAAGATAAAAAAGAATCAATGGATTCAGATATAGTACATCAGAAAAATAAACTAGAAAAAGAGTTTAGTGAAGCAATTAATGAAGTGAAAAAAGCAGTAAAACTAAATAACATTAAAGAACAACATCAAATATTAAATAAAGTACATAAACAAAAGCAAGAGATTAAAATATCAAAAAATCAAGAGCCTTTAAATTTAAAAGTAGGTGATAGAGTTAAATATAATAATACAAAAGGTTTACTGATCTCAATTAAAGGGAAAAAAGCCACTGTTGAAACAAATGAAGGTATGAAGTTACAGTTACCTTTGAGTAGTTTACAAAGAAGTGGAAATATACCAAAAGCAAAACCTAAAAGTATACAGATTAAAGTGCAAAAACCTGAATCTGGATATATTAAATTAGATCTTCATGGACAAAGAGCTGATGAAGCAATTGAAAATTTAGATAAATTTCTTTCAGATAGTTTAATGGCAGGATTTGATGAGGTTCTTGTGTATCATGGAATAGGAACAGGAAAATTAGCTCGTGCTGTTTCTGAATTTTTAGATAGTCATCCTAGTGTTGTTAGTTATAATGATGCAACGGCAAAAGAGGGTGGTTTTGGAGCAAAGGTTATAAAATTATGAAAACACTTATTATATTATTATTGGTATCGGCACTTTTCGCTAAAAATCCTGAGAAACAATATTGGGATGAAGTAAAAAACAGTGCAGACATAGAACTTCTAAAGTCTTATAAAGAACAGTATCCACATGGAGTATTTGAAAAACTTGCAGATATAAAGATAAAACGATTAATTAAAGCAAATATAAATATTGAAGAAGATGAAAACAGTATCCCTTTATGGATAAAAGGTAAAGTTGATTATAGATTATATGGAATTGGAAAAGCCAATAAGCATTATAAGGGAGAAACTTATCAAAAAAATTTAGCCACAAAAAGAGCAAGAAGAGCTTTAAATCAATCTTATGATAGAGAAAGATTAACAAACAAAGAGATAGTTGAATACAATTCATTAGTAGAGAAAAAAGTTTATTTAGATCGTAATAAAAGGGTTTATATACTACTTTACATCGATAATATAAATCTCTAAAAAAAGAATTCAAAAATTTAAACTTATTTTAAGAAAAAACTCTTGACAATAAAGAAAAAACCTATTATAATCCCATCCACAAAACAAGCAGACAAACGCAAAGAGATTTGAAGTTAAAAAGCTTAAAAAATGTATGATCTTTAAAAAATATAATGTTGATAAATAAATCAAGTTTAAAAGAATTACGAAGTAATTTTTATAAACTAGATACAAGAAGAATAATAGAGTTTTATATATAGTTTACTATATATAAAATAATATAAACTTCGTCTATAAACTTAGAGTTTTCCGAGAGATGAATAATCTCTCTTTAATCTGAAAACACTAATAATATAATTAAGTCTTTAAATAGACTTAGTGATTTTTAGGTAAATACTTAAAAGTCAAGATTAAACACCAGTTACATTTATGTAACACTTATGGAGAGTTTGATCCTGGCTCAGAGTGAACGCTGGCGGCGTGCCTAACACATGCAAGTCGAACGAGAACGGATATTAGCTTGCTAATATTGTCAGCTAAGTGGCGCACGGGTGAGTAATATATAGTTAACCTGCCCCAAAGAAGAGAATAATTGTTGGAAACGACTTGTAATGCTCTATATGCCTTTATTACATAAGTAAGCAAGGGAAATATTTATAGCTTTGGGATGGGACTGTACGGTATCAGTTAGTTGGTGAGGTAATGGCTCACCAAGACAATGACGCCTAACTGGTTTGAGAGGATGATCAGTCACACTGGAACTGAGACACGGTCCAGACTCCTACGGGAGGCAGCAGTGGGGAATATTGCACAATGGAGGAAACTCTGATGCAGCAACGCCGCGTGGAGGATGACACATTTCGGTGCGTAAACTCCTTTTATATGAGAAGATAATGACGGTATCATATGAATAAGCACCGGCTAACTCCGTGCCAGCAGCCGCGGTAATACGGGGGGTGCAAGCGTTACTCGGAATCACTGGGCGTAAAGAGCATGTAGGCTGGTTTGTAAGTTGGAAGTGAAATCCTATGGCTTAACCATAGAACTGCTTCCAAAACTGCAGACCTAGAATATGGGAGAGGTAGATGGAATTTCTGGTGTAGGGGTAAAATCCGTAGAGATCAGAAGGAATACCGATTGCGAAGGCGATCTACTGGAACATTATTGACGCTGAGATGCGAAAGCGTGGGGAGCAAACAGGATTAGATACCCTGGTAGTCCACGCCCTAAACGATGCACACTAGTTGTTGCTATGCTAGACATAGCAGTAATGCAGTTAACACAGTAAGTGTGCCGCCTGGGGAGTACGGTCGCAAGATTAAAACTCAAAGGAATAGACGGGGACCCGCACAAGCGGTGGAGCATGTGGTTTAATTCGACGATACGCGAAGAACCTTACCTGGCCTTGACATAATAAGAATCTTTTAGAGATAGAAGAGTGCTAGTTTACTAGAGCTTATATACAGGTGCTGCACGGCTGTCGTCAGCTCGTGTCGTGAGATGTTGGGTTAAGTCCCGCAACGAGCGCAACCCTCGTGTTTAGTTACTAACAGTTCGGCTGAGGACTCTAGACAGACTGCCTGGGTAACCAGGAGGAAGGTGAGGACGACGTCAAGTCATCATGGCCCTTACGGCCAGGGCTACACACGTGCTACAATGGGGTATACAAAGAGCAGCGATACTGTGAAGTGGAGCAAATCTCATAAAATATCTCCCAGTTCGGATAGTAGTCTGCAACTCGACTACTTGAAGTTGGAATCGCTAGTAATCGTAGATCAGCAATGCTACGGTGAATACGTTCCCGGGTCTTGTACTCACCGCCCGTCACACCATGGGAATTGAATTCATTCGAAGCGGGGATGCTAAAATAGCTACCTTCCACAGTGGATTTAGTAACTAGGGTGAAGTCGTAACAAGGTAACCGTAGGAGAACCTGCGGTTGGATCACCTCCTTTCAAAGATATAATTAATCATTCGTTTGATTAATCATTAGAAAATAATAGATGGCTCAAAACCATTAAATTCAGTTAGCAAAGTCTAACTGGAGACGAAGAGTCTTGTATCTAGTTTATAAAGATTATAATAATCTTTAAATTATAAATATTTATTAACATATAGAAACTATATGCAATATGGGCCTATAGCTCAGCTGGCTAGAGCGCTCGACTGATAATCGTGAGGTCCCAGGTTCAAGTCCTGGTAGGCCCACCATATTACATCAAGATTATAAAAGTTAAATATAAGTACTTCAAAAAGTATTTATATTTGATTTTTAAGCACTAAAGTGCAATGCAGCGAGGAACTAAATTCCGAGTCGTAAAAAATCAAAGAGTTATTTTACAATTTACTGTTAAAGTCTTTATTTTTTCTAAGAAAGAAAATAAAAATACAATTTTATAATACTATTTAATTATATATAAATTATTATATTTAATAAGATAGTAGCTAAAGAATAATCATAACAACATAAGTGTTAAATCATATATTACTTGTAATATATGTATTTGAACTTTAATTTATCAAATAAGCTATTAAGGGCTAATGGTGGATGCCTAGACTATAAGAGGCGATGAAGGACGTACTAGACTGCGATAAGCATTGGGGAGCTGTCAAGAAGCTTTGATCCAGTGATTTCCGAATGGGACAACCCAGTATAATGAGAATTATATTATCTAGATTTATCTAGAGGCGAACTCAGGGAAGTGAAACATCTCAGTACCTGAAGGAAGAGAAATCAATTGAGATTCTGTTAGTAGCGGCGAGCGAAAACGGATTAGAGCGGTTATATTTAGCATATTAGTTAGTAGAAGTAGTTGGAATGCTACGCGATACAGAGTGAAAGCCTCGTATATGAAAACTTTTATGTGGAACTAAGATAATGAACGAGTAGGTCGGAACACGTGATATTTTGACTGAATATGGGGGGACCACCCTCCAACTCTAAATACTACTTATAGATCGATAGTGCACAAGTACCGTGAGGGAAAGGTGAAAAGTACCCCAGTGAGGGGAGTGAAATAGAACCTGAAACCATTAGCTTACAATCATTCGGAGCCCTATGTCTTGTACAGGGTGACGGACTGCCTTTTGCATAATGAGCCTGCGAGTTGTGGTATATGGCAAGGTTAAGTCAAGTACGAAGCCGTAGCGAAAGCGAGTGTGAATAGCGCGAATTAGTCATATGCTGCAGACCCGAAACGAAGTGATCTATCCATGAGCAGGTTGAAGCTGGTGTAAGAGCCAGTGGAGGACCGAACCGGTGTGCGTTGAAAAGTGCTCGGATGACTTGTGGATAGGGGTGAAAGGCCAATCAAACTTCGTGATAGCTGGTTCTCTCCGAAATATATTTAGGTATAGCGTCATGTAAATTAGTATAAAGGGGTAGAGCACTGAATGGGCTAGGGCTGCTTACCGCGGTACCAAACCCTATCAAACTTCGAATACTATATACTTTACCATGGCAGTCAGGCGTAGGGTGATAAAATCCTATGTCGAGAGGGGAACAACCCAGACTAACAGCTAAGGTCCCTAAGTCGTACTTAAGTGGAAAACGATGTGGAGTTACTGTGACAACCAGGAAGTTGGCTTAGAAGCAGCCATCTTTTAAAGAAAGCGTAACAGCTCACTGGTCTAGTGATTCTGCGCGGAAAATATAACGGGGCTAAAGTACGCACCGAAGCTTTAGATTACAGTTTACTGTAGTGGTAGGAGAGCGTTCTATTCAGCATTGAAGCCATACCGGTGAGGAGTGGTGGAGCGGATAGAAGTGAGCATGCAGGCATGAGTAGCGATAATTAAAGTGAGAATCTTTAACGCCGAAAACCCAAGGTTTCCTACGCGATGCTCGTCATCGTAGGGTTAGTCGGGTCCTAAGTCGAGTCCGAAAGGGGTAGACGATGGCAAATAGGTTAATATTCCTATACTTATAATAGAGCGTGATGTGGGGACGCATAGAGTTAATCGAGCTGGCTGATGGAATAGCTGGTCGAAGGATGTAGGTTGTAGCATAGGCAAATCCGTGCTACACTCGACCGAGATCTTACAGGCCGAACAAAATCTTCGGATAGCGTTTGGAATCGATGATACTGTCGTGCCAAGAAAAGCCACTAAGCATATCTATTATAACCCGTACCGTAAACCGACACAGGTAGGTGGGATGAGTATTCTAAGGCGCGTGGAAGAACCCTGGTTAAGGAACTCTGCAAACTAGCACCGTATCTTCGGTAGAAGGTGTGCCTACTTAGGTATTAGGGATTTACTCCCGAAAGCTTGAGAGGTTGCAACAAAGAGTCCCTCCCGACTGTTTACCAAAAACACAGCACTTTGCTAACTCGCAAGAGGATGTATAAGGTGTGACGCCTGCCCGGTGCTCGAAGGTTAATTGATGATGTCAGCGTAAGCGAAGCATTTGATCGAAGCCCGAGTAAACGGCGGCCGTAACTATAACGGTCCTAAGGTAGCGAAATTCCTTGTCGGTTAAATACCGACCTGCATGAATGGCGTAACGAGATGGGAGCTGTCTCAACCAGGGATCCAGTGAAATTGTAGTGGAGGTGAAAATTCCTCCTACCCGCGGAAAGACGGAAAGACCCCGTGCACCTTTACTATAGCTTTACACTGCTATTGGGATATTCATGTGCAGGATAGGTGGGAGACTATGATCTATGGACGCAAGTACATAGGGAGTCATCCTTGAGATACCACCCTTGAATATTCTGATAGCTAACTGGGAACAATTATCTTGTTTCAGGACAATGTATGGTGGGTAGTTTGACTGGGGCGGTCGCCTCCTAAAAAGTAACGGAGGCTTACAAAGGTTGGCTCAATCCGGTTGGAAATCGGATGTTGAGTATAATGGCATAAGCCAGCCTGACTGTAAGACATACATGTCGAGCAGAGACGAAAGTCGGTCATAGTGATCCGGTGGTTCTGTGTGGAAGGGCCATCGCTCAAAGGATAAAAGGTACGCCGGGGATAACAGGCTGATCTCCCCCAAGAGCTCACATCGACGGGGAGGTTTGGCACCTCGATGTCGGCTCATCGCATCCTGGGGCTGAAGCAGGTCCCAAGGGTATGGCTGTTCGCCATTTAAAGCGGTACGCGAGCTGGGTTCAGAACGTCGTGAGACAGTTCGGTCCCTATCTTCCGTGGGCGTAGGAAAGTTGAGGAGATTTGCCCCTAGTACGAGAGGACCGGGGTGAACGTAGCACTAGTGTACCAATTGTTCTGCCAAGAGCATCGTTGGGTAGCTACCTACGGATGAGATAAGAGCTGAAAGCATCTAAGCACGAAGCCAACTCCAAGATGAACTTTCCCTGAAGATCCCAGCAAGACTAGCTGGTTGATAGGATAGATGTGTAAGTGCAGTAATGCATTCAGCTGACTATTACTAATAGATCGTTTGGCTTATTTATATGAACTTCTTTAGTTTACTATCTTATTAAGTATAATAACTGATAAGTATTATAATCGTATTTTTATACAAAGACTTTAACTTTAATATTCTCAAATCAACATCTTAGATGTTGGTGGTTATTGAGAGGAGGTCATACCCAGTTCCATTTCGAACCTGGCAGTCAAGCTCCTCATCGCCGATAATACTGCAGGGTCCCCTTGTGGAAACGTAGGTCGCCGCCAACTTCTAAGATGTTTTTTTTTGCTCGTTTTTTCTATCTTCCTATTTCTTATTACTTTTTATTTTTATTCCTCTCTTTTCTTTTGTAGTTTGTTTTATTATTACTATTTCTTTATTATTATTTCTTTTTAGTGATGTTCTATTGCTCTTTTAAGGTATTTGGAAGGTCTTTGGCTTGTTTGTTTAATGCTTTTGTGTTATAATCCTTTTAATTTGTAAAATTCTTTTTTACAGTAAGATTTTCAATTACTGAATATTTAAAATAGTATTTAGTTAATATTTCAAGGATTATATTTATGTTTGATTATAACACTATCAAAAAGTTTATGTTTAATTTTGAACCAGAAACAGCACATCATATAGCATCATATGGATTCAAAACATTACCTTATTTAAGAATGTTAAATAATATGATGGTTGAAAGAAATTTTATAGATGATGATATCCTATCACAAAAAGTTTTTAATAGAACATTTCGAAACCCTATAGGGTTAGCAGCAGGATTTGACAAGAATGCTGATATGATTGAATCGATGCAAGCAATGGGATTTGGTTATACAGAAATAGGAACTGTGACACCTAAAGCTCAATTTGGAAATGCAAAACCTAGACTGTTTCGGTATCCTGAATATGAAGCTGTACAAAATGCAATGGGTTTTAATAATGAAGGTTCATATGAAGTTATTAAAAACTTAGGAAGTGTGTATCCTTACTCTATACCGATTGGAGCAAGTATAGGAAAAAATAAAACAACTTCTGAAACGGATACTTTAAGTGATTATGAAAAGTTAGTAATAGGGTGTAAAGATATTTGTGATTATATGGTGGTGAATATTTCTAGCCCCAATACTCCAAACTTGAGGGATCTTCAAAATGAAGAGTTTATTAAATCAGTATTTGGGATGGCAAAAGAGATAACTGATACACCTATATTATTAAAAATTGCACCGGATATGGAACATGAAACAGCTATTACTTTATGTCAAACTGCAATTAACTCTGGTGCAGATGGTATTGTTGCGACAAATACTACACAAGATTATTCTTTAGTACCAAATTCACAAAACTTTGGTGGAATTAGTGGTAAAGTGATGAGTGAGAAGTCTTATGAAATTTTTAAAGCAATTGGTCGAGAACTCCATAAAAAAACGACCTTAATAAGTGTAGGTGGAATAAGCGATGCAAATGATGTATATAGAAGGATAAAAGCAGGTGCTACTTTAGTTCAAATTTATAGTGCTTTTATATTTCAGGGTCCTTCAATGTGTAAAAATATTAATGAAGATTTAATTAAATTAATTAAAGAAGATGGTTATTCAAATATTTCAGAAGCAATAGGTTCTGATTTTAGATAAAGGAAAAAGATGTTAAAAAAAGTTTTACTTTTGAGTGTGTGTCTTTTAATAATAGGAGAAAATGTAATGGCAAAAAATAGTTTACCAAAGTATTATGAAAAAACTTTAAAGAATGGACTGAAAATTGTTGCAATTCCATTAAAAAATAATTCTGATGTAATTACAACTGATATATTTTATAATGTTGGAAGTCGAGATGAAATTATGGGTAAAAGTGGAATAGCACATATGCTTGAACATTTAAATTTTAAATCAACAAAAAATTTGAAAGCAGGAGAGTTTGATACTATAGTTAAAAGTTTTGGTGGTATTAATAATGCTTCGACTGGATTTGATTATACCCATTACTATATAAAATCAAGTAAAAAAAATCTTTCTAAATCTCTTGAGTTATATGCTGATTTAATGGAAAATTTAACTTTAAAAGATGAAGAGTTTCAACCTGAGCGTGATGTTGTGGCTGAAGAGAGACGATGGCGAACTGATAATTCACCTATGGGTTATTTGTATTTTAAATTATTTAATAATACTTTTACTTATCATCCTTATCATTGGACCCCTATTGGATTTATGAGTGATATTCAAAATTGGAAAATTGAGGATATTAAAGATTTTCATTCTACATATTATACTCCTTCAAATGCAATTGTTCTAGTTGCAGGTGATATAGATAGAAAAACTGTATTTGAAGAAGTGACAAAAAAGTTTTCAGATATTAAAAATACTGCTAATAGTATTAATATTCGTAAAGAATTACACACAATTGAACCTAAACAAAATGGTGCTAAAAGAATAGTTATTCACAAAGATTCAGAAGTGGAAATGTTGGCAATCAATTTTAATATTCCAAATTTTTTACATGAAGATCAAGTAGCATTATCTGCATTAAGTGAGTTGTTAAGTTCTGGAAAAAGTAGTAGACTAAATGAACTTCTTGTTGATGAGAAACAATTAGTAAATACTGTATATGCATACAATATGGAGTTAAAAGATCCTGGTGTTTATCTTTTTATGGCAGTTTGTAATCCAGGTGTAGATGCAAGGGATGTTGAAAAAATTATTTTAGAAGAGATAGATAAAATCAAGTCAGGTGATATTAAAGAAGAAGAACTAAATAAGATAAAAAAGAATACAAAATCTGATTTTATTTTTTCACTTGAAAGTTCTAGTAGTGTGGCTAGTTTATATGGAAGTTATTTGTCACGAGGAGATATAACTCCATTAATGAATTATGAAGATAAAATTGAAGCTTTAAAGACAGAAGATTTAGTGAAAGTAGCTAAAAAATATTTTACTAGTGGAAATTCAACTACAGTAATTTTGAAGAATAATGAAGAAAATGAATAAAGCTAAATCATTAAATAGTAATGATATAATTTAAAAATATAAAAATAAGGGATAGAAATATGACTATAGTTACGGGTGCTACTACAGCAATTATTACGCCATTTAAAAATGGAAAACTAGATGAGCAGTCTTATGCTAAGCTTATTCAAAGACAAATAAATAATGGCATAGATGCTATTTGTCCTGTAGGAACAACAGGGGAAAGTGCCACATTAACGCATGATGAACACAAAAGATGTATAGAGATTGCAGTAGAAGTTGTAAAAGGTACTAATGCAAAGGTTCTAGCAGGTGCTGGTAGTAACTCAACACTCGAAGCAATTAGTATTGCACAGCATGCACAAAAGTGTGGTGTTGATGCAATATTTTCGGTAAGTCCATATTATAATAAACCGTCTCAAGAAGGTTTGTATCAACATTACAAAGCTATTGCTGATTCTGTACCCGATTTAGGGTTTATGCTTTATAATGTCCCTGGAAGAACAGGTGTAGATATTGTTGCAAATACAGTTATAAGATTATTTGACGATTGTAAAAATATTTATGGAATTAAAGAAGCAACAGGAAGTTTAGATAGAGTTACAGAATTATTGTCACAACGCCCAGAGCTAAAAGTTTTAAGTGGTGATGATGCAATTAATTATGCTGTAATTGCAAGCGGTGGTGCTGGATTTACATCTGTAACTTCTAATTTACTTCCTGATATTACAAGCAAATTATCAAGGGAAGCTTTATCTGGTAATTTAGCAGAAGCAAGAAAAATTAATGATGAACTTTATGAAATAAACTCAGTTCTATTTTGTGAAAGTAATCCTATTCCTATTAAAGCTGCTATGTATATAGCTGGATTAATCGATAGTTTAGAATATAGATTACCATTAACTGCTCCAAGCACTGAAAATATGAAATCACTTGAAAAAGTAATGAATAAATACGACATAGTTAAATAATAATGTATACAATAATTGGTATTTTACTTTTATTTTTAATATCAATTTTTTCAGTATTATTATTTTTTAAATCAAAAAAGACAAGGCAAAACCTTTTAGATAGTGGTACTTGTCCTTCTTGTCAATCGACAACTAAAAGTTTTAAAGATCAAAATACGGGTGCATTGTTTAAAGTAGAAGCAATAAAACAAAATATCTTAAAAAATCATGGATGTAGTGGAATAGTTGAAATAGAATATATATGCAATAATTGTGGACTTAAAGAAGTCCACAACAGTATTGGGCGTGGCTGCAGTATGTAGATAAAAAAAAGCAAGGTTTTAGCCTTGCTTTTTTTATTCGTAGATTTTACTTGACAAAGATAGACTAAAGTGTTATAATTTATTAGCACTTTAAATAATTGAGTGCCAATATAATATAAGGATTTTAGAATGAGTAATAAAATATTTGAAAAATTGACAAACCAAATGCAAGAAACAATTGAATCAGGATTGAGCTTAGCATTGCATAATAAAAATCAAGAAGTAGAAATAGTTCATATCTTGTGGGGACTGTTAACAAATACATCAAGTGTATTAAATCAGTTACTAAATAAATTAAATATCGATAAAGTAGCACTTGAACTCGAAGTTAAAAGTGTTGCAAATAAACTAGTTTCAACATCAAGTGTAACTAAAGAAAATATTAAAATAAGTAGAAATGTTGTCTCGTCATTAGAGAATGCACAAGGATTAATGACTAGTAGTGGAGATAGTTTTTTAGCAGTTGATACTTGGATTATAGCAAATGTTAAAAATGATGTATTTAAAAATACTCTAGGAAAATATCTAGATTTAAATGAAGTTAAAAAGGAACTTGAATCAATTCGTGGTGGTGCAAAAGTAGATAGTCAAAGTGGCGATGATAATTTAGAGGCTTTGGATAAATATGGAATAGATTTAAATAAATTAGCACTTGATGGAAAACTTGATCCAGTAATTGGTAGAGATGAACAACTTACCCGAATGATGCAAATTCTGATTAGAAAAACAAAGAATAATCCTATCTTATTAGGAGAACCTGGAACAGGTAAAACTGCAATTGCAGAGGGACTTGCTCAAAGAATTGTGAACAAAGATGTTCCAACATCATTATTGAATAAAAAAGTAATATCTCTTGATATGTCTGCTTTAATTGCAGGTGCTAAATATAGAGGTGAGTTTGAAGATAGACTCAAAGCTGTAATAAAAGAGGTACAAAAAGTAGGAAATATTATTTTATTTATTGATGAAATCCATACTATTATAGGTGCAGGGGCAAGTGAAGGAAGTATGGATGCTGCAAATATTCTTAAACCAGCATTAGCAAGAGGTGAGTTGCATACAATTGGAGCAACTACATTAAAAGAGTATAGAAAGTATTTTGAAAAAGATACAGCTATGCAAAGAAGGTTTCAACCTGTAAATGTTGATGAACCAAGTGTGAATGAAGCATTACAAATATTGCGTGGTATTAAAGAAAAACTTGAAACTTTTCACAATGTAACTATAAAAGATAGTGCATTGGTAAGTGCTGCAAAATTAAGTCATAGATATATTACAGATAGATTTTTACCAGATAAAGCGATTGATTTGATAGATGAGGCAGCAGCTGAATTAAAAATGCAAATTGAATCTGAACCAACAATTTTGTCTATTACCAAAAGAGAGATTGGTACTTTAGCTGTTGAAAAAGAAGCTTTAAAAATGGAAAAAAGTGATAAAAATACAAATAGATTAAAAGAGATAGAAGAGGAGTTGTCAAATTTAAAAGAGAAACAAAGAAATTTGGAAACACAATTTACAAATGAAAAAGAGACTTTTAATGCTATTTCTACAATCAAAACACAAATAGATGAATTAAGAAGTAAAGCAGAGAGAGCAAAAAGAGAGAGCAAATTTGAAGAAGCTGCCTCAATTGAATATGGACAAATTCCAGAGCTTGAGTCACAAATAAAAGAAAATGAAGAAAAATGGGCAAAAATGCAAGCATCAGGAACACTTTTAAGAAATTTTGTTGATGAAGATGCTATTGCAAGTATTGTATCACGATGGACTGGTATACCTATTAACAAAATGATATCAAGTGAAAAAGAAAGAGTTTTACAAATAGAAAATGTTTTAAAAGCTGATGTTATTGGTCAAGATGAAGCTTTAAAAGCAATAAGTCGTGCGATAAAAAGAAATAAAGCAGGACTGAGTGATGATAGTCGTCCTATTGGGAGTTTTATGTTTTTAGGACCAACAGGTGTCGGTAAAACTGAGTCAGCAAAAACTTTAGCAAAATTTTTATTTGATGATGCAAAATCCTTAGTACGATTTGATATGTCAGAGTATATGGAAAAACATAGTGCAAGCAGATTAGTGGGTGCTGCACCTGGATATGTAGGATATGAGGAGGGTGGACAATTAACAGAAGCTGTAAGAAGAAAACCGTATAGTGTTCTTTTATTTGATGAGATAGAAAAGGCACATCCTGATGTATTTAATATATTGTTGCAAGTTTTAGATGATGGAAGATTAACTGATAATAAGGGGGTTACTGTTGATTTTAAAAATACAATTATTATTTTAACTTCTAACATAGGAAGTGATAAAATTATCAGTATAACTAACAAACATGAAAGAAAAGAGTCTGTTTTAAATGACTTAAAATCATACTTTAGACCAGAATTTTTGAATAGGCTTGATGATATTGTAATATTTGAACAACTAAGCTTAGATGCAATTACAAATATAGTAGATATTATGTTTGCGTCAATTGCATCACGACTTACAGAACGAGATATTCATATTACTATGAGTCCTGATGCTAAATCATATATTGCAGAAGCTGGCTTTGATCCTATTTATGGTGCACGACCACTTAAAAGAGCATTATATGAAATTGTAGAAGATAAGTTATCAGATCTGATACTTGAAGATAAAATAACCGAAGGAAGTAATGTACAATTTGATATTAAAGAAGGAGAAGTCGTTGTTAATATTTCTTAAAAGATAAATATTAGGTAAATTGTTATGATCTGCGTTTATAGATAGTAATCTTATTCTTTAAAATATAAACTAATATTAAGTAAGTTTTAAATATAATCGCAGACATAATTTAGAAAAAAGGAAAAAAGTATGAAAAGAACATACCAACCGCACAACACACCAAGAAAAAGAACACACGGTTTTAGAACAAGAATGGCTACAAAAAATGGTAGAAAAGTTATCAAAGCTCGAAGAGCTAAAGGTAGAAAAAGATTAGCTGTTTAAGCAAATCTCACCGTATAAATACTCAAAAAGAGTTTAGTCAAATATATAAAAGCAACAAAAAATGGCATACTCATGCTTTTGTTGTTTTTTTTCTTGAAAGTGATAGTTTTAATATCGCTTTTGTATCATCAAAAAAAGTTGGAAATGCTGTTCAAAGAAATAGAGCAAGAAGAGTTCTTCGTGCAATAATTTTAGAAAAAGAAAATCAGCTTAGAACTGGAAAATATGTATTGGTCGCTAAAAATAATATATTTGAAAGAAAACATAAAGTACTAAAAAATGATTTTAATTATGTTATGAAAAAACTGAATCTTTTTAAATGAAAAAACTTATTCTTTATTTTATTAAATTTTATCAAAAATATTTAACTATTTTATCTTTTGGAAGTTGTAGATATCATCCAACTTGTTCATCCTATGCAAAAATGCAATTTGAAAATAATAATATATTGTATGCATTGTTTTATTCTACAATAAGAATATTAAAATGTAATCCATTATTTGATGGAGGATTTGATTATGTAAAAGTAAAATGTCCTGAAAAAAAACAAATAAATCTAAAATTTAAAAAAATTAAGGTAAAATACTGGAAAGTACCAGTAAAAAATAATTACTGCTTAATACTTCAACACAATACAAAATGGGACACATAAATGGCACTACCGAATGACACAATGAACAAACAGCAAACTCAAAAAAGAATTCTTATTGCAACGGTTTTATCGTTTGCTTTTTTTATCGCATATGATTTTTTATACTTACAGCCAAAACAGGCTATGGTAAACGAAGCTAATGCTAAAAATGCAGTAGCATTAGAAAAGAAAAGTTCTGTAAATACAACAGAACCTTCAACTCAAGCAGCACCAGTTATACAATCACAAAGTGGTGCAAATAATGCTCCGATATCAGTTTTGACTGAAAATAATATCATCGCAACTATAACGACACAAAATAATGTTATTGAGATTGACAATTTAGGGAGAATTCACCAAGTAACACTAAGTGGTAATCAATATATTGATGATGATGCAAAACATATCAAACTTTTTGAAGCTAATCAATTAAAACCTTTGGAAGTTAGATTCTCTAATAGAGAAATTAATGAAGAAGCTTTTAAAACTAATGTAACAGCATCACAAGAAAAAATTGATGCAACTACAAACAGTACAGAACTAATTTTAACTCAAAGATTAACAGATACAACACTTACAAAAGTTTTAAAATTTTATCCTGATGGGCATTATGACATCACTGCATCTGCTACAAATAATGCAAAGTTTTTTATAACAACAGGATTTAGACCAAATGTACTTGTTGATATGTACGCAGATCATGGAGCACTGTTAGCTTTAAATGATGGTACATTAAATATTATTGAAGATGGTGACATGGATAAAAATGAAGAGTTAATTGGTATCAATGCAGCATCTGCTTTTGATAGATATTATGCTACTGCACTTTATAATTATGATATTAGTATGGCAATTAGTATTATGAAAGATGCAAATGATTCTCCTCAAATTTTTATTCACGCTAATGATAAAATATCTTTACATGGGTATATGGGACCAAAAGAATATAGAACTTTAAGTGCACTTGATCCTAGACTTACAACAATTATTGAATATGGTTGGTTTACATTTATTGCTAAACCAATGTTTATTTTATTGCAATATATTCATGATTATGTAGGTAACTGGGGTTGGACAATTGTTTTTGTAACTATTTTAATCAAACTTATTCTTTTCCCATTATCTCATAAAGGTATGGTTTCTATGAATAGACTTAAAGAGTTAGCTCCTAAAGTAAAAGCTATTCAGGAAAAATATAAAAGTGATAAACAAAAAGCATCTATGCATATGATGGAACTTTATAAAAAAGAGGGTGCTAACCCAATGGGAGGGTGTCTTCCAATCATATTACAAATCCCTGTGTTTTTTGCTATTTATAGAGTACTTTTAAACTCAATAGAATTAAAAGGTGCAGAATGGATGTTATGGATTGATGATTTAGGTGCTATGGATCCATATTTCGTATTACCAATTTTAATGGGTGCTACAATGTATTTTCAACAAAAAATCACACCAAATACTATGGCAGATCCTATGCAACAAAAAATGTTTCAGTTATTACCTGTAGTATTTACATTTTTCTTTTTATGGTTCCCTGCTGGACTTACATTATATTGGTTTGTGAATAATCTATTTACCATTGGACAACAATATTATGTAAATACAATATTTAAAAATGCTAGAATTGAAAGACATGAGAAACATGTTGAAGAGAAGACGCATAATAAAAAAGACTAAAAGGACATAGAATGTTAAAAGGAGCTACTAATGAAATTGTCATATTTGAAGCTAAAACTTTAGAAGCTGTTTATGAAAAAGCTTCAAAGACTTTACAATGTTCTATTACAAACTTGGAGATTGAAATTAAACAAGCTCCAAGTAAAGGTTTTTTTGGATTTTTTTCTAAAAATGCAATTATCTCTGCACAAATAAAAAATCTAGATAACACGGCAACAACAAAATCAACAAAAAATACAAATACAACAGTAGAAACTCTTTCTTCAAGATTAGATACTTTAAATAAAGAATCAAAAAATAAAAAGATTGAAGTACCAAAAATGGTACAACAAATTAAATCTGAAACTCTTTTTGATGAATTTTACACTGCAGAAAAAACGGATTTACATGAAACTCCTACTGTGAAGTCATCTCAAAGTGAATTGTCTAAAGAAATTGAAATAGAGATAAATAGTTTATTTTCAAACCTTTGTTATGATATAGATAAGATTGAAGTTTCTATAATTGATGATGAAAAGACTGTTTATGTAGAATTCTCTGGAGCTGATAGTGCTTTACTTATTGGTAAAGAAGGGTACAGATATAAGGCATTGTCTTATATCTTATTTAACTGGATAAATGAGAAGTATGGGTTGATGTTACGACTTGAAGTTGCTCACTTTTTAGCAAATCAAGAAACAGCAATTTATGCTTATTTAGATCCCGTGATTGAAACAATTAAGAGTGAAGGTTTTTTTAAAACTAAAGTTCTTGATGGTATTTTGGTGCATATTGCACTTACAAAACTAAGAGATGAGTTTCCCGATAAGTATGTTGCTGTAAAAACAACACAAAAAGGTGAAAAATATATTTTAGTAAATGAATATAGAAATTAACAAAATATGTATACAGAAGACACAATAGTTGCTATTGCAACTGCAAATGGTATTGGCTCAATTTCAATCGTTAGACTTAGTGGAAATGATGCTTTGAAAATATCACAGAAATTGACAAATAATAAGAACCTAGAGCCAAGAATGGCTACTTTGAGTAAATTATATGATTCAAAAGATGAATTAATCGATGAAGGATTAGTACTCTATTTTCAAAATCCATATTCATTTACAGGGGAAGATGTTGTTGAGTTTCAATGTCACGGAGGGATTGCCATTACTAACCTCGTGCTATCATCTTGTATACAAGCTGGAGCAAGAGCTGCAAATCCTGGCGAATTTTCAAAAAGAGCTTTTTTAAATGGAAAGATAGATTTATCTCAAGCTCAAGCGATCAGTAAAATGATTGAAGCTAGAAGTGAAGATGCTGTCAAAATACTTGCAAAACAACTCAAAGGTGAACTAAAAGAATTTGTTGAAGAGATACGAAAAGATTTGATTTTTATGCTAGCTTATACTGAGGTGAGTATTGACTATGCAGAGGAGGATCTCCCTACTAATATTTATCAACAGATTGATTCCAAACTTCAAAAAATTGTAATTAGACTTAAAGAAACATTAGCAGCAAGCAAAAGAAGAGAAGGTTTGATTGATGGCTTTAAAGTTGCTATTATTGGAAAACCAAATGTTGGGAAATCGAGTCTTTTAAATAAACTACTTAATTTTAATAGAGCTATTGTAAGTGACATAGCTGGGACTACTAGAGATACGATTGAAGAGAGTGTTAAAATAGGTTCGCATATTATAAAAATAGTTGATACAGCAGGTATAAGAGAAGCTAGTGATGAGATAGAAAAAATTGGAATAGAAAAATCTATTGAGGCTATTAATGAAGCTGATATTGTTATTGCTCTTTTTGATGGGAGTAGAATATTTGATGAAGAAGATGCACAAATCGTGAAACTACTCCATAACACTAATAAAGAAAAGTTAGTTGTACTGAATAAATCTGATTTAGATAGAAATTTGGATACTAAAGAAATTGGCGAGACTTTTATTTGTCTTAATGCAAAAGAAAATATTAATGAATTACTTTCCCAAATTGAGTTGATACTCAATCATAACTCAAACGCTGATGATATTACACTTATCTCTCAACAACAAGTAAACGAAGTATCATCAACACTTAAAAATATAGAAGAATCATTTGTTCCACTACAGACAGGAGAATTAGAATTTTTTTCACATCATATAAATGTTGCCTTAGAACATATTTCAAATATCACTAGACCCTATGAACACAGTCAAATGTTAGATGTTATGTTTGGTGAATTTTGTTTAGGTAAATAGATGTTTAGAAATGCACAAGTTTTGGAGTTTGTTGAAGAAACAAAAGAGTGTTCTTATTTTAAAGATAAAATTTGTGATATAAGATATAAATATATGGAACACTGTACTTCTGAAGAACAGTTGAAAATGTTAGAACGAGGGTGGCGAAGATTTGGAAATATGCATTTTGTTCCAGAATGCAAAGAGTGTAAGGAATGTAAAACGATTAGAATCGATGTGAATAAATTTACTTTTTCTAAGAGTCAAAAAAGAGTTTTTAATAAAAATAAAGAAACTGAAGTATACATACAAAAACCAACTGTAACTTATGAACATATAGATTTATTTAATAAGTATCATGAAGAGATGTCATTAAAAAAAAATTGGGCAGAAAATATTATTGATGTGGAAGAATATAATAACTCGTATGTCAATGGTGCTCATAATTATGGTAAAGAGATTCTTTACTTTAGAGACAATAAACTTGTAGGTGTTGCATTATGTGATATTTTACCTGATGCAATGTCTGCTATTTATTGTTATTATGATCATGATTATGAAAATTTATCTCTAGGTCAGTTTTCGATTTTAGCACAAATTAGTATTGCAAAACAAAATAATATACCATATCTTTATTTGGGATATTGGATAAAAGACCATTTTAGTATGGGATATAAAGAACGATATAAGCCATTTGAGGTATTGCAAAATAGACCCAAATTAGATGAAGATACAATTTGGAGAACTCATGAGTAAGAGAAGTGAAATTTTTGATTCTGAGTTAATAAAGGTGATTTGTGAAAAATAGATATATTTCAAATAAAACACTTATTATTAGGATAGTTCTCTCTGTATTGTTAATAAGTGTAGTTGTACTTTTTATTTCATCTGAATATCTTAAAAAAACTGCAGTTGATAATCTTGCCCTAGATGATGCAAAAAAAACAGCTAAACTAGTTTTTGAAACAATGAATACCCGAATGCAAGAGGGGTGGGAAAAAGATGATTTAAACGAAATTATTCAAAGGCTAGAGATTATTAGAAGTGGGATGAAAATCAACTCATACAGAAGTCCTTTAGTTGAAGAATTATTTGGTGTGGTTCCCGAAGATAAAAAGATATCTCAATCTGATCCTTTGATCATTCAAGCGATGAATGGTGAAGAAGTTTTCAAAATAAATAAAGAAACGGGTGCAATTCGTTTTTTATATCCAATGAAAGTCTCAAGTGACTGTACAAGTTGTCATGTAAATGCATCGAATGGTTCTATTAATGGTGTTTTGGATATCACTTTTCCTCAAAGTGAAATAAAAATATCTCTTGATATGATTTTTTCTTATATTATTGGCTTTTTTGTTCTTTTTTTACTTGTTATATCTTATGTTTTTTTTATGGTTATTAACAAGAAAATGGTGGAGCCAGTTGTTTTATTAACAGATAAAATTTTGGAAATTCAATCAAGTAAAAATCTAACAAAAAGAGTAAATATTAAAAGCAATATTAAAGAAGTAGGACTGCTTCAATTACATTTTAATAATTTATTGATAACAATTAAATATTATTATGATAGATTAATTGCATCAATTTACACGGATGATTTAACTTCTATTAATAACCTTAGCAAATTACAATATGATTTAGAAACAAAAAATAGCAATTTGTCTATAATGGTTTTAGATATTAAGTCATTTGGAAGACTAAATCAGGTGTATGGTAAAAAAGTTTCAGAATTTATATTAAAAGAGTTTACTAAAAATATTAATACTGTATTAAAAAACAATGGTGTTCTGTATAGGCTTTATGCAGATGAGTTGGCAGTTGTATATAACAGTAAATTAACACATAAAGAGGTTGTTGAATTTTCCGAAATAATTAAAGAGTTTAGCTATACTTATAAAAAAAGTAGTTTTATGTTAGATACAACTATTGGGTATGCTTATGGAAATAATAAGGATGTATTTTCTAATGCTACTCTTGCATTAAAAGAAGCAAAAAAAAGAAAATGTGCTATTTTTGAATTCAATGAAACAATTGCAATTGAAGATGAAAATAATCATCATATGAATTGGCTGAATAAACTTGATGATGCAATTGAACATGATCAAATTTTTCCATATTTTATGCCAATAAAAAATACGAAAACTGGTTTGATAGATAAATATGAAACTTTAGTAAGAATTGTTGAAAATGGAAATATTCACACACCTGATAAGTTTTTAGATATTGCAATTTCAAGTGGAAAATATCATATCATTACTCAAATAATGATAAAAAAAGTATTTGAATATTTTAAAGATATTGATGATGTAAAGTTTTCTATCAATATTGGCATTAGTGATATCACAAATGCAACAACCATGCAAATTCTTTTTGATAATCTTGAAAACTATAATTATAGTTCAAATGTTATTATAGAACTATTGGAAACGGAAGAGATTTCAGATTTTGAACTTTTACATAGTTTTATAAAAAAAGTTAAAAACTACAATGCCCGAATTGCTATTGATGATTTTGGAAGTGGATATTCGAACTTTAATTATATTATCAACCTTGATATCGACATCGTAAAATTAGATAGTTCTCTCATTGAAAATATGTACACAGATCAACATTCTGTTGTAGTTGTTTCTAATATTGTAAAAACAATTAAAGAGTTAGGCTTAGAAGTAGTTGCAGAGAAAGTTTTTTCTCCAGAAATAGAACAAATTTTGACTATTCATGAAGTTGATTATTTGCAAGGTTATGAAATAGGAAAAGCCCAAAGGGAGATTAATAAATAGATGAAATTTTCTTTTATAACATTATTTCCAAATCTTATAGAACCTTATTTTCAAGACTCTATTTTGAAAAAAGCAGTTGATAAGGAACTCATCAAGTATGAGTTTTACAACCCTAGAGATTGGACAACAAATAAACATAAAAAAGTTGATAGTACTTTATGTGGTGGTGGTGCGGGACAATTAATTTTTCCGCAACCCTTATTTGATTTATTAGATGAAATCAAACAAAAGAATAAAGATGCTTATATTATTTTTCCTTTGGCAGCAGCAAAACCTTTTACCCAAAATGATGCAAAAAGATTAGCTAAAAAAAAGAATATCGTTATGGTAAGTGGAAGATACGAAGGAATTGATGAGCGTGTGATTGAAAAGTATGCACATGAAGTCTTTAGTGTTGGGGAATATATCTTAACAGGAGGGGAACTGCCTTCTCTTATTATGTCTGATGCTATTAGTAGAAATGTTGAGGGGGTTTTAGGTAATATGGACTCTTTAACAGATGAAAGCTACAATCAAAATGAAGAAGCTCTAGTTTTATTAGAAGCACCCTCTTTTACAAAACCAGTAGAATTTAGAGGTTTAAGTGTACCTTCAGAATTATTAAAGGGAAACCACGCTAAAATACGCAACTTAAAAATTAAGCTGTCTAAATGCAAAACTCAGTATTTTAGACCATAAATGGGGCACTTTGTGTATTTAATAGGACACATACCCCCGAACTAAGGAAAAAAAATGAAAAATAAATACATCGCTGCTTTCGAAGCTGCACAAGTTGAGTCTAAAGAGATTCCATTATTTAGAGCTGGTGATACACTAAGATTAGGTGTTGAAATTAAAGAGGGAACTAAAACAAGAGTTCAAAATTTTGAAGGTATTGTTATTGCTTTAAAAGGTGAAGGTGTTTCAAATACATTTACAATAAGAAAAATTGGAGCAAATGGAATTGGTGTAGAAAGAATTTTCCCATTATATTCTGATAGTTTAAAAACTATTGAAGTACTTAGACGAGGTGATGTAAGAAGAGCTAAGTTAAACTACTTAAGAGAGCTTAAAGGTAAAGCTGCAAAAATTAAAGAATTAAGAAAATTCTAAGTATTAGAGCAGTCATTTAAAAAGGTAAGTGCTATATTTAGTACTTGCCTTTTTTTATATCTAATATAATTATGATAAGCTTACGCGAGTCCCCAGTTCAAAATATAATCTTCCAAGGACAATCTTTTTTGTTAAAAAGAGATGAGTTGGTGCATAAAGATTTTTCAGGAAATAAAGCAAGAAAATTTTTATATTTTTTAGAAAATGAATTTCCTAATGTGAAAAAACTTATAAGTCATGGTTCAAATCAATCAAACGCAATGTACAGTTTATCCATTTTATGTAAACTTAAAAATTGGAATTTTGAATACTACACAAACCACTTGCCATCATACCTTAAGGATTATCCTCAAGGAAACTATAAATACTCATTAGAAAATGGCATGAATCTTATAGTTAAAGATGATTTCACAAAAGATAGTTGTAAATTTGATGAAACGGTACTTTTTATTGAAGAGGGTGGTGCTTTAATGGAAGCTAGTTATGGTATAAAAATACTAGCTTCAGAAATCTCAGCATATCAAAAACAACACAACTTAAATAATTTAAAAGTATTTCTTCCTAGTGGTACAGGCACAACTGCTCTGTTTTTACAAAAATTTCTTGACATAGAGGTTCAAACTTGTGCTTGTGTTGGTGATGAAGAGTATTTAAAAAAACAATTTTTAGCATTAGAAAAGAATGAACAGTATCACCCTACAATTTTATCACGAAAAAAGAAATACCATTTTGGTAAATTATACAAAGAAAACTATATGTTATGGAATCAGCTAAAAATGGAAACAAAAATAGAGTTTGATTTATTGTATGATCCTATAGGTTGGGATACTTTACTGTATAATTTTGATGAAAACAATACATATATGTATATTCATCAAGGGGGACTTATAGGAAATGAATCAATGATTCAACGGTATAAGTATAAATATAATTCTTTCTAAAAGGAATAGTAGCTAATGAAAATAAAAGATGGTTTTTTGGTTAAAATACTTGATGATTTAATAAATATCGGAGCATCACCCATTTTAGTTGGCGGTTGTGTACGAGATTTTTTTCTTAATGTGGATGTCAAAGACTATGATGTTGAAGTATATGGGTTAGATAGTTTGGAAGAGCTTGAAAATATTTTAAAAAACTTTGGGAAAGTAAAACTCGTGGGTAAAAGTTTTGGTATACTTAAACTTTCAGCACAAGAGATGGAATATGACTTTTCTTTTCCAAGAATGGAAAAGAAAATTGCAGATGGACATAAAGGATTTGAAGTTTTGGTAGATGGAAATCTATCTTTTAAAGAGGCTACAAGAAGAAGAGATTTTACGATTAATTCTATTGGGTATGATTATAAAAATAAGATATACCTTGACCCTTTTAATGGTCGCAAAGACCTTGAAAAAAAGGTTTTAAAACATATAGATGATGTAACATTTATTGAAGATCCATTAAGAGTATATAGACTAATTCAATTTAGAAGTAGGTTGAATTTTACTTTAAATGCACATACTTTTAAATTGTGTCAACAAATAGTAAAAACAAATGAATTCCACTCTTTATCTAAAGAACGAATATATGTAGAATATAAGAAACTTTTGTTAAAGTCATCAGAACCCTCTTTTGGGTTAAATCTTCTTAATAAATTCAAGATTGAAAAAATAAGTGAAGATAAACTTGCTATAATTGATGAGATAGCTCGATTTAGAATTGATAATGAAGATAAATTGATATTGGTTTTTTCTGTGATGAAAGATATTTTTATTAAAATCTCAAATAATAAAAAACTGTTACGGAAAATAGAAAACTATGAAACTTTTAGAATCCCAAAAAATGATATTGAAACTTATAATAAAGTAGAAAGCAAAGGTAAAAAGATGTTAGTGAAATTAGATATACAAAAAAATATTCCTAAACCTATTTATAGTGGAAAAGATCTTCTTGAGATGGGATACACTCCAAATGAAAAATTTAAAACAATTTTAGATACACTACACAAAATGCAATTGGATGGAAAAATATGTTAAAAATTCATGATAAAAATATAGGGAAATATAATTTAGTAGGTACTTTTTTAGTACTTATAATATTTGTTTTTGTTGTGATCATGTTGAGTGTTAATTCAAGTATTGATGACTTTAAGACAATTGAAAAAGATATTAAGCATAAATTTTTAGAAGATAAAAAAAATGAGGTCAAATATAAAATTGAAAATATAAATATTTTGATTAAAAACCTTAGTGAAGTATCTTCAAATAATAATGTCGATAACAAAATTTTTATGAAAAACTTTATTGATAAAATCAATAAAAATACTGATGAAATAATCACTGTACATCAACTTGATAAAAGTATGAAGTATTATAAAGAACTTATTGAATATGGTGACTATTATGACTATAGTAAGTATATAGATGAAGAAACAAATGACAATCTATTTGAAATTCAATATTTTGTTTTAAATACAAAATTTAATTGGGTTTTTTCTATAAAATTTAGAGATGATATTATGCATAAAGAGATTAACAATTGGAAAAAAGGTCTTGATACTTTAATATTAAATAATATTTATGTACATATTTCGATACTATTTTTCTTTAGTATTGCACTTCTTTTAGTTGTTTATATTATCAATCGATTTACTAATAAGACTATTGCAAAATGTAGAGAGAGTATAAAACGAAGAGAAAAAGATTATAAGCAAAACTACAATAAGCTACAATTACAATTTAACAACGAAGTTGAAAAATGCACAAATCAAAAGAAACTTATACAAAAACAGTCAAAAATGTTGGCATTGGGTGATATGTTAGCAAATATTTCTCATCAATGGAGACAGCCATTGACAGATATTTCCAAGACAGCAAAAAGTATTCAAGAAAAAATAGAAAAACATCAAATAGCAACTGATGAAGATATTGACAAATTAAGACATATCGATAATTCTGCTTTGTATCTTGCTCGTACTGTTGATGATTTTGGTGTGTTTTTAAAGGCAGATTCATTAAAAATTGATTTTAATGTACTTGATATTGTAGAAAAATCACTTTGTATTAATAGTTCAATTATAGAAAAAAACAATATTACAGTTATCAAAGATTTTGATGAAGATATTATGATTCATAATTTGTCATTTGGTTTATTGCAGGCTTTAGTAAATATCATAGGTAACTCTAAAGATGCACTTAAAAAAATGAAAGAGACAGATCGTTACCTTTTTGTTCAAACTAAAAATAAAGAAGATAGTGTTGAAATTACATTGACTGATACAGGTGGTGGTATAGCAGTTGAAGTTATGCAAAATATTTTTGAACCATACTTTACTACAAAACAAAAGACATATGGTACTGGACTTGGATTACATATGGCATATAATATTATTAACCAAAATATGTCAGGAAAAATTGTAGTAAGTAATGAAAATGTAGAACATGAATCTAAGATATATACAGGCGCATCATTTACTATTATTTTGAAATTAAATGAAAATAAATGGTTCTTAGCGAAATGACATTTAAAACAAGAATTAAAGATATAAGAGAATCAAAATGGTTCTCTAATCTCACTACTGGAATCATTTTATTTTATGCTGCTGCATTAGGGTTTAAGACAATTGATAAAGTTGCAGAGCCTTATGGTCTTTTATTTTATTCTATAGATATGTTTATTACGGTTTATTTTTTAGTGGAGATTATCATTAAAATATATGCTGAAAAAAGCATAAAAGACTTTTTCAAAAGTGGCTGGAATATTTTTGATTTTGTTATTGTGTTTATAACACTGATTCCTCTTGAAAACTCATCATTTGCTGCTATTGCTAGACTTATGAGAATCTTTAGAGTTTTACGACTTTTAAATGCACGACCAGAACTCAAAAAAATCATAGATATGCTTATAGGTGCTATTCCTGCTATTGTGGATATTGTGATTCTTATGTTTATCATTTTTTATATCTACGCTATTGTTGGAAACTTCTTTTTTGAAGAGTTGAAGTCTGGACTATGGAAAGATTTCTTAACAGCTATGCTTACACTGTTTAGAGTTCTTACATTTGAAGATTGGACAGATGTGATGTATGAAGCGATGGAACTCTACTCTTGGGCATGGATATATTTTGTGAGTTTTGTGATCATCGCTGCTTTTGTATTTTTTAATCTTTTTGTCGCTGTTATCATTGATGAGATGCAAAAAATAAATTCAGAACACACCGATGAACAACTCAACCGAGAAGAGGAAAAAATAGATTTACTTTTAGAAAAAATGACTCAAATGCAAGAAGAGATACGAGAGTTGAAGAAGAAAAGTTAATACTTTTTACCCTTTGATATAATAGGTAAAATATGTTTTTAAAAAGAATTAAATGTTTGTGATTTATATGGAGTATTTAAATGAAAGCAATCGATAGAGTAAGGTTAATTAATCAAATTGCGGTAACACTACAAGAGCAAATGACTTATTCTGATATAGATAGTTACTTACCAGCATTTGGTATTGACTGTATAAATTATAATCCGTCTACAAATAGTAAAAGAGTATATGTACAAGAACTATTATCACATGAAAAAGAAGAAATTATATTACAAATTGCGGATGAATTAGAAATAGAATACAATCAAAATAAAAAACAAAACCTTGAACTAGCAACATTTTGGGAACAAGGACATTTTAAATTATTTATTAGTCATTTAGCTAAACATAAAAAAAAAGCTACTTATTTACAAAAAGAACTTAAATTATATGGAATTGCCGGATTTGTTGCTCATGTAGATATTGAGCCAAGTAAACAATGGCAAGATGAAATTGAAAAAGCATTACATACAATGGATGCTTTAACAGCTATCTTAATGCATGGATTTAAAGAAAGTGCTTGGTGTGACCAAGAAGTTGGTTTTGCTGTTGGAAAAGATGTATTAATTATACCAATTAAAAAAGAATTAGATCCTTACGGTTTTATTGGCAAATATCAAGCAATACAAGGTAATAATACAACAGTTCAGGAAGTGGCAAAATCTATATTTAATACAATAGTAAAACATCCTAAAACTAGAAATAATATGATTACAATTTTAATAAATTTAATTTCTAATTCAACACACATAGAAACAGCATTAAAACAATTAGAAATATTATCCAATGTATCTAATCTACCTCAAGAAATTTTAGAACAAATGGCAAGTCAAATTGGAAATAATAGCGTATTGGTTAAGTCATCAGATTTTATGAAAAAGCTAGATGTATTCTTTGATAAATATGAAATAACTATGACATATCATGATAAAGATAATAATATAGAATTTGTAGGAAAAATACCATTTTAATATGAAAATAAAATATAACAAAATGACATATTTTTATACTACATTAAATTTCAATGCTAACATTATAAAAAGCTATAATAAGGCAAAATAACTCAAATGAGGAACAATAGACTATAAAATGAACAAAATATTTAACTACATAAAACAAAACAAAGATACAAAGCTTTTAATAGTGGCAGATGAAAAGCAAGCGATGATTGCACGAGATTGTGCAAGTTATTTGGGGCTTGTTCCATTTGTATTGAGTGATTTACGAGCTAACTTTGGAGATGATCTACTTTCATTTTCAGATGAGATAAAAGAGATGACAAGTACTCTTGAAACTTTTCATAAATATAGAAAACAAAATAAACTACTGATCTCACCTATACGAACTATCTCATATCCACTCCCAAAAGCCGAATGTTTTGATAATTTAACAATTGAGTTTGCAAGTACAATAAATATATCAGATCTCAAAGAGAAGCTTTATAACTGGGGATACTATTTTGTAGATATCGTTACAGAACAGGGTGAAGTATCGATTCGTGGGGATATTATTGATATTTTTCCACCAAATGATGAGTTTGGATATCGAGTTTCTCTGTTTGATGATGAGGTAGATGGGATACGAAAGTTTGATGTAGAGACTCAAAAGTCCTTTAAAGATGAGATTGAAGATTTTACCATTAGTGCATCATTTTTAGCTTTTGATGAAACAAAACTAGAGATTATCAATGAAAAAATAGCAGCATCAAATATTGATGTATTTGAAAAAGATATTCACTCTTTAGGTTTTTGGTTTTTAGATGATGATGCTTCATATTACTCAAGAGAGTTGCAATCTAGCATCACAAAAGAAGCACTTGATGAGATAGATGAAGCGTATATTTTTGAAGAGAAAAGAATACCAAAAGAGGAGCTTTTAAGTACAACTCCTATTTTAGAAGATGATACATACAAGCAAATTGATGTAGCAAATATACCAGAGTTTTTAAAATTTCACGCAGGGAAAAAAGTTACTATCATCTCTTCAACAGAAGGAAAAATTCGAGGGTATGACTTAGATCTCAATGACAAAGATATAAACTATAAGATTCAACATGAAGTTGTAAATCTTGTAAGTGATGATGAAGTTATCATCTCCTTAAATAAACAGATTAAAAAGAAACGAAAAAAACGACCTAAAATAGTTCTTGATGAGTTACAAAAAGATGATTTTGTAGTGCATGAAGTTCATGGAATAGGGCAGTTTAAAGGGATAGAACCTGTTACTGTTATGGGTGCAAAAAGAGATTTTGTAATTGTACAGTATGCAGGTGAAGATAGACTGCTGATTCCTGTTGAAAATATAGGAATCATCGATAGATATTTAGCAGATAGTGGAAGTGCTGCTACACTTGATAAGCTAGGAAAAGGGAGTTTTGCAAAACTCAAAGGGAAAGTAAAAGAGAGATTATTTGCAATTGCTAGTGATATTATTGCTCTTGCAGCAAAACGAGAGCTTGTAAAAGGTATCTATATTGATACTTCAAAAGAGGAGATAAAAATTCTTCAAAATGATGCAGGATTTGAGTATACAAAAGATCAAAGCAGAAGTGTAAAAGAGTTTTTAGCAGATATGAACTCAGGGCTTGTGATGGATAGACTTTTAAGTGGTGATGTTGGATTTGGTAAAACAGAAGTCGCATTAAATGGTATGCTTGCCGTCTTACTCAATGGATATCAAGCTTTATTTGTATGTCCTACGACACTGTTATCATCTCAACATTTTGAAGGGATTAAAAAAAGATTAGAGCCTTTTGGATTTAAAATCGCTAAATTAGATGGTAGAACATCTACTAAAGATAGAAATGCACTTAAAAAATCACTTGAAGAGGGTACAATTGATTTAGTTGTAGGTACTCATGCACTGTTAAATGTAAAGTGTAAAAACCTTGGACTTGTAGTTGTAGATGAAGAGCATAAATTTGGTGTAAAACAAAAAGAAAAACTCAAAGATATACGAAGCGATGTACATATTTTTTCAATGAGTGCTACTCCAATTCCAAGAACACTCAACCTTGCATTATCTAAAATAAAAGGGATGAGTGCATTACTTACACCTCCATCAGAAAGATTAGGGGTGCGAAGTTTTGTAAAAGAGTATGATGATAAGATGATAAAAGAGATTATCTTACGAGAGAAGAGAAGAGGTGGACAGCTTTTTTATATTTATAATAATATTGCAACAATAGAAACAAAAAAGAAAGAGCTACTTGAGATTATGCCAAATCTTAAAATAGTAGTGATGCACTCAAAAATCACTCCAAAACAAAGTGAAGAGACTTTGGAGATGTTTGCAAATGGGGAAGTTGATATTTTACTAGCAACGAGTATTGTAGAATCTGGACTGCATTTGCCAAATGCAAATAGTATTATCATCGATGGTGCAGATAGATTTGGTATTGCTGATCTTCATCAGCTTAGAGGAAGAGTAGGAAGAAGTGACAAAGAAGGTTTTTGTTATTTCCTTGTAAAAGATAAAAAAACTATCACTAAAGATGCTATTAGAAGATTGATCGCTTTAGAGTCTAATTCATATTTAGGAAGTGGTACAGCTTTAGCTCACCAAGATTTAGAAATCAGAGGTGGTGGAAATATCATTGGTGAAGCACAAAGTGGACATATCAAACAAATTGGTTATGGGCTATATTTAAAAATGCTTGAGGAAGCGATTGCTATTTTAAGTGGTGAAGTACAAGAAGAGGAGGTAAGTGTTGATATCAAACTAAGTATCACAGCATTTATCTCAAGTGATTATGTAAGTGAAGATAGAGTTCGATTAGAACTCTATAGAAGACTTAGTATGTGTACAGAGAAAAAAGAGGTTTTTGCTATTCAAGATGAGATGGAAGATAGATTTGGAAAACTTGATTTACCTACAAAACAGTTTATCGAATTGATTATTATCAAAATTAATGCCTTAGAGAAAAAAATTAAAACAATTAGTAATTATGATATGAACATAACAATAGTGTATAATGATGAAAAGAAAGAAACAATCAAAGCTCCAAGTCGAGATGATGATGATCTTATCATCACAACATTAAATTATTTAACAAAAAAAGGAAAATAATATGGAAACAAACTCAACACAACAAATAGCAAAACCAAACAATACATTGATGTATATTTTTTTAAGTCTTAGTGTTATTCTTATAGGATATATTGCGTATATTTATACTACAAATGAGATAATCAACAAAAGTGAATTAAAAAATAAGTATGTTTTAAAAAGAGATCTCAGTTTTGATATCTTACCTAGTTATGTGAAAAGTAAATATATAGAAGTATATGAGCATGCAGAACAAGTAAATGAATTGAAAAATGAGATTCGAGAAATTTCTTTAATGAATGCAGTTCCTAAAGTTGTTGAAAAAATAGTTGAAGTTGAGAAAATAGTTAAAGTGCCTGTTGAAAAGATAGTTGAAGTTGAAAAAATTGTTACAGTTACAGCTCCAATACAAAAAGAAAATAACGCTTTGAGTAACTCATCAAATTTTAATACTTATACTTGTAAAAGTATGGACGAGGGTAGTATTAAAATATCATCTTCGTGTATTAAAAATCTTCATAATTTTTTAGATAATAATAAAAATGCAAAAAAGTTTGAAGTTATTGGAATGGTTGATAATAAAGATTTTAAATTTATTGCAACTTTAAAAGATGTTTATGGTGAAAAGAAAATTAAAAATTTATCAAAATACTCTCAAATTGGACTTTCAAGACAAAGAGTGATAGAAGCATCATGGTTGATACGAGAATATATCGGTGATTATAAACATATCAAAACTGTAAATTATACTGTACATACAAAAGATAAAAAAGGTTTTGTAGTAAGAGCGTATAAATAGTGAAATATGATGTTGTAATAATTGGAGCGGGTGCAAGTGGTTTGATGGCTGCAACTCGTTTCAAAAATGAAACGGTTTGTATCATTGATGTAAATGATAAAATTGGTGCAAAAATAAAAGTAAGTGGTGGAGCAAAATGTAATATCACAAATAAATTTATGAGTGCAAATAAATTTTTAGGTGATAGCTCATTTATTCAAAAAAATTTAGATCAATTTAACGAAAAAAATCTATTGTCATTTCTTCATCAAAATGGAGTTGTTCCAAACTTAAATCCCAAAATAGTAAAAGGTACATATTTTTGTCATAGTAGTAGTGATGTTATTTCAATGTTTGATAAATTAACACAACATTGTAAGTTTCGACTTGGTACACAAGTTTTGGATGTGGAGTATGATGGAGATTATACTATCAAAACCAATAAGGGTGATATCCAAGCTACAAAACTCATTGTTGCAAGTGGTGGATTGTCATATGCAAGTTTAGGGGCTAGTGATATTGGTTTTAAGATTGCAGAAAAATTTGGACATATTGTCAATAAACTTAATCCTGCACTTGTGGGATTTACAGTTCAAAAAGATCAATTTTGGTTCAAAGAACTTAGTGGTTTATCAGTAGATGTAAAAATTAAAGTGATGGATAAAATTGTAGAGGGGAAAATGCTTTTTACTCATAAAGGGTGTAGTGGACCAGCAATTTTAACAACATCATTGTATTGGCAAAAAGGAAATATTACACTTGATTTTTTACCACATAAAGATAGCTATTTACCAAAACGATTTAAACAACAAATCAAAGATTTAGATATCAATTTAAGAAACTATGTTATGGCACCAGCAGGAAACTTTGGGTATACAAAAGCAGAAGTTACAAAAGGCGGGATAGATACAGCACAAATACAAGATAATTTTGAAAGTAAATTACAAAAAAATCTTTATTTTATAGGCGAAGTTCTTGATGTGACTGGAGAATTGGGTGGTTATAATTTTCAATGGGCTTTTGGAAGTGGTTATTGTATAAATAATTAATTCTTATGTAATAATTAATTTGATAAAATGATGCAATACAACAAATAAGGGTGCTAAATGTTTTTTGCTAATAAAAGTAACAAAAAAGAGTGTGAAGATTTAAGAGTACAAGTAGAGAAGCTTCAGTTAGAGATATCTCAAAATAAATCAAAATATGAACATGAGCTTAGAAAAGTAAGAGAAGATTATGAAAATCAAATTAGTAACTTGCAAGAACATAATGACCAACTTTCAAGAATAGCAAAATTTTCTGAATCTGAAGGACTTATTGCAGTTGATAAAAAGAATAATATTGTGTTTGTAAATGATAGAGCAAATACCAATATTGAAAATAAAGATGAAGTATTAAATGTGATTTCAAAAAAAGGTGAACGGGTTCTTATTGCTGATTGTGAAGCAAAACTTACTTATAAAAGTTATGATGATATAACAATTGCATCTTTGATTAAAACATCTATTCATGATAATACAGAAGATGGATTATTACATAAACATAATAGCAATATCAATAAATCTCTTGGAAATACACAAGGCGTTTATCAAGACTTATTGAGTGAATTAGATAATATGGCAGATGAATCTAAAGAAACAGCAAGTGGTTCAAGTGAAGGATTGAGTTTAACGCAGAGTATTGTAAGCGATACTGAAAACTTAAATAATCAAATTGTAACAGAAAATGAAATTGTTTCAAATTTAGTGAAAAAAAGTGATGATATTGCACAAGCAATTGTGGTAATTGATCAAATCGCATTTCAAACAAATATTTTATCACTAAACGCAGCTGTTGAAGCAGCTACAGCAGGTGAAGCAGGAAAAGGGTTTGCCGTTGTTGCACAAGAGGTAAGAAATCTTGCATCTAGAAGTGCAGAGGCTGCAAAAGAGATTAAAGATGTTGTTGTTTCAATTCAACAAGAAACAGCAAGAATGAAAGATAGCTCAGATATTGTAGCAAGTGTAGTAACGCAAACAAAAGAGCGTGTTTCAGTTTTAATAAAACTAATGGAAACATTTCAAAAAAACTCAGGTAGAAGTGTATTTGAAGTGGAATCAATTAGTAATAAAATTTTTGTAAACTTGGCAAAACTTGATCATGTTATTTATAAAAATAATTTATATCAATTATTATTTGGTGATAGTAATACATTTAAACCAAGTCAACATACGGAATGTAGACTTGGAAAATGGTATGATAGTGGTTTAGGAAAAACTGAATTTGGAACAACAAAATCATATTCAAAGCTAAATAAACCTCATGCTACAGTACATCAAGAGGCAAATTTATTAGCAAAAGAGTGTTCAGGTAATGCGATTGTTTGTTCTAAAGAAGTGATTGAAACAAAAATTAACCTTATCGAAAATGCAAGTGAAGAGGTTTTTACAATTTTAGACTCAATGTTAGAAGAAAAAAATGAAATGATTATGAAAGTCGCAACTAAAAATTTATTTAATTAGGAAATTAAAATGGAAAATGGAAAATATAAAATTGCAATCGTCGATGATGAAAATGAAATTTTAACAATGTTACAAAGGTTTTTAAATCGAAATGAGAATTATACCGTTTCAATATATTCAAATCCTGTAACAGCTGTATCAACTATTGACAGTAAATATGATTTAGTTCTTATGGATATTATGATGCCTCAAATGAATGGATTGGATGCATTAGAAAAACTAATGAAAAAAAATATTGATGTTAAAGTAATTATGATGACTGCATTCTCAACATTGGATAAAGTTTTGAAATCTCATAAACATGGAGCAACACACTATATTATGAAACCATTTGATTCTTTACAAGCGGTTGATAAAAAAATAAGTGAAGTGCTCCTTTTAGGCAATTAAATTTTAGATGACTAATAAGTTAACTACACAAGAGAAGTCTGATTTAAATGCTTCTCTAGAGATCATTGATAAGTATGTAATTCGTTCGATTGCAGATGCAAATGGGATAATTATTGATGCTAGTAAAGCATTTTGTGATATCTCTAAATACTCTAAAGAAGAACTAATTGGTCAGCCTCATTCAATTGTGCGACATCCAGATATGGATAAAAAAGTATTTGAGCAAATGTGGTCAACAATTCAGTCTGGTAAAACTTGGGTCGGGCGACTAAAAAATCTTGCAAAAGATGGAACTTTTTATTGGGTAGAGGCTCATATAGAAGCTAACTTTGAAAATGGAAAAATAGCTTCATATACAGCAATACGAAATAATATTACAGATAAAATACTTTTAGAAGAACTTAATAGATCGCTAAATAAAAAAATAGAATTAGAAGTTGCAAAAAGTACTAAGCAATTAGAGTTAATTCAAAAAGAACAATTAAAAAGTGTAAAACTTAGCTCTATAGGTGCTTTGGCTGCTGGAATTACCCATGAAATAAACACACCTCTAACATATATAAAGGGAAATTTTGAACTCATAAAATATGACATTGAGGAACTTCCTAAAAGTGATATTAGAGATAGAATTTTGGAAGATACAGAGATTATTACAAGTGGTCTTGATAGGATATCCAATATTGTCGAAGCCACGAGAGAGGTTTCTCAAAGTTCAAATGAATCTAAAGAAAAAACAAATATTTATCGTACTTTACGAACAGCATTAATCATAAGTAATAATAGAATTAAACAAGTAACAAAAATATATTTAAATGGAGTTTTGTATAGTTTAGATTTAGAAAAGGAAACCGCTCCTTATTTTTCTATTGTTCAAAAACAACGAATAGAACAAGTATGGATTATTATCATTAACAATGCTTTAGATGAATTGGTGAAAATGACAGATTATGAAGAGCGAAGACTGGACATTAATATTTTTTATGAAAACAATAAAGTGATTGTTGAGTTTCAAGATAATGCAGGTGGTATTAAAGAGGAAATTCTTGCAAAAATTTTTGAAGCTTTTGTAAGTAATAAACAAAGTGGTGGTGTTGGAATAGGGCTAAATGTTGCGAAAAAAATTGTTGAAGAAAACGATGGTGAAATTTTTGCTAGAAATACAACAAATGGAGCAGTTTTTAGAATTGAATTGTCTTCTAGTGAAGGTAATGATGATAGAAGAGAATAAAGAAAAAGAGATCTCGATAGCTTTTATAGGTGATATCGTAGGTCGACCTGGTAGAAAAATAATCAAAGCTAATTTAGAAAGAGTGGTTGAAGAGCATAAAATAGATTTTGTAATAGCAAATGGTGAAAATGCAAGTCATGGATTTGGACTTACTGTTAAAAATGCAAATGAACTTTTTAACTGTGGCATTGACATTATAACTGGGGGAAATCATTCTTGGGATAAAAAGAAAGATATGATTACTCTTTTAGAATCTAAACCAGTTTTAAGACCAGATAATTATCCAGAAGGTGTACCCGGTAGTGGAGTTAAGATTGTAGAAATAGGTAATGTTCAGTTAGCAGTTATAAATCTTATGGGACTTTATACTATGCCTCAAGTACTGAATCCCTTTAATCATATTTTAGAAATTGTGGAAAAACTTGAAAAAGATAATATCAAACATATATTTATAGATTTTCATGCAGAAGTAACTGCTGAGAAAAGAATTTTAATGCAGTTATTAAAAGGGCGAGTCAGTGCTATATGTGGTACACATACACATGTGGGAACTGATGATCAAGAGATAACAGATGGTACCTATTATGTAACAGACATAGGTATGACTGGATGTAGAGATAATGTAATTGGTATGGAAAGTGATATACCAATTAAAAAAGCACTTACAGGCTTAGGGGGACATTTCAATGTTCCTAATAATTGTAAATCAATTATGCAGATTGCAATTATTAAAATTGATGAAGATGGAAAATCAAATGATGGATTTAAAATCAAGATATACGATGATAAAGAAGAGGTGATATCTCATTGTATTGTTAACTAAAAAAGTATGTAAAATGATATAACCTAGAAACAATTAAAATTTAGATAAACTAATCTAATTGATATTAAGGATAATAAATATGATAATTATTCCACAAACAAAAGGTGGTGTTGGTAAATCAACTGTAGCTATGCAAGTTATTGCACCATATTTATATAAAAAACATGGTAAGGCTGTTACTTATATAGAGATAGATGATGAAAACAATGATTCACAAAGTTTTACAGCAACAAAAATAGTCAATAAAAAAATGTTATCAACAAATAGAATTACAGAGCTCGATGAGATGATTTTGATGGATGATAATCATGAAGTTATTGTTGATGTTGGTGGAAATAAAACATCATCACTAGTTTTAGATGAAATCGCAAAAGTTGGAACATTTGGAAATGTGAAATGGATAGTTCCTATGGGTGATGGAGAACTTGATGGTAAGAATGCAATAGCAACTATGAAAAAGCTACGAAAAATAGAAAGAAACTCAACTGAAAATCTTTTTTTTGCTTTAAATAGGGCTATCAGTACAGAAAAAGATTATTTAGAAGAGCAGTTTATTAACTTTTTTGGGCATAAGTATTTAGGTAGTAATTCAACAATTACAGATTTTGTAAAGGATCCTCGATATTTTGCTGTTAAAAATGACAAAGTTATTACAATGAGTAGATATCTTGGAAGTACTGTATGGGAGATGGCACATAATAATACTGATTTTTCTGTGAAAGCTTTAGAGGCTAAAGAAGCTGGAGATAGAGAAGCAGCTTTAAAATATCTATTTTTTAGACGGTTACAAACAGAAGCAAAAGATTATGTACTTGGAACTTTAAATGGTATTTTTGTAGAACTTGACAGATGGATAGATATCAAAAAATAGGATTATCTAAATGAGTGATATGAGTTTTAAACAAGCAAAAGAGTTAGCTAACCAACTTGAACTAAGTGAAATAACGCTAAAACAGGTATTAAAAAAAATAGATATTGCTTCAAAAAACTTTGATAATAGTTTAGCAAAGCAAGAAAATATATTAAATTATGTTCCAAATAGTGATAAAAAACTTATTTATATGAAAATAGTTGTTGCATTAAACATTGGTTTTTTAGTTGGTTTAATTGTAGCTAAATATATATTTTAAAGGTAAGAAATTGGCAGAAGAAAATAGAGATAATCAAGAAGATATAGTAAAAATGTTTAATGATATTGCTAAAACATATGATATAGCAAATAGAGTTTTAAGTATGGGTATCGATAAAAGATGGCGAAAAAAAGCGTGTAATTTAGCATATAAATTTTATGGAAAGTCACATTTAACAAAAATTGTGGATGTTGCTTGTGGTACAGGTGATTTGATGATTGATTGGGAAAATGTGGCAAATACAAATGGCATTGGGATTGATGAGATAGTTGGTGTTGATCCAAGTGTTGGTATGATGGCTGTTGGTAAAACAAAAATTCCACACAGAACATTTGTTGAAGCGGGTGCTGAAGATATGCCTATTGATGATGAATCTGTAGATATACTTTCTATCTCTTATGGAATTAGAAATGTTGTTAAAAGAAAAGAGGGTTTAAAAGAATTTGCAAGAGTTCTTAAAAAAGATGGTCTTTGTGTTATTTTAGAATTTACAAAAAATGATAAAAAGAACTTACCAGCTAAGCTAACAAAATTTTATATGAATAACTTGATGCCACATATTGGTGGTCTTGTGTCAAAAAATAAAGATGCATATACATATTTACCAGAATCAATCGAAGCATTTATTACTACAAAGCAGATGTGTAAAGAGCTAAAAGAGGTTGGTCTTGAACCTATTTTTGTAAAAGGGTATTCTATGGATATGAGTACAACTTTTATAGCTCGAAAGATATAAGTTTAGTGAACTCTCCAATAACAGTAAGTACTTTAAATGAACAAATTAAAGGTATTTTAGAAACGACATTTTGTTCAGTTTATGTAGAAGGTGAAATTTCGAATCTCACTTATCATAATTCAGGGCATATATATTTCAGTGTAAAAGATAATAAATCTACAATATCTTGTGTTATGTTTAAAGGAAATGCCCAATACCTTAAATTTAGACTTGAAGTTGGTGCTAAAATTGTAATTAGTGGAAATATAACAGTTTATACCCCTCGTGGAAATTATCAGTTGTTATGTCAAAAAATTGAACCTAGTGGAGTTGGTGCATTAGCCTTAGCGTATGAACAATTAAAAACAAAATTGCAAATTAAAGGATACTTTGACAAGTCGATTAAAAAACAACTACCACTATACCCTCAAAATATTTATGTAATTACTTCAAATACTGGTGCTGCTATTGAAGATATGAAAAAAATATTAAATGCTCGATATCCTTTATGTAACATGATTCTTTTACCCACTCTTGTTCAGGGCGAAGGTGCTAAAGAAAATATTGTACAAAATATAAAAAAAGCTGATGAGATGGCAAAAGATTCTTTAGAAAACTCTATTTTGATTGTTGGTAGAGGCGGAGGGAGTATTGAAGATTTATGGGCATTTAATGAAGAGATAGTCTCAGATGCTATATATACTGCTAAAATAACAGTTATAAGTGCGGTTGGACATGAAAATGATTTTGTGATCTCTGATTTTGTTGCAGATGTAAGAGCTAGTACGCCCTCTAATGCAATTGAAATATCAACTCCACATATCAATGAATTACGACAGTATACAGATAATTTAATGAACGATTTAAATCATAAATTCAGAACTATTTTGTTACAAAAAGAGCAAGAGTTAAAACACTTTAAAAAAAGTTTTGAGCAACAATCTTTTACAAAAAGATTTGAATTTATCGAATCAAAGATATCTAATATGAATCAGCAATTTCAAAATGCGTTAAAACAGATTATAAAAATGAAAGAGGAAAACTTACATTTTACAAAAAATAATTTTTTATTAAATCATCCAAGCAATAAAGATAAAAAAGGTTTTGTCCAGTTAAGTGCAGATAATAAAATTGTAAATTTGAGTCAAATTAATGAAAATGATATCATCACAATACAAAACTCAAAAATAACAGCAGATTGCAAAGTTATTTCAAAGAATATTATAGATAAAATGTAGTTAAATAGTTTTAGCTATAATCATTAAAAACACTAGAAATTAAATAAAAGGATAGTTATGGCAAGAATAGATAAGCAATACAGTAGTACAAACTCAGATGAGTATATGACATTTATATTAGGTGAGATGAAATATGCTGTTGAGTTACCAAAAATTAGAGAGATATTAACATATCCTGATTTAATTACTACACTACCAAATACAACAGAATGGGTAAAAGGTCTTATTAATTTAAGAGGTGAAGTTGTTCCTATTTTGGATATTAGAGTGAAGTTTGGTACTGGTGAAGTACAATATGATGAAAACACAGCTGTAATTGCTGTTATAACAAATGATAATCGAATGATAGGTTTAGTTGTAGATAAAGTTGATGATGTTCAAAAATTAGAAACTTCTCAATTGTATCCTGTATCTGATATGGGATCAGCAATTCCACCTAGATATTTAAAAGGTTTTGTAAGACTCGAAGATAATCAAATGCTAGTTATTATGGATATAGAAACTGTTGTAGCTAAAGAAGAGTTGAAATCATAAATTTCATCTCTTTTATCATCTAAAAGATAAAATATTTTTCTTTAAATCTTCTACATTTGCAATTACATTTTGATTTGTATGTTGTGTAAATCCCCAATTAACTAATAAATAGTCCATATTACACGCTAGGGCGGCATTTCTATCTTTATCACTATCCCCTATAAGAATTGTGTTTTTTATCTCTGTATTGAGTGTTTTTGTTGTGTTTAGAAGCATCTCTGGATGTGGTTTAGGATTAGATACTGTATCTGAACCAATTACATAGTCAAAGTGATGTTTTATCTCTAAATGTTTAATCATCTTATTTGCAAATTGTGCTGATGCATTTGTTGCTATTGAGAGAGTGAAATGCTTATTAATCTCATCTAGTAGTTCTTTTATCCCTTTATAAAGGGAAATGTCACTTATACAGTTATTGTGATAATAATCACCAAAAAGTTTTGTTTGTTCTTCTGTAAACTTTTTTGTACCATAAAAAAATTCTGCTGAATTTATATCTGGATTATTAATATTGGTTAATAGCTCTACTTTAGGCATAGGAAGTAATCCTAGATTTTTTCGCACAAAATTGATAGTGTTGCTAATTACATCACCACTATCTATAAGTGTACCATCCATATCAAATATAATTAATTGTTTTTTTTGCATAGTTGTCCAATTTTGAAGTTAAAAAAAAGGGGCTTAAAATAAGCCCCTCTTTAGATAGTTAAATAGAAGTATTATTTTACTTTTTCTAAATAATCACCAGTTTTAGTATCACATTTGATAATATCACCTTCAATAAGGTGAAATGGAATTTGCACAACTGCACCACATTCGAGTGTAGCAGGTTTTTTACCACCTTGTGAATCACCTTTAAAGTTTGGTGGTGTTTCAACAATTTTCATCTCAACAGTAGCTGGTGCTTCAACAGTGATTGCTTCACCTTTGAAGAACATCATATCTACATTCATCCCATCGATAATCCATTTTTCTGTATCACCAACTTGCTCATAAGTTAGACCAATTTGGTCATAAGTATTTGTATCCATAAATTGTAACATTTCACCATCGTCATATAAAAACTGCATAGTTTTTTGTTGTAAATCTGGAGTTTCAAACTTATCACCAGCATGAAAAGTTTTTTCAATAGTTTTCGCGTTTAAGTAGTTTTTGATTTTACATCGTACAAATGCAGCACCTTTACCAGGTTTTACATGTGCATAATCTGTAATTTTATATGGAATACCATCAACTTCTATCTTTAAACCTTTTTTTAAATCACTCATTCCTAAAGCCATGAAAATCCTTATATTTGTGCATAAGAAACTGATCTTGCAGCTTCTATATTTGATAGTTTTTCTAATGTACCACTTTGAACTTCATCATCAACAATAATAACTGCAAGAGCACCATTTTTGTTTCTTCCAAGTCTAAAGTCTGAAATATTGATTCCTTCATTAGCTAAAATTGTACCAACATTTCCAATCACACCTGGAACATCGGAATTTGATAATAATATCATTTTACCAGTTGGTTCTATATCCATCATATAATCGTTAATAGTAATAATTCTTTGAACATCTTCTTCAAAAATTGTTCCGCTTGTAGAATTAATACCTTTGTTTGTTGTTATTTTAACAGTAACTTGATTTTTAAATGCACTATTATTAGATTGTTCAGAAGATTCAATTTTGATCCCTTTTTCATCTGCTACAAATGTTGCATTTACATAATTGATTTTTTCGCTACCAAGTGATTGTGTTAAAGCACCAACGATTGCAAATGTTTCTAAGCTATCTAAATAGTTAGAAATTTCACCTTCAGCTTCAATTTTAATCGATTTGATTTCACTTTTATCCATTTGTGCAATTAAGAAAGCCATTTTTTGAGTTAGTTCTAAATATGGTTTTACAAATGAAGGTATTTTAGTTTCATCAATAGGTAAATTTAAAGCATGAGGATAACCAATACCACGAGCTGATTTAATTGCATTATTAGCAGCTTGAGTTGCAATTTTAAATTGAGACTCTACAGTGTTCGCACCAAGGTGAGCTGTTACTGTTACATTGTCAAGATCTAATAATGGATGATTGATTGCTGGTTCTTTATTGAATACATCAATTCCCGCCATTGCAATTTTTTTAGATTTTAGATTGTTAAATAATGCTTCTTCATTATATAAACCACCTCTTGCACAGTTGATAAGAATAACACCATCTTTCATCTTTGCAATCTCTTTTTCACCAATCATATCAATTGTTTCATGGTTTTTTGGTGTATGTATTGTAATAATATCACAATCTAAAATATCATCAAAATTAGTTGTATAAGTTACCCCTAAATCTGTAGCTTTTGTAGAAGATATGTATGGGTCGTAAGTTACTACATCCATCTCAAATCCTTTACATCGTAAAGCAACTCTATGTCCAATATTACCAAACCCAATTACACCTATTTTTTTGCCATAAAGTTCTTGACCATACCAGTCTTCTCTTTTCCAAACTCTTTGATCTTTTAATTGAGAATGAGCATAAGGCATTTTTCTCATACAAGAAAGTAAGTGAGTCATAGTAAGTTCTGTTGCTGCAATTGTATTAGCTGTTGGTACATTCATTGCAATTACACCACGCTTACTACAACCATCAATATCAACATTATCAACACCAACCCCAGCCCGTACTACGGCCTTAAGGTTTGTTGCTGCATTTAAAAACTTTTCATCAATATCTGTTGAACTTCTTGTGATACAAACTTGAGCATCTTTGATTACATCTAAAAGGGCAGTTTTATCTATATCTGCTGCATAAACATAATTTATATCACTAGTATTTTTTAATATTTCTAAACCACTTTCATGAATGTGGTCACAAACTACTACTGTAGGTTTATTCATAATTTTCTCCATTTTTACAGTTAAAGTAAGATTACTTTAACTGTCCTGCTAATGCGTCACCAAGTGTCATTGTTGAAGTGTCATTAACTGATTTTAACATATCTCTGTCTTTTTGAGATGCTAATCTTCTTACTGATAATCTTACTCTGTTTCGTTGTTTATCTATATTAACAACTACAGCTTCGATCTCATCACCAATTTTAACTTCATCTTCACCCTCTTCAGGTTTCATCATATCTTCTTTTCGGATAAGTCCATCAAGGTTATTTTCAAGTTTAACAAATACACCAAAATCTTTGATGTCTTTTACTGTAGACTTGATAATATCACCTGTGTTGTGTTCTTTTTCAAATTTTTGTGCTGGAGAATCTTGTAATGCTCTTACACTTAAAGAGATGTTTTCTTTTTCAGTATCAATTTTGATAATTTTTACTTCAATCTCATCACCTTTTTTGTAAATATCTTTACATTTAGCTGTTGATTCCCAGTTAGCTTCTTCATTATGTAAAAGACCATCTACTGTACCTAAGTTTACAAACGCACCAAAGTCTGTTAGTGTTGCAACTGTACCAGTAACTACATCACCAACTTTATTTTCTTTGATAAATGTTTGGAATGGTTTTGGTTGTAATGATTTTAAAGAAACTCTTAATCTTCTTTTATCACAATCTAAATCGATAACTTCAACATTAATCTCTTGACCAATCTCTAAGTAATCTTTTGGATTTTTTACATTTTTGTTGTGGCTAATTTCAGAAATATGTAATAAACCTTCGATGTCATTTCCTAAATCAACAAATGCACCGTATGATTCAAAGTTAGAAACAGTTACAGTAATAGTATCACCAGTTTCAAGAGCATCTCTCATCTCTTCCCATGGATTTGCTAATGCTTCTTTAATTGATAAAGATAAGTGACCTTTTTCTTTGTCATAAGATTTCATAACAGCAATAACTTCATCACCCTCTTTATAGTAAGCTGATGGATTAACTGGACCTTTGTAAGAGATCTCATTGTAGTTAACTAAACCATCAATTCCACCTAAATCTACGAACATACCATAAGAAGTAATTTTTTTAACGATACCAGTTTTAGGCTCATTATTTTCCATTAATTCTGCTATTTTTTCTTCTTTGTGTTTTTGAGCTTCTTCGATTAGTTTTCTTCTAGAGATAACGATGCTTGATGTTTCTGGTTTTGCTTTTAATACAACAGCTTTGATTTTTTTACCAACTGCTCCAACTGCTTTTAAGAAACCTTGTGCCATTGGCATGAAGTATTCCATACCTTCTTCATCTTGAACGATAAATCCAGCTCTTGGTTTAACAGATGTTACAACACCTTCTACAATTACATTTTCTGGATCTTCACCATGTTGTGCGAAAAATTCGTCAAACTTAGCTTTTTGTAAAACTTTTTTGTATGATAACGATAAGTTTTCACCTCTTGTACCAATAATCATCACTGTGATTTTATCACCAACTGAATATTTTACTGTTCCATCTGTGTTTGTAATTTCACTTAATGGGATTCTTCCCTCTTTACCAGCTATACTTACTACAAAGTTATCATCATTAACAATTACTATTTCACCCTCAGTTACTGAGTTTGTTTCAGTGTTCTTTTCGCTCTCCTCCAACATTGCTGCGAAGTCTTCACCTTCTATTTCAAAATCTTCAAATTTCATTTGCTTGCCTACCCTTTTGTTTTTTATGGGCTGATTATATCGAAAATTGACTTAATTTTTTTATATAGCTAGAGTTTTTCTATTTTTTCTATCACTTTTTGGATAATCCAATCGGGAGTTGAAGCACCAGCTGTAACCCCACAAACTGTTTTATTTATAAACCAAGAATCATCTAGTTCTGATTCATCTTCGATCAAATGACTGACACAGTTCTCTTCAGAAATATTAAATAGTTGTTTTGTATTTGATGAGTTTTTACCACCAATAACAATCATGATATCAACAGTGCCAGAGAGTTCTCTTGTAGCTGCTTGATTTTCAAATGTAGCATCGCAAATAGTATTAAAAACTCGAACCTCTTTATATCGAAGTATTAAATGATTTATAATATCTAAGTATTTTTCTTTTTGTTTTGTTGTCTGTGCTACTGTTGCTATTTTGTCATATTTAAAAATTAAGTTATCTAGTTCATCAGGACTAGGGACTACATGTACATCATCCCCATAACTTTTTACACCTTTTACTTCTGGATGGTCATCATCTCCAAATATTACAATACTATATTTATCTTTAGACATATTTTTTACGATTTGTTGTGGTGTAGTTACAAAGGGACAGGTTGCGTTGATAACTTTTGTGTTATTTTCTTTTAATTTTTTTAGATCATTTTTAGGAATACCATGTGTTCTGATGATAACTGTATCTTGTTTTTGTGCTTCTTCAATAGTTGAATATAAATCAACATTGAAATCTTTTTTTAGTCTATCTATCTCTTTTTGATTATGGATAAGAGGTCCCATGGTTGCAGAGTTTTTATGTTCTTCTGCAATTTTGATGGCTCTTTTAACTCCAAAACAAAAGCCATAGTGTGTGGCTAGTTTTACTTTCACTTGTTATCCTTTTAGTGATTTTAGTATTTCAACAAAATTAGGAAAGGATGTTTCAATACACTGTGTATCTTCAATATCCATACCACACAATAGTCCTGCTATTGCAAAACTCATAGCTATTCTGTGATCGCCATGAGAATTTATAGTTGCACTTTTCAGTTTATCATCTCCATTGATTTCATAGCCATCTTCAAATTCAGTGTATGATACACCACATAATTTAAGATTTTCTACAACAACACTAATCCTATCACACTCTTTTACTCGTAGCTCTTTTGCATTTTTGACAATACTTTTTCCATTTGCAATAGACATAGCAATACTTAATGCTGGTAATTCATCTATAAGCCAAGCGATATTTGAGTCAACTGTTACACCATTAAGTACATTATGCTCAACAATAATATCTCCTATAGGTTCATAGACATCTTCAGTTTTTACATAAGTAACTTTTGCACCCATTTTTTCTAAAATTTTGTATGCTTCTATTCGGGTGCGGTTTAAAGTAACATTTTTTAAAGTTACTTTAGCATTTGGTACTATAGCTGCTGCAACAGCAAAGAAAAATGCTGATGAAGGATCTGTAGGTACAGTTATATTTAATGGTTTGAGTTTCCCTTTTAAAGGTTCAATCTCTATCCATCCATCTTTATTTGTTGAAATATTTGCACCCATTCCATTGAGCATTCGCTCAGTGTGATCTCTACTTAATAAGTCTTCTTTATAGTAAGATTTTTCATCACTTTGAATAGCTGCTAAAATAAGTGCTGATTTTACTTGTGCTGAATCTATTGGACTATGATATCTAAATGAAGACAACTTTGCACCACGAATATGAAGTGGGGCTTTGTTTCCCTTTTCTCTTCCATCAATTGATGCGCCAATATTTCGTAATGGATCAGCAACTCTTTTCATTGGTCGAGAACGAAGATACTTATCACCAGTTAAGACAAAACTACCTTCAATACCAGCTAATAATCCAGCATAAAGCCTCATACCAGTTCCTGCATTTCCACAATCTAATACATCGTCAGGTTCACTTAATGTTTTTGGAGGAGTAATTGTAATAATTCCAGTTTCTGAGTCATCTTCAATTCTTGCACCAAGTTTTTCTGCAATTCTCAATGAATCCATAGTATCTTCGCCACGGAGATAGTTTTTTATAACTGATGGTTTATCACTAAACAAACTAAACATAGCACATCTATGAGAAATAGATTTATCACTAGCAATGTTATCAATAACGATATCAAATGAATTTTTTAGCGGTGTTATGTTTAATTTTTTCATTATCTTAAACCTATTTGTAAATCTTTTTCTAATTTATTGAGAACTTTATCCATAATCTCATTTATATCACTTTCTTCAAAAGTTTTAGTTTCTGATTGTAAGATAAATTTTATTGTTAAACTCTCATTTTCACCTAGTTTTTCGTCATTGTATATATCTACTAAATTAAATTGTTTAATCTCATCAATTTTTAGTGAGTTTATTGCTTTTTTTATTTTTTTGTACTCTAAATCTTTTGGTGCAATTATACTTAGATCTCTTTTTGATGATTGAAATTTAGAGATATTTGTAGCAATGATAATATCATCATTTAAAAGGTCAATATCAATTTCTGCCATGTATGTATCGTTTGAAATATCAAAATCAGAAGCTGTATTTGGATGTATTTTATATATTGTTCCTATCTCTTTTCCATTTTGGATGATTGTAGCACTTTGGTAAGGGTGAATAAATGTATTTTTCACCTCTTTTATCATTTCAAGTTCAAATTCTCCAATAACGCTTGATATCTTTTGGCAGAATCCAAAAAAATCTATGCTTATTGGTTTTGCTTTATTTGCAATTGATTCAGACTCTAATTCTCCACTAAATACAAATCCCAATGTTTTTGTTTCATTTCTATTCTTGTCAAATATAGTTCCAATCTCAAATAACCCTATAGATTTATACCCTTGCTTTACATTATGAGAAACTGCATTTGCAAAGTTCAATGCCATCGTTGTTCTAAAAGTATTGAGTTCATTTACAATTGGATTGAGAATATCTTTTTTCTTTATAACAGTTGGGAATTTATATTTTGTAAGAAGTTCTTTATTTGTAAATACATAAGTTAATGTTTCAAAAAATCCATTTGTAATTGCTTTAAATCTTAGATTGTTTTTAAGATTGATTTTTCTAGAAGTTTCATTGTTGTTATTAAACTCTTTTAACTCTAATGGTTTTGATTTTATTTTATCAATACCAATCATCCGAACAATCTCTTCTGTTACATCTGCAATATTTTTAATATCGTGTCTAAATGTAGGGATAGTAACATTGATTGTATTTTGACCATCTTGTTTTACAAAAAACCCCAATGATGTAAGTATTTGACTTACTTTACTTGGTGCTATATTTTGACCAATTATTGCATTGAGTTGTTTGTTATTTATATTGATTGTTTCTGGTGCAATTTCATTAATGAAGTTTTTACTTCCATTGTAAATTGAAGCTCCATTTTGTGAAAGAAGAGTAATTATTGCATCTATACCACTTTCTAAGTTAGGTTCACTTCCCCTTGATGCTTTATAGTAAATATCACCTGTTTTTTTCTTTTTGTCAAAGACTCTTTGTGCAAGTTTTTCTGGATTTGTATAACTAGCTTCTATAATTATTTCATCACAATTATTATTTATATTTCCTGCATCTATACCTACTGTACTGAGTAACATTTTTCCTGATACTGTGTCAAAACCATCTTCATCTTTTGCAATACTTAAAGTAAATAAGTTTTCTTTTTGTTCTGTTGCGATTGCTTTTGAATAGACATTTATTAATACCCCTGAAGAGTGTGTCGCATAAGCCGAAGCTGTTTGAATATCCGTACTTTTCAGTTGTTCAATTGTTGAAGCTCTTAAATTATGCAATAGATCGAGTTTGAAATTTTTTATTGAAGCTGCTTTATAAATTAAATTTGATTCACAATTCATTTCATAATTGATTTCAAAAAATTGTCCAATACCTTTATTGTTTGTATTTACTATAACTTCAATGTTATTTAATGCGATATTAAAATAAGTACTAAGTTCTCTTGCTACTCCATTGATACTAAGGCAATCACCTCTATTTGCAGTAAGTTCTATCTCAATGATTTCATCATTTATAAGTGAATATTCATTGAGTTCTTTCCCTATAATTAACTCTCCAATTGAATTATCTAACTCCATGATTCCATCAAATAATTTAGGTAATCCAATTTCAGTAGAACTACAAATCATACCATTTGATTCCACACCTCTGAGTTTTGCTTTTTTGATTTTAAAATCTTCACCTAAAATTGCACCCACAGTTGCAACAGCAACATATTGTCCTTTTTGCACATTTTTGGCACCACAAACAATTTGTTCAGTTTTATTTCCTATGTTTACTTGACAAATATTAAGTTTATCAGCATCAGGATGTTTCTCACAGGCTTCAATATATCCAACTACTACATTATTTGGAATAAGGGTTCTTTGTGTACTATCAACTTCTAGACCAATTGAATTTAAAGCTTTACACAGTGATTGTGTACTTATTTTTGAAATATCAATATATTCTTGTAACCATTGTCTTGTAACTATCATCTAAATTGTCCTAAAAGTCTAATATCACTCTCAAAAAGAGATCTCAAATCACCTATTTTATGTATAAGCATAGCAAAACGCTCAATACCTAAACCAAATGCATAACCACTTACTTTTTCATATCCAACTGCTTTAAATACATTTTCATCTACGATTCCACAACCTAAAACTTCTAGCCATCCTGTGTGAGAACATACTCGACAGCCAGAGCTTTTTCCTGTAGATTCATCTTTACAGAAGATACATGAGATATCTACTTCAGCAGATGGTTCAGTAAATGGAAAAAATGATGGTCTAAATCTAACTTCAACATCTCCAAACATATGTGTTAAAAACTCTTCCATTACAAATTTTAAATTTGCAAAAGATACAACACCTTCTTTTTCTATTACAAGTCCTTCTATTTGATGAAACATAGGAGTATGTGTAATATCAAAATCTTTTCTGAATACTGTACCTGGAGCTATCATTCTAATAGGTGGTTTTTGACTCATCATAGTTCTAATTTGAACCGGGCTTGTGTGTGTTCTTAAAACTGCACCATCGTTACAGTAAAAAGTATCTTGCATATCTCGTGCAGGGTGATACTTAGGTAAATTTAATGCTTCAAAGTTATGGAAATCATCTTCAACTAAAGGACCCTCTTCAACGCTAAAATTCAAGTTTTGAAAATAGCTTGTGATTTGTGCCATTGTGTCTGCAACGGGATGTGTTGCTGCATGATTTAAATTTGGTGTAAATTTTGTTACATCAATTCTCTCCGCTTCCAATTGTAGCTCTAAAGCTTTTGCCATAAGAATAGTTTTTTGTGATTCTAGTGCTTCGTTTATAGATGCTTTTTGAGTATTCAAGTTTTGTGCAAATGCTTTTTTTTCTTCATTTGGAACTGTTTTCATTTTGGCAAATTCTAGTGTTAAAACACCTTTTTTCCCTAAAATGTCAACTCGTAATTGTTCTAATTGTTCTAAAGATTCACTACTGTTTATCTTTTCTATCCAATCTTGCAAAGGTATCTCCTATGATTAATTATGTATCTCATAATTGTTAATAATTGTGCGATTGTACTGAAACTCTCTTTATAGTTTGGTAAGGAGGAAAATACTCTTTAATATTTTTGATTACATTTGTCTTAATATTGTTTAGCTATACTTATAAGTATAAAATAGTAAGGAAAAATATATGTGTATATTTTGTAAAATAATAGATGATGAAATACCAAGTAAAAAAGTCTTGGAAAATGAAAATTTTTTAGCTTTTGAAGATATCAATCCTCAAGCAAAAATTCATGTGCTTGTAATTCCAAAAGTGCATATTCAGTCATTTAATGAGATGACACCAAATATAATGGCAGAGATGACATCGTTTATTCAAGAAGTAACAGTGACTTTGGGTGTGAAAAGTGATGGGTATAGACTCATTACAAATATTGGTCAACATGGAAATCAAGAAGTAAAACATATCCATTTTCATATTTTAGCGGGTGAGCAGTTAGGAAGATTAGTTTAATGCAAGTATTTGGAAAGTTTAAAGAAGTACACGACTTAGAGTATCTTGTAAAAAGTTATCTGTATATTCCATTAAAAGATGAAAATAATGAAGATATTCTTATTGATTCTGATATGATTGAAACACTTTTAAAAAAGAAAAATAAAAATGTTGCAGGAACGGTTTTTTTATATAATCCTTGTACTGCACCTATTGATTTAAAAGTAAATGAAAAGTTAGTGAATCAGGGTTTCCGATTTGATGATAAATTTTATGAAGTGCATATCGAAAATGAAGTTCGAATTTTAGGAAGAAGTCTCAAAAAATATAGAGGACAACTTATTGAAATTAAGTATTTATTTAATTATAACAAAGAAAATATTGAACCTACCTCTGTACTAGAAGTATTTGATATGGACCTAGGGAAGTTAAAATCGAGTCAGCTTACAGTTTTTGCTAAAAATGATAATTTTCATGATGCAAAAAACATTAGTTACAATGGAAAGTTTATCTTTTTTGCTTGGGGACATAAATTTGATAGACATCACAATGAGATATCATTATACGCATCAAATATCGCACAATGGGCAGCAAAAACTGGAAAAGAGATAGGTTTTATTTATGATAGAGTAAAAGATGAAGCAGATAGTTTTGAATATACACGATTTTTCAAACCAGCAAGTTTTGGTAAACTTAAATTAGTAATTCCACCAGCAATTGAAACGGTTTTTTCAAAAGATAAAATCGAACCGTATAGAATATAATTTAGGTTGCAAAAAATATGAAATGGCAAATATCCAAACAGTTTGACTTTTGTTATGGACACAGAGTTTGGTCACAAAAATTAAATACAGAGTTTTCGCTTGACAACTGCTTGATGTGTAGACATCTTCATGGTCATCAAGGTAAAGTTCTTGTCCATATGGAAAGTGATAAATTAGAAAATGGAATGGTAACTGATTTTAAACATTTAAACTGGTTTAAAAAATTTTTAGATGATACACTTGACCATAAATTTATCATTGATATTAATGATCCTTTATTTTCAACACTGTTGCCTCACTATAGTAAAAAAGAAAACTTAATCGATATGCCAGAAAATTATAAAGTACCTGATTTGTCTATGGTCAAAGATGATGAAACTCATATCATAGAGATGTATGAGGGTTTTATCATTGTAGATTTTGTACCAACAAGCGAAAATTTATCTGCGTGGTTATTAAAAATTGTTCAAGATAAAATGGCAAAGTTAGATATAAAAGTTTCTCATTTAGAATATTTTGAAACACCAAAAAGTAGAAGTGTTGTTTACTCATAGAAAGATACAAATTAAATGTTAGAGATAAATGAAATTTTTGGACCAACGATTCAAGGTGAAGGAAAATGTACTGGAAACCCTTCTGTATTTGTACGCTTTGGAAAATGCAATATGCAATGTCCTGGATTTGAAGTGGAATATGAAACACCAAGCGGTATTAAAAAATGCTCTTGTGATAGTTTTTATGCTTCAGATAGTGCTTTTCGTGATGAATGGAAAAAATATAAAACAAGCCAAGAGTTAATTTTTGAAGTTACAAAAATCTTACCATCTTATAAAGTTGATTTGGTGATAACAGGTGGTGAACCATTACTGTATTGGAAAGATACTGAGTTTCAAAATTTTTTACAATATTATGTAGAAAATGATTTTTTAGTAACAATTGAAACAAATGCTTCAATAGATATAGAACTAAACCAATCTTGGCATCAAAAGTTAATGTTCTCAATGAGTGTAAAATTGAGCAATAGTGGTGAAAAGCTTTCAAAAAGAGTTAATATTCAAACACTACAAAATATTTTAAGTACTTCAAAAACAAGTTATTTGAAATTTGTTGTAGATAAAGCATTTATTGAAGACGCAACAGAAGAGATATTTCAAATTACAAAACAAATTCCCAAATGTGAAGTGTATCTTATGCCTTTAGGTGATACTTCTGAAAGTATTGATAAAAACTCTTTGAGTGTTATTGAACTTGCATTGGAAAAAGGATATAAGTATTCAGATAGATTACATATAAGAGTTTGGAATAACAAAAGAGGTGTTTAAAAAATGAGAATTTTATTTATTGTATTTTTACTTTTTACTTTTTCTTTTTCTAAAGAGTGTTACTTTAACAAAGTGAGAAATGTTTGTTTCTATAAGTATTTTGATAGAGATAGTATATATAAAGTAAAAGCAAACGAAGAATACTATGTGAATCAAAAAGGGAGTATTTATACTTTTGATAATATCATAGAAGTTCGTTTTAAAAGTATAGGGGCAATATTTACAATTATCAATGATTTGGAATTAGAATTTGTAGATAAAAAAAATACTAAATTATATCTTTTTAAAGTTCATGATAGAAGGGACCTTTTCCCTACAATTTCAAAATTAAATAAATTAGATACTATTATGATAGCGGAGCCATATAAAAAAAGAAAATTTACTAATACTTATGTTCAAAGAAAAATTGCAGCTAAAAAAGCAAGACTAAATGCAATAATGAAAAAAACAGAAAAAAACAAAAAAGTTGAAGGTTCACAAACAACAACGAATAAAAATATTGGTTTTGGCTTAGCAGAAGAAGAGGAACCAAAAGAGAAAAGATCATTTTTAAAAGGAAATTTATAACACTATGTATCTACCAGCAGAGTGGGAAAAACAAGAGTTTGTTCAGCTTGTATTTCCACATGAAAATACAGATTGGATTGACTACTTAGATGAAGCACTTAATACTTTTGTAAATATTGCAAAATCAATTGCAAAATATCAGAAATGCTTAATAATTGCTAATAATCTTACATATGTAAAATCACTATTCTCAAATAAAAACAATTTAATATTTGTAAAAATCAATAGTGATGACACATGGTCAAGAGATTTAGGTGGTATTACCGTTGATGATAATGGAAAGAAAGTAATTTTAGATTTTAAATATAATGCTTGGGGAAAAAAGTTTGCTTATAAATTAGACAATCAAATCACTATGCAAATGAAACTAAAAGGATTACTGAAAGGATATTATCATAAAAGTATCTCTTTTGTATTAGAAGGTGGTGCTATTGAAAGTAACGGTGATGGTATTATTTTGACAACAAAACAATGTTTAATGGAAAAAAATAGAAATCCTACTCTTTCTCAAAATAGTATTGAAAAGCGTTTACTTGAATATTTTGGAGCATCAAAAATATTGTGGCTAAATAGTGGATATTTAGAAGGTGATGATACAGATAGTCATATAGATACTTTAGCAAGGTTTGTTGCAAAAGATACAATAGTGTATCAAAGTTGTGATGATATAGAAGATGTACATTATGAAGCATTAAAAGAGATGGAAAATGAACTTTCCTTATTTAAACAACTAGATGGAACAAGCTTTAAGTTAATAGCATTGCCGTGGATAGAAGCAAAGTATGATTGTGATGAAAGATTACCTGCAACCTATGCAAATTTTTTGATCATAAATGGAGCGGTTTTAGTACCAACTTATGATGATAAAAATGATGAAAAAGCTTTACAAATATTTAAACAAATTTTTCCAAGTAGAGATGTAGTAGGAGTAGATTGTCAAACATTGATACGACAACATGGAAGTTTACATTGTGTGACAATGCAATATCCTAAAATATAAAGAGGTATTATTATGAAAACGGCGCTTATACAACAAAAATATTATGCTTCAAAAAAGGAAACAGTAAATCAAACAGTTTTAAAAATTGAAGAAGCATCAAAAAATGATGTTGATTTAATAGTCCTTCAAGAACTTCATCAAACATACTATTTTTGTCAAAATGAAAATGTTGATGTTTTTGATCTAGCAAACTCTTGGGAAGAAGATATTATATTTTGGGCTAATGTTGCAAAAGCAAATAATGTGGTTCTTGTAACTTCACTATTTGAAAAAAGAACAGTAGGACTTTATCATAATACTTCTGTAGTATTTGAAAAAGATGGCTCAATTGCTGGAAAATATAGAAAAATGCATATACCTGATGACCCAGGATTTTATGAAAAATTTTATTTTACTCCAGGGGATATGGGTTTTGAACCAATACAGACAAGTGTAGGAAAACTTGGTGTTTTAATTTGTTGGGATCAGTGGTACCCTGAAGCTGCAAGACTTATGGCACTCAAAGGTGCTGAAATACTTATCTATCCAACAGCAATAGGATGGTTTGAAGATGATAGTGAAGATGAGAAACAAAGACAACTTGATGCTTGGATAGCGGTACAAAGAGGACACGCTGTTGCAAATGGTCTTCCCATAATTACTGTAAATAGAGTAGGATTTGAAAGTGATGATTCACAAGTACTCAAAGGCACACAATTTTGGGGAAATAGTTTTGTTTTCGGAGCTCAAGGTGAGTATTTAGCATATGCAAACCATCAAAATGAAGAGATATTGTATTCAGATATAGATTTAAATAGAAGTGAAAATGTAAGAAGATGGTGGCCATTTTTACGAGATAGAAGAATAGAATGTTATAATAACATCACTAAAAGATATATAGATTAAATTTAAAAAGGAAAATTATATGAAATTTACAGGAACAAATGTATTAATAACAGGTGCTAGCAAAGGAATTGGAGCTGAGATTGCAAAAGAGCTAGCAACTTATGGTTTAAAAGTATGGATTAATTATAGAAGTAAACCCGAAATTGCAGATGCATTAAAAGAGCAGATTGAAACTGCTGGTGGAACTGCTGCAGTTATTAAAGGTGATGTTTCAGTTGAAGCTGATTGGTCAAATATTATTAAAACTATTGTTGAGGCAGATGGTGCAATTAGTTATTTAGTAAATAATGCAGGTATTACTAAAGATAAACTAGCATTAAGAATGAGTATAGATGACTTTGATGATGTAATAAATGCAAATTTAAAATCTACATTTATTGGTTGTCGAGATGCACTAAAAGCGATGAGTAAAAAAAGATTTGGTTCAGTTGTGAATATCTCTTCTATTGTTGGTGAGATGGGAAATGCTGGACAAACAAACTATTCAGCATCAAAAGGTGGAGTAAATAGTATGACTAAATCTTTTGCAAAAGAGGGTGCTGCTAGAGGTATTCGATTTAATAGTGTGACTCCTGGATTTATTAGAACTGATATGACTGATGAATTAAAAGATGAAGTAAAAGAAGAATATACAAGAAATATTCCACTTAAAAGATTTGGTGAAGCTAAAGATGTAGCTGATGCTGTTGCCTTTTTATTAAGTGATCATTCTGCTTATATTACAGGTGAAATATTAAAAGTAAATGGTGGATTATATGTATAAACATTCTTGAATAAGAAATAAAAAGAATGGTTTCAAAGAAAATATGCTATAATTACAAGAATTTTAATTAAAAAAGGAAGAATTATGTTAGAAAAAGTAAAAGCAGTTGTAGTTGAACAACTAGATTGTAATCCAGATGAAGTAAAAGAAGACTCAAAGTTTATTGAGGATTTAGGAGCAGATTCACTAGATGTTGTTGAACTAGTAATGGCTTTAGAAGAAGAATTTGATATCGAAATCCCTGATGAAGATGCAGAAGGTATTCTTACTGTTGCAGATGCATTAAAATACATCGAAGACAATAAATAATCTTTTTTTACGGATAGTTATTAGATAAAGAAAACTTTATCTTTAGCTATCAATATAATTTAAATAAAGTTAAAATAATTTTAATTTTATTTAGTTTATAAATATGGAGTGATAATATGCAAAGAGTTGTAGTAACTGGTTTAGGGATGATAAATTCGCTTGGATCAAATGTAACAGATTCATTTAAAGCGATTGTTGATGGTCAAACAGGTATAGATAAGATAACACTTTTTGATGCAAGTGAGTTTACAGCACAAATTGCAGGGGAAGTAAAAGATTTTGATCCAACAGCAATTATGGGTAAAAAAGAGGCTAAAAAAGCTGATAGATTTATACAGTTAGGTATTCACGCAGCTCAAGAAGCTATGGAAGATGCAGCACTAGTTACTGATAATAAGGTTAGTGATGATATCTCTGAGTCATTTGGTATTGTAGCTGCTTCTGGTATTGGTGGTATGACAAATATAGAAAAAAATTCTGTTGTTTGTGCAAATAGAGGACCTAGTAAAATCTCTCCATTTTTTATTCCATCTTCATTAGTTAATATGCTTGGTGGTTTTATTACTATTCAGCATAATCTAAAAGGACCAAATATTTCAGCTGTTACAGCTTGTGCTGCTGGTACTCATGCTATTGCAGATGCATATAAAACAATTGCACTTGGTGGAGCTACTAAAATGTTAGTTGTTGGTGCTGAATCTGCTGTATGTGCTGCTGGTGTTGGTGGATTTGCATCAATGAAAGCTTTAAGTACAAGAAATGATGATCCTAAAACTGCATCAAGACCATTTGATAAAAATAGAGATGGTTTTGTTATGGGTGAAGGTGCTGGAGCACTTGTTCTTGAGACTCTAGAGTCTGCAGAGGCACGAGGTGCAAAAATTTATGCTGAGGTTCTAGGTTTTGGTGAAAGTGGCGATGCAAATCATATTACAACACCAACAATGGATGGACCTTTACGAGCTATGAAAGCTGCTTATTCAATGGCTGAAAAAAATAATGGTGGTGAGTTAAAAATTGATTATGTTAACGCTCATGGAACATCAACACCAGTAAATGACAAGAATGAAACAGCGGCATTAAAAGAATTATTTGGTGGAGCTGAAAATTGTCCTCCTGTAACATCTACAAAAGGACAAATTGGTCATTGTTTAGGTGCAGCTGGTGCAGTTGAAGCTATTATTGCAATTAAAGCTATGGATGATGGTGTAATCCCTCCAACAATTAATCAAATAGAATCTGACGAAAATTGTGATTTAGATTATGTACCAAATACTGCTAGAAAAGCAGATGTTAATGTAATTATGAGTAACTCATTTGGTTTTGGTGGAACAAATGGTGTTATTATTATGAAAAAATACACAAAGTAGGTAAGGTACTATGGCTACATATTTAGATTTTGAACAAGATTTAAAAAAAATTGAAGATGAAATTATTGTTGCAAAAACAAAAGCAGATGAATATGCTGTATCAATTTTAGAGAAAAAACTATCAAAAGAGGTAGAAAAAACATACTCAAATCTAACAGATTTTCAAAAACTAAAGTTAGCAAGACATGTTGATAGACCTTATGCTATGGATTATATAAGAGGCTTAATGACAGATTCTTATGAGATTCATGGTGACAGACATCTTGCAGATGATCAAGCTATTGTTTGTTTTTTAGGGTACATAGGTGATACAAAATGTGTAGTTATTGGTGAACAAAAAGGTCGAGGCGTTAAAAATAAAATCAAAAGAAATTTTGGTATGCCTAATCCTGAAGGATATAGAAAAGCTTTAAGAGCTGCTAAACTTGCTGAAAAATTCAACTTACCTATTTTATTTTTAGTAGACACTCCGGGTGCATATCCAGGTATTGGAGCTGAAGAGCGAAGTCAAAGTGAAGCAATTGCGAGAAACTTATTTGAATTAAGTGATTTGGATACTATTATAGTATCTGTAGTTATTGGTGAAGGTGGTTCTGGTGGTGCGTTAGCTATCTCTATTGGTGATAAGTTGGCAATGATGAGATATAGTGTATATTCTGTTATTTCGCCAGAAGGGTGTGCAAGTATTTTATGGAAAAATCAAGATATGGTGGAAACTGCTACAAGTGCTTTAAAAATAACACCATCATATTTAAAAGATTCTAATTTAATTGATGATGTTATTAATGAACCATTAATTGGAGCTCATAGAAATACAAAAGATGCTGTTTCTGCTTTAGGTGACTATTTTTTAGATCAAGTTGCAGAATTGAAAAAGCTTTCTAAGGATGAAAGAGATCAAAAAAGATATGATCGACTTATGACTCTTGGAAGTTTTGCATAACATTACTTTCTGAAGACTAAAAAAGCCCCTATTATTTATAATAGGGGCTTTTTTTATTTTACTAGTTTGTATAAGTTTTTTATCTCTTGATCCCAAATAGTTTCATCAATTGTTTCCAATACTAATGGAATATCATCCATTCGAGAATCATTCATAATGTACTCAAAGGCATTCCATCCTATCTCGCCCTCTCCCAAGCTATGATGTCTATCTACTCGACTTCCTAAAGCTGGTTTAGAGTCATTTATATGCATACCCATTAAAAATTCTCTTCCAACAATTTTGTCAAACTCATTCCATGTTTTATCATAAGCTTCTCTTGTTCTTATATCATATCCAGCTGTAAACATATGACAGGTATCTATACATACTCCAATTCTACTCTTATCTTCAACTCTATCTATAATATACTCTAAATGTTCAAATTTATAACCAAGATTTGTACCTTGACCTGCTGTATTTTCAATAACAGCTTTTACATTTTTTGTTTTATCAAGAGCAAAATTTATTGACTCTGCAATTAAATCAAGGCACTCCAATTCTGCATAATGTATTTTTTCATTATATTCAGGATCTTTTTTACCAAATTTTTGTAGGTGACTTCCAGGATGAAAATTTAATCTATCAAGACCTAAAATATCACATCTTTCTAGTTCATCGATGAAAGCATTTCGTGATTTTTCAAGTTTTTCACCATCTGGATTTCCAAGATTAATAAGATAACTGTCATGAGGTAAAATATGTTTTGGTAATATTTTACTCTCTTCAAGGTTTTTAAACCATGCATCTAATGTCTTTGTATCAAATGGTTTTGCATCCCATCTTTTTTGATTTTTTGTAAATAATGCAAATGCTTTGGCACCAATTTCAATTGCATTTAAAGGTGCGTTTTGCACACCACCGCTTGCACTCACATGTGCTCCAACAAATTTACTCATTTCTTTCCTTTATTTCACTTTGATCAATATTTTATTTTTTTTGTCTTTAAAGTAGATGTTTTTACTTGTAAAAAGTGTATATAAAAAATCATCACTGTAAGATGAGTCAATATACTTTTGATTAAATTTTTTTGAATCTATACATTTAAAAGTACTTTGGCAAATTTTATTTTTATATATTGATAAGTCTAAAATTACATTACCAACATTAAATAATTGCAAATGAACATAGTTTTTATAATAAACAATAAAACCATTATCATGATATTTCATATGAGGTGTTTTAATGAGAATTGTAGAACTTACAGAATGTGTTGGTTGGTTAGAAACACATCCAACTAGCATGAAAGCAAAAATAAAAAATGATAAAGTTTTAATATTGATAACCTTGTATTCTTTAAAAGTAGTTTACAATCTTTTACTTAAATCAAAGTTATGATATAATCCAAATATGTTTACAGGACTTATACGAGAGATGGCTGAAGTAGTAAATTTCAGTGATAATATTTTAACAGTAAGAGCAGATTATCAACCTAAAATAGGTGATAGTATAGCTATAAATGGTGCATGTTTAACAGTTGTTGCGATTGAGGGTGATACATTTAGTGTTGAACTATCTCCTGAATCCCAAGCAATATTAGCAATGGAAAATTATAAAGGTTCTGTTCATATGGAACCTGCAATGATGATGGGTGATCGTTTTGAAGGTCATATTGTTCAAGGTCATGTGGACTGTTTAGGAACAATAACTAATATTGTGCAAAATGGAAATTCGACAGATTTTTTCATCTCAATCCCAAGTGAATATATGAAATATGTTATTTCAAAAGGTTCAATTACAGTTGATGGGATTAGTTTAACAGTAAATGAAGTGATGAAAGATCAATTTAGATTAACAATCATTCCTCATACTTTAGAAAACACTTTATTCCAATCATATATGATTAATAGTAAAGTTAACATTGAAACTGATATGTTCGCACGATATATTTTTAATATGTTTAAAAGAGATGAAAAAGAGGGTTTATCGTGGGATACTGTTGATAAGATAATGTCTAGTTATTAGATATTGTCTTTTTGTGTTCATATAAATAATAATTACGATTTCCTAAAGTTTTTGCATAAGGTGTAATTGATATCTCTTGAATATTATCTTGAATATCGATTTTACTTACTTTTCCTACTTTAATCCCAAAAGGAAATATTCCATCCATACTACTTGTAATAACTTCATCACCAATTGAAATATTTTGCCAAATAGGTACATATCGTATAAGAAGTTGACCATTGTCTAAAATTCCACTAGTAATACCTGGTACATTGTTCTCACCTATAAAAACAGTATAGTTACATTTTACATTTTCGTTTAAATAGGCAATTGAAGTATTGTTTTTATTTAACACAATACCCGCACTATAACCATCAAAAGTTATTAATGAATAGATTTTAGAACTATTAAGATCTGTTTTGTTAATAATGACTCTTGAGTAATCATTAAACTTGTAGTAAGATAACACTTTAACTTTTTTAAGCTCTAAATCTAAAGTAGAAAGTGAACTTTGGTTGGTTTTCAATTCTTTTAATTCACTTACTTTTATATCATATAATAGTTTATATTTTAAATGTTCGTTATTTGAATCTTTAAGTTGAGTAATATAATCAATTTGATTGATATATTTTTCTATAGAACTATTTAATGTAACAAATAGTTCTATGTAAGAGGTTTTAATAGATTGATTTAACATAGAAAGTTTATTTTGAATAATTTTTTCTATGTTGAAAAAGTATAAAATACTAATTGTGGAAATTAGTATAAAAAGTGTAAACTTTTTATTCATTCGATATTAGTCTAAGGAGTGATTCTTCATCTAAAGTTTTACTAGTTCCATAAGCAACAGCTAGTAGAGGATCTTCAGCAACTCTAACAGGCAGTTTTATATCATTTGCCAGATATTTGTCAAGGCCTCGTATAAGTGCTCCACCACCAGTTAAAACTACACCATTATCAACAACATCACCTGCTAAATCAGGTGGCATCTCTTCCAGCACTTGTCGAACTGCAAGTGAAATCTCTTTTAAAGGCTCATGTAAAGCTGTTCTAACACCTTCACTTGTAAGTTCAATAGTAGTAAGTAGTCCAGAACTATCTCTTCCTTTTACTTTAATTGTAGTATCTTTTGTTTGTTTAATAGCTGTACCAATATCAAGTTTAATATTTTCAGCAGTTCTTTCTCCAATATAAAGGTTGAAGTTTTGTCTTACATAATCAACAATTGATTTATCAAATCTATCACCAGCTACTTTAATTGACTTACTAAGCACTAATCCACCAAGTGAGGTAACACCAATTTCTGTAGTACCACCACCAATATCAACAACAACATAACCATTTGGACTACTAACTGGAATACCAGCTCCAATAGCAGCAGCCATTGGTTCTTCAACAAGATAAACTTCTCTAGCTCCTGCACTTAATGCAGACTCTCTTACGGCTTTTCTTTCAACTTGAGTAATTCCATGAGGGATACAAATAATGATTCTTGGTCTAAGGAATGATTTTCTTCCATGTGCTTTTTCTATAAAGTATCGAATCATTCTTTCAGTCATTTCAAAATCAGCAATAACACCATCTTTCATAGGTCGAACAGCTTGTATATTTACAGGTGTTTTTCCTATCATTTGTTTTGCTTCTTTTCCAACTGCTAAAATTCTATCTCTTCCATATCGGTCATGTTGAACTGCTACAACTGATGGTTCATTGATGATGATCCCTTTCCCTTTTACAGATACAATTGTATTTGCTGTACCAAGATCTATCGCCATATCATTTGAAAACCAACCAATAAACTTATCAAAAATCATTTTTATACCTTTTATACTACTTTTGGTAGTTTTATTTTATTTACAACATCTTCCGTTATAGTAACTTTTTTACCTTTATATTCAGGTAATTCATACATAACATCTAACATAATATCTTCTAAAATTGACCGCAGACCTCTTGCTCCAGTTTTTCTATCAATAGCTGCTTTTGCTATAGCAATCAATGATTTATCATCAAACTCTAAATCTACATCATCCATTTTAAAAAGTTTTGTATATTGTTTTACTAAAGAGTTTTTTGGTTCTTTTAATATATGAATCATTGCATCTTCATCTATCTCTTCTAAAATAGCTGTCATGTGAAGTCGACCAATTAATTCTGGGATTAAACCATATTTTACTAAATCATCTGCTTCAATTTTTTCCATAATATTTTCTTGTTCTACTTTAGTTTTTTTCTCTTGATTAAAACCTAAAATATTACCACCTTCTCTTTTACCAATGATATCTTTCATACCATCAAATGCACCACCACAAATAAATAATACATTTGTAGTATCTAGTTGTAAAGAGTCTTGTCCTGGATGTTTTCTTCCACCTTTAGGTGGAACATTTACCTGGCTACCTTCAACGATTTTAAGTAAAGCTTGTTGAACACCTTCACCACTTACATCTCTAGTGATACTTCTGTTTTCACTCATTCTAGCAATTTTATCAATTTCATCAATAAATATAATTCCTTGTTCAGCTTTTTTGATATCACCATCAGCAGCTTGTATTAGCCTTGTTACAACATTTTCAACATCATCACCAACATAACCAGCTTCTGTTAAACTTGTTGCATCTGCAATAGCCAAAGGTACATCAAGATATTTTGAAATAGTTTGTGCAAGTAGAGTTTTACCACTTCCTGTTGGACCTATTAAAAGTACATTTGATTTTGTTAATTCTGTGATATCTTCACTATCAGATTGTTTAAATATTCTTTTATAATGATTGTAAACAGCAACACTTAAAACTTTTTTTGCTTTCTCTTGTCCTATTACATACTCATCTAAAATTGTTTTTAACTCTTTAGGTGTTAAAATATTTTGTTGAATTGTTGAGTTAGAAACATCTGTTAACTCATTTGAATCCGATGATTCTGTTTTATGTTTTTCTATTATTTCATATGCAGATTTAGCACAAGACTGACAAATAGTTGCATTTTCCCCTGCAATTACAGGGTTTTGTACAGTGTCTTCTATGCCACAAAAATCACAAATTAGTTTTTCTTTTTTCATTTTCTTACTTTCTTGTAAAAGGGATACCTCGTTTTGTATCAAGTACAAATTGAGCTAAATTCTTTACATTTTTATTTTTTGAATTGTTTATAAGTTCTTTGGCACTCTCTTGTAGTGCATTCCCCGATTCAAAAAGGTGTTTATATGCTTTTTTAATCTCTGAGATATCTTCTCTATTTTTGAAATTTCTTCTTAGACCATTTATATTAAGTCCTCTCAAAGAAGCACGATTTCCTTCACATATACAATATGGTGGAATATCTTGAACAACAATAGAACCACCACCAAGCATTGCATACTCTCCAACTTTGCAAAATTGATGAACAGCACTAATACCACCAATAACAGCATTATTTGCAATCTCAACATGACCAGCTAAAACTGTAGAATTAGCGATGACAATATTATTACCAATAATACAATCATGACCCATATGAACATGCCCCATAATCAGGTTACCATCTCCTATGATTGTATTGTATCCACCACCAGCTGTTCCAGTATTTATAAAAGTATGCTCTCGAATAGTATTGTTATCTCCAATTTTGAGATAAGTCTCTTCCCCATTATATTTTAAATCTTGAGGAATAGTACCTAATACTGCATGTGAAAAAATTTGATTGTTCTCACCAATTGTAGTATAACCTTCAATTAAGGTGTGACTAGCAATCGTTGTACCTTTTCCAATTGTTACATTTGGACCAATAATAGTAAAAGGACCAATAGTTACATCATCTGCAATAATAGCTCCATCTTCTATAATAGCTGTTTTATGAATATTCATACTATTATTTATCTACAACCATAGCTTTTAGCTGAGCTTCACTCACCAGTGTATCATCAACATATGCCTTACCATCTAAAACAATAAGATTTTTTCTTAATTTCAATACTTTAATTCTATATTCTAATTTATCACCAGGCTTAACAGGGCTTCTGAATTTTGCTCCATCTATACTCATAAAATAGATAACTTTATTTTGTAACTCTTCATCAGAAAGTCCTGCACTTTTTAAAGCTAATATCCCTCCTGCTTGTGCCATACCTTCAAGTATCATAACACCTGGATAGATAGGATGCCCTGGAAAATGCCCTTGAAAAACTGGTTCACTAATTGAAATGTTTTTATAAGCAATAATATCTTCACCTTGTACCATTTCTGTAACTTTGTCTACTAATAAAAATGGATACCTATGAGGAAGTATCTTTTGAATCTCTACTACATCTAACATTTATATAACTCCTAAATTATTAACGGTCTTTAAATATTTTACATCTTTAAAATTACATAGATTATATCTTAAAAAAGTTTATAATTACTATAAATAAAAGTAAGTATGTAAATGAAAGATGTTAATTATGAATTTTAAAGATAGATTTAAGTAAATAACTATAAAATCATAATACAAAATTAAAAGGAATATTAATGTACAACAGAGATTATTTATCTAATAATAACGATAAGAGTTATTCACGGAACGATGAAGCATACTCTTCATCACGAGAAGAACAGTCAGCACCTGCTGATATTATGGCTTTTTTAAAGAGTACTTATCAGTTATTCGCTAGTTCATTGTTAGCTGCTAGTGCTGGTGCATATATAGGTTTAGGAATGGTGAGTGCAATATCAAGTTGGTATTGGGGACTTGTAATATTAGAATTTGCATTATTGTTTGGAATTTATGCTGTTAAGGATAAACCAGGAATCAATCTTGCAGTTCTTTTTGCATTTACATTTGTTAGTGGATTAACTATTACTCCTCTTTTGAGTAGTGTATTTAATATGCCAGGTGGAGCTTCTATAGTAGCTCAAGCATTTTTAATGACTTCAGTTGCTTTTGGTGGAATATCAATGTTTGCTTTATCAACAAAAAAAGATTATTCTTCTATGGGTAAAATGCTTTTTATTGCTGTAATTATTTTAATTGTAGCAAGTTTAAGTAACATATTTTTCCAGTCACCAATTTTACAGTTGGCAATTGCTGGAGCTGGAGCTTTAATATTTAGTGCATTTATTTTATATGATACACAACAAATTATAAAAGGTGGTTTTTCTACTCCTATTGAAGCTGCTATTGCACTTTACTTAGATTTCTTGAATCTATTTATATCTTTATTACAAATCTTAGCTGCTTTTAATAGCAAAGATGACTAAAGAAAATTTGCGTCTAATAGACGCAAATTTAAATCGCCTTCGTGAAGGTATTCGTGTAGTTGAAGACATTTATCGTTATATTTTTAATGATAAAGATATTGCAACAAAGTTAAAAAAATTACGGCATTCTGCTAGAATTGATGTCTATAACGATTTGTTAGGTTCACGAGATATTCAAAATGATGTTTTAAAGAGTTCCACTAAGTCTGAGCAAAATAGAACAGATTTAACTTCTATATTAATTGCAAATTATAAAAGAGCACAAGAAAGTTCTCGTGTTTTAGAAGAATTTACTAAATTAATCGATACTGATATAAGTGAAAAATTTAAGTCTATTCGGTATGATTTGTACCAATTAGAAAAATCTATACTTTCTAGTCATAAATTAAATAAAGGAGTTTGATGATTTATTTTTTTATATATCTTTTTTTAGAAGTTATGATTTCATCATCTATATCAGGACAAATTGGCGGATTGAATACTTTTTTTGAAATTATTATCACAGCAATTATTGGAATAATAATTTTAAAAAACTTTAAAGTATCGTTAATGGAAAGTATTTCAAAGGCTCGAGTAGGTCAAATTACACAAGAAGAATTTATCAATACCAATGTAGGAAAAGCAATGGGAGCTGTGTTGCTTATAGTACCGGGTTTTTTTACTGATTTCTTAGGCTTATTAATGCAGTTCTCTTTTTTAGTTGTAATAATGAGTAAAATATTTAAATTCAAAACGCCTAGACAAAGAACAACATATACTACAAATTTTAGTTCATCTGATTTTGGTTATGATACTAGTAGATTTACTAATGCAAATACAAAAAATACAAATAATACAAATTACAAAAGGAATAAAGATGAAATTATTGATGTTGAAGTTATTGATGATAATAACACTCTTAAGCACTAATCTATTTGCGGATAAAAAAATAGATGACGATATCTTACAGTATGAAAAGAAAAAAATAGCAAGTATTTTAAAGCGTCAGAACATTGAATTAAATAATGTTTCAATTGTACTAAAAAAAGATCTACAACAAAATGGATGGTATGGTTATGTTTTCAATTTGACATTTACTGTAAATGGAAAACAATTAAATCAAAAAGATACTTTATTTACAAATGGAAAACTTATATCCCCAGAATTAATTAATATCAAAACAAAACAGTCTTTTAAAGATATTTTATATCCAACATTAACTAAAAAGTTTTTTAATAAAGAGAATCTAATTGCGGGTAATCCTAATGCTAAACATAGTTTAGTTGTTTTTAGTGATCCTTTATGCCCTATATGTGTAGATGAAATTCCTACAATTATAAAAAATATTCGTAACAATCCTAATAATATTGCTTTATATTATTACTCTTTGCCTTTACAAATGCATCCAACTGCACAAACACTTGCTAAAGCTTCTATGATTGCTAAAAATATGGGCATCAAAAATGTTGAGTATACTCTTTATAACACAAATTTTGGTACTCTTTATGATGCGTATAAAGTAAAAGATGATCAAGTTGCATTAGATCATTTTAATAAGGTTTTCAAAACAAATATAACAACGGATCAAATTAATGATAATAAATTAGATGAAAGATTACAAAAAGAGATTAAGTTTTCAGAAGAAGCTTTTGTAAATGGCACTCCAACACTCTTTTTTGATGGTGAGATTGATAGAACTAGAAGTAAATATGAAAAATATTTAAAATAGATAGGTATAAAAATGGAAACAATAATTATAGCAACAAGAGCAAGTGAATTAGCATTATGGCAGGCATATCATATTAAAGATAGAATAGAATCATCATTCCCAAATGTTACTGTTAAATTAAATAAAATAGTGAGTAAAGGTGATAAGATTTTAGATAAACCACTTGCTTTAGTAGGAGGAAAAGGTCACTTTACCAAAGAACTTGAAGATGAGATGTTAGCAGGAAATGCGGATTTGGCTGTGCATAGTTTAAAAGATGTTCCTACTTATATTCCAGATGGACTAGAGCTTGTAGCTATTACAAAAAGAGAAGACCAAAGTGATGTGTTTTTATCTCACAAATATGAATCTTTGGAAAGCTTACCAAAAGGAGCAATAGTTGGAACTACAAGTTTACGAAGACGAATGCAACTATTAAAACAAAGACCTGATTTAAAAATTAAGGACTTAAGAGGAAATGTAAATACTCGATTGCGGAAATTAGAAGAGGGTCAATATGATGCAATAATTTTAGCTTGGATTGGGTTGTCAAGACTTGATTTATTAAAAGAGATCCCTTTTACCCAAAAACTGCCATTGGATAGAATGATCCCACCTATGGGTCAGGCAGCTTTAGGTTTAGAAATTGTTTCTGGGAGTACTAAATTAAAGAATATAGCAATGAGTGTAAATGATGAGAATACATTCATTTGTACAAAATGTGAACGAGATTTTATTGCAAAGATTGGAGCAGGATGTTCTGCCCCTGTTGCTTGTAATGCTACAATTAGTGGAGATACTATTACTTTACAGACTATGATTGGTTATCCAAACGGTACAAATATACTTCAAGATTCTATTACTACATCAATAGAATCTTATGAAAATTTAGGTTTAAATCTAGCAGAAAAAATGATCGAAAAAGGTGCTTTAGATATTCTCAAAAATGCTGAAAAAATTGCATTTAAAGATGAAATGCCTGAAAGATTATAAGGTTTCTTTATAAAGTATTTTACTCAAATACAGTCCATTTGCAGGAGCTAATGTCCATGATATTAGCTTCTTCTTATTTAACTGCTCTTGTAACTGTTTAATAGTTAATTTCCCACTAGATATTTTCATAATAAAATCAACTATCATTCTGATTTGACTTCTCAAATAAGAGTTTGCTTGAAAATTTAAAACATAGATATCTTTATATTTATAAAATCGAATATTGTAAATTTCTCTAACTGTTGAAACGGGATCACTCCCTTTTTTACTAAAAAACTCAAAATCATGAATTCCTATAAAATATGAAATTGCTTCTTTTATTTTTTCTTCATCAATATTATTATAGTGACTCATATAATTACTATTGAAAACAGAAAGTTTTTTCTCCGTAATAAGATATCGATATTCCCTTTTTGTAGCACTGAATCTTGCATGAAAGTTTTTATCAACTTTTTGTATATTTCGAATTTGTATTGTATGAGGGAGTTGCTTATTTAACACATTGGTAAGTCTTTTTAAGTCATTCCAATACTCGGGAATGTTACAAGATACAATTTGTCTAAATGCATGTACACCCTTATCAGTTCTACCACTAAAGTCAAAAGATGTTTGAATATTAATGCGTTGGAATGCTTCCATTAATTGAGATTGAATTGTAGGTAAACTTGGTTGTATCTGCGAGCCATTATAGTTTGTTCCATCGTAAGCAATAGTGAGTTTTATTTTCATTGCTAATCTTTTAATAGTAAGGTTTGATTTTATTATAATAAATATAGATACTTAAAAGTATCCAAATTATAGGAATATAAAATAAAGATGCAAATCCAGTGTCATTTAAATTCAGGGTGATAACAAAAAAAACAGTAGTTAAACTCATTGTAATTAATGTTGCATTATTTTTTTGATACCGTGGATTATAATATCCAATATATATTGCAAAAAGCATTGATATTATAGAGTAGAATGATGCTAATACATAAAATATAAAATCGGATGCTTTGGAATAGTCATTAAACATATCTTTCCAGTAAAAAATTAAATCATCCAGTGTGTTTATATTTGATGATTGTTTAATATTGTTGTTGATGATCATTTTTTGGAAATCTATTTGATTGATATTATCTGTAATTTTAAGAACTTTTCCTTCATCAAGATTTAAACTTAATGTTGCACCTTGGTTTTTCATATTTGCATGTTTTGATATAATAAAAGTACCTTCTTCTGGTGCTTGTTGGAATAATACAATATCATTGTATGTTTCTTTTTCTTTACTATCTACATAAATAAGCCATTTCCCAAATGCTTGTCCATATTCACTTACTTTTATATTAAGTTGGGCTTCTGTTTTTTTCATTTTTAAAAAGCTATCTTTCATATAATCTGCTTTTGGAATTAAAGCTAAAGATAATATTAATAGTACAACACTAGATAAAATTAATGTAGGTAAAAAGATCTTTAATATTTTAATTGGATTTAACCCAAAGCTAGTTATTACAATAAGTTCATATTCACTTGAAAGTTTACTTAATGTTAAAGATAAAGATACAAATATAGAAATAGGTAAAGTATAAAACAATATGGTCGGAACTGAATATAAATAGAGTTCTAAAAGTTCGAAAAAGTTTATTTGTATTATTGAAGTAAGAGATGCTATTTTAACTAAAAATATAATAGAAGTGATGGAATATAATGTTAAAAATATCGGAAAAAAAGTTTGTGAAAAATTAATAAGTAAATATTTTTTTAATAATTTCATAAGAGATGAAGTCCTTTTAGTAATAATGTTATACTAGTTTGATTAATGTATACTATAAAAAGTGCTAATGATAAATATGGTATAAAAGGTGTTTCTATCTCTTTGTTTAATATTATATTTATAATTGATGGAATTATAGCTAAAATAGCTGATAAAAATATAGCAATTAATCCAAATTGCAAACCTAAGATTCCTCCAATAAGAGCAATAATAGGTATATCTCCTTCTCCCAATGCCTTTTGCATTTTTAAAGTATCATCTTTTAAAAAATATGCTTTAATATTTTGTACATAAAAAGTAACAAATAAGTCAATCATAAATATTCCACCAGCAAATATAAAAAATGTTTCAATATTTTGTATTTTATAAATATAGATATAAATAAGTGAACTGCAAACTACCAAAACTAATAAATAATCAGGTACTGCTTTGTACTTAAAATCAATAAAAGATAATACTATAAGAGTATAAAAGATAAAAACAAGAAAATAAAACTCTACTGAAAGTCCTATTTTAATATAAAGTACAGTAGTAATAAAAGCAGAAATTAATTCTACAATTGGATACATAAGAGATATTTTAGTATGACAATTTGAACATTTTCCTTTTAATAAGATATATGATAAAACAGGAATATTCTCATACCATTTTATAGTATGAGTACATACAGTACAAGTAGATCTTTTAGGATTCATAAGTGGAATATTTAAAGGTAATCGATAAATAAGCATATTTAAGAAGCTTCCTAATATTAAACCTATTAAGAAAATAATAAAAATACTATATTCCACCAAATCGCCTTTCTCTTTTTTTATAATCTGATAAAATATCATCGAGTTCATGTGTTGTAAATTCTGGCCAGTATGTTTTGGTAAAGAACATTTCAGCATAAGCAATTTGCCATAACAGATAGTTAGATACCCTTACTTCACCACTTGTTCTTATGAGAAGATCAACATCAGGTATTGTAGCAGTGTCTAGGCAATTTTGAATATTATGCTCATTGATCTCTAGGTTGTTAAGAGTTAATTTTTTTAGTGCTCTTGTTATCTCATTACGACTTCCATAGTTAAGTGCTAAGATTTGAGTCAATCCTGTGCATTTTTCAGTTTCTTTTTCAGTCTTTTTTATGATCTCTTGAAGTTTTTTTGAAAATTTACTTAGATCACCAATTGCCTTAAATCGTATATTATTCTGAAGATAAACTGGCAACTCACTTATAAAGTATTTCTCTAAAAGTTTCATTAAAAATTCTACCTCTAATTTAGGTCGAGACCAGTTTTCTGTGCTAAAGGCATAAAGTGTTAAGTATTTTATTCCTATCTTTGCACAATGTTCAGTAACCTTTCGTACAGTTTTTGCTCCCTCTTCATGACCTGCTGTTCTTCTTAATCCTTGCTCTTTAGCCCAACGACCATTTCCATCCATAATAATGGCGATGTGTGAGGGTATATTTGTATTATTCACTAAATTGTTCTTTTAAGTTATTTACAATTGATAATGCAACATTTATTTTTGTATCTTTTTGAATCATTGTAGACTGATTTGCAGTGATAAATTCTATTTCATTTGTATCTGAACCAAAATTGTTTTTATCGCTTATTATATTTAAACAAACAGCATCTAGTCTTTTTTTATTTAACATACTAGTTGCATTTTTATGTGCAGAATTTATATCTGTTTCCGCTTTAAAACCTACAGAATATAAACTTTTTTTATCAATTTTTTCTAAAATATCAATATTTCTTTTCAATGATAAATCCCAACTAACCCCAACTTCTTCTTTTTTAATTTTTCCATTTTTACTAGACTTAGGAATATAATCACTTACAGCAGCTACACTAAAAAAATATGGTTTTTTTCTATTTGAAGCTTCTAACTCTTGTTTTGTGAAGTTATACATCTCCTGAGTACTTTGTACTAAAATAGTTTTTATTTGTTTTGGTATAGTAGAGTCTTTTGTAGTAATTAAAGATACATCAGCTCCTTTATAATACAAAGCTGTCGCTAAACTTGCAGCCATTTTACCACTACTAAAGTTACTTATGTATCTAATGTCATCAATTTTTTCTATAGTTCCTCCACCTGTTAAAACTACTTTTCTATTATTCCAATACTCTTCACTATAAAGCTCTCGTATAGTTGCATGAAAAATATCTTCATAATCAGCCATTGCTCCATCTCCTATATCTCTACATGCCAACTCTTTTGATTGAGTTTTTATAAATTTAAAGTTATACAATTTTAGTTTTTGTATATTGGACTGAGTTATGGGATTATAGATCATCTGTGTATTTGCTGCTGGTGATACCAATATACTATTTGTATATGCTAAGACTATTTGGCTTAGTATATTATCTGCTATACCATTCGCTAATTTATTTAAAGTATTCACAGAAAGGGGAGCTATAATAAATATATCAGCCCATTTTCCTATAGCTATATGATTATCAATACTATTTTTTGACCAATTTTCATTTTCATCATCTATGATATTTGTTTGTGAAATAGTTTCGAATGTTAAAGGGGTAATAAATTTTTTTGCACTTTTAGTCATAACGATTTTAACATTTGCACCTGCTTTGATATAAAGCCTTACTAGTTCTAATGTTTTATATATAGCAATACTTCCTGTAACACCTACAAGAATATTTTTATTGTTTAAAAGTTGCATGATTGATTCCAAATTGTTTTATAATAACTAAGATTATAACTAATTTTATATTAGATATTTATTCGAATTTTTGTTTACTTACGATGATACCATCGTTATCAGCATATAGATAGTCACCTACAGAAAAAGTAACATTTTCGAATTCTAAAGTTTTATTTATAATGGCATCATGTTTTTTTTGGCTTTTAAAAGGGAAAGTACCTTTTGCCCAAAGTCCTACAGGTATTTGTGTTGTTTGATGAGTATCTCTTACAAAACCATTTATAATAATTGCTTTCCAATTATTTTTATGAGCGTAGTTCATCAATGTTTCTCCTACAACTGCACAATATTCTCCTACTACATCAACTACACAAATCTTACCATGACCATTTGTATCTCGTAATAACTCAACTAAAGCTTTATTATCTTCAAAAAGTTTTATTGTTTGTATCTCTCCTTGACACATTGAAACACCTCCGTAAGAGTGGTATTTTGGATTGAGAACTTGTACTTCATTTGGGTGTGTATCGCAGATATCTGCTGTGTATGATTTCATATCAAAGCCTTATTTAAAAATATCATATGCTACAATACTTTTTATTAAATAAAAATTTTTATATAAAATTTTATGAGCCTTGTATGGAAAGGAAAGAATACAGTTTATTAAATTTCGGAATTTTAGTAAAAAGTTGTTTGTTGCACACAAAACTCACACGAAATAAAATAGAAGTTTTATTGAGTCTAAGTTCAATGTTGATTGAATCAAAAAGAAGATTTTTAAATCTTCTTTTTTAATTTTTGACTAGAAAGAGTATGTAAGCATTGCTGCTAGTTTATCTTGATCATCATCACTATCTTCAGCATCTACAGAAGAGTAAAATGCACCAAATGATAATTCATCCGTAATTGCTATATCTGCTGTTAAAAGTATTTCTGAAGCTTCTTCATTTTTAGAAGCTCCATCATCATATTCAGATTGTGCATATTGTGCACCTAATGCAACGATAGAAACTTCTGCCCCAACATTTACATAAAAAGTGTCAGAATTAGTTCCATAAATGTAATCTCCTAGTTCTTCAGAAGGATCAATATTATCACCTAATGTAGAAATTGAACCAATCCCTCCATCTTTATCTGTAGTAATATAACCAGCAGCTAAAGATATATTTGAAATAGTTGTTCCCACTTCAAGATGTGCAATAGAACCATCTTCAGTTGCCGAATCATCTTCGCTTGTAGCCGCATAATGAGCTGTTAAGTCTATATTTGAAACAGAAGCTGTAGCTTTTAAACCGTAAGCACTAAAGTCATCATCACTACCATTTTCTACTCCATCCGTTAAGTCACCATCGTTCATACTAGCATTTATAAAATAAGGGTTGATAACTACATTTTCAATACCTTCATATTTAACATCAATTACAGTAGCACCACTATCACCGATATCTGCCATTTTTCCTAAATTAGTATCAGCATTAGCTTCCATAAATCTTGTAGTATGACCAACTACAACAGTTGTATCCGGAATAGCTGTAATTTCAGCTACAACTGCTTCGTGAAAATCACCAATCCATTCTAAATCTATCTCTTGTCTACCTGCAATAATTGTTCCATAGTCAGATGTGTATGAAATATTTGCTGTACTTAATACAGCTTCAGAATCATTATCTTTATCTTCTGTATAACTGTTGATATAATCACCATCATTTTTTTCTGAAAATTTATGGTTTGTTCTTCCACCAATAGCAGCTTTAAATCCATTAAATGAATCAGTTTCATACTGAATTCCAATAGAGCTATTTGTAAATCCTGTATCTTTGTCTCCATTATTTAAGTCAACGCTTTCTGTATATATAGAGATGTCTCCACTTACTTTACCATTTGCAAATGCATCTTTAATAGATGAACTATCTGCAAGAGCTCCTGTAGTTAACAATGACGCTGCAACTGTACTTATGTATAATTTTTTCATATATAAATCCTTTTTGATAATTATGGAAGTTTATAATAATGATTATCAATCCTACCTTAAAGAAAGTATGAATTTTTAATTTATTTAAACTAATAGTCGTAGTATATAAGATAATAAGATTTTTGTATACAGAATTATTGTATATTTAGTATACAATACGCTGTAATATTTAACTTAAATCTTTTTATTAACTTGATTAAGTTATAATTAAATCAATAAAGAATTCAAATATGTAAGAGGAAATATGAAAGTTGTAATAGGCGTAGTAGGTAATGATATCCATGTGGTTGCAAATAGACTCATTGATATCTCCTTACAAAGTAGAGGTTATGAAGTATTTAATTTAGGTGTAAATACTTACTTAGAAGAATTTATTGATGCAGTAATAGAAACAGATTCAAAAGTTCTTTTAATTTCATCATTAAATGGTGAAGCAGAAGGTTGGTGTAGAGATTTATTAGTGCTAAAAGATAAATACAAGTTAGATGATGTTGTATTTGTTATTGGTGGGAACTTAAGTGTTGGAGAAGGAACTGAAAGCCAAATTGTACCGCAGTTTAAAGAGTATGGTTTTGATCTTGTTTTTCATCAAAAAGATTTAATGGAAGGTCTTGATACTTTAAATGACTTTGTAGAAAAGAAATTTGGAAAGGTTAAATAGATGAGTTTATTACAACGAGATAGAGATATTATCCTTTCAAATGAATATGTAGATAACTTTGATTTTGCTGAAGTTGAAGAGTTTGTAAAAAATGCAAGTAAAAATCTTTTTATTTCACATGCTTTTAAAAATAATAAAGGGAAAACATTAGTACAACCTCGTGGTGGATTTCCTACATATGATAAAATGTATTCTTTATATGAACAATTTGCTCCTGTAGTTAATGTTTTACCTATGACAATTGATTCTCATACTAGACTTAACGATTATGGTAGTGCTGCTAAGATGCTTCGTTTATCAGAAGAAACAGAAACAGATCTTTTAAATGGTTATCCTCTTATTAATCATGGTTATAGAACAACAAGAAAAATGGTAACTCATTTTGATACACCTGTAAGTTTAAGACATGGTACACCAGATGCTAGACTTTTAATTGAGTTAGCAATAGCTTCAGGTGTATTTGAAATAGAGGGTGGACCAATCACATATATTTTACCTTACTCTAAAAACTTCCCACAAGATAAAGCATTTTTGTATTGGAAACATGTTGAAAGAGTATGTGCAAAATACTCAACTATAAATGAACCAATCAACAGAGAATCATTTGGACCATTAACTGCTACATTGGTACCACCATGTATTACTATAGTTATTCAAATTGCAGAGATGATGTTATCTTTAGAAGAGGGTGTAAAGTCATTTTCTGTAAGTTTCGCACAAACTGGTTCTTTAAATCAAGATTTAGTAACATCAAAAGTATTAAGAAAACTTGCAACTAAATATGCACATAAAATTGGTGTGACTGATGCAACTATAAATTTAGTATATCATCAATGGATGGGTGCTTTCCCACGAGATAAGTTTAAATCAGATTCATTAATTGATGCTGGGGCTATGATTGCTAAAATGGTAGGGGCAGACAAAATCATCACAAAAACTAGAGCTGAAGCATTTGGTATTCCTACAAAAGAAGACAATGCTCAAGCTGTTGCAAATGTGCAATATACTTTAGATATGTTACAAGGAATTCCTGCTTTTGTAGATGAAGAAGAGGAAGAGAATCTTACGAATCAAGTAAATGAAATTTTCGAAGCAATTTTTAATGATAAAGCAGACACATTATGGAGAAAAGTATTTAACTCTATTAAAAATGGAATCATTGATGTACCTTTTTCTCCTCACATTATAAATAACAATGAACTTATAACTGTAAGAGATAAACAAAGTAATATTAGAATCTATAAAAAAGGAAAACTTCCTATCTCTGATAAAAGTTTCAAATATGAACAATCAAAAATAGACTTAGGCGCAAATCCAGATTCTGTTGTAAATCAAATAATTCATGATATTGGAGTGATGTTATAATGAGTAATTCAAAAATGTTAATAGATGTGGGTAGTACATATTTTAAAGTAGCTACTGAAAATAAAATATCTCACCACTTTAGAAATTTCGATAAAAATATTTATGATGATTTAGTGTTGAAGTGCGGTGATGAACTTAACAATTGTGACAAAGCAGATATTCAAATATGTAGTTCAGCTAATGGTGGATTAAGTACACTTATTATTGGACTTACAGAGTCTTTTTCTTTAAAATACGCTTCAAATATTGCTTATAATTCAGGTATTAATATTATTGAAACTGTAGTATATTCTCAAATTGATACATATCCAATTCCATCTGAGATGTTAGATGTTGTTATAGTTGTTGGTGCAATCGATAGTGTAGAAAAAGTATATGATCAAGTTTTAATAGATTATCTTTCTAAATTAAACTATTCAAATATAGTATATGTAGGTAGTGTAACACAACATGATTTTTTAACACAAAATATCCCAAATATTGTGCTTCTACCAAATATCATTGACAATAAATTAAAAATGGTAGAAGATGACTTAAAAGAATACCTTACAAATCTATATCAAGCAGATATCATGGGTAAAGAAGATATCAAAAGATTATATGAACTTACATCAAATCAAATATTTTCAACACCTTATATTGTAAATAAATCATTACCTTTAATCCATACAAAACTGGATGTTGCTGATCCATTTATAGTAATTGATATTGGAGGGGCTACAACAGACATCCATTACAGTAAAGATTTAGTAGATGACAATATTATTACAAATAATGAGTATGATAGATTAGTATTTAAAAAACTAGGTGTTTATAAGTCAAGAGAAAGTTTAGTACATACTGCAAAAAACAATGAATTTGTATATGAGTTACTTGCACATTTAAATACAACAGAAAATATGCTTGATGAAGTGAGTGAAAAATCAACAAAGTTATTAATGCAACTTTCAATTTTCTTGGTATTATATAAAATTTCACACCATCATAAATCGTATTTAAATATTAAACTTGATACACTAAATTCAGTAGTATTAACAGGTGGTATTACAAAAGTTTTAGACGATGTTGAGATGGAAGATATTCTTTCATTTTTTTATAAAAAACTTTTAAATTATGATACAACACCAACACTAGTAGTAGATAGAGACTATTCTATCTGGACTCTAGGTATGAATAAATAAGGAGTTAGATATGTCTATAAATAGTATAAGAAATTTAGTTGAAATAGCAGCACTAAAAACACCTAATAAAATAGCTTTAATTGATAAAGTTGAAAAGTTAACATATCCTGAAGTTCTAGAAAAAGTAAATAAATTAGCACATTATATAAATACTTTAAATCTAAAAAAAGGGAGTAGAATAGGGGTATATGCAAATAAGAATATACAAAATGCCTTATCTATCTTAGCAATTCTTTCTACTGATTATGTTTTAGTGCCTATTACAAAATTATTAAAGTCAGAACAAGTTGAACATATTATTAATGATTGTGATATATCTTGTATGATTACAGATGAACAAAAGTTAAAAACTTTAAAAGAAACTTCATATAATAGAAAAATTATTACAATTGAAACATGTGATAGTGAGTTAGTTTCATTTGAAGAGATTTATAAATGTTATACAAGTGAATATAGTTGTGCTATAAAAGGTCATAACAATGCAGTTATTACATATAGTTTTGCTTCTAGTGGTTTTCCAAAAGGGGTTGTAATATCGCATAAAAATCTTATAGATAGTGCAAGAGTAGTTAATAACTATCTTCATATAGAAGAAGATGATGTTTTATCAGGAATTTTATCTTTTAGTTTTGACTATGGATTAAATCAATTATTTACATCTTTTTATGCAAGAGCTACTTTTAGTATTCATAGCTTTTTTACACCGAGTGACTTTTTTTCACATATATTAAAAGATAAAATTACAATATTAGCCGCAATGCCTATAAACTTTACAATGATGTTTGATGAAGATAGTCATAGATTACCAAGTCCTGCTCAATTAGAAAATGTAAGAGTAATTACATCATCAGGTGGAAATGTTACATCTTCTATGATTGAACAAATAGAAACATATTTTACAAATGCAAAATTTTATTCTATGAGTGGTCATACAGAAGCTTTCAGATCTGCATATCTGGCTCCAAGTCAACTAAAAATTAGACCAAATTCCATTGGTAAAGCAATTCCAGATGTTGATTTATATGTAATCAATGAAGAGGGTTATGAATGTAAACCAAGAGAAGTAGGTCAGCTTATCCATCGTGGAGCTGGAATATATAAGGGGTTTTGGAACTCTAAAGAAGACACAGATAATAGTTTTAAAAGTATTAAGATTTTAGAAAATGTTATAGACCTTGGAAATGGACTAATTGATGAGGTAGTTGTTGCAACTGGCGATTATGTCTATAAAGATGAAGAGGGGTATATCTTTTTTGTGAGTCGTCATGATGATATGATTAAGACAAGTGGATATAGAATAAGCCCTTTAGAGATAGAAACAGTTGTATTAAATAATATTACAGAGATTAAAGAGTGTGCTGTCTTTGGAATAGAAAATGAAAAGATTGAAGAAGAGATTGTTTTAGTTTATAGTAGTCAAAGTGAACTACCTAAAAATGAAATTATTTTTGAAATAAAAAAACATCTTCCAACATATATGGTACCTACAACAATTGTATTTAAATCTAATATGCCAATGCAGTCAAAAGACAATACTAAAATAGATAAAAAAGTCTTAAAAGATGAGATACTAAGAGTTAACTCTTAATATCTTCTCCTATAAATGAACAGATACTTTTAAAGTGTCTGTCTAGATTCTCAAATCTATGGCTACCTTTTTTCTCTATGAGAATTTTTCCTTTTTTATATCGTTTGTTAGCTATTTTATAATTTAACACGCTGTCAGCTTTTTGTAATAAAATATAAAAATTCTTGTGATTTAATTTTTTTGGTTTTATTTTAAATTTTTCAAGTTGTTTAAGATGTTTTTTCTTCCATTTAAAAGTTGTTCCATCTTGAGTAGTATTTTGCCCAAGATATACTTTAGTTGTTTTATAAGGATTGACAGAGGGATTAATAAGGATTGTTTTTAAATTATATTTAGTGGAAAGATATGTTGCATAAAAACCACCCAAAGAACTTGCAATAATTGAAGTAATTTTTTTTTCTTTTATCACTTTTTCAAGATAACTTATTGCATTTTTTGGTTTGATAGGATGTTGTGCAAGTATAATTTTATCTTTGAACTGTTTTTTTAATATTTTTGAAGTATGAGAATTTTTGGTAGTCCGAAATCCATGTATGTAGAGAATCAAATATAATCCTTAATCTATAATATACACTTAAAATAGCATAATTATATAAAATTATATTGATTCTATATAATTAAAAAGCTAAAGTAAAATAACTTTAACTCTATCTCCTTTAGTTAAGTTATTACTACTTTCTTCTTGTATTAATAATCCTGGATTTCCAAGCATATTAGTTAGTATTGCACTTGTACCATGTTTTTTACCTTCAAAATTTATATGATATGAGCCATCTTTAAAACTAACATTACAAGCTGTAAAGTTAGTTTTATTACCTTTTTTACCAAAGTTTTCATCTATAATGGCCTCTACTATATTAAGAGATTCTATAGATCCTTTAAATTTAAAAAGTAAAGGTAATATATACAATATAAATGTAACAGTGCTAGAGTATGCAAAACCAGGAAGTCCAATGATAAATTTTTCACCTTTTTTTGCAAAAAGTATATGTTGTCCTGGTTTGATTAAAACACCTTGAAAGAGTACTTCACACTCCAATTCATCTTTAATGACATCTTTTACAAAATCATAATCCCCAACACTCACACCACCAGTAGTAACTACGATATCTGATTTTAAAAGTGATTGTTTTAGCAGACTTATTATAGATTCTTTATCATCTTTTACTACACCCATTTGTAATACATTTGCACCATTTTTTTTAGCAATTGCTTCTAGTGTAAGATGATTTGAGCTTCTTATTTGAGCATCATTAGTCTGTAGTTCTCCTACATCAAGTATCTCACTTCCTGTACTTGCAATGGCAATTGTTGGTTTAACATATACTTCAACTTGAACAATATTTAAACTAGCCATCACTCCGATTTGAGCAAAATCGATTAATGTGCCTTTTGGAATAAGAAGTTCATTTTTCTGATAGTTTTCACCTACATTTCGAACTGCGAAGTTTTTTGGAACTTCTTTAGTTATGATAATAAACTCACCTTCAACGGTAACATTCTCTATAGGAATTAATGTATCACTACCTTCTGGCATTAAAGAACCTGTAAAAGTTTTGATTGTTGTTCCATTTGATACAGATGATTCTACAACTGTACCTGCAGGATTTTTATCAATAATCTCTATTTTACCAAGTTGTAAATCTTCATGCTTAATAGCGTAGCCATCCATTCCAGATGTTTTAAAAGCTGGAGAGTTTTCTTGCGCTACTATATCTTGTGCTAAGATTCTATTGAGAGTATCTGCAACAAAAATCTTTTGGGTTGATAAATTTGAAATATTAATCGAATTTAATATTTCAAGAGATTGATTGTAAGTTATAAATTTTTTCATAAAATATGATATCAAATCCTTACATAAATGGTCTTTAATTGGTTATTTGAATTGTATCATTAATTTGTATCGTTCCACCCTGAACAACTCTTGCAAAGATTCCACGACTGTTTTTCAGTAATTGAGGGACTTTATCATCTATCTTGTTTAGTCCATTGCAAATGGTACATTCAATTGTAATCTCTAAAATAACATCACCAATCAATAGTTGTGTTCCTTTTTCTAAATCATAGGGGTTAAAATCGACCAATATATTTTCACCAAGTTCTCCATGTGTGGCATTTATTTTTTGTTTGTTCATTAACTCATAAGCGTAAATTGATGATAATAAAATAGAACGATCTATATTTTTATTGTAAAATTTATCTTCTTGTATCCCTTGAAAATCAACAAAAATATTTGATTTGGAAACTCTTGTTTTTGTTTTCTTTTGAGAAATAAATAATTTTTGTATTTTTCCTACTATTTTCAAACTATCCCTTTTTACTGTATTTATATAAAATATATTTCCAATATGATAACATAAGAGCAATTAAGAAAATAATATGAGGAATATGTATGAATAAAAAAAAAGAGATGAATTTTAATATAAATAACTTTTTATTAGCAACCAAAGATATTTTAGATGCAAGAGAGATAAGAGAAAAAAATTTAACAAAAAATCATTCATTGCGGGTGGCATTTATCTCTTTACAAATGGCAAATAAACTAGACTACGAACCAAAAGAGATGTTTGATTTATGTGCATACAGTTTATTTCATAATTATATAGACAATGAAAAAATGGAACTACTAAATATAAATAATGAAAAAAATAAATTATCAAAGTTAGTGACATTTGTTCATCAATTAGAAGAAAAATACGATTTTGGAAATATATCAATAATAGATCGTTCTAAATTGGTCAATTCAATACAAGAGGCAAATATAGACAAAAACATTATCAATGTATTCACTGAAATAACTCAACCTCTATCGTTTTGGTTAGATTGTCAAAATGCAGATGCTATGATACAGTTTATCTATAAAAATCTTTATGATTTTACTGTTGTATTACCATTTCCAAATTTATTAAAAATCACTAGTATGTTTGGTAATCTATACGAAAATACAGAAGTTTTTTTGAATAATTGTAAAAAAGCATGTGAGTATTTCCAATTTGAATATAAAGACACATATACATTTTTAATAGCTGCTAGTATGACCGATTTTGGTAAACTTGCAATAGAGAAAGAACTTTTAACCAAAAAAGGAAAATTAACTTTTACTGAGTTTGAAATAATAAAATCTAATATTTATTATAATAAAAATGCCTTATCATCTGTTTATGGCTTTGATGATATATCAAAATGGGCATCAAGACATCAGGAAACAATTGATGGAACAGGATATCCATCAAAACTTTTAGCAAAAGAGTTGAGCTTAAAAGACAGATTAATATCTATACTCCATAAATACTCTATACTGTTACAAAATAGAACATATAGAGATCAATACAGTGGCAAAGAAGCAATAATGATATTGGAAAAAGAAGCACAAGCGAATAAGTTAGATATGGTACTCCTAGAAGAAGTGAAATTGTTTTTGAATTAGAGTAAAACGAAATACTTAGTGTAAAATAACTGTAACTATTTTACTCAATTTAGTTAATATATTAAATTCATTAAATGAAAAGAAATTTTTCATGAATTGACACAAAATAAGGATTAAATGATTGATATTTGGGTAATCAGTATATTATATATTTTTAACTTATAATTATAATTATTAATTGTAATTTAACTCTATTTATACTCAACCAAATTATTTGACTATTAAAAGTTTATTAGGTTATAATTTGATTACCTTGGTATATTTACCAAAATTTAGAAGGAGAACAAATGGGCAAAATGAGCAAAAATTCTAAAGATATAGAATCTTTTTCAAATAATGTTAAACCAACATCAAGAAGAGATTTCTTTAAAAAAACAGCTGTATATTCAGCTGGCCTAGTTGCTACATCAAGTGTTTTATCACCAGCAAAAGCAATAGCTAGTGATGATACAGCAATTATCAACGAAGTAGAATGGGGAACAAAATTAGGGGATAAGGTAACAAAATTTCCTTATGGAGTACCCTCACCGTATGAGCATAATAATGTAAGAAGAAATGATCCATTGTTATCTTCAGGGGATGAATACGCAACTGTTTCTATGTGTCTAATACATGAATCAGAAGGAATTATTACACCTAATGGACTCTTTTTCACACGAGATCATGGTGGGACTGCACATGTAGATCCTGAACAATTTCGATTAATGATTCATGGAAAAGTGAAAAAAGATATTGTTCTTACCTTAGATCAACTGAAAAGATATCCAAGTGTGACTAGAACATATTTTATAGAGTGTCCTGCAAATGGTTCTACTGATTGGAGAGCACCTCAATATAATAATTTACAGTTTTTAAAAGGTATGATGAGTTCTGCAGAATGGACAGGAGTATTGTTAAAAACAATTTTAGATGATATTGGGCTTGAAGATGATGCTGTTTGGATGCTAGCTGAAGGAAGTGACAATGCTGGAAATCCACGGACAATTCCTGTAGAAAAAGCACTTGATGATATTATGATTGTTTGGGGTCAAAATGGTGAAGCATTAAGACCAGAACAAGGTTATCCTGTACGATTAGTTGTTCCAGGATGGGAAGGAAACTTAAATACTAAGTGGTTAAAAAGACTAGAATTTTCTGATAAACCATGGCATTCTAAAGAGGAAACTTCTAAATATACAATGCTTCAGAAATCTGGAAAAGCAATACGATATTTCTGGGTAAATGAAGTAAATTCTGTAATAACATCACCTTGTCCTGAAAAACCATGGACAGATCTTAAAAAAGGTGATTTAGTTGAAATAGAAGGATTAGCATGGTCTGGGCATGGAACTATCAAACATGTTGATATAACATTAGATGGTGGTGATAATTGGATTGAAGCAAGCCTAAAAGGTTTAGTTTTACCAAAGTCATGGACAAGATTTTCTTATATTATGAAATGGGATGGTAAACCTTTATTATTATCAAGCCGTGCTGTGGATGATATTGATAATGTGCAACCTACAATTGATCAAGAAACTTCTGCTGTTGGTGTTGAATCTGTTTATCATAGAAATGCCAATGTAACATGGGAAGTAACAGGAAAAGGAGAAGTTTATAATGTTCACATTCGAAAACATCACGCTTAGAAATACATTTATTGGACTTAGTTTAGGTGCTTCAATGTTTTTATTTTCAGGTTGTTTCGCAGGAAATGATTCTGTTACAACAAAAGCAGTAGACGGTGGAGTGAAGTATGAAATACAAGATGGTAAATATACAGCTTATCATGTAAATACTCAAAATATTGAAAAATATAATAAAGGAAGAGTTCCTACTCCAACAGAAATTGCAGCATGGGATAAAGATGTTAGACCAGATGGTACAGGATTACCACTTTATGATATGAAACATGGGAAACCAGCTCTTGACGAAAATGGTGAAAAAATAATTGCACAAGGGACTGTCGAGTTTGGAAATGAACTTTATGATTCACAATGTGTAATGTGTCATGGTGATTTTGGTTCAGGTGGAGTTGGTGGTTATCCTGCTTTATCAGGTGGGGATATCAAATCATTATCTAATCAACTTCAAAACCCAGCAGATGAAGTTCCTAATGAAACGCCACCATCAAAAAGAATAGGTAGTTATTGGCCTTATGCTAGTACTTTATTTTGGTACATACAAGACTCTATGCCTTTTACTCATCCTAAAACATTAACAAATAGTGAAACATATGCAATAGCTGCTTATTTACTAATGGAGAATGGTGTTTTAGTTGATGGAGAAGAGATGGATGAAGAGTTCCTTATGAATAAAGAACAATTTATGAAGATTAAAATGCCTAATGAAAATGGTTTTTATCCAAATGTAGATACACCAGAAAATCCAAAACAAGGTGTTGAAAACATGAGAGAATTTTTAGGTAATCCTAAAAACTATGGTATAGGTACAAGATGTATGACTGATTGTATTAAAGGTGAAGTACCATTACTAAGAATTAAAAATGAATTGAATAATTTCAATCCACCAGCTTCAACAAAAAGAGAGCTTCCCGAAATAGTTGAAAAAGAAACTATATCAGCTGGTCAAGCAGGATATGAACAGTCATGTAGTGCTTGTCATGCAAATGATGCAATAGGTGCACCAGTTGTAGGAAATAAAGATATCTGGTCTGAAGTTGTATCTAAAGGATTAGATAAAGTATATCATAATGCTATCAATGGTATAAATGCAATGCCTCCAAAAGGTGGTAATATGGATTTATCAGATGATGAGATGAAAAAGATTGTTGATTATATGATCAACGCAAGTAAATAAAGGAGAAATGATGAGACTAATTAGAAATCTATTGATATCATCAGCTATAAGTGGGTTAATACTAACTGGATCTTTAGCTGACGATGCGTTAATTGCTAAGGGTGATAAGATTTTCAATACTAAAAATATTGGTAACTGTTTTGCATGTCATGCAATAAGTGGAAAAAGTATAGATGGTCCAGGAAGCTTTGGTCCAGACCTTGCTACTGTATCTGAATATCCAGATGAGTTGTTATATGATATGATATATGATATATATACAGCAAAAGGACTGAAAATTTCAGCAATGCCTTCATTTGGTAAAAATGGTTGGCTTAATGATGATGAGATTAAAGCTGTTGTAGCTTATCTAAAAAGTAAATAATTAAAATAAAGGAAATAAAATGAATAGAAGAAAATTTTTAGGATTAGGATTGGGATTAGGTGCAGCAGCTGTTATGTTGCCATCAACTTTAAGTGCAGTAAACTTCAGAGAAACAAATAAAAGTGCATTTGAAGGACCAAAAAGTCATACAGTAGATGATGCAATGAAAGAATTATATGGTACTTCAAAAACAACAGTAGGAAAAGTTAAATTAAAAGCTCCAGATATTGCTGAAAATGGTGCAGTTGTACCTTTACAAGTATCGTCTGATTTAGCTGGTAAAACAGTAGCAATTTTTCAAGATGCAAATCCTGAGTCTTTAGTAGCTGTATATACAGTACCTGCAGATGGAATCATTGATTATAAACTTAGAATTAAAATGGCTAAAACAGGAACAGTTACAGCAGTAGTACAAGATGGTACAACATTATTCTCAGCTAGTAAAATGGTAAAAGTTACAGCAGGTGGTTGTGGAGGGTGATTTAATTATCTCTTTCACAATTAAAAATAAGAAAATACAAATATAAAATATAAAAGGAATTATTATGGCAAAAAAAACTAGAATTAAAGCAAAAGAAAAAAAAGGTATAACAACTGTAAAAGCATTATCTAAACATGCTATGTTAAGTTATGCAGAAGCAAAAAGTCAAAAGAAAGAAGCAAATTTTATTACATCTATTGTTGCGACAGTTGATGATAAAGTTGTATATGAAGTATCAACAAGTCAATTTTTATCAAAAGATCCATTTATGCAATTTAAATTTAAAGGTGCAAACAAAGGTAAAACACTTGTATTTACATGGACTGATTTAGAAGGTACAAAGAGAACAGATAAAGCAAAAATTAAATAATTCCTTCTCAAGGAATTATAAAAATAACTAAGGAGAAAAGATGTTATTAAATGTTGTAAAAAGTACTGTATTAGTTGCTTTAGCTTCTTGCATAATGAATGCAAATGATTTCAATGTTCAAGCAGAAAAAGATAGAATTGCATTAATTGATTATACCATTGCTAAATTTGAAGATGGAGATAAAAATAGAGATAAATTTTTCCCTTATTCTACAGATGATGAATTAAAAAACAATATTCAAAAAAATGTTAAATATGAAGATTTAAGAAAAGGAAACTATGCTTTTAATAAGCAAGGTCAATATTCATATAATGAAATTAATGAGATGCCACCTTATGATGAACTTGTTGAAAAAGGTGAAGAGTTATATGAAGATAATAAAGCTTTACAAAAGTGTTTTCCAGATGTAACTGTTGCTGGAGATTATCCATATTTCGATGAAGAAAAGAAAGAAGTAGTAAGTTTAACTGGTGCTATAAACAAATGTTTAACTGATGCAGGTCAAAAAGCATGGAATGAGAAAAAAGGGAAAATGGCATTTTTTCAATCATACATAGCTTCAGAAACAAAAGATGCAGAGAAAAAAGTAAATATTCAAATTAATAGTGCTGAAGCAGCTGCTGCTTATGAAAGAGGGAAAGAGTTTTATTATACTCAAAGAGGATATTTAAAATTATCATGTGCTACTTGTCATGTTCAAGGTGCAGGAAAACGAGTTAGAAATGAAAGTTTATCTCAGTTAGCAGGACATACTACGCATTTTCCAGTTTTTAGATTAAAATGGGGAAAAGATAAAGTAGAAAATGGACTAGGAACATTGGAAAGAAGAATGGCTGGATGTGTAAAAGATCAAGGTCAAGTTCCTCCAAAAACAAATAGTAAAGAGATGAAAGAGTTACTTTATTTCATGGCATATATGTCAAATGGAATGAATGTTGACGGTCCAGATGTAAGAAAGTAAGGGTTAGATATTATGAAAAAATTATATAGCGTAATCGCAGCAACTAGTTTAGCATTAGCAATAACAGGATGTTCAAATAATCAAGTTACTACACCAACTTATGACAATCTAGATGAAAGAAAACTTTGTAATGTAAGTACAAATGGAATCGATTCAGTGTTAAAAGTAGCGCAGAAGTACAATAAAATTGCCAAAGAACATGGTGTTGAATTTAAAAGACTAGGTATGACAAATACTCAGTATATAGATGAATCAATTAAAGCAATTAAAGCAGGTGAAAAAAAAGTAGTACTTTTAAATAAAAAAGGGAAACCTACTAAAAATTCTGTAAGCGTATCATATGCAGTTGAAAGAGCTTGTAAATTTGCAGTAAGCGCTTTAACACAAGAAGCAGAAGGTAAAAAGACTTGGAGAGCTGCAGTTCCAGGTGACCAATTTCAATACTAATATTTTTTATTAGTAAACAATAAGTCAAGATTTTTATCTTGGCTTTTTATAATAGTATATTTCAAAATATGAAGTATCAATATATTTCAAAGGATAAACAATGAAAATATTCAAAAAATTATTAATTGCTGCTACAATAGTAGGTGCTTGTTCTACAGAAAGTTTTGCAGCAGATGTGATGATTTCTCAAGGCGTTAAATCTATTGATATGGATTTGAATGGTGAAAAATTTACTATTATGAGAAACCAAACAATTGGAAATAAAATTTCTTCACTGTATGAAACAACAAACAGAGGTAAACCACAGCCAATTATTTTAGCAGAGGGACTTGAAACTCTTGGAGAATTAGAATTTATAGAATATATGAAAAAAGCACAAAGTGATGAATCTATAGTAATCGTAGATACTAGAGGGTCATCTTGGTACGATAAATTACGAATACCGGGGGCTATAAATATTCCATTTACAAATTTTCAAACAAAAGAGAGTGCTATATCTTCAATGGAGTATGATTTAGGAGTTGAAGTAGATGATGATGGAATATTAGATTTTACTAACGCAAAAACCATAGTAGCTTATTGTAATGGATATTGGTGTGGACAAACACCTGCAATGTTAAAAAATGTTAAATATTCATTATTAAATATGGGGTATCCAGTATCTAAAATAAAATACTACAGAGGTGGTATGCAAGCATGGACATCACTTGGATTTACTGTAGTTGGAACAGAAAAATAGAAATTAATATAAAAAATAGGAAATAATATGAGTAAAATGGGAAGAAGAGAATTTGTATATATGATGGCAATGCTAGGAGCTGCGCCTATATTTGCAAACTCTCATACACGAATGGTAGAGTCAGGTAAAGCAGATGATTACTACAAGTTAAAGAGTTTTGGTAATGTAAGACTTATGCATATGACAGATAGTCATGCTCAGTTAAACCCTGTATATTTTAGAGAACCAAGTGTAAATTTAGGACTTCATTCAAATTTTGGAAAAGTACCACATATTGTTGGAGACAAACTTCTAGATCATTATGGAATTAAAGGTGATAAAAGACTTGAATATGCATTTTCATGTGTAAACTTTGAAAAACATGCAGAAGTTATGGGAAGAGTTGGTGGATTTGCACAACTTAAAACTGTTATAGATTATTTGAAAAATAACTTTGGCGCTGAAAAAACTTTATTGCTTGATGGTGGAGATACTTGGCAAGGAAGCTGGACATCTTTACAAACACGAGGTAAAGATATGGTTGGTGCTATGAATAAACTTGGTGTTGATGTAGCTGTTGGACACTGGGAATTTACATATAAAGCTGAAGAAGTTTTAGAAAATGTAAAACTTTTAGATGCAGAATTTTTAGCTCAAAATATTCTAGTAAAAGAAGATTCAATGATGGAAGGTGTAGAAGCTTATGATGAAGATACTGGTCATGCTTTTAAACCATATACAATAAAAGAGATGAATGGTAATCGTATTGCTATTGTAGGACAAGCTTTCCCATATACAACTATAGCAAATCCACAAAGAAATATTCCTGATTGGTCATTTGGAATCAATGAAGACTCTATGCAAGAATTAGTTGATGAGATTAGAGAAGATGAAAAACCTGATGCTCTTATTGTTTTATCTCATAATGGTTTTGATGTTGATAAAAAAATGGCTGAAGTTTGTACAGGAATCGATTTTATTATGGGTGGACATACTCATGATGGTGTACCTGAAGCAGTACCAGTTAAAAATGAATCAGGTACTACTTATGTTTGTAATGCTGGATCTAATGGTAAGTTTTTAAATGTACTTGATATAGAATGTAAAAATGGAAAAGTAGTTGATCATAGATTTACATTACTTCCTATCTTCTCAGATTTAGTTCCAGAAGATAAAGAGATGAAAAAATATATCGAAAGTGTAAGAAAACCGTATCTTTCAGATTTAAATAGAGTATTAGCTACAACTGATGAAACACTATTTAGAAGAGGGAACTTTAACGGTTCTTGGGATCAAATTATTTGTGATAGTTTAATTGAAGTAAAAGGTGCAGATATTTCATTATCTCCAGGTTTTAGATGGGGAACAACTATTATGCCAGGTCAAGCTATTACATTTGATGATTTAGCAACACAAACAGCACTTACTTATCCTGAAACTTATGTAAATGAATTTACAGGGGCTCAAGTACATGCAACTTTAGAAGATGTTGCTGATAACTTATTTCATAAAGATCCATTTAGACAATCAGGTGGAGATATGGTAAGAACAGGTGGTATCTCTTATAGAATTAATCCTATGGAAGAACTTGGAAAAAGAATTACTAATATAGTTTTAACAAAAACAGGAAAACCACTTGAAGCAAATAAAAAGTATAAAGTAGCTGGTTGGTCTACAGTAAATACAGTTTCTCCAGGAAAACCAATTTGGGAAGTTACTGAAGAGTATTTAAAAAATATGAAACATATCAGTAATCTTAAAGTTGATACTCCAGATATGGTTGGAGTAAAAGGTAATCCAGGTATCGATGATAAATATAATAAACATCAATATAAAGCAGTAAAAAGAGGCTAGATTTTCTAGCCTTTTTTTATAAATAAAATATTAAAAGGAAATTGAATGATAAAATATAATTCAAAGTTACTTTTAGCTTCAGTATTTTGTGGGCTATTAACTACAAATATTTATAGTAAAGATATAGTAACAGAAGCACAGTGTAATACAAAAGGTGATGAGTTTATTTTTGCTGAAAATGAGTGTATTCAGTACTATGTATCCGAAGGTGACACAGAATCAGAGATAAATATTTTAGTACATGGTACATGGCCAGAGGGTACAAATACTTTAGCAAGATATGCTCCATTTGCTGAAAACTTAGCAATGTCTACAGATGTAACTACAATTGCTGTTGCATTACCTGGGTATTCTAGCTCTTCAACAAATAACTTTCAAGCATTAAGTCATAATGGGGAGGAAAATTTAGCGGCTCAAAAAAGTTATATAACATTTTTATCAGAACTTGTGACTAAATTGAAAGAAAAGTATGATGCTACAAAAGTAAACTATATAGGTCATTCAGCAGGTGCTATGATGGGTTCTACTCTTACTGGATTTACTCCAGGTCTTTTAGATACAATCACTTCAGCAGGTGGAAGATATGATATTCATGAAGTAGTAAAATCTGATAAAGATTTAGTATCTTTAATTGACTATATAGATAAAGTTGATTCAAGTACAGAGTTTTTGTTAATTTATGGAACAAAAGATACTATTTCTAAGCCATCAGTTACAAAAAAATTCTATCAAATCTTAGAAGAAAAAGGATTAACAGCTACACTTATTGAAGTTGAAGGTGCACCACACTTAGATTTAGATATGACAAGTGAATCTGTTGATGCAATCGTAGAGATGTTAGATAAAGAATAAAATTTATTCTTTATCTCCTTTCCCTTTTTTGATATTCTCTAAATACTCAAAAAAACTCATCTCCTCAAAAGCATTAGTTATCATAAAATTTAAAATATGTTGAAATTTTTCAGTCGAACGAAACCCTCTTGCTTTGTAAACTATCTCATTCTTACTATCTAAAAATAATACTGTTGGATAAAAATTTACTTCTAACTTATGTGCGAAATCTTTATTTGTATAAGTTTTATTATTAAAAATAATGGTATCTGACTCATCAATATTGATACTACTAAAAGTAAAATTTGTTTGAACTGTTTTTTGAATTTTTACATCTTTTAGTGTGATTTTTTTCATTCTATTACAATATCCACAATTATTCATATGGAAAAATATGATTCGTTGTTTTTTTTATCCTCTATTAGATCAAAATTAATTTTTTTATTTTCTGCATAAATATTTGATATGAAAAAAATTGTTAATAATAGTAGTAATTTATTCATTTCTTTTCTTTAATATGGTGTAACTTCAAAGTAACCAGCAACTTGTTTTTCGATTACTTCTACTATTCCTGCTTGAACATAAGATAAATCATCTATTAAATCATCTTTTGTCCAATGCATACTTGCCATAGTATTTTTACAAGCAATAAACTCTACATCATAGTCCATTAGTGATGAAATTCGTATCAATGTATCTTTATCATAATCTTTTTTTAATACTCTCACTCCACTTCCATAAGCAACTACAGAAATATTTATAGCTTCTGCTGGATATTCTTTAAGTACATTATAAATTGCACCTAAAGTTGAATTCACTGTTTTTTCATCTGATACATGAAGTTTAATAACCCATTTTCTAGGATTATCAAATGTAGGTTGAGGATCACTTAAATCCATTTGTCCATAAGATAGTATTGTAAGACAGAATAATAGTATTAGTTTTTTCATATTTTACCTTTTGTGTAAATTTATACATGATTTGATTATATAATAGATCTTATAAAAACAGTATGATAAAATTTAAATAATATTAGATATAATACATTAATTAAACATAAGTAAGGAAAAACATGAAAAAATTATTTTTAATCATAGGCGCACCAGGAAGTGGTAAAACAACAGATGCAGAATTAATTGCAGCTAAACATGAAGATATCACACATTATAGTACAGGTGATATGTTTAGAGCTGAAGTTGCAACTGGTAGTGAACTTGGTAAAACAATAGATGCTTATGTTAGCAAAGGAAATCTAGTACCAATTGATATTGTTATCAAAACAATTGTTACAGCAATTAAAAATGCTCCTACTCCAACTGTAGTAATTGATGGATATCCAAGAAGTAGTGAACAAATGGAAGAGCTAGATAAATATCTTCTTAACGAATCAGAAGTAGAACTTGTAAATGTAATTGAAGTTGAAGTATCTGAAGAGGTTGCATGTGATAGAGTTTTAGGAAGAGCAAGAGGTGCTGATGATAATGTTGATGTATTTAATAATAGAATGAAAGTTTATACAGAACCATTAGCAGCTATACAAGCTTTTTATGAAGCAAAAAATTTAATTACTAAAATTAATGGTGAAAGAACAATTGAAGAGATTGTTGATGAGATGGATGCATTTATACAAAGTAAAATATAAATGAATTTTTATTCGGTAATTATCGGAACAGAACTTTTAAATGGGCGTCGTAAAGATGCTCATTTTTCATTTTTAAACAACGAACTTCTAAAAAGAGGCTGGGAGCAAAAAGCAAGTTTTGTTATCAAAGATGAACCCCCTTTTATAGAAGATATTTTTAAACTGATTAAAACTGATCCAGATGCTGTTATGTTTTGTTTTGGTGGAATTGGTTCTACACCTGATGATTATACACGACAATGTGCTGCAAATGTTTTTACAAATGGAAAAATGGAAAGAAACAAAAATGCGGAAAAATGTATTATTGATCAATTTGCAAATGAAGCATATCCTCATCGTATACAGATGGCGGATTTACCTTTAGATGCAAAACAGTTAACAAATATTGTGAATAATGTTCCAGGATTTTCTTTAGAAAATCGTTATTTTTTTACTCCAGGATTCCCATCTATGTCTCAAAGTATGGTTATAGAAGCTTTGGATAGATTTTACCCTAAAAATAAAGAAAAATTTAGATATTTTTTAAAAGCAGATTGTAGTGAAAATGATTTGATTGAGATAATGAAAAAAATTCCACAAGATATTGATTTTTCTTCCTTGCCTCAAATAAACAATGGTAAACGATCTGTTGTAATTTCTGTTGCATCGTATGATAAAGAAGAAGCAAAAAAATATTTCTCTTTATTTGAAGATTTATTAAAAGAAAAAAGTATAGCATTTATTTTAGAAGATCAATAAATTATTTTCTAACTAAAAAAAGGGGAAGATTTATTATCTTCCCCCTTCTCTTATATATTTTATTAATGTTTTTTCGATAACTCTTCTAAAGTAATTTTATCTCTTTGTGCTACAGAAGCTCTTATTGTAGCTCGTTTTGCATCAGGTAATGCAATTAATCCAATCTCTCCTAGTATACCATCATGACCAATCATATCTTCAGACATAAACATATTTACAAAGTCAGACATTGCAGGTACTTTAGATGCATGAGAATTCTTTATATAAAAAAACAAACTTCTTGAAATAGGATATTTTCCACTAGAAATTGTATTTGGTGTTGGTAATACACCATTTACTTTTGCACCTTGAACTTTATCATCATTTTCCATTAAGAATGAGTATCCAAAAATACCGAATGCTGCTTTATTTTTATTAAGTTTAGAAACGATTAAATTATCATTCTCTCCACTTGGAACATAAACACCATCAGTTCTAATTTTTTTGTATTTTTTGTACGCTTTATTTTTTACCTTGTCAGCTTTGTATAAAGAAGTATAAACTGACATTTTTTTAGTTTGACCTTTTAAAATCATATCTTCAAAAGCATCTCTTGTTCCAGATGATTTAGGAGGACCATAAATAACGATTTCTCTATTTGGTAAAGACGCATCAATTTCTGACCATTTTTTATATGGATTAGCAATTAGTTTTTTCCCATCTTTTGAAGGCACTTCCGCAGCAACTGCTAATAAAAGTTGTTTTTTTGTTACGCTAAATGGCTTATTTGATTTTGCTTGAGCAAATGCAATACCATCAAAACCAATAACAGATTCTGTTATATCTGTTACACCATTTTTTTGGCAAAGTTTAAATTCTTTTGCTTTCATTCTTCTTGAAGCATTTGTAATATCTGGAGTATTCATACCATTTCCAGCACAGAATAGTTTCATCCCTCCACCTGAACCTGTTGATTCTACAACAGGAGTTGGATATGAAGTTGTTGCACCTAGTTCTTCAGCAACTGCAGAAGAAAATGGATATACTGTTGATGAACCAACAATTTTAATTTGATCTCTAGCACTTAAAGATACTGTTAATGCAGAAGCAGTTAAAAGTGCGATAGCTGTTTTTTTTATAGTCATTTGATAACTTCCTTTTTTTATTTTAAAGAAGTATAGATGATATAAATTACAGTTTGATTACAGCTTATCGTTTAAAATAAAATATTTTTATTTTTAAGATGTTCTGTTTGCATCTCCATATTTGTTTCACTTTTTGGTACATTAGAAAGTGGAGTAAAAACTTCTTCTTTTCCATTATATTTTTGTATAAAGACCTCTTTAGGTTGTATGAATTTTCGTGGTATTTCAGGATGAAGTTTCATCCAATGTCTATAAAAATAAGCAAATGCAGGACCTGCTGTTCTTCCTCCTGTTTCTCTTCTTCCCATTGGTTTATTGTCATCATTCCCATACCATACTATAGTTTGTAATGAAGGTGAATATCCACAAAACCATGCATCAACATTATTATTTGTTGTTCCTGTTTTAGCAACAAGTTCCAAGTTTTTTACTCGTCCATTTCTTCCTGTACCTTTATCTACTACCTCTTTGAGTATTGAAGTCATAAGATAAGTTTGTGCAGCAGGCATAATGTAGTTTTCTTCTTTTTCAAAGATTATTTTTTGACCATACCGATTTGTTAAACTACTTATAATATATGGTTCAACGATTATTCCTTGATTTGAGAATAATGTAAACATTTTACTTAAGTCTAAAGGTGAAATCCCAAAACTTCCAAGGGTAATTGACAGATCATAAGGGATATTTTTAAATCCATATCTTTGTAATTCTTTATGTAAAATATCTATACCTATATCTGTAACAAGATTGATTGTTGCAAGATTTCGAGAATGAACTAATGCATATCTAAAAGTCACCAATCCTTTAAAATTTTTTTCATAGTTTTTTGGTTGCCATAATTTTTCTTCATTATCAACTGAATTATATTTATATGTTCTTGATATATCTACAATATTGCTAGCTGTAGAGTAACCTAAATTTAAAGCAACTTGATATAAAAAAGGTTTGATTGAACTTCCTGGTTGTCTTATACTTTGTCTAGCTCGATTAAATGAGGATGTTTTATAATCAATTCCTCCAACCATAGATAATATAGCTCCGGAATTATTTTCTAGTACAATTATAGCTCCATTTAATGATTGGGTTGTACTTTTGTTTGTATCTCTATGTTTATCTCTTCTCAAAACTCTATCATAACCATATTTTAAAGCATCTTTTGCTATTTTCTGTGCTTCTAAATCAATTGTAAGATTTATTTTATAACCACCTGTTTTTAAATCTTCTACATCATCTTTCAATTCACTTATAGCCGTATCAATAATATAAGGAGCTTTATTTTGAGATAATGTAGTATCATAAACGATAGGGATATAGTTTATTGATTCATCATATTCTTTCTGATTTATCCAACCCAAAGTTTTAAGTCTTTTGATCACTTGATTTGCTCGTATCAGTGCATATTTTAAATTTTTAGTTGGATCATAGAAGCTTGGAGCACGAGGAAGTCCTACCAACATTGATATCTCTTTTAAATTAAGTTGATCTAATTCTTTTTTAAAGTATCCAAGTGCTGCTGTTTTGATACCATAATATCCATGACCAAAATAAACCTGATTTAAATATCTTTCTAAAATTTCTTCTTTTGTAAGTAAAGACTCTAATCGTAAAGATAATAAAATTTCTTTTATCTTTCTAATTATTTTTTTATCTCTTGTTAAAATCATTGTTTTTACTAGTTGTTGTGTAAGTGTACTAGCACCTTCAACAAGAGCCATAGCTTTGATATCTTTAATAATAGCACGCAAAATAGCATCTATATTCACTCCATTATGTTCAAAAAAATTCGTATCTTCTATCGCAACTAATGCTTCTGTTACTCTTGGAGGGATAGCTTCATATTTTACATAAAGTCGATTTTCTTTGTCAAAGACATTTCCCAAATGCACACCATTTTTATCAAAAAATTGTGTCGTTAACCTTGGTTTATATTCTACTATTTTATCAACATCAAATCGAATTTGTGAATATAAAATAATGAGTCCAATAAAAATTGATATTATAAAAAATACTATAAGAAGGAGAAACTTTTTAATCATGTTCGAAACTTTCTATTTTTGAAATTACTTGAAATAAGTTGTTTTGTATAGCTTTCTTTTGGTTCTTGCAAAATTTTTTGTAATTTTCCCATCTCACAAATTTTGCCATTTTGTAATATAATAATATCTTTGCAGATATTTTGAACTGATTCTATATCATGGCTTACAAAGAGAATTAAAAAATGCATTTTTTTCTGCAAGGTAGTGATGATTTCTAAGATAGCTTTCTTACTATCTTTATCCAATGCAGTGGTTGGTTCATCCAAGAGTAATATTTTTGGATTTTTACTTAATGCAATTGCTATAACAACTCGTTGGAGTTGACCACCACTTAGTTCTAATGGAAATTTATTTTTAACACTTAAGTTGAGTTTGACCAATGTAAGTAAATCATCTATTTTCTCTTCATCACAAAAAAATTGTTTTGTGATTTTTGTAATAGGGGAGAGTGAAGTAAATGGATTTTGTGGAATAAATCCTATATTTTCATGATTTAATTCAAAGTCACATTGACAATTAAATGTAACATTAAGTTCTTTTGGTGTCATATTTAAAATTGTTTTCAGCGTAAGTGATTTTCCACTACCACTTTCACCTACTAAAGCAATAGAATGATTCAAAATAACTGGGCTGTTATCTTGTATTAAATCTACTAGCGTATTGTTATCTGATTTTAATAATAATTTATTGATTATAAGTTCAGGCATAGTTTACTAAATAAGTGCTTCATCCATCTCATCTGGGATAGTGATATTCATAAGTTTTAAAATAGTTGGTGCAATATTATTTAAAGAACCCTCTTTTACCTTGGTAATACCATCAGAAATTACAAAACAGTAAACATCTCCTACAGTATGATTAGTAAGAGTTTTACCATCTTCATTTTTCATCATTTCACAGTTTCCATGATCGCTTGTAATCACTATATTATAATCATGTAATTTAGCTTTTTCTATAATCTTTCCAAGTTCTAAATCAACAGCCTCTACAGCTTTAATACCTGCTTCATAAACCCCTGTATGTCCTACCATATCACCATTTGCAAAATTTACAACGATAAAATCTATATCATCTTCAATACCATTTTGAACAGCAAGAGAAACTTCAGGTGCTGACATCTCTGGTTTTATATCATAAGTCGATACTTTGGGAGAAGGGATTAAGACTCTTGTTTCATTTTCAAATGGTTCCTCTTTGCCTCCATTAAAGAAAAATGTAACATGCGCATATTTTTCTGTTTCAGCTGTATGGAGTTGCTTTAAATTGTTCTTTGAGATAACTTCACTTAGTGTGTTTGATGGAGTGTCTTTAGGAAACATAACAGGTAGTGGTAAATTTTTATCATACTGAGTCATAGTTGCAATATTGATTGTTAGTTCACTTTTTGTGGAAAATGCACTGAACTTTTTATCTGCTAAAGCTGTGCTAAGTTCTCGTGCTCTATCACTTCTAAAGTTTGCAAATATTACACCGTCATTTGATTGTATCCCTTTATAATCATTGAAGCTAATAGGTTCAATAAACTCATCAAAAATATCTTTAGAATATTGCTCGTTTATATATTTTTTAGTAGTATAATTTGTATGCGTTGCTCCATTTACAATTTGTTCATAAGCTTTTTGTATTCTATCCCAATTATTATCTCTATCCATTGAATAATATCGTCCACTTAAAGTAGCTATTTGGATATTTTTAGAACAAATATCTTCTATTTGTTTTAAATAAGTACTTGCACTATCTGGTGCAACATCTCTTCCATCTGTAATAAGGTGCAAAAATACTTTTTTATTTTTTTTCTCAGCAATTTGTGCGAGTGCTATAATATGATTTATATGAGAGTGAACTCCACCATCACTTAATAGTCCTATAATATGTATGTTGTTTGATGTTTCTAGTATATCTTTAAATACACTATTATCTTTAAGTGTATTTTCTTTTATTGCTATATTTACTTTTACTAAATCTTGATAAAGAACTCTTCCTGAACCTATACTCATATGTCCAACTTCACTATTACCCATTTGTCCATTTGGTAGTCCAACATGTTCCCCATATGTTTTAACTAGAGAATACGGTACATTTTCAAACAGATTATCATAAGTTGGTTTTGTTGCATTACAAAATGCATTAAATTTGCATGAACTATTGTGTCCAATACCATCAGTGATTATTAATAAAGCTTTTTTTGTTCTTGACATATAATTTATTACCTTTTTTGGCTAATTTAGATAAAATCGATTTTTATTTAATATATTAACACATCTCTACTTCAAAAAGGTTAAACATTGTTTTATTGGTTTTATCGACATCTTGATATAAATATCTTTCAGTATATTACTGTCCGAGCAGGATTAGGTTTTTTAATTGCCTTTTTCTTTACATTAGTTCTTATGCCAAAATTTATAAAATGGGCAAAAGCAAAAAAAGCAAATCAACCTATATATGATTTAGCACCAGACTCTCACCAAGCGAAAATAGGCACTCCTACAATGGGTGGTTTAGTTTTTGTATTTACAACAGTTATTGCTACTATACTAACGGCTAAACTAAACAATATATATGTAGTGGGAGCCCTTGCTACTATTATACTTTTTTGTTTGATAGGTATAAAAGATGATTTAGCAAAAATTACAAATAATAATAATGAAGATGGTTTGACCCCTCGCATGAAAATTATATTACAAGTAATTGCTTCATTCATTGTAATTGCAGTTTTGTTTTATGCTCAACATCCTACTACATTGTATATACCGTTTCAAAAGTTTCCTATATTTGATATGGGACTATATTCAATTATCTTCTGGACACTTGTGATGATCGCAAGTACAAATGCGGTAAACCTTACTGATGGTTTAGATGGTTTAGCTACAGTGCCTTCCGTTATAGCTTTTTTCACACTTTCACTGATTGTGTATATTACAGGTCATGCAATATTAAGTGAGTATTTACTTCTACCAAATATTAAAATGGTTGGTGAATTAGCTATAGTGGGAGCTTCTTTTATGGGTGCATTAATTGGATTTTTGTGGTATAACTCCCATCCTGCAGAAATATTTATGGGAGATAGTGGAAGTTTAACTATAGGTGGACTCATGGGTTATATGGCACTTGTTGCTAAAAGTGAAATATTATTATTGGCTATTGGTTTTATTTTTGTTTTAGAAGCGGTTTCTGTAATACTACAAGTAGGCAGTTTTAAATATAGAAAAAAAAGAGTTTTTTTAATGGCGCCACTTCATCATCATTTTGAGCAAATAGGTTGGCTAGAAAATAAGATTATTGTGCGGTTTTGGATAATTGCATTTATGACCAATTTAATTGCTCTTGCTAGCTTAAAAATAAGATAACATAACTTGGATATAAAATGAGAATATTAGGAAAAGGGAAAACAGCCCTAGCAGTAAAAGAAGTATATCCAGATGCAATTTTATATGATGATAAAGATATAAATAGTTATGAAATAAATTCAGATGAGATTACAGTCGTTAGTCCAGGAATTCCTCCATACAATCAATTAGTTACAAATAGTAAAAATATTATTAGTGATTATGATCTTTTTTATGAACAGATCCCTTTTTCAATTTGGATAAGTGGGACAAATGGAAAAACAACAACAACTCAAATGTTGCAACATTTACTTGAAAATAGACAAAGCCAGTGTGGTGGTAATATAGGGGTGCCAATTGCAAAAATGGATACAAATAAAAAGATATGGATTTTAGAAACTTCTTCTTTTACTCTTCACTATACAAAAAAAGCTAAACCAAATATTTATATACTTCTTCCTATTAGTGAAGACCATTTATCATGGCATGGTTCATTTGAAGAATATAAAAGTGCAAAACTTAAACCCTTAAGTGTAATGACAGATGAAGATATAGCTATTCTTCCCTCTAGTTGTAAAGGTTATAAAACAAAAGCAAAAACGATATATTATACAAGTACAGAAGATTTAGAAAAGAAATTTGAGGTTAATAGTAAAGAGATTAATTTCAAAGAACCTTTTTTATTAGATGCAATTTTAGCTTTATGTGTAACAAAAATTGTAACAAATGAAATTGATTATAAAAAAATAAATAGTTTTGTTCAAGACCCTCACAAATTAGAAGAGTTTAGGGATAATAAAAATCATATTTGGATTGATGATAGTAAAGCTACCAATGTCGATGCAACTCTTCATGCCCTACATACATATAAAGAAAAACTAATTTATCTCATATTAGGTGGAGATGATAAAGGGGTTGATTTAAATCATCTATTCAGAACTTTACAAAATTACGAAGTTGAATTATTTGCCATTGGTAAAAATTGTGATAAGTTAATGTTATTAGCAAATACTTATAATTTAAAAGCAAATAGATGTCAATATCTTAATGTAGCTGTAAAGGAAATATCAATGAAGTTAAATAGCTGTCCTGAAGCTGTTGTTTTGTTATCTCCAGCTGCTGCATCACTCGATCAATTTAGCTCATATAAGCAAAGAGGTGAAAAATTTAAAGAATTTGTAAACTCTTTAAGATATTAAGGATAAATTAAGTATTAGGTGTATATAATTCCGTCACAAAAACAAACAAGCGGCTCGATAGCTCAGTCGGTAGAGCAATAGACTGAAAATCTATGTGTCGACAGTTCGATTCTGTCTCGCGCCACCACTTATTTGTTTTTTAATGCTTCAGTAGCTCAGCTGGTAGAGCAGCTGATTTGTAATCAGCAGGTCGTAGGTTCAAGTCCTATCTGAAGCTCCATTTTATTGTTAAGTGTTTTTTTTAATTAAGATTAACACAAACCAGTTTATATTGGTGAGATTGGAGAGTGGTCAAATCCTGCGGATTGTAAATCCGCCGCCTAGGCTTCGAAGGTTCAAATCCTTCTCTCACCACCATTTAAATTGCGGGAGTAGCTCAGTTGGCTAGAGCCTCTGCCTTCCAAGCAGATTGTCGCGAGTTCGAGTCTCGTCTCCCGCTCCATTAGAAACATTACACTGGAAGCTGAGTTATATCGGACATTCCATTAACTCAAAAATACACAATAAATTTTATTTATTAATATCCAATGTAAACATTACAATTTTATTTTTAATTCAGGTTAAATATAATATAATTCGCCCACGTAGCTCAGGGGTAGAGCACTTGCTTGGTAAGTAAGAGGTCGTAAGTTCAAGTCTTATCGTAGGCTCCACTTGCAAATGGGTAAAACAAGAAAAATTATCTCTTTGAATAGATTAGCTAAAGGCTTATCTACTCAGAGAGTAACAAAAACTTTAAGGAAAAATTATGGCAAAAGAAAAATTCGAACGAAGTAAACCGCACGTAAATATTGGAACAATTGGACATGTTGACCACGGTAAAACTACATTAACAGCAGCAATCTCAGCAGTTTTAACAGCTAAGCTTGGTGGAGAAATGATGGATTATGATGCAATTGATAATGCACCAGAAGAAAGAGAAAGAGGAATTACTATTGCTACTTCTCATATTGAATATGAAACAGACACAAGACACTATGCGCATGTTGATTGTCCAGGTCACGCCGATTATGTTAAAAACATGATTACAGGTGCTGCTCAAATGGATGGTGCTATCTTAGTTATTGCTTCTACAGATGGTCCTATGGCTCAAACAAGAGAACATATTTTATTATCTAAACAAGTTGGTGTACCATACATCGTTGTTTTCATGAACAAAGAAGATCAACTAGATGAAGAAGATAAAGAAGAGATGTTAGAACTAGTTGAAATGGAAATTAGAGAACTTCTTTCTGAGTATGAATTCCCAGGTGATGATACTCCAATTATTGCAGGTTCTGCATTCCAAGCACTAGAAGAAGCTAAAGCTGGTAAATTCTCAGTATGGTCTGAAAAAATCATGGAATTAATGGATGCTGTTGATTCTTATATTCCAACACCAACAAGAGAAACTGACAAATCATTCTTAATGCCTGTTGAAGATGTATTCTCAATTGCTGGTAGAGGTACAGTTGTTACTGGTGCTATCTCTCAAGGTACAATTAGATTAGGTGAAGAAGTTGAAATTGTTGGATTAAAAGAAACAGTTAAAACTACAGTAACTGGTATTGAAATGTTCAGAAAAGAGATGGAATTCGCTGAAGCTGGTGATAATGCTGGTCTTTTACTAAGAGGTATCAAAAAAGAAGATGTTGAAAGAGGACAAGTACTTGTTGTTCCTGGTTCAATTACACCACACACAAAATTCAGATGTGAAGCTTATGTTCTTTCAAAAGAAGAAGGTGGTAGACATACTCCATTCTTTAGCGGATACAGACCACAGTTTTATGTAAGAACTACAGATGTTACTGGTTCTTGTGAATTAGCTGAAGGTGTTGAAATGGTTATGCCTGGTGATAATGTTGAAATGACAATTACTCTTGTATCTCCTGTTGCACTTGAAAAAGGTACTAAGTTTGCTATTAGAGAAGGTGGTAGAACTGTTGGTGCTGGTGTTGTTGCTGAGATAATTGAGTAATAATTATGGGTGATAGAATTAAAATTGGGTTAAAATGTGAAGAGAGTGGAGACATTAACTACACAACTATGAAAAATCCAAAAACTCATAGCGAAAAATTCGAAGTAAAAAAATATAGTCCAAGACTAAAAAAACACACTACACATAAAGAAATTAAGCTTAAATCTTAATTTCTTATGGTATAATCGCGACCTAGTTAATCTAGGTTTGTGGTTACTCTTAAAATAGGCCAATAGCTCCAATGGTAGAGCACCGGATTCCAAATCCGGGTGCTGGGGGTTCGAGTCCCTCTTGGCCTGCCATAAATTAATTAGTACTAAGTGTTAAGAATTATTACTTAATTTTTAGCTCTTGATACTTCAAATCAAAAAAACATAAAATAAGGTATCGTCTTGAATAAATATTTATCATATTATAAAAAAGCAAAAGATGAGTTAGGCAAAGTTATTTTTCCTATAAAAGAACAAGTAAGAAGCGCTTTTATCTCTGTTTTTGTTGTAGTGACAGTAATCTCACTATTTTTAGCACTTATTGACGCAATCATGTCAGTAAGTTTATCTTCTGTAATGAACTAGGAAAAAAAATGGCACATAATTGGTATGCAATACAAACACACTCAGGAAGTGAATTAACAATAAAAAATGCTCTTGAGCAATTATCTAAAGATTTACAAGATGGAAGAATAGAACAAGTTTTAGTTCCAACGGAAGATTTAATTGAAATAAAAAAAGGTAAAAAAGTTATTGTTGAAAAACCATTATATTCAGCATATGTTTTTGCTAGAATTGATTTAGATACAGCATTATGGCACGCTATTCAATCTATGCCAAAAGTTGGTAGATTTATTGGTGAATCAAAAAAACCTTCTCCTCTTTCAGATAAAGATATTAACCAAATTTTAGAAAAAGTAAATAATAGAGCAGCAGCAAAACCAAAAATTTCATTTGATGTTGGAGAGATGTTAAGAATTACAGATGGTTCATTTGCAAACTTTAATGGTATTGTAGAATCGTTTGATTTAAATTCTGGATTATTAAAATTAAATGTTTTGATTTTTGGAAGAAATACACCTGTAGAAATATCTTACACTAGCGTTGAACGAGTAGAATAGTCTCTAATGTTAAAGTGCTAAGTATTAAGATGAAATAAGATTCGTTTTAACACTTAGCATAATATGTTAATAGATTAAATACGAAAAATCATATTTAATAATAAAAAAGGAAAAAAAATGGCAAAAAAAGTAACTGGAATATTAAAACTTCAAATACCTGCTGGTGCAGCTAACCCTTCACCACCAGTTGGACCTGCATTAGGTCAAAGAGGTATTAATATCATGGAATTCTGTAAGGCATTCAATGAAAAAACAAAACAAAATGCAGGATTTAAAATCCCTGTTGAAATTACAGTATTTGCTGACAAAAGTTTTACATTTGTAACAAAGCAACCACCAATGAGTGAATTAGTTATGAAAACAGCAGGTATTAAAAAAGGTTCAGATAATCCTTTAAAAAATAAAGTAGCAAAACTTTCTAAAGAACAAATTATGGAAATTGTTAATAAAAAAATTGCAGACTTAAATACTAATGATGTTGAACAAGCAGCTAAAATTGTTGAAGGTTCTTGTAGAAGTATAGGAATTGAAGTAGAATAATCTACTTTAAAACTTTAAGTAGCCAAAATACCACGAGGCTTAAAAAGTGGTAGCATAAATAAAATTGCGGAGAAATAATTATGAGTAAAAGATATAAATCTTTATTAGAAAAAGTAGATAGCACAAAAGCATATGCATTAGCAGATGCAGTTGCATTAGTAAAAGAATTAAAATCAGCTAAATTTGATGAAACTGTTGACATTGCATTAAATTTAAATGTTGATCCAAGACATGCAGATCAAATGATTAGAGGTGCTGTTGTACTTCCAAATGGTACTGGTAAAACTGTTAGAGTTGCAGTTTTTGCTAAGGGTGTTAAAATGGATGAAGCAAAAGCAGCAGGTGCTGATATTGTTGGTAATGATGATTTAGTTGAATCGATCCAAGCTGGTAACATTGATTTTGATGTACTTATTGCTACACCAGATACAATGGGATTAGTTGGTAAAATTGGTAGAATACTTGGACCAAAAGGGTTAATGCCAAACCCTAAGACAGGAACAGTAACTATGGATGTAACTAAAGCAGTTACAGATTCTAAAGGTGGAAAAGTAACATATAGAGTTGATAAAAAAGGTAATATTCATGCAGGTGTTGGTAAAGTTTCATTTACAACAGAAGCATTAGTTGAAAATATTACAACTATTATGGCAACTGTAAATAAAGCTAAACCAGCTTCAGCTAAAGGAAAATATGTTACTAAAGCTGCTATCTCTTTAACAATGAGTCCATCTGTAATCGTTGATAGTTTAGAACTTATGGATATTAAATAAAAAGTTTCTCGAGAGAGAAGCTTTATCTTAAAAACTAAAGACAGCCGGTTAGATTTTTAATCTAGTAAAACCTGCCGAAGTTCTATTGTTTTTGAAAGGAGGAATATATGACTAAAATACAAAAAAATGAAATTGTTGAATCATTATCAGTTCAATTTAAAGATGCACAAGCTATTGTTGTTGCAGATTATAGAGGTACTTCTCATAAAGATTTAGAAACTTTAAGAGTTGCTGCTGCTGAAATTGGTGCAAAAGTTCAAGTTGCTAAAAACTCTTTAGTGTCAATTGCAATTAATAATGCTGGACATGAAGCTTTAGAGCTTTCAGGTACAAATATTTTTATCTGGTCTGAAGATCAAATCTCTGCTTGTAAAGTAGCTGATAAATTTGCTACTGCAAATAAAGATACATTCAGTATCAAATCTGGTGTTATTGAAGGTAAAGCTAGCGATGCTGCTACTGTTAATCAATTCGCTAAATTACCAGGTAGAGAAGAATTACTTGGAATGCTTGCATCTGTATGGATGGGACCAGTTAGAAACTTTACAGTTGGTCTTGACGCACTTAGAATTAAAAAAGAAGAGGAAGCAGCTTAATAGCACTTCTATGATGGTAGCTTAGCTACTTTAAATAATTATTTATGAATATACATAAAAGGAAATAAAATGGCAATCTCTAAAGAAGATGTATTAGAATATATTTCAGGTTTAAGCGTATTAGAGCTTTCTGAATTAGTTAAAGAATTTGAAGAAAAATTTGGTGTATCTGCTACACCTGTTGCAGTAGCTGGTGCTGCTGGTGGTGCTGCTGAAGCTGCTGATGAGAAAACAGAATTTGATGTTATCTTAAAAGATGCTGGTGCTAAAAAAATTAATGTAATTAAAGCAGTAAGAGCACTTACTGGTTTAGGATTAAAAGAAGCAAAAGCAATGGCTGAAGAAGCTGGAGCTGTTGTTAAAGCTGGTATCTCTAAAGAAGATGCAGAAGCTGCTAAAACAGAATTAGAAGCTGCTGGAGCAACTGTAGAAGTTAAATAATTAACTCTTTATACAACACTCACAAATGCAATTAATGCTCTGTATTACTACAGAGCATTAGTCATTTAAAGTGAATTTGCATTTTAATCTATGTCTGGTATTTGCTCAGGTATAGGTTAGAATGTTGATTCGATAGTTTTATTTTAAACTAAACAAGAATATTACAAGAAAGGCTCATATGTTAAATTCATTACACTCTGGGAATAGATTAAGAGTTGATTTTGGGAAAAATCCACAAAAAATAGATATCCCAAATTTGCTTCAGTTACAAGAAAGTAGTTACGATAATTTCCTTATGGTAGGAAAAGAAGATCGTACAGCAGCAGGAATTGAAAAAGTATTTAAATCATCTTTCCCAATTCATGATTCACAAAATAGATTCACATTAGAATATATTAATAGTGAAGTTGGGAAACCAAAATATACAGTTTCAGAATCTATGGTTAGAGGATTAACTTTTTCTATCCCTTTAAGAATTAATATTAGATTAACTCTTTGGGATTTAGATGAAAAAACTGGTGAAAAGATTGGTGTAAAAGATATTAAAGAACAATCTTTATATATCCGTGAAATTCCTTTAATGACAGATAGAATTTCATTTGTTGTGAATGGTGTTGAAAGAGTTGTCGTAAACCAACTTCACAGATCTCCAGGTGTTATTTTCAAAGAAGATGAAGCAACAACAGTTGCAAATAAACTTATCTATACTGGTCAAATTATTCCAGATAGAGGTTCTTGGTTATATTTCGAATATGATGCTAAAGATATTTTATATGTAAGAATTAACAAAAGAAGAAAAGTACCTGTTACTATTATGTTAAGAGCTTTAGATTACTCTAAAGAAGAGATTATCAAATTATTTTACCCTATTGTTAATATTCAAGTTAAAAATAATAAATTTTTAACAGAGTTCAGAGCTGAAGACTTTACTGGTAAAGTTGAATATGATTTAATTGATGATAAAGGTAATTTAATTATTGCCGCTGGAAAAAGACTTACTACAAGAAAAGCTAATGCACTTGCTGAAGGTGGATTAAAATTTGTTGAATATCCAGTAGAATTATTAATGGAAAGACATACATCATCTACTATTTTTGATCCAGAATCTGGAGAAGTATTATTCGATGCTCTAACAAACTTAGATGACTTAAAATTAAAAAAACTATTAGACTTAGGTTTTGAATCTTTTGATATTGCAAATGATTTAGCTGAAGGTATTGATGATTCTATTATCAATGCATTTAAAGCAGATGCTGAATCTATCAAATTATTAAAACAAACTGAGCAAATTGATGATGAAAATGATTTATGTGCTATTAGAATCTATAAAGTAATGAGACCAGGTGAGCCTGTAACAAAAGAAGCTGCTCGAGACTTTATCAAAAAATTATTCTTTGATCCAGAAAGATATGATTTAACTAAAGTTGGTAGAATGAAAATGAACCACAAGTTAGATGTAAATGTTCCTGAATATGTAACTGTATTAACGCACGAAGATATTATTAAAACAGTTAAATATCTTATTAAAGTTAAAGCTGGTCACGGTCATGTTGATGATAGAGATCACTTAGGTAACAGAAGAATTAGATCAATTGGTGAGTTATTGTCAAATGAGTTACACGCTGGTTTAATTAAAATGCAAAAAGCTATTAGAGATAAAATGACTACACTAAGTGGTACATTAGAAGATCTAATGCCTCATGATTTAATCAACTCAAAAATGATTACATCTACAATTACAGAGTTTTTTACTTCTGGTCAACTTTCTCAATTTATGGATCAAACAAATCCATTATCAGAAGTTACTCATAAAAGAAGACTTTCTGCACTTGGGGAAGGTGGTCTTGTTAAAGAGAGAGCTGGATTTGAAGTAAGAGATGTTCACCCAACACATTATGGTAGAATTTGTCCAGTTGAAACTCCAGAGGGACAAAATATTGGTCTTATTAATACATTATCTACTTTCTCTAAAGTAAATGATTTAGGATTTATTGAAACTCCATACAAAAAAGTTATCGATGGTGTTGTTACAGATGAGATTGAATATTATACTGCAACTCAAGAAGAGGGTAAAGTTATTGCTCCTGGTTCTACAAAGTTAACTAAAGATGGTAAAATTTCTGAGATTCTTACAGAGGCTAGACTAGATGGTGAAATTATGCTTATTGAGTCTGCTAAAGTTGAACTTATTGATATTTCATCTGCTATGGTTATGGGTGTAGCTGCATCTTTAATTCCATTCTTAGAGCATGATGATGCCAACAGAGCCTTAATGGGATCAAACATGATGAGACAAGCGGTTCCATTATTAAAACCAAATGCTCCTTTTGTTGGTACAGGTCTAGAAAAAACTGTTGCAAGAGATTCTTGGGCAAGTATTAAAGCTAAAAGAAGCGGAATAGTTGAAAAAGCAGATGCAAAAAATATTTTCATTAAAGGTGAAGATGAAAATGGTGCATTTATTGATCATTATTTATTAAGTAAAAATCAAAGAACAAATAACAATACTACATTTGGACAAAGAGCAAGTGTTCATATGGGACAGGTTATTGAAAAAGGTCAAGTTATAGCTGATGGTCCATCTATGGATAATGGTGAGTTAGCTATTGGTGTTAATGCTACGGTTGCATTTATGCCTTGGAATGGATACAACTATGAGGATGCTATTGTTCTTTCTCAAAAATTGATTAAAGATGATGCGTTTACATCTGTACATATTTATGAAAAAGAGGTTGAAGCAAGAGAATTAAAACATGGTAATGAAGAGATCACTAAAGATTTACCAGGTATTAAGTCTGAAAATATTGATCATCTTGATGAAAGTGGTATCGTTAAAATTGGTACATACTTAAAGCCAGGTATGATTATGGTAGGTAAAGTTACTCCAAAAGGTGAGATTAAACCAACACCTGAAGAAAGATTATTAAGAGCGATTTTTGGTGAAAAAGCTGGTCATGTTATCAATAAATCATTATACTGTTCTGCATCTATTGAGGGTGTTGTTGTTGATGTTAAAGTATTCACTAAAAAAGGATATGAAAAAGATGAAAGAGCAGTTGCAACTATTGAAGCTGAAAAATCATCTTTAGATGTTGAACATCACGATAAACTTATGATGCTTGATAGAGAAGAAAATCTTAAAGTTAACGATATAATCTCTAAATCTGAATTAGAAAAAGATGTTGAAATTGGAGATAAAATTTTCAAAAAAGGTGAAAAATTGACAATTTCTGATTTAGAAAATGTTAATAGATTTGCTATGAAAAAAGTTATCTCTTCATATGGAAAAGATGTTGCAAAAGCTTATAATGATGTAAAAGAATATTTCATTAAAGAAAAAGCAATATTAAGAGAAAACCATGAAGAAAAATTACAAATATTAGAGCATGATGATATTTTGCCAAATGGTGTTATCAAACAAGTTAAAGTTTATATTGCAACTAAGAGAAAAATCAAAGTTGGTGATAAAATGGCTGGACGACATGGTAATAAAGGTATTGTTTCAAATATCGTACCAGAAGTTGATATGCCATATTTAGAAGATGGATCAGCTGTTGATATTATCCTTAACCCATTAGGGGTTCCATCAAGAATGAACATTGGACAGATTCTTGAAGTGCATTTAGGATATGCAGGTAAAAAACTTAGAGCACAAATCCAAGATATGTTTGAGGCGAAAAAAGAGACTTTCCTTAAAGACCTAAGAGCCAAAATGATTGAAATTGCTGATGTTTCTAAACTAATGAACGCAAAAGAATTATTAACAAATATGACGGATGAAGAGCTATTAATTTATGGTAGAGATTGGTCAAGAGGTGTAAGATTTGCAACACCTGTATTTGATGGTGCAAAACAAGAAGAGTTTGATAAACTATTCACTTTAGCTAAAATGGAAGAAGATGGTAAAGTTGTACTTCATGATGGTATGACTGGTGAAAAAATGGCAGAGAGAGTTAATGTTGGTGTTATGTATATGCTAAAACTACATCACCTTGTTGATGAAAAAGTTCATGCAAGATCAACTGGACCTTATTCACTAGTAACACAGCAACCAGTTGGTGGTAAAGCATTATTTGGAGGTCAGCGATTTGGAGAGATGGAAGTTTGGGCTCTTGAAGCGTATGGTGCTACAGCAGTTCTAAAAGAGATGCTTACAACAAAATCAGATGATGTTGAAGGTAGAACTAGAGCATATAAAGCAATAGCAAATGGAGAGAATGTACCTAAATCTGGTGTTCCAGAAACATTCTTTGTATTAACAAAAGAACTTCAAGCCCTTGGACTTGATGTAGAAATTTTTGAAGAGGTAGATGCAGATGAGCAATAATGAAACAGTATTAAAACCAATAGAGATACAAGAATTAGAAAAACCAACAGATTTTTCAGCATTTCAATTAAAAATTGCAAGTCCTGAAAAAATCTTATCATGGTCATCTGGTGAAGTTAAGAAAACAGAAACTATTAATTATAGAACATTAAAGCCTGAAAGAGATGGTTTATTTTGTGCTAAAATTTTTGGACCTATAAAAGACTATGAATGTATTTGTGGTAAATACAAAAAGATGAGATACAAAGGTGTTGTTTGTGAAAAATGTGGTGTTGAAGTAACATCATCTAAAGTTAGACGACATAGAATGGGACATATTGATTTAGTTGCTCCTGTTGCTCATATCTGGATGGTAAGTTCTCTTCCATCAAGAGTTGGTACATTATTAGGTGTTAAATTAAAAGATTTAGAAAGAGTTTTATACTACGAAGCATATATTGTTTCTAATCCAGGTGAAGCTTTTTATGATAGTGAGAGTGCTAAAGCAGTTCAAAAGTTTGATATCTTAAATGAAGAGCAATATAGAAATATTTCTGAAAACTATGAACACACAGGTTTTGAAGCTAATATGGGTGGACAAATTGTTTCTGATTTATTAAAAGGTTTAGATTTAGTTGAGTTATTACATTCATTAAAAGATGATATGGGTGCTACAAAATCTGAAGCAAAAAAGAAAACTCTTGTAAAAAGACTTAAAGTTGTAGAAAACTTTATTAATTCTGGAAATAGACCAGAATGGATGATGTTAACAGTACTTCCAGTACTTCCACCAGATTTAAGACCTCTTGTTGCACTTGATGGTGGTAAATTTGCTGTTTCTGATGTAAATGATTTATACAGAAGAGTTATTAATAGAAACAACAGACTTAAAAGATTAACAGAACTTGATGCTCCTGAAATCATTATTAGAAATGAGATGAGAATGCTTCAAGAAGCTGTTGATGCTTTATTTGATAATGCTAAAACTGCAAATGCAGTTAAGGGTGCAAATAAAAGACCACTTAAATCATTATCTGAAATTATCAAAGGTAAACAAGGTCGATTTAGACAAAACTTACTTGGTAAAAGAGTTGATTTCTCTGGGAGATCTGTAATTGTTGTTGGACCTAACTTAAACATGGACCAATGTGGTATTCCAAAGAAAATGGCACTAGAATTATTTAAGCCACATTTAATGGCGAAACTTGAAGAGAGAGGGTACTCTACTACTTTAAAATCTGCAAAAAGATTAATTGAAGCAGAAACAAATGAAGTTTGGGAATGTTTAGCTGAAATAGTTGAAGATTATCCTGTTTTATTAAACAGAGCTCCAACGCTTCATAAACTTTCTATTCAAGCATTCCATCCAATATTAATTGATGGTAAAGCTATTCAGTTACATCCATTAGTTTGTTCTGCATTTAATGCCGATTTTGATGGGGATCAAATGGCTGTTCATGTTCCATTATCTCAAGAAGCTATTGCTGAAGCAAAAGTTCTTATGATGAGTTCTATGAATATTCTTTTGCCAGCATCAGGTAGAGCTATTGCCGTACCTTCACAAGATATGATTCTTGGTATTTACTATGTTTCTTTAGAGAAAAATGGTGTAAAAGGTGAGCATAAATTATATGCTAACTTAAATGAAGTTATGATGGCTTTAGAGCTTAAAAAAGTTGATATTCATGCTAAAATTAGAACAGTTATCAATGGACAAATGATTACTACTACTGCAGGTAGATTAATTATTCATGATATTTTGCCAGATTTTGTACCTACTCATTATTGGAATAAAATTTTAAAGAAAAAAGATATTGGTACTTTAGTTGATTATATTTATAAACATGGTGGATATAAAGTTACTCCTAAATTCTTAGATAACTTAAAAAATCTTGGTTTTAAATATGCAACATCTGCAGGTGTATCAATCTCAATTGATGATATTAGAATTCCTGATTCAAAAGGTGGATTGGTTGCTATTTCTAAAAAAGAAGTTATTGAGGTTCAAAAACAATTTAATCAAGGTTTATTAACTGAGCAAGAAAGATACAATAAAATTATTGATATTTGGACAGTTCTTAATAATAAACTTGGATCAGAAATGATGGATTTAGTTGAAGCTGATAAAGACGGATTTAACTCTATTTACATGATGGCAGATTCTGGGGCTAGAGGTAGTTCAGCTCAGATTAGACAGCTAGCAGGTATGAGGGGTCTTATGGCGAAACCTGATGGTTCTATTATTGAAACACCAATTCTTTCTAACTTTAGAGAAGGTCTAAATGTTTTAGAGTACTTTATTTCTACTCACGGTGCTAGAAAAGGTCTTGCCGATTCAGCTTTAAAAACAGCGAATGCTGGGTACTTAACAAGAAAACTTATTGATGTATCTCAAAATGTTAGAATTGATTTAGAAGATTGTGGTACTCATGAAGGTATTGAAATTACTGATATTGTTGATGGTAATGAACTCATTGAAGCATTAGAAGAAAGAATTACAGGAAGAGTTATTGCTGCTGATATTGTGGATCCAATTTCAAATGAAATTTTATTTCAAGAGGGAACACTTATCACAGAGGAAGATGCTAAAATAGTATCAGATGCTGGTGTTAAATCAGTTATTATTAGAACACCATTAACTTGTAAAGCTAAAAACACTTTATGTGCAAAATGTTACGGTCTAAATCTTGGAGAACAAAGAAAAGCAAATCCAGGTGAAGCTGTTGGTGTACTTGCTGCTCAATCAATTGGTGAGCCAGGTACTCAGCTTACACTTAGAACATTCCATGTTGGTGGTACAGCTTCGGCAACTCAAGCAGAAAAAGAGCTTAAAGCAACTAAAGAAGGTTTTGTAAGATATTACAACATCAAAACTTATGAAAATAAAAATGGTGAACAAATTATTGCAAACAGAAGAAATGCTGGTATTTTACTTGTAGAGCCTAAAATAAATGCACCATATAATGGTACATTTAAAATGGAAACTACACACGAAGAGGTTATTGTATCTGTTTTAAGTGCTGATGATGAGAAAAAATACTACTTTAGAAAGTCTGATATTGCAAAACCAAACGAACTTGCTGGTGTTTCTGGTAAAATTGAGGGTAAATTATATATTCCATATAAAGATGGTGATAGTGTAGAAGAGTTTGATTCTATTGTAGAAGTTATTAAAGATGGTTGGAATGTTCCTTCAAGAATTCCTTATGCTTCTACACTTAAAGTTGAAGATGGAGCACCTGTTACTAAAGAAATCACTTCTGGTGCAACTGGAAATGTTAAATACTTTAAATTAAAAGGTGATTATTTAGATAGAGTTAAGGATGTTAAAGCTGGTGATGTAATTACTCAAAAGGGTGTATTTGCGGTTATCGTTGATGCTGAAGATAGAGAAGCATCAAGACATTATATCTCAAGAGAATCAGTAATTGTAGCAAATGATGATAGTGAAGTTGAAATCTCTACTCTGATTGCGAAACCACAAACTGAGACACATGTTGTTATTGCAGAATGGGATCCATATGCAAACCCAACAATTGCACAAGAAGAGGGTGAAGTAGCATTTGAAGATATCATTTCAGGTATTACTGTAAGTGAAGCTTATGATGAATTAACAGGTACATCTAAACTGGTTGTAAATGAGTATATCCCTGCAAATTATAAACCATCTATTGTAATTAAAAACCAAGGTGAAGTAGTAGCAAGTTATGTTCTTGAGCCGAAGACATCATTATTTGTAGCAGAAGGTGATAAGATTGCCGTTGCTGATATTATTGGTAAAACACCAAAAGCTGTTTCTAAATCATCAGATATTACTGGAGGTCTTCCAAGAGTTTCTGAACTATTTGAAGCAAGACGACCAAAAAATATTGCAGTATTAGCAACTTTTGATGGTGTTGTAAGTTTTGGTAAAGCATTAAGAAATAAACAAAGATTGATTATCACAGATAACATTGGTAATAAAGATGAGTTCTTAATTCATAAAGATAGAGCAATTCAAGTAAGAGAAGGGGAGTTTGTTCATGCTGGTGAGAAATTAACAGATGGTCAAATTGCTTCTCACGATATTCTTAAAATTTTAGGTGCAAAAGCACTAAATGAGTTTATTGTTTCTGAAGTTCAGGCTGTATATCGAGGTCAAGGTGTTAATATTGCAGATAAACATATTGAAGTTATTTTATCTCAAATGCTAAGACAAGTTACAATTGTTGATGCTGGTAATACAAAATTTGTTGTTGGAGATATGATTTCTAAAAGAAGATTTATTGAAGAGAACGAAAGAATTATTGGTATGGGTGGAGAACCTGCTATTGCTGATTCAGTATTACTTGGTATTACAAGAGCTGCTGTTACATCTGATAGTATTATTTCATCTGCTTCATTCCAGGAAACTACAAAAGTTTTAACAGAAGCTGCAATTAGTTCTAAAATGGATATGTTAACAGATCTTAAAGAAAATGTTGTTATTGGTAGAACAATTCCTGTAGGAACTGGTCTTCATAGAAATAAAACAGTAAAGTTTTCTGTAAACAATTAAAAAAAAAGGAGTCTCAACTCCTTTTTTACTCATTAAACTATTTCATATAAGTTATGGAATAGTTATTTTCTCTAACACTTTTTGAATAATATCATCAGGTGAAATATCTTCAACCATTGCTTCATAACTTAATATGATTCTATGTCGTAAAACATCTTTTATACACAATGCAATATCTAAGGGACTTACATAATTATTTCCTCTTATATACGCTCTAGCTTTTACTGCTTTAAACATATCAATAGTAGCACGAGGACTTGCTCCAAATTCGATATATTTTTTGATTTCAATTAAATCGAAATTTTCAGGTTCTCTTGTAGCAAAAATTAAATCTACAATATACCTTTCAAGTTCTTCATCGATATGAATATTTTGAACTTCTGCTTTTATTGTTTGTAAATCATCTTTATTTAGTACATTATTGATTACTTCAAATGTAGATGAAGCAGCTTTTGATGCAATAAGGTATTCTTCCTCTTTTGTATTATATCCAACTATGATTTTAAACATAAATCTGTCTAATTGTGCTTCAGGAAGATTATACGCCCCCTCTTGTTCTACTGGATTTTGTGTAGCTAACACTAAAAATGGTGTATCTATTTCATAAGTATTTTCACCTATTGTTACTTGTTTTTCTTGCATCACTTCTAATAGTGCAGACTGCACTTTAGCAGGTGCTCTATTTATCTCATCTGCTAAGAGTAAATTTGTAAAGATCGGACCCTTTTTGATTTTAAACTCACCACTTTTCATATCATAGATTTGTGCTCCTATAATATCAGAAGGAAGTAGATCTGGTGTAAATTGAACCCTTTTAAAATCTAAATTTAATGATTGTGAGATTGCATTGATTGTTGTTGTTTTTGCAAGTCCTGGCACACCTTCAAGAAGTATATGTCCATTTGTAAATAAACCTATTAGAAGTGAATCAATCATGTGTGATTGTCCAATAACTTGTTTTGATATCTCTTTTTTTAGTTCTTTAATTTTTTCTTTCATGTATCTTTCTCTATAGTATTTGATTTATTATAGTAGAAAAGAAATTTAAATAGAATTATAGAATAAAAAAAAGGATGAATCCTTTGATTCACCCCTTTCTTGTTAGATTAAAAATACTAAGATTATTTTTTCTTAGAATTTTTTTTCGCTTTCTTTTTTGCAGCTTTTTTTGCTTTCTTTTTCTTTAAAGCTTTTTTTGCTTCTTTTTTCTTCAATGCTTTTTTTGCTTCTTTCTTTTTTAAAGCTTTTTTCGCTTCTTTTTTCTTAAGAACTTTTTTAAGTTCTTTTTTCTTTAATTCTTTTGCCATTTCTGATCCTTTTTTTATGATTTTATCACTAATAGTAATAAATTATAGATATTGTACATATATATTCTTAAAAGTAACTAAGTTTATAATGAAAAGTAGTTTAATATGATATAATTCAAATTAAGATGAAATTTAGTAATTAAAAAGAGAGAAAATGACATTTATAGAATTCAAAAAATTATTATTAGATGCAGAGATAAGTTTACCAAAATTTAGCAAACTTATAAAAGTAAGTGAAAAAAATCTTCAATCTTATAAAAAGAAAGAAGAAGTTCCAAATGCAATAGCGGTTATTGCTAAATGTTTTGCACAGATGAATACAACAGGTGTAGATTATAGGTCATTAATAGATACACTTAACCTTCAAGCAAAAACAAAAGAGGGTGCGGGTTTTTCTTCAAAACCGAAAAAAAATAAGTAGTTTAAAGCCCCTTGCATAAGAGTGTGAGAAATTTTAAAATATTTATGATATAATGATACAACTTTTCAAAAAATTTCAAAAAAAGGCAATCTAACTATATGGAAGAAACACAGCAAGCAGAAATAAATACTTCTGATACTCCAAACCCTCAAAAGAAAAACACTAAAAAGACATCAAATCAAAATTCAAATAACAAAAAATCAAGAACACATGTCCCTGTAAAAGGACTTACCATTGATCAGTTAAGAGGAAAAAATACTCTTGAACTTATTGAAGCAGGAAAAGAAGTAAATATTGAGAACCCTCAAGAACTTCAAAGACAAGATCTTATTTTTGCTATATTAGAAGCACAAACTGTAGCTGGTGGCTATATTCTTTTTACAGGAATTTTAGATATCAAAGAAGCAGGTTTTGGATTTTTAAGACCATTTGATGGAAAATTTAGTGATTCTTACAGTGATAGTTATGTAAGTGCTACTCAAATTAAACGATTTGCACTAAGAAGTGGAGATATTGTTTCAGGGCAAGTAAGACCTCCATCTAAAGAGAGTGAAAAATATTATGCTCTTTTAAAAATCGAAGCTATCAATTATTTGCCAGTAAATGAATCAAAAAATAGACCACTTTTTGATAACCTTACACCATTATACTCAACAGAAAAGTTTCAATTTGAATATGATCCAAATAGATTAACAGGTCGTATCATAGATATGTTTGCCCCTATGGGTAAAGGTCAAAGAGGACTAATTGTAGCTCAACCAAAGTCTGGTAAAACAGAACTATTAAAAGAGATAGCTCATGGAATAAGTAAAAATAATCCAGAATCAACACTAATGGTTCTTTTAATTGATGAACGACCTGAAGAGGTTACAGATATGCAAAGAAGTGTAAATGGTGAAGTGTATAGTTCAACATTTGATTTACCAGCAGCAAATCATATTAAAGTTGCTGAGATGGTTATAAATAAAGCAAAAAGAGAAGTTGAAATGGGTAAAGATGTTGTTATTTTACTTGATTCAATCACAAGACTTGCTCGTGCATATAATACAGTGACACCTAGTTCAGGTAAAGTACTTTCTGGTGGAGTTGATGCTAATGCACTACATAAACCAAAACGATTTTTTGGAGCTGCTAGAAACATTGAAGAGGGTGGTAGTTTAACTATCATTGCTACAACACTTGTTGAAACTGGTTCAAAAATGGATGAAGTTATTTTTGAAGAGTTTAAAGGTACTGGAAATAGTGAAGTTGTATTGAGTAGAAAAGCAGCAGAAAGAAGAGTTTTCCCTGCTATGAATATTGTAAAATCAGGAACTAGAAAAGAGGAACTGTTATTACACCCAGAAGAGTTACAGAAAATTTGGATACTTAGAAATGCCATGGCAGAGATGGATGAAGTAGAATCATTAAAATTTTTATATAAAAAAATGAAAGAGACTAAAACAAATGCTGAGTTTTTGATCTCTATGAACGGTTAGGAAAAAATGAAATTTAATAATTTATCACATGAGGGTAAACTAGAGATCCAAAAACTTGTTTTACAGTGTATGAATGCTGTTGGAGGAAGAAATTATTTTTTAGGAATGATTGAAAATATAAAAGCATCTACTCAACATCCACTCCTGAATAAAACAGCAAAATACCATTTTGAAAATGGAACAATAAGTTGGAAAAAACAAATATTTAAAGAAAAAGTGATTGCTTTAAAAAATATGTTTATACAACACAATGAAGACAATCTACTATTAATCAAAAATGAAAAACTCAATAAAGAGATACGAAATTGCATTAAAACAATGGGAAAATTAGAGTTTGTTATACAACCAAAAGAGGGTAACGAGTTTTTATTTACACCATTTAATACAATAAGTGAAGATAATATAGAATCTAATCCAATATTTCAAATTATATTTTTTGATAGCATCAACAATACAAAAAGAATAATTGATTATAAATAAAAAGTAGGCAATATATGAAAGCTGGTGTTTTTGATAGTGGGATAGGTGGATTAACTGTTGTAAAATCATTACTTGAACATAATCTTTTTGAAGAGATAATATATTTTGGAGACACAGCTCGAGTACCATACGGAGTTAAAGATAAGAATACGATTATTAGATATTCATTAGAAGCATTAGAGTTTTTTAAGAATTTTGAAGTTGATATCCTTATTGTAGCTTGTAATAGTGTGAGTGCATATGCCTTAGAAGAGTTGCGTGCTAATACTGATATCCCTGTTGTTGGTGTAATTGAATCTGGAGTGCAAGCTTTACTCAATAAGACTAAAACTAAAAAAGAAAATATTTTAGTAATCGGTACAAAAGCTACAATAAATTCCAATAAATATGAACAAGAACTCCATAAGTTAGATTTTGAAAATGTAAAGTCGCTGCAAACAGGGCTTTTTGTTCCTATTGTAGAAGAGGGACTTTATGATGGAACTATTTTAGATTCTACACTTGAGTATTATTTTAAAGATTTAAATAATATTGATTTAGTAATTCTTGGATGTACTCACTTCCCACTTATTGAAAAAAAAGTATCAAAATTTTTGAATAATGCCTTAACAATACATAGTGGAGATGCTATAGTAGAATATTTAAAAACAGAATATAATTGTAGTAATCATTTTGAAAATACAGAAATAAAATTTTTTGCATCTGAAAATCCTAGTGGATTGAAAAAAGTTGCAAAAGAATGGCTAAAGGGTTTAATCTAATGGAAAATAATTCAACACAGACAAGACAAGTACTAGCTTTAAAGTACAGACCAAAAAGGTTTGAAGATTTAATAGGTCAAGACTCAATTTCAACTACACTTAGTTTAGCATTAGATACAAACAGACTATCTCATGCATATTTATTGAGTGGATTAAGAGGAAGTGGAAAAACTTCAACAGCCCGTATTATGGCAAAAGCTTTAGTATGTATAAATGCACCCACTTCCAAACCTTGTGAAGTATGTCAAAGTTGTATAAGTGCAAATGAAAATAGACATTTAGACATTATAGAGATGGATGCTGCTTCAAATCGTGGAATTGATGACATTAAAGATCTTATAGAACATACAAAATATAAACCTACAAGTGCATTATACAAAGTTTTTATTATCGATGAAGTTCATATGCTTACAACTCAAGCATTTAATGCATTGCTTAAAACACTTGAAGAACCACCTGCTTTTGTTAAGTTTATATTAGCAACTACAGATCCTTTAAAATTACCAGCTACTATTTTAAGTCGTACTCAACATTTTAGATTCAAAAAAATATCAGATAAAAATATTATTCATCATTTAAGTCATATTTTAAATGTAGAAGAAGTAGAGTTTGAAACTTCTGCTTTGGAGATGCTCACACGAGCAGGTGAAGGAAGTTTAAGAGATACTTTGACATTAATGGATCAAGCGATTATCTATTCAAAAGGGATAATAACGAGTTCAACGGTTACTGATATGTTGGGGATGATAGATCCTCTTTTTATGGATACTATTTTTGATGTATTGTTAAAAAAAGGTGATATTCGACCGATTTTAGAGTCTTTGGAAAGTTATGAAGTGGGGCAAGTATTAGATGAAATGAGTATTTATTTAAAACAAAAAATGCTTTTAAATGATAGTAGATTTGAATTGTATTTATATGATAGATTTTTTAGAGTTATTGCAGATGCAAAACAATTATTAAATATGAATAGCGATAGTGGATTTGTTTTGATTTTAACATTTTCAAAAATGAAAGAAGCAATAAATTTAAAAACAATTGACGAAGTTATTGATGAAGTGAAAAATTTGAATAATGAATCAAAAGAAATTCTGTATCATGAAGAGAACGACAAGAAAGATATAGTAACAACGGAAATAGCACCCAATACAAACATTGAGACTAGAATAGAAAAAGAAAAACAGATAGTATCTATAGAAAATGAAGAAGAAGTAAAATATAAAAAACTTATTGAAATAATTTATGATAAAAGTTATGAACTAGGGGAATGTTTTGAAAATAGCTTTACATTTTCTTCTTATGAAAATAATATATTAAAGATAAATAGTACAGCACAAGGTGACTGTAAAGTAAAACTTTATAAAAATTTTGCTCATATAAAAACATTTGTTGCTCAGGTATATGGTAAAGATACACAATTAGATTTTGAAAAAATAGAAAAAGAACAATCTAAGGAAATGGCCAGGACAATACAACCAACAGTAGCGACTCCTGAGATAAATGAAATAAATGATGACATTGAGTTACCTATTGAACAACCATCAAGTTGTGTTGCTAGTATGAGTGCAGTTAAAAACCCTACTTTATCTCAAAGTGATGTCAATATTGATGATGTACTAAATTCAAAGATGACAAGTACAGCAATGAAGTTATTTCAGTCTCCTAACTCTCCAAGAGTAAAAAGTAAACTATAAGTTTACTCTTTACAAACCACACCTAAAAAAAGAATTCAAAAATTTAAACTTATTTTAAGAAAAAACTCTTGACAATAAAGAAAAAACCTATTATAATCCCATCCACAAAACAAGCAGACAAACGCAAAGAGATTTGAAGTTAAAAAGCTTAAAAAATGTATGATCTTTAAAAAATATAATGTTGATAAATAAATCAAGTTTAAAAGAATTATGAGAGTAATTTTTATAAACTAGATACAAGAAGAGTATTTATAGTTTACTATAAATATATAATCTTCGTCTATAAACTTAGAGTTTTAATTTTAAAACACTAATAATATAATTAAGTCTTTAAATAGACTTAGTGATTTTTAGGTAAATACTTAAAAGTCAAGATTAAACACCAAAGTATAAAAGCGTAAGCTTTTATACTTATTTATGGAGAGTTTGATCCTGGCTCAGAGTGAACGCTGGCGGCGTGCCTAACACATGCAAGTCGAACGAGAACGGATATTAGCTTGCTAATATTGTCAGCTAAGTGGCGCACGGGTGAGTAATATATAGTTAACCTGCCCCAAAGAAGAGAATAATTGTTGGAAACGACTTGTAATGCTCTATATGCCTTTATTACATAAGTAAGCAAGGGAAATATTTATAGCTTTGGGATGGGACTGTACGGTATCAGTTAGTTGGTGAGGTAATGGCTCACCAAGACAATGACGCCTAACTGGTTTGAGAGGATGATCAGTCACACTGGAACTGAGACACGGTCCAGACTCCTACGGGAGGCAGCAGTGGGGAATATTGCACAATGGAGGAAACTCTGATGCAGCAACGCCGCGTGGAGGATGACACATTTCGGTGCGTAAACTCCTTTTATATGAGAAGATAATGACGGTATCATATGAATAAGCACCGGCTAACTCCGTGCCAGCAGCCGCGGTAATACGGGGGGTGCAAGCGTTACTCGGAATCACTGGGCGTAAAGAGCATGTAGGCTGGTTTGTAAGTTGGAAGTGAAATCCTATGGCTTAACCATAGAACTGCTTCCAAAACTGCAGACCTAGAATATGGGAGAGGTAGATGGAATTTCTGGTGTAGGGGTAAAATCCGTAGAGATCAGAAGGAATACCGATTGCGAAGGCGATCTACTGGAACATTATTGACGCTGAGATGCGAAAGCGTGGGGAGCAAACAGGATTAGATACCCTGGTAGTCCACGCCCTAAACGATGCACACTAGTTGTTGCTATGCTAGACATAGCAGTAATGCAGTTAACACAGTAAGTGTGCCGCCTGGGGAGTACGGTCGCAAGATTAAAACTCAAAGGAATAGACGGGGACCCGCACAAGCGGTGGAGCATGTGGTTTAATTCGACGATACGCGAAGAACCTTACCTGGCCTTGACATAATAAGAATCTTTTAGAGATAGAAGAGTGCTAGTTTACTAGAGCTTATATACAGGTGCTGCACGGCTGTCGTCAGCTCGTGTCGTGAGATGTTGGGTTAAGTCCCGCAACGAGCGCAACCCTCGTGTTTAGTTACTAACAGTTCGGCTGAGGACTCTAGACAGACTGCCTGGGTAACCAGGAGGAAGGTGAGGACGACGTCAAGTCATCATGGCCCTTACGGCCAGGGCTACACACGTGCTACAATGGGGTATACAAAGAGCAGCGATACTGTGAAGTGGAGCAAATCTCATAAAATATCTCCCAGTTCGGATAGTAGTCTGCAACTCGACTACTTGAAGTTGGAATCGCTAGTAATCGTAGATCAGCAATGCTACGGTGAATACGTTCCCGGGTCTTGTACTCACCGCCCGTCACACCATGGGAATTGAATTCATTCGAAGCGGGGATGCTAAAATAGCTACCTTCCACAGTGGATTTAGTAACTAGGGTGAAGTCGTAACAAGGTAACCGTAGGAGAACCTGCGGTTGGATCACCTCCTTTCAAAGATATAATTAATCATTCGTTTGATTAATCATTAGAAAATAATAGATGGCTCAAAACCATTAAATTCAGTTAGCAAAGTCTAACTGGAGACGAAGAGTCTTGTATCTAGTTTATAAAGATTATAATAATCTTTAAATTATAAATATTTATTAACATATAGAAACTATATGCAATATGGGCCTATAGCTCAGCTGGCTAGAGCGCTCGACTGATAATCGTGAGGTCCCAGGTTCAAGTCCTGGTAGGCCCACCATATTACATCAAGATTATAAAAGTTAAATATAAGTACTTCAAAAAGTATTTATATTTGATTTTTAAGCACTAAAGTGCAATGCAGCGAGGAACTAAATTCCGAGTCGTAAAAAATCAAAGAGTTATTTTACAATTTACTGTTAAAGTCTTTATTTTTTCTAAGAAAGAAAATAAAAATACAATTTTATAATACTATTTAATTATATATAAATTATTATATTTAATAAGATAGTAGCTAAAGAATAATCATAACAACATAAGTGTTAAATCATATATTACTTGTAATATATGTATTTGAACTTTAATTTATCAAATAAGCTATTAAGGGCTAATGGTGGATGCCTAGACTATAAGAGGCGATGAAGGACGTACTAGACTGCGATAAGCATTGGGGAGCTGTCAAGAAGCTTTGATCCAGTGATTTCCGAATGGGACAACCCAGTATAATGAGAATTATATTATCTAGATTTATCTAGAGGCGAACTCAGGGAAGTGAAACATCTCAGTACCTGAAGGAAGAGAAATCAATTGAGATTCTGTTAGTAGCGGCGAGCGAAAACGGATTAGAGCGGTTATATTTAGCATATTAGTTAGTAGAAGTAGTTGGAATGCTACGCGATACAGAGTGAAAGCCTCGTATATGAAAACTTTTATGTGGAACTAAGATAATGAACGAGTAGGTCGGAACACGTGATATTTTGACTGAATATGGGGGGACCACCCTCCAACTCTAAATACTACTTATAGATCGATAGTGCACAAGTACCGTGAGGGAAAGGTGAAAAGTACCCCAGTGAGGGGAGTGAAATAGAACCTGAAACCATTAGCTTACAATCATTCGGAGCCCTATGTCTTGTACAGGGTGACGGACTGCCTTTTGCATAATGAGCCTGCGAGTTGTGGTATATGGCAAGGTTAAGTCAAGTACGAAGCCGTAGCGAAAGCGAGTGTGAATAGCGCGAATTAGTCATATGCTGCAGACCCGAAACGAAGTGATCTATCCATGAGCAGGTTGAAGCTGGTGTAAGAGCCAGTGGAGGACCGAACCGGTGTGCGTTGAAAAGTGCTCGGATGACTTGTGGATAGGGGTGAAAGGCCAATCAAACTTCGTGATAGCTGGTTCTCTCCGAAATATATTTAGGTATAGCGTCATGTAAATTAGAATAAAGGGGTAGAGCACTGAATGGGCTAGGGCTGCTTACCGCGGTACCAAACCCTATCAAACTTCGAATACTATATACTTTACCATGGCAGTCAGGCGTAGGGTGATAAAATCCTATGTCGAGAGGGGAACAACCCAGACTAACAGCTAAGGTCCCTAAGTCGTACTTAAGTGGAAAACGATGTGGAGTTACTGTGACAACCAGGAAGTTGGCTTAGAAGCAGCCATCTTTTAAAGAAAGCGTAACAGCTCACTGGTCTAGTGATTCTGCGCGGAAAATATAACGGGGCTAAAGTACGCACCGAAGCTTTAGATTACAGTTTACTGTAGTGGTAGGAGAGCGTTCTATTCAGCATTGAAGCCATACCGGTGAGGAGTGGTGGAGCGGATAGAAGTGAGCATGCAGGCATGAGTAGCGATAATTAAAGTGAGAATCTTTAACGCCGAAAACCCAAGGTTTCCTACGCGATGCTCGTCATCGTAGGGTTAGTCGGGTCCTAAGTCGAGTCCGAAAGGGGTAGACGATGGCAAATAGGTTAATATTCCTATACTTATAATAGAGCGTGATGTGGGGACGCATAGAGTTAATCGAGCTGGCTGATGGAATAGCTGGTCGAAGGATGTAGGTTGTAGCATAGGCAAATCCGTGCTACACTCGACCGAGATCTTACAGGCCGAACAAAATCTTCGGATAGCGTTTGGAATCGATGATACTGTCGTGCCAAGAAAAGCCACTAAGCATATCTATTATAACCCGTACCGTAAACCGACACAGGTAGGTGGGATGAGTATTCTAAGGCGCGTGGAAGAACCCTGGTTAAGGAACTCTGCAAACTAGCACCGTATCTTCGGTAGAAGGTGTGCCTACTTAGGTATTAGGGATTTACTCCCGAAAGCTTGAGAGGTTGCAACAAAGAGTCCCTCCCGACTGTTTACCAAAAACACAGCACTTTGCTAACTCGCAAGAGGATGTATAAGGTGTGACGCCTGCCCGGTGCTCGAAGGTTAATTGATGATGTCAGCGTAAGCGAAGCATTTGATCGAAGCCCGAGTAAACGGCGGCCGTAACTATAACGGTCCTAAGGTAGCGAAATTCCTTGTCGGTTAAATACCGACCTGCATGAATGGCGTAACGAGATGGGAGCTGTCTCAACCAGGGATCCAGTGAAATTGTAGTGGAGGTGAAAATTCCTCCTACCCGCGGAAAGACGGAAAGACCCCGTGCACCTTTACTATAGCTTTACACTGCTATTGGGATATTCATGTGCAGGATAGGTGGGAGACTATGATCTATGGACGCAAGTACATAGGGAGTCATCCTTGAGATACCACCCTTGAATATTCTGATAGCTAACTGGGAACAATTATCTTGTTTCAGGACAATGTATGGTGGGTAGTTTGACTGGGGCGGTCGCCTCCTAAAAAGTAACGGAGGCTTACAAAGGTTGGCTCAATCCGGTTGGAAATCGGATGTTGAGTATAATGGCATAAGCCAGCCTGACTGTAAGACATACATGTCGAGCAGAGACGAAAGTCGGTCATAGTGATCCGGTGGTTCTGTGTGGAAGGGCCATCGCTCAAAGGATAAAAGGTACGCCGGGGATAACAGGCTGATCTCCCCCAAGAGCTCACATCGACGGGGAGGTTTGGCACCTCGATGTCGGCTCATCGCATCCTGGGGCTGAAGCAGGTCCCAAGGGTATGGCTGTTCGCCATTTAAAGCGGTACGCGAGCTGGGTTCAGAACGTCGTGAGACAGTTCGGTCCCTATCTTCCGTGGGCGTAGGAAAGTTGAGGAGATTTGCCCCTAGTACGAGAGGACCGGGGTGAACGTAGCACTAGTGTACCAATTGTTCTGCCAAGAGCATCGTTGGGTAGCTACCTACGGATGAGATAAGAGCTGAAAGCATCTAAGCACGAAGCCAACTCCAAGATGAACTTTCCCTGAAGATCCCAGCAAGACTAGCTGGTTGATAGGATAGATGTGTAAGTGCAGTAATGCATTCAGCTGACTATTACTAATAGATCGTTTGGCTTATTTTTAAACTTATTCTTTAGTTTACTATCTTATTAAGTATAATAACTGATAAGTATTATAATCGTATTTTTATACAAAGACTTTAACTTTAATATTCTCAAATCAACATCTTAGATGTTGGTGGTTATTGAGAGGAGGTCATACCCAGTTCCATTTCGAACCTGGCAGTCAAGCTCCTCATCGCCGATAATACTGCAGGGTCCCCTTGTGGAAACGTAGGTCGCCGCCAACTTCTAAGATGTTTTTTTTTGCTCGTTTTTTCTATCTTCCTATTTTTTATTCTGTATCTTTCTTTTTCTTTTTCTTTATCTTTTTATTACTACTTCTTTATTGTTAGTTCATATTTGATGATGCTCTATTACTCTTTTAAGGTATTTGGAAGGTATTTGGAAGGTCTTTGGCTTTTGTTTGTTTAATGCTTTGATTTCTCAAGATTCAAAGCTGTTTGTACGCAGCCTTTTAGTGAGGTTATTTCTGAAATTATTGGTGTTATCTCAGAAGGAAGGTATTTTGCAGTTGTTTTACCTATACTTATTGCGGTGTAGCTTTTATCCCATTGGGATTATAAGAATGATATAAAGACTTATCTCTTTTGTTCTATGTTTCTACTAATAGATAGTACCAACCCAACAGCAATGGCTACACTTAACAAAGAACTTCCACCATAGCTTAAAAAAGGTACAGCAATACCTTTAATAGGAATAATTCCTGAGATACCGTAAGAATTGATTAAAAAAGCAATACTTATCATAAGCCCAATACCAATTGTAAACAGATGATACTTAGTATCGAGTATTCTTCTTGATGTACGAAATATTCTAAAAATAACTCCAAATAAAATTAAAAGAATAAATAAAAACCCTAAAAAACCTATCTCTTCTGTTATCCCAGCGAGTACAAAATCTGTATGGACTTCACTTAAAAAACCTAATTTTAAAGAACCATTTCCTAAACCTACCCCAAAAAAACCGCCATTGTTTATTGCATTTAGGGAGTGTCCTACTTGATATGGTTCTGGAAATTCTTTGATGCGCAGTGCTGTTGCTACAAAATCTGGCATGATAGATAAAACACTATCTTGTACCATACTCCACCAGCTTTTGATACGGATAATTCTATGAGGAAAAACTAATATAAGTGCAATAAGTCCGATTATTGCTATAGCAAATAAAGAAGCAAATACTTTCCAACTTCTGTTTGCAAAAATCAACATAATAAAAAGTGTTGTAGCAAGAAGTACAACTTGCCCCAAATCTTTCTGGAGTACAGCGATCATGAACACAACAAAACCAAATACAATAGCATAAGGTGCTAAAAGTTTTAGCTCCTCTTTAAAAGGTTGCTTACTTATGTCTGTTAGTTTTCTATGAAAAGACCAAGAAAGATAGTATATAAACCCAATTTTAAAAAACTCTACGGGTGAAAGTGAGATCCCTGGAAGTCTAATCCACCTTTTTGCTCCACCTGATTCTGTTACTAAAGATGATGGAAGAAATTGCATAATCACAATTAAAAATAAAAAGAAAATAAAAAGAAACCAACCAAGTTTAGGGATGAGAATATCTGGATTGATTTGTGCTAATGTCCACATAATAAGTATCGCCAACAAACCTGTAAATAATTGTCTATAAAAAAAATGAAATGGTTCATAATCCCAGTATATAACTGTATATATTGATAGTGAGTAGGAAAAAAGTATACTAATAATTATGAGCAATGAACTAAGATAAAATAATATGTAATCTGGTTGATTATCATCACTTAGGGATTTAATCTTTTTTTGGATAAAATTCATTTTTGGATTATACCAAACTTTTTACAAATATGGATGAATTATGTCTTTAAATAAACAACAATTATTAATTATGAAAAAGATATTACTCCTAATATCACTTATTCTCGTTGCTTTTCTCTTATTGATTTTTTCAATTTCCAAAACATCTAAAGAGAATAGAAATCTTCCATCGTTACAAGCTACAAAAAAAGACTTAGCAGTTCGTGGTGATATTTATAGTGCCGATAATTTTAAAATCGGTACTTCTCAAAAGATATTTTCTGCTTCTATTGATACTCGATGTTTAGATACAAACAAAACAGATTTGTTTGTGACGCTATTTTCTCTTTATAGCAATATTCCAAAATCAAAAATACTAAAAAAAATTTCTAAAAAGGGATATGTGATTATCTCTCGTACAATCAATCAGCGTGATGCAAAAGAGCTTAAGTCACTTGCTTACAAATTGAGACGACTCGATGTCTTTAAATCTATCAAACTAAACGGTAGAACGGTGTTATATGGTCTAAATATATATGAAACAGGAGAAGAGAGACTTTATCCATATAAAGATAGTTTGACCCCTGTTATTGGATTTATTAAAAAAGACAACAAAACCAATGGTACGCAAAAAGTAATAGGTGTCAATGGTTTAGAAAAAGCTTTCGACAAGCTCCTTAATAACACAGAAGATGGTGTATTAAGAGGTGAAAGAGACATATTGTCTTATATATTGTTTAACAAAAACTCTGAAATCATTAAAAGAGAAGATGGTGCAGATATCAAACTCACTATACCTCTGAAATTGCAAAGAAATATTGAGCTTATGCTAGATCGATACAAAGAAAAGCTCCAAGCAAAAGAGATCATTGTTTCAGTGATGGATAGTAAAACAGGAAAAATTTTATCTTTAGCATCATCAAATAGATACAATCCTCAAAAAATTAGACAAGAAGATATTGAAGACTTAAGAATAAATGCGATTGAATACAACTTTGAACCAGGTTCTATCATAAAACCTCTGGCAATCTCTTTGGCTATGGATAAAGGACTGATAAAAGAAAACGAACTGTTCTTTGCACACAATAAGGGGAAAAGAAATAAAAAAGGTCAATTTCCACGCGGAAAATATAAGATAAAAAGACACACCATACACGATGATCATCGATTTGATAAAAACTATTTAACACTCGAAGATATAGTTATTTTTTCTAGTAACATAGGAACTCTTATGATAGCAAACAGACTAACTGCACAAGAGTTTTATGATGGATATAAAAGGTTTGGTTTGTCTGTGAAAACAGGTATTGATCTTCCTTATGAAGCCAGAGGTATTATCCATAAACTCTACCAATACAGAGCAGGGGAAGATAAAAATGAAGACAATATCTTCAAAGCTACTGATTCTTATGGTCATGGTATCACAACAACTTTTATGCAAGTTTTAAAAGCATATTCAGTCTTTAACAACGATGGAAAAATTGTCACCCCTTATTTAGTTCAAGGAGATAAAGGGATTCAATCAACTCAAGTTATTTCTAAAAAAGTTGCAAATGAGATGAAAGAGTATCTAGTAAAAACAGTTGAAGATGGAACTGGTAAAAAAACGAAGATTGAGGGTATTGAGATAGGTGGAAAAACCGGAACTGCCAACATAGTTGAAAATGGGAAATATCAAAGAAAATATATGAGTAGTTTTTTTGGATTTGCCAATGACAAGAAAAATCGATACACAATAGGTGTAACAGTAAATGAACCAGTTAGTCGAGGAAAGTACTGGTATTATTACTATGCATCACAATCTGCTGTTCCTGTATTTAAGGAGATTACAAAAATCTTACTGAAACTAAACTACTTGGAAGTTGAAAAAACAAACTAAAATCTATATCCTAATGATAATGAGTATCAATTTAAGTATTAATTAAGAAGAGTTTTTGTATTCTTCTTAAGTGATAATAATTATTAATATTAAAAAAATAAAAGGTATATGATGAGTTTTAATGAATGCACAAAATTGTTCTCAAATTTTGATACAAGTGTATCTTTAGAGAATAAGTTTTTTCACTTTGTTTATAATAAAATCAATAAAAACACAAAAAACAGATTTGTTGAAAGAGGTGAAAACTCGATTGATATCATCCCTTCAAATGATGAATCAATAAGAGTGATACCTATTTTTAAAAATATGGATAAAAACAATCTTATGCTAGATACAGAGATAGCAATCGCTAGCAAAATCATAGAAGATGGTGAGATGAAGTGTATATACTTTGTATATCCCAAAAATGAAAATTTTGATAAACATATACAAATAAAAGTCACAAGTCTAGAAAACGCCTGTAGCGATTATATGATAAAAATAATTCCATATTCGCTAAGAGATTTATATAAAAAAGGGATAAAAAATGAAAACTGCAATATATTATGCAAGTAATACCGGAAATACCGAGTATATTGCACAAAAAATTTCAAAACAATTAGGAGATATTGCTCTTGTTGATATAGCTGTCGATGGAATATCATCAATGCAAGAGAACGATAAATTGATTTTAGGTCTTTCGACTTGGGGAGATGGAGAACTTCAAGACGAATGGGATGAAGTTTGGGAAGAGTTAAAAAGTATGGACTTTTCTGATAAAACTATAGCTTTATTTGGTTTAGGAGATCAAGAAGACTATGCTTACAACTATTCAGATGCGATGGGTATTGCGTATGAAGAGTTAGAAAATAGTGGTGCTAAAATTATTGGAAAAACAGTAGTTACTGATGAGTATTGCTACGAAGAATCACGAGCAGTAGTTGATGGTGAATTTGTAGGTTTGGCAATTGATGAAGATAACCAATCAGAGCTTACAGATGAGAGGGTAACAAACTGGTGTGAGAGTATAAAAAAAGATATTTTATAAAGGTTTACAATGTCACAAAAAATTATTGATGAGATTAATAGATACAGTTGTTTTCAATTTGATAGTACACAAAATAGAATCATAAATCTAAAATCGCAAGAAAACACAAACATAGATGAGTTTTTGGGTATTCAGTTTATGTTGGACAGTAACAGAGTACTTCATAAATTTGAAGAAAATTTTGAGATACAAATCATGAGATAAAAGAGGTTCCTCCCTCTTTCTCTATTTTTAAAGAAGTCTTGTAAGAAAATCTTTTGACTTACACTTAAGACAGTTTTTTATAGTACATATAAAATAATTTTGGCATATAATTATTTTAGAATACAAGGCTTCTTTAAGAATAGTAAAGCTACTCCTCGACTATTTCCTCCTCTTACTTTTAATCTAAAATATAAAAAAGTATGCTATTATTTCAAAAAATGAAAATACTTAATTCTAAAGGTAAATTGGATTGGACAATAATTTATATAAACAATATGTAGAGTTACAAGTACTAGAAGCACTTGCAAAAAATAGAACACAAAAGTCGATAGCCGACGAACTTGCCATAGCTCTTGGCAAAGTAAATTACATAGCAAAAGCACTTATTCAAAAAGGTTACATAAAAGCTGGTAACTTCGTCAACGCAGAAGATAAAACTAAGTATAAATACCTTCTGACAGATGAAGGGCTTCAACAAAAAATAGCAATCACAAAAAAATTTATCAAAATAAAAAAAGCCGAATATGAAAAAATGCAAGAAGAACTTGATAGATATGAAAGCACAGTTAAGTAAAATGGAGAAATCACAAGTGAAAAATAATACAAAATACAAAATCGCCATAGCCGGTACAGGATATGTAGGTCTATCAAACGGTGTACTTCTATCACAACACAATGAAGTAGTAGCATTAGATATCATAGCTTCTAAAGTTGAACTTTTAAATAATAAAAAATCCCCAATAGAAGATAAAGAGATAAGCGAATATCTACAAAAAGATAGTTTAAATTTTCGAGCAACGCTAGACAAAAAAGAAGCATACGAAAATGCAGACTTTGTGATCATCTCAACACCTACAGACTACGATCCCCAAACAAACTACTTCAACACAAAATCTATAGAGTATGTCATAGCAGATGTTTTAGAGATAAATCCAAATACAACAATGGTGATTAAAAGTACAGTACCAGTAGGATATACAAAAGAGATAAATAAAAAGTTTGATACTACAAATATCATCTTTAGCCCAGAGTTTTTAAGAGAAGGGTTGGCACTACAAGACAACCTTTATCCAAGTAGAATCATCGTAGGTGAAAAGTCAAAAAGAGCAGAACTATTTGCAAGCCTTTTAGCACAAGGAGCAAAAAAAGAAAATATAGATATCCTTTTTACAGACTCAACAGAAGCAGAAGCAGTAAAACTGTTCTCAAATACATACTTAGCTATGAGAGTAGCATACTTCAATGAGCTAGATTCATACGCCCAAACGCATAATCTCGATACAAAACAGATCATAGAAGGTGTAGGACTAGATCCAAGAATTGGTACGCACTACAACAACCCAAGCTTTGGGTATGGTGGATACTGTTTACCAAAAGATACAAAACAACTAAGAGCAAACTACCAAGATGTACCAAGTAGTATAATTGGGGCAATCGTAGAGAGTAATAGCACAAGAAAAGATTTTATAGCAGATAGTGTGATGAGAAAACTTGAACTCACTCCTGCAAACCCAAATAATATCCACACATCAAAAAAAGTAGGGATATTTAGACTTACGATGAAAAGTGGTTCAGATAACTTTAGAAGCTCAGCTATACAAGGTATCATGAAGCGTATCAAAGCCAAAGGTATAGAGGTAGTGATCTATGAACCGGTACTAGAAGAAGAAACATTTTTTAATAGTAAAGTGATCAAAGATTTTGAAGAGTTTAAATCTATATCAGATGTGATCATTGCTAATAGATTAGAAGAGTGTATGTTGGATGTGAAAGAAAAAGTATATACAAGAGATATATTTAATAGTGATAATTAAGAAGGAAATAATTTGAAAATTTTGGTAACAGGAACAGCAGGCTTCATAGGTTTCCACCTAGCAAAAAAACTACTTGAACTTGGTCATGAAGTAGTAGGATATGATAATATCAATGACTACTATGATATAAACCTTAAATATGCAAGACTAAATGAGCTAGGGATAAAACAAAATGAAGTAAAAGAAAATGTGCTAGTACAATCTTCTCTTTATCCTAAACATAAATTTATAAAAGCAAATCTTGAAAATGCAGAAGTGATGAACAATCTTTTTGAAACTGAAAAGTTTGATGCAGTATGTAACCTTGCAGCTCAAGCAGGTGTACGCTACTCTATAGAAAATCCACATGCGTATATCCAGTCAAATGTAGTAGGCTTTATGAATATCCTTGAAGCGTGCAGAAACTATGGTGTAAAAAATCTAGCCTATGCAAGTAGTTCAAGTGTATACGGTACAAACACATCCCAACCATTCAAAACTACAGATATGACAGATACCCCAGTATCACTCTACGCAGCAACGAAAAAATCAAACGAACTCATGGCACATACTTATAGCCACCTTTATGGTATCAAAACGACAGGACTACGCTTTTTTACAGTATATGGACCATGGGGTAGACCAGACATGGCACCGATGCTTTTTACTAGTGCCATCACAGAAGACAGACCCATAAAAGTATTTAACAACGGAGAGATGAGCAGAGATTTTACCTACATAGATGACATCGTAGATGGAATAATCAAAGTTCTAAACGACCAACCATCTACTACACCGTACAAAGTGTACAACATAGGAAACAACGCTCCAGTGAGTTTGATGGAGTTTATAGAAACAATCGAAAACAGTATAGGGAAAAAAGCAGAAAAAAACTTCATGCCTATGCAAGATGGTGATGTAGTTTCAACCTATGCAGATGTAAGTGGACTGATGAATGACTTTGGATATAAGCCTGATACTGATTTAAAAGATGGTATTGAACAGTTTGTGAAGTGGTATAAAGAGTTTTATCTGAATAAGGCTAAAAACTAATGTCTATTCTTATCACTGGAGGAGCTGGATATATAGGAAGTCATACTTTAGTTGAACTTGCTAAAGCAAGCTATGATTTTATAGTATATGATAACCTATCTAATTCATCTGTTGAGTCTATTAAAAGAGTTGAAAAAATAGTAGGTCAAACCATCTCGTTTATACATGGTGATATAAGAGATACAGATACTTTAAAAAAAGTATTTACAAACCATCAAATAGACTCTGTGATTCACTTTGCAGGACTCAAAGCAGTAGGTAAGTCTGTACAAAACCCACTTGACTACTATGATAACAATATAGTAGGAACCCTAAGACTTCTTGAAGTGATGGAAGAGTTTGATTGTAAAAAGATAGTTTTTTCAAGTTCGGCTACAGTTTATGGTGACCCTAAAACTACACCTATAAAAGAAGATTTTCCTATAGGTGCAACTACAAACCCTTATGGTACTAGTAAATATATGATAGAAAGAATACTAAAAGATTTATATATATCAAACAACTCTTTCAAGATAGCCATTTTACGATACTTCAATCCAGTAGGTGCACACGAAAGTGGCATAATAGGAGAAGACCCAAACGGTGTACCAAATAACCTTATGCCTTTCATAGCTCAAACAGCAGTAGGAAAAAGAGAGTTTTTAAGTGTATTTGGCGATGATTACGACACAAAAGATGGCACAGGTGTACGAGACTATATCCATGTAACAGATCTAGCAACTGCTCATGTAAAAGCGATTGACTATCTTAACTCACAAGGCACAACCCACAATCCACTAATCACAAACATAGGTACAGGAAATGGCTATAGTGTACTAGATATGATAAAAGCATTTGAAAAAGCAAGTGCTAAAAAAGTGCCATACAAAATAGTGCCTAAAAGAGCAGGGGATATCGCAGTTTGTTATGCAGATGCAAGTTGTGCAAAAGAGGTATTAGACTGGCAAGCTACAAGAGATTTGGAAACTATGTGTAAAGACTCTTGGAATTGGCAGAGTAATAATCCAAATGGCTATAATGGAGAAAATATATGACAAACATAATCTTATGCGGAGGAAATGGGACAAGACTATGGCCAATCAGCCGAACACTTATGCCAAAACAATTTGTAAAACTATTTGATGATAAATCACTATTTCAACTTACAGTTGAAAGAAACTCAAAGGTATGTGATAGTCAATTTATAGTATCAAATGCGGAGCAATACTTTCTTTCTGTTGACCAACTTGAGGAATTAAATGAAATAAATAATAAATACTTATTAGAACCAGTAGGGAGGAATACCGCTCCTGCTATTACTTTAGCTTGTTTATCACTTGACCCACAAGAGTTAGTACTAGTTACTCCATCTGATCATCTAATAAAAAATGAATCAGAATATGAAAAAGTACTAAATCAAGCAAAAGAGTTAGCAACAGAAGATAATTTAGTAACATTTGGTATAACACCAACATGTCCCGAAACTGGCTTTGGATACATAGAATTACAAGGTGAATATGTAGCAAAAGCTTTTCATGAAAAACCAAATCTATCTACTGCACAAAGCTATTTAGATGCTGGAAATTACTATTGGAATAGCGGTATGTTTTTATTTAAATCAGGTGTTTTTTTAGAGGAACTTCAAAAATACTCACCTGCTATTTATGAAGCTTCATTAGAAGCATTTAAAAATGCTGATCAAGACACTCTTATAAGAATCAAACATGATGATATGGAAAACATTCCAGAAGATTCTATAGATTATGCCGTGATGGAAAAATCGAATAAAGTAAAAGTAATACCTTCAGATATAGATTGGAGTGATGTAGGTAGCTTTGATGCTCTAAGTGAAGAGTTACAAAATGACAATAATAACAATTTAATAATATCAAATAAAAAAGTAGCAACTATTGATGTAGAAGATTTAATAATTGTAGATACAGATGATGCCCTCTTAATCTCAAAAAAAGGTTCAACTCAAAAAGTAAAAGATATAGTAAGTGATTTAAAAATTCAGAATTCAAAATTAACAACTGAACATTCAACAGTACATAGACCATGGGGAACATATACAGTTTTAGAAGATACTCCCGGTTATAAAATAAAACGAATAGAAGTAAAAGCAGGTAAAAGATTATCTTTACAAAAACATTTCCATAGAAGTGAACATTGGATAGTAGTGTCAGGAACAGCAACCGTAACAGTTGGAGAAAGTACAAAGCTCGTGCGACCAAATGAATCTACATATATAAAAATGGGTGAAATTCATAGACTAGAAAATCAAGGTAAAATATCTGTCGTACTTATAGAAGCACAAGTAGGTGAATATACTGGCGAAGATGATATTGTTAGACTTGATGATGATTATCAAAGAAAGGAACAATAAATGAAAGGTATAGTTTTAGCAGGAGGATCAGGCACACGGTTGTATCCTATAACAAGAGGAATAAGTAAGCAATTAGTCCCAATATATGATAAACCTATGATTTATTATCCTCTTTCTGTATTAATGTTGGCAGGAATTAAAGATATTCTTATTATATCTACCCCTTATGATTTACCAAGATTTGAAGAGCTGTTAGGTAATGGAGAAGAATTAGGTATAAATATATCGTATGAAGTTCAGCCTTCGCCAGATGGTCTTGCACAGTCATTTATTATTGGAGAAAATTTTATTGGTAATGATGATGTTTGTTTGATACTTGGTGATAATATTTTTTATGGTCAAGGATTTTCTAATTTATTAAAAGAAAGTATTGATACAGTTAAAAAATATAATAAATCAGTAGTATTTGGTTATCAAGTAAATGATCCACAACGATATGGAGTAGTTGAATTTGATGAATATAAAAATGTACTAAGTATAGAAGAAAAGCCCGAAAATCCAAAAAGTGATTATGCTTTGGTTGGACTATATTTCTTTACTAAAGAAGTTGTACAAATAGCAAAAGATGTTAAACCATCCAATCGTGGTGAGCTTGAGATCACATCAGTAATGGAAGAATATTTAAATCAAGATAGGTTAAATGTTGAGTTATTTGGTAGGGGATTTGCATGGTTAGATACAGGTACGCACGAGTCACTACTTGAAGCTAGTAATTTTATAGAAGTTATTGAAAAAAGACAAAGTTTAAAAATCGCTTGTTTAGAAGAGATAGCTTATGAGATGGGATATATTTCAAAAGAAGAACTTCTTGTTTTGGCAGAACCATTGAAAAAAAACAAATATGGACAATACCTTATTAGTAGAGCAAAAAAAGGAAGAAAATTTTAATGAAGTTTACACGAACGGATATTTCAGATGTAGTTATTTGTGAACCTATAATACATGGAGATAGTAGGGGATACTTTGTAGAAACTTTTAGGCAAGATAAACTTGAAGAGTTTCTAGGATACAAAATGGATTTTTGTCAAGATAATGAATCTAAATCTTCTAAAGGGGTTTTAAGAGGGTTGCATTATCAATTAGCACCTGCAGCACAAACAAAACTTGTAAGAGTGATACAAGGTAGTGTCTTAGATGTGGCTGTTGATATTAGAAAAAATTCTCCTACTTTTGGACAACATGTAGCTGTAAAGCTTACAAGTGACAATAAAAAACAACTATTAGTTCCTAGAGGTTTTGCTCATGGCTTTGTAGTCCTTGAAGATGATACAACTTTTGCATATAAAGTAGATAACTACTATAGCCCACAAAATGATAGAGGGATTGCTTCTGATGATATTGATCTAAATATTGATTGGATTTTAAACAAAGATGAATTAAATCTATCTGATAAAGACAAAGTACAGCCATTACTAAAAGATACAAATGATTTATTTGAATATGGAGTCGATTTATATGAATAATATTTTACTTACAGGCTGTGCAGGATTTATAGGGAGTAATTTTGTACCATATTTTTTAGAAAAATATGAAAACTACAATATAGTAAACCTAGACATACTAACTTATGCTGGAGATTTAGAAAACCTAAAAGAGTGCGAATCAAATCCTAGATATAGGTTTATCAAAGGCGATATTTGTAATCGTGAATTAGTTGAGTTTATATTTAAAGAGTATGACATACAAGGTGTTGTTCACTTTGCAGCTGAAAGCCATGTAGATAACAGTATCAAAAACCCTGGAATATTTGTAGAAACAAATGTAAATGGTACATTTACACTTTTAGATGTAGCAAGAGCATACTGGATGGAGAAACCATTTAGTTATAAAGCTAATTACGAAGATTGTAGATTTCATCATATTTCAACTGATGAAGTATATGGTACATTAAATGAAACAGATTTATTTACTGAATCAACTCCTTATGCACCTAACTCTCCATATAGTGCGTCTAAAGCTTCTAGTGATATGATAGTAAGATCTTATCGAGAAACATATGGAATGAACACGGTTATAACAAACTGTTCAAATAACTATGGACCTAAACAACATGATGAAAAACTCATACCTACTATTATCAGAAAAGCATTAACTTGTGAAGTAATTCCCATTTATGGAGATGGTAAAAATATCAGAGATTGGCTTTATGTATTAGATCATTGTAAAGGGATAGATTTAGTTTATCATGACGGAATAGCTGGAGAAACATATAACATAGGTGGAAGAAATGAAAGAGACAATAACTATATAGCAAATAAAATATGTGAAATACTAGATGAAGTAAAACCTATGAGTTATCAAAACTCTTCTTTACAATTAACTTCTTATAAAGAATTGATAACATATGTAGAGGATAGAGCTGGTCATGATAGAAGATATGCAATAGATGCTTCAAAGCTAGAAAATAAACTTGGATGGAAAGCTGAAGAGAATTTTGAAAGTGGGATTTTAAAAACTATTAATTGGTATATAGAAAAATATAAAAAGGAAAATATATAAAATGAAAAAAATACAAGTATTAAAACCACATTATAGAATAAATGAGTGTTTAGAACAAATGAAAGAGTGTCTTGATATTGGATGGACTGGCATGGGATTTAAAACTGTAGAGTTTGAAGATGCTTGGAAAGAATATACAGGACTTTCAAATGCTCACTTTATAAATAGTGCTACATCTGGACTACATATGGCTGTAAAACTTTTAAAAGAAGAATATAAGTGGCAAGATGGTGATGAGATTATATCTACATCATTTACTTTTGTATCAACAAACCATGCCATTAAATATGAAAATTTAACTCCTGTTTTTGCTGATATTGATGAATCATTATGTTTGAATCCTCAAGAAGTTAAAAGTAAAATTACAAATAAAACAAAAGCGATTATGTTTGTAGGTTTGGGTGGAAATAGTGCAAATCTATTAGAAATTATAAAAATAGCAAGAGATAATAATTTGAAAATTATATTAGATGCTGCACATATGGCAGGAAGTAAAATAGATAGTCGTCATGTTGGTTTTGATGTGGATGTTACTGTGTTTTCATTTCAGGCAGTTAAAAATCTTCCAACTGCTGATGGTGGTATGATATGCTTTAATGATGACACTTTAGATAAAAAAGCGAGACAGTTAAGTTGGCTAGGGATAAATAAAGATACTTTCCAAAGATCAAATCAAGGGTCTTATAAGTGGGACTATAATGTAGCAGAAGTAGGCTATAAGTATCATGGTAATTCAATCATGGCTTCGCTTGGACTGGTAGCATTAAAGTATCTAGATGAAGATAATAACTATAGAAAAAAAATAGCAGATGAATATATCAAAAATCTTGATGGAAAGATACAGTATATAAAACACAATGATGGAACTTCAAGACATGTATTTCAAGTGCTAGTAGAAAATAGAGAAGAAGTTATAGAGTTTCTTACACAAAATGGTATTTTCCCAGGTGTACACTATAGAGATAATATGGAATATCCGCCATATAAAGGGGAACTACTTAAAAATGTGCAGTACTATTCAAATAGAATATTAAGTTTACCACTTCATCTTGAGATGAATATGGATGATGTAAAGTTTATATCTGAAAAATTAATAGAAGTATCAAGGTAAAAGATTGATAACAAAAGCAAAACAACTAGGTAAGTCAAAGTTTGTAAAAGATGTAGGTAAAACTACATCTGCAAAGATTATAACAGTACTTATAGGTTTTGCTTTAAAGATTATTATAGTTAGATTATTAACAAAAGAAGATTTTGGACTTATAGCTGTTTTAACTTCTCTTAGTACTTACTTTAGTATGATGGCAGATTTTTCAACTCATGGTATTACTCAAAGAAATATAGTAAAAGAGAAAGATAACTATAAAGAGCATTATCATATTTATGTAAATACAAAGCTTATTACACTTAGTGTAAGTGTCTTTTTATTTACTATAACAGCATATATATTAGGATATTTTGAACATAAAGTTATCATGACTATTATAATAGTAAATATGATATTCGGAGTATTATCTGCACTTCCAAAAGTATTAATGGAATCTTTTGAACAGTTTGGAATATACTCTAAAATCATGATATATGTAGCTGTAATAAATTTAGTGCTTCAATCATCTTTTGTGTATATGTTTCAAACAGTAGAATCACTTTTTATAGCACTCTTTTTTACAGCTCTTAGTAGTATGTATCTATACTATAAGTTTGTAGGGATAGATTTTAAAGTGGTTTATAGCTTTCAAAGTGTAAAGTGGATAAAAATAAAAGAACTTTTAAAAGATGCTTTTCCTCTTTTTATGGGTAGTTTTTTTTATTTACTTTATTATCGTATAGATACTATTATGATAGAAAAGATGGTAGGACTTGAAGCTGCTGCTGAGTATAGTCTAGGGTTTTCTATGGCTGATCAAGTATTAGAAATATTGTGGGTACAATTTATAATAGTGTTTTATCCTAAAATGATAAAAATGTATCAAGAATCTAAAGAACTATTATTTAGAAGACTGAAACAAGTAAGTTTTATTTTATTATTAGTTTATAGTATATTATTTATTATCTCATACATTATAGGTGAGTATATGTTTGGATTAGTTTTTGGAGAACAATATATTTATTCTGGATATATTTTCACATGGATTATAGTGGGTATGTTTTTTACAGCTTTATTTTCATTATATTATAGAGTTTTAGTAATTGCAAATAAACAAACAGTTTATTTATATCTGATGATGTTTGGAGCAATAACTAATTTTTTATTGAATTTGTATTTAATAGATATTTATGGAAGTTTTGGGGCTGTGTTAACAACATTGTTTATAAATATTATAATAGCTTTAGTTGCTATTGTATTGGCTAATAAGGAGCTGAAAAGTGCAAAAAATAATTAATTATAGAATTTCTATTTATTATTCAACAGTATTTATAGCAATTATTTTTGCACTATTGTCATTGTTTCTTACAAGTCAAATGATAGAATTAGATATAGGTTTTTTTAAACAAATGATTGTATTTGTAATAAGTTTCATATATATATATGGGATATTGTTAATAATGCAAAAATTTATAAACACAAAACTTTATGTTTTAGTTATATCAATTTTTTTAGTTTATTATTTAGTTTATGCATATATTTATACTCTTTTTGGATTTACTTTAGGAATAGATTATATAAATGTACTAGTTATTAATGGTTTAGATAATTTTATTGAAACAAGTGGATTAGACAAAGTACAATTAGAGGAGTCTGCTTATATTTTACTAGGGACAGTATTAGTTACATATATTGTTTTATATTATATAAATACAAAAACAGCTAATTTTAAAAAAAGTGTTAAGTTTGTTTATTTATTTGTATTTTTTAGTGTTTTCCTACTTGCCGATCAAATATATGCATATAAAAAAGTAAAAGATACTCCAAATAGTATCTATAGTATATTAAGTGATTCAATTATTTATAGACCTAGTTATTCAAGTTCTGATTTTTATTATAATGTAAAAGAAGAAAAGTTTGATAATAGTAAAGAACTTCAAGTATTAATCAACAATGAAAAACTACCTAATATTATTTTGATTATGGCAGAAAGTTTAAGATCTGATATGTATAAAAATATGAACTATCTATCAAAGCAAAATGGGACATACTTTAAAAATAATTACTCTACAAGCAATGGAACATATTTTGGTTTATTTTCAACACTTTATGGACTATATCCAAATTATTACTGGCAAACTATAAATGACACTAAACCTACTCTAATAAGTATGGCTTCACAGCTAAATTATGAAAAATATTTTTATAGCTCTGATAAGTTAAGTTATGGTGAGTTAGATAAATGGATAAAGAAAAAAGATTTTGATAGTTTTAATATTATTAGAAATGGTGAAATGTATCAAAGGGATCAAACAATAGTTAGCAACATTCAAAAAGATTTGATAGAAAATGATAAGTCAAAATTTTTTTTAATTACTACAAATACTACACATTTTGATTATTCATTTGATGAAAATTTAGTGAAGAATCCAATAGTACCATACTACAAAGACAAAATTGATTATTTTGATCCAAATTTAAAAGAAAAAGCTAAAAATATATTTAATAGATATCAAAACAGTGTTAAGAATTTGGATATCTATTTAAAACAGTTAATTGAGACTTTAAAAGAGACTAATCAATGGGAAAATACTATATTTATAGTTTTTGGAGATCATGGTGAAGAATTTTTTGAAACAGGTAAATATACTCATGCGTCAGCATTAAACACATATCAATTAAATAGTTTCTTATGGATTCATTTACCTTCAGATAATAAGGCTTTAACTAATAAGAAAACTACAAGTTTAGTGGACATTCCTATGACATTAATAAGTTATTTGAAAAATAATAACAACATAAAAGTTGACAATATTAGCGAATATAGTGGTTATGATATTTTGGACACTAATTATAAAGGTAGACCTATCGCTTCTTTTTATATAAATCCAAAAGCAAAAAGTACTGATGGCTTTTTTTCTGTTTCAAAAGATGAAAAAGTGTTTATGGGCTCAAAAGTTGGACTAGATGATAATCAAATAAAATTAATAGATGAATTAAGAATAAATAAGGAGTTAGATTTTGAATAAACTATTAAAGATATTCTTATCAATGATGTTATTAGGAGTAGTAAGTATTTTAAGTCTAAATATTTATTTTTATTTTATTGATTATAATAGTATTATTAAGACAAAAAGTAAAATATGGGCACACCGAACCAACTCCATAGATAGTATAGAAAAAGCTATTTTAAAGGAAGTGGGAGGTGTAGAAATAGATATTTTTTATTCTGAACAGTATAATAGATTTGTGATTACAAGAAATAATAAGGATACATTAAAAGAAGATAATTTAGTACTAGAAGATGTATTAAAAAGATTTTCAAATGAAGATACTTATTTTTGGCTGGATTTTCATAGATTAGAATTTTTAAGTATAGATGAACAACAAAAAGCTTTTGAAAAATTAGTATTTTTATCTGATAAATACAATATAAAGAATAAGATTGTTTTAGAATCTCAAAGTTCAAGGCATTTAAAAAGATATACTAAGAATGGCTTTTTTACAATTTCACTTTATTCATTTGGAGATAATGAGAGTAGTTTAAAAAAATTATATAGAGAGTACAGATTTAAAATATCTTATGTATTAAATCAAAACTTTTCAGGTTTTTCTGTAGATCAAAATCAGTATGGACAGTTATTTGATAAGTTTACAAATATTCCTGTATTTATTTTTACAGTTAATGATACTAAGAAAATAGAAAAATATAAAAGATTAGATAATATAAAAGTAATTTTGACGGATAAATATTAGATGAAGAATAGTCCTAAATATAACTTATTTAAAAATACAAAATATGCAATTGATGGCTTCTTGATTGCTTTAAAAACAGAATCATCCTTTAAATTGGAGTTATTTTTATTTGCAATTACTTTAATTGTTTTATGGTTTTTAGATTTAAATACAAATTTAAACTTCATAATTATAGTAGCATCTTTACTAGTTCTTTTAATAGAATTAATAAATAGTGCTATAGAAACAGTAGTGGATATGATAACAGTTAAATACAATAAACTTGCTAAAAAAGCTAAAGATATAGGTTCTGCTGCTGTTATGATAAGCATATCTATATATGTAATGAGTTGGTTATTTGTTATTTGGAGTATTTATGAAAAATAAAATACTAATAATTCATTATGAGTTTTATAAAAATTATCTCAATAAAAATATTGGGTACTTTATTGATAGTGCTATATCAAAAGGATACGAAGTTGATTTTTTAACTTTGTCTTCAAATATTCACGAAAATCTAAAAAAAGATAATTTTAAAATCATACCCATAGATGAAAATCATATGGAGTCAATTAATTTATATTTATATATATTTAAAAATAGAAGTATATATAAATATGTTTGGATATATCCATCATATAAATATATAAATTTTTTACTGTTATTTCTTAGGATATTAGATGTAAAACCAATAATTAAAACTGATAGTATGATAATAAAAAAATATACTAGATTCTCACCTTATTGGATAAGACAGCAAGTAAAAAAGAAACTTACTTCTTTGTTAGCATATAAAATTATTGTAGAAAATAAAAAACTTTTAGATTTTTATTCAACTAAAAAAACTTTACAGTATAGTCTAGGATTACCTCAAAAAAATTTGGATATTATTAAAGAATTAAGTACCAATATAAAAAAAGAAAAGACAATTTTATATATAGGTAGAATAAATCATGCAAAGGGACTTGATAGACTTATTGAAGTATTTGAAAGATTAATAATGAGTAGAAAAATAAATAACGAATTTAATCTTAAAATAGTTGGAAAAGTTGTTGAACAAGAATATTACAATAATCTTTTTAAAAAAGTTCAAGAAAGTGATATTTTAAAAACAAGAGTATCTTTTCAAAATGAGAGAAATGGGAAAGACTATTATAAAGAAATATTAAAAGCTTCTCTAGTGGTACTCCCTACTAGAAATGAAGGTTTACCAAATATATTGGCTGATTGTTATTTTTGTAAAACTTTATTTTTAACAACTAAAGGTGCTAAGGCTAGTGACATTATTCTTGATAATAAATTATTTTGTGAGAATGATGAGGATTCTTTATACAAGTGTATAGAAAATGTTTTAAATAGTTTAGATAATTATTATGCTAATTATTATAGTCACTATAATGGTAAATATTTTGTAGAAGCGAATAGTTTTTTTGAGGAATTTTTAAATGATTAAATACGATAACCAACACTTTGAACCATGTTTATTGGATGATAATAATATAGATAAAATACAAATAAATATGATACCAGATAATTCACGAGTATTAGAGATAGGATGTGCTACAGGTTTTATGAGTGAGTATCTTAAAAAAGAAAAAAACTGTTTTGTATATGGTGTAGAGTACAATGATGCTCAAGCACAACTTGCAAAAGAGAAATGCGATGAAGTATTAAGTGGTGGAATTGATAATGAATCCCTTCAAATGAATCTTAATAATTTTGTAAAAGAAACTCAAAAATTTGATGTTATATTTATGTCACAAGTTATAGAACATATCGCTTACCCAAATAATGTTTTAAATAAACTCAAAAATTGGCTTGCTGATGATGGTGTATTGATAATATCTACTGTAAATGTAGCTCATTGGAGTAGCAGATTGAAACTTCTTAAAGGCATTTGGAAGTATGAAGAGTATGGACTTTTTGATAATACTCATTTAAGATTTTTTAGTATAGATGGATTTGAACAAGATTTAGTTGATGTGGGATATGTGGTCGTTGATGAGGGGTATAATGTAAGTGATATCTCACCACTTTTTTTTATACCTAAAGTTAGAGCTTTGCATGTAACAAATATATTTAAAGTTTTAGGATTATTAAATAATGGTATTTATAAATGGTATTGTAAAAAGTTTAGAAATCTTATAGGGTACCAGTTTGTTTTTAAAGTTAAAAAGTCAAAGCAGTAGAAAGAGGAAAAAGAGATATGAACAATTTATTTTTTAATCAAATAGAAGAAACAGATACCAATAAAGAGTTGATAGCTCAATTAAATAAGTATATTGATAAGTATAAAGAAAATGTATATCTTATCAATAAACCTTTAGGTAAAAAAGAATATAAATATTCATATGAAAACAATGCTGTAGTGCTACTTATACCTAAGCATACTATACTTGTGATTGATTTAAAAAATGATGAAGAAGAGTTTCAAAACTATTATGAGGATTTTTTAGAAGATCTTGCATCATTGTCAGATAAGTTTGAATATAAAGACTTCATACAAAGACCAAGAAACTGGAAAAAAGATGCTTTAGTGAAAGATTTAGTAGTAGAAGATGGATTTGATATTGAGAATATAATCAAGAGTCATCAAATATCTGATAAACAAAAGCAAAGAAAATGTGAACTTTTAATATCTCTTTTAACAGGAAGTATAAATAATATAAGTCAAATAGGTGTTGCTGAACCTGAAACACTACTTGAAAAAGTAAAAAATAAAATAGTACTTTTTGATGCAGAACAAACTAGATTTATCTACAAAAAATTAAACCAAAAAGTTATAAAGATACAAGGACTTTCAGGTACGGGAAAAACGGAACTTTTACTACACAAAATAAAAGAACTATATTTAGAATCAGAAAAAAATAAAATATTTTTTACATGCCATAATAAAATATTGGCATCAACTCTTAAAAAAAGAATACCAGAATTTTTCAACTTTATGAAAGTAGAAAAACAGATAAAATGGAATGAAGTCTTATGGGTAACTAATGCATGGGGTTCAGGAAAAGATATAGATTCTGGTGTATATAGATATATATGTGGTATTTATGATTTGGATTTTTTTAGTTGGAGTCATAGTATGAGTTTCGATAAGGCATGTAAAAATGCAATAGAAGAATTAAAAAAACTACCTGAAATAAAACCTACTTTTGATTATATACTAATAGATGAGAGTCAAGATTTTCCAGAATCATTTTTTGAACTATGTACTTTAGTAACAGCTAAAAATATATACATAGCAGGAGATATATTTCAAGATATATTTGAACATGATTTAAATAAAAAGATTGTAAATATTGATTTTATACTTAATAGATGTTATAGAACAGACCCTAGAACACTAATGTTTGCACATGGTACAGGGATGGGGCTTTTTGAAAATACAAAACTAAATTGGCTTACAAATGAAGAGTGGGATGCTTGTGGATATATTGTAAATAAAAGTGATAAAGATATTTTTCTTTCTCGAGAACCTATAAGAAGATTTGAAGATCTTGAGCTAGAAGATTTTGAAAGTATAGTATGTGAATATGTTGATAATTCAATAGAAAATAAAGTACTTACTATCATCAAAAATATTAAAGAAATAAATTCAACAGTAGAACCTGATGATATAGCGATCATCTTTTTAGATAATGATAAATATATATATGAAATGGCAAATAGATTATCAAATAAAATTGTAAGAGATTTTGAGTGGGAAACAAATAAAGGGTACGATAGTAAAATAAAAATGCCAAATACTATCTTTATGAGCAATAGAAATAATGTAAAAGGACTAGAGTTTCCATTTGTTATTTGTATAACTAACAAAATAAAAAATGATTTACAATACAGAAATACTCTCTACACTATGCTAACAAGATCATTTATTCAATCATATCTATTGACAAAAGATAATGAAAAGATTTTAGAATTACAAAAAGGCCTTAAAATTATCAATGATAAAAAATATATATTGACAACTGAACCAAGCTTTGAAGAAAAACAGAATATTAAAAAAACAATTATTGAGTATAAAGAGGATTCAGGAATATCATATAAAGATTTTTTAGCAAAAATATTCAATACCGAACAAATAGGTTCAAAATGCCGTAAAAAATTAGAAAAAATGATATTCGAGATACTTGACAATACTTTTGATAAAGAACAAATTTTAGAATTTATAAATAAAAACAAAGAGTATTGTGAAGATGAAAGAGTATAAGTTTGTTCTTGATGAGCTTGCTGTAAAAGATTTTTTTACAGTAGTTAGACAAAAAATAGATATCATTGAAATACTTATGAAATCTATAAACTATATGAGTGATTATGATGAAGCTAAGGAAAAGACTCAAACTGGATTAATGGTTTTAAGAATAGATAAAACAAAAAGATTGTTGTATTTTACAGAGGATAAATACTTTTCTATATCATTTCCTTTTTCAGTGATGAAGGTTGATGAAGAATTAAAGTTTTATACAAATCAAAAAATAAATGTTGATTATTTACTTACATCACAAGTGCTAAACATCATCAACTGTGATGAGTTTAATGAGCAGTGTAGTTTAGATTTTGTGGAACCTATCTATGCATGTGAAGAAAATTTTAATAAAGATTTTTGGCTTTTTTTAAGAGAATTATTAATGTCGGAAGATGGGTATATTAGATATGATTATGATGAAATAAATTATAACAAATATAAAGAAAAAGGTGAAGAGCTAAAACACCCTTTAAATCATTATGATATTTTTTATACAAATTATAGTACATTTAAAATTGGACTAAATCAGAAAATTGATGAGAATTATTTTCAAGATTTTGTAGATGTTAGTAGTAATTGTAAGTTTTTAGTAGAATAAGGAGTAAAGTAAATGGATGTATCAGTATGTATAGTAAATTATAATACAGCAGATTTAACAACAAAGTGTATTAAAAGTGTATTTGAATATACTAAAGATATCGATTTTGAAGTGATAGTTGTAGAAAATGGTTCTAGTGATGGAAGTGGTGAAGTTTTTAAAAAAGAGTTTGGGGATAAAATAGTACTTATCGAAAACCCTGTAAATAGATATTTTTCAGGTGGTTTCAATGATGCTGTCCATAAAGCTAAAGGTAAGTATTCATTAATTCTAAATTCTGATGCTTACTTAGTAGACAACTCAGTTAAGATGATGTATAACTTTTTAGAAGCTAATAGTGAAGTTGGAGCTGTTGAGGGATGTATAATAGATGAAAAAAGCAAAGAAGTTACACAAACTTCAACAATGGAACTTACAGTTGAATTAAATAAAATAAGAGGTAGCAGAAAAAGAAAGTTTCTAAATAAAAAAGCTTATGAAGATTATGCTATGCCAGATTGGGATAGAAAAAGTGACAGAGAAGTGGAAGTTATATGTGATGCTTTTATGATGGTAAATACTCAACTTTTTAAAGATGTAGGGTGTTTTAATGAAGCTCTAAAATTGTACTATACAGAAGAATATATATCTGATAAGATAAGAGAATCTGGGAAAAAACTTTGTCATCTCGGTATTCCTAAAGTTTATCATGCATGGAGTAGTAGTACAAATAAAGTTAGTAGCGGTTTTATAAAAGCTATATATAAGACAGATGAAATATTATACTTTGAATTAAAGAAATAATGAAAATACTATTAACTGCATATTATACAACAGAACTTGGTGGTGGAGAAACAAGTTTTATTAATGTTATAAATTATTTATCAAATGTAAAAAAAGATTTTTCGATTACTTTAGTTATTCCTCAAAAAGGGGTGTTTTCTAAACATATAGATTCAAGTGTGCATATAATTGAAGTTAAGAATAGATGGGATCTTTTTAAATTAAGTGGTGAATATGATTTAGCAATTCATAACTATATAAATTTTGGTAAAAAGTTTTTATTGTTACCATTTTTGAATGTATCCAAGCATTCTTTTATTTGTCATGGACTATGGGATATTCCTAGGTTTACAAAACTAAATTTATTAAAAATAAAATCTGCTAAGTTGTTTTGTGTAAATAATGAGCTTTTAAATGAAGTTGACTATGATGACAAATATTTATTGAATCTAGGAGTAAATCTAAACAACTATAATATACAACAAAATAATAGCGAGTTGATAAATATTGGAGTTATTGGTAGATTCCAAGATGTAAAAAATCAACTTTTTGCTCTTGATGTATTTAAAGAATTGCAACTTCATTATGAAAATTTAAAACTTAATTTTATAGGTGATTCAGCTTTTACAGAGCATAGTGAGAGTTATAAAGAAAAAGTTATTAATAAAGCTAAGAAATTAACAAATGTAGAATTTTTAGGTAATAAGAATACTGAAGAAGTCTTTGATAATATTGATGTAGTTTTTGTTTCATCTAAGTATGAAAGCTTTGGTATGGTAGTGGTAGAAGCTTTAGCAAATGGACTAATATGTATAGCACCAAATATAGGTGGTCCAAAGCAGATTATGTCTGATAAATTAAAAGAGTTTTTATATATTCCTGATGATGTAAGTTATGCATCTAGGTTAATTAATAAAGTATTGGGTAATATAGATGAATCTCAAAAAATATTTAGATCACATCAGTCTTACTATAAAGAAAAATTTGATGTAAAAAATACTGTTAAATTATTACTAGGTGAAGATATATGAAAATATTATATTTACTCGATTTTCCACCTTTTGATGAAGATTTTGATGGTATAACTAAAATATATTATAATTTAATTAAACATATTTCTAAAATAAATAATCTTGATATACTAATTATTAGTGGTGGTATTAGTAATAATTTCATAACATATAGAGGTACTGATTTTCAAAAAGTTAATAATTTTTTTGATGTTAAATATATATATTATGAATCTATACATTGTTCTAATATTAAGAAAAATATAAATAGATTAAAATTTGAATATTCAACTTCATTAAATAAAAATGATATAAAAAAACTTGATCAAAAATATGATTTTAAGAAGTACGATGTAATACATACTGCTCATTTGTCTTTTTTAAATATTTGTAAAGTTCATAAAAAAGTTATAATAGGTGCAACAGATGCTTCATCATTAGCAATGCCTAGTAATACTTTAAAAGAAAAGTTAAGAAAATTTTATTTTCAACAAATAGAAGGTAAAATATCCAAAAGTTCTATGTGGGTACATGCTGTAACTAATAGAGATGCTGAGGGGTTTCATACAGATAGAAAGTTTATTATTACCAATGGAGTTGACACAGAAAAGTATAAAAAATACAATGAAGAAAAAATAAAAAATAGTTTTGTATTTCATGGAAATTTAGATTATCAACCAAATATTGATGCAATAATTTATATGAATAAAACTATAAATGAATTAGACTTAGATTATAAACTATACATAGTAGGAAGAGGTGAAGCTTCAAGATATCAACAACTTAGTCATGTTGTAATAATAGGAGAAGTTGAAAACATAGCAAAAGAGATATGTAAGTATGAGTACTATTTTATTCTTATGCAAACAGGAACAGGTGTAAAAAATAAACTTTTAGAAGCTATGAGTTGTGAATGTAATATAATATGTAATGATTTAGCTATCAATGGATTGAAAAAACCTGAAGTTTTAAAAGATAATATTCATTTTGTAAATAGTAATGATGAAATTAAAAAAATATTATTAAATTCAAATATAAAAAATGCAAGAAACTATGTAAAAGAGAATTATTCATGGGAGAGTTTTAGTGATAAATTTATGGATATGTATAAAACGATATGAGAACTATTAATCTAAATAATTTATCGTATTTAATTATAGCTATCACTATTCCTTTATTTGGATTAAGCATTGGGAGTTTAGGGTTACCAACACTTGGTTTTCTAAGTGCTGCTGTTATTCAATTATATTTATTGTTTTTTACAAGTAAGAATTTTGTATACAATAATAATATCTTAATACTAATGGTTTATTTTATGATAATTTGTATATCTACTCTCACAAGTGTATCACATGCAAGTTCTTTTGCTGAGATTATATCTTTTGGTACCATATTAATTTTTATATTACTTATGGATTTTTCAAAAGTGGACTTAAATAGATTTTTTAAGTATTTAACATTTATGTTTTTTTTAAGAACTTCTTTTGATCTTGTTTATTCTTTTAGTCACATGGAAGAGTGGATAGGTAGAGCAAAACATTTTATGAGGTTTTCTGTAGCTCACTTAGGAGGTGATCCTAATAATTTAGCACTATTACTTATAGCTCCTATTTTATATATGGCTTTTTTTTATCGAGGTAAATTAAAATATATCATACTTTTTATATTTATGATACATTTTACTATGCTTTATAGTAGAGGTGCATTTTTATCTTTAGCTCTTGCTTTTTCATTTTATATTATATACTTTAAAAATATAAAGATATTAAAATATTTAATTCTATCTTCTTTTGCTATTGTTTATGCAATATATTATTTATATGTAAATGAGTATATATTTTTTAATTTAAACTCTTTTTTAGGTGCTGATAATTCAGCATCATCCAGATTGTTATATTGGAAAGAAGCTTTATTTGATACGAATTTTAAACAGGCTATCTTAGGAAATGGACCAAGAACATTTGTCGATATATATGGTCATTGGCTGCATAATAGTTATGTTGCTAGATATGTTGATGTTGGAGTTATAGGATTACTTTTATATATGACTATTTTATTTAGTAGTTTATATATATTTATAAAACAACAAAGTAAATACTTGATATTATTTTTAGCATTTATAATTGGAAGTTTTTTTGTTGATTTTTATCAAAATGCATTGATGTGGTTTTTAATAGGGTATGCTTATAAAAATCCAATATATTATAGAAGGGTTATATTTGAAAAAGATAAAGTTAGCATTTGTTAATGTGATGGATTCATATAGTGGTGGAGAAATTGTTTTACAAAGGCTTATTCGAAATTTAGATAAAAATGAGTTTGATATCGTAGTATATACAAAGGATACAAAATTTGTAGAGACTTTAAATTGTAAAGAGTGTGAAGTTATTGTTTTTAATACACAATATCAAATGAGATTAAAAAGAGGTTTCAGGTCACTTATACAGGCAATAAAAAACTTGTTTGTAAGTAGTAAATATATGTATCAATTGAAATATAAACATGAAGTTGATTTGGTACATTCAAACTCATTAACATCGAATATATACTTTGCGGTATGGGCAAAAGTTTTTAGAGTTAAATTTATTGCTCATTCACATGAAATAAGAGATGGAGTATTATTTAAAATAATACATAAGTACATTGAATTTTGTTCAGATAGAATAATTACAGTATCAAATGCTGTTAGATATAATTGGTTAGAGCATGGTGTTCATAAGAATAAAATTATAACAGTATATAATGGACTTGACAATGACTTTTTCTAATATTTCATCGATCTCAAAAACAAAAGGTATAGATTTGTTTATATATGCTATTGAAGCTACTGAACAAAATCATAATATATATGATATTGTAGGTAAATCTTCAAAAGTAGAACAAGACTTTGAAACTTATATACGAATATATGTGGAAGAGAGAAAACTTGAAAATATTCAATTTAAAGGTTTTATATCTAATATGAATGAGTATTTACAAAGTGTTGATGTAGTTGTTCTTACTTCTATTGTACCTGATTCATTACCTACAGTCTTAATAGAAGGTTTAGCAAAAGGTAAAATCTTAATAGCTACTGATGTTGGAGGTGTTAGGGAAATAGTAGATGATAGTTATGGAAATATTATTATTCCTGTAAATAGTATAGAATCAATTAAAGACGCAATTAACACTGTTAGTAATTATTCTGTTGAAAAGATATGCGAGATAAAGAAAAAGAATGTTTTAAGAGCAAAAGAGATTTTTTCTATAGAAAATCAAGTAAATATAATGACAAATATTTATAAAGAGATATTAGAATAAAGGTAAATAATGGGAATATTATCACATGGTAAAGTAACCACAGTATTGCAATATTTTACTGATAGATTTGATGATTATTGGCATATTTTATATCCAATAATTTTAAAAGGAAAAAGAAAAGAAGATGAGTATTTGTACTTTTATGATATTTCAAGAAAAGCTTTAGATTATAATGGTAAGTTTAATGAGGATGGTATCTATTTATTTTATGGATATGATGGAAGTTATCATTTACATGCTTTAGAACTATCCCAATACTCTTTAGCTTGCTGGTTAGCTTGGAAAAAAACAGATAACACTGCTTGGTTAGATAAGGCACTATTACATTGTGATTGGCTTGTCAAAAATCAAGAATCTGATGGTGCATGGAGAATAGAACATAAAAATCCTTCATATAAAGATCTTCCTAGTCCTTGGCCATCAGCTTTGACTCAAGGATTAGCAATTTCATCTTTAATTAGGGCTTATAAATATACTTGTAACGAAGAATATGTTACATCTGCTAAAAAAGCTTGTGAATTTTTAGAGATTGATATAGCAAATAATGGTGTAAAAAGAATATTTAGTCTAAATAAAATTTTTGGATTTATATATGAAGAGTATCCCAGAAATGAATTAAATGGTGTATTAAATGGGCATTTATCAGCTATATTTGGAATATATGAATTATCTTTGATAGATAATTCATATAATAAGATGTTTGAAAATAACTTAAAAAATTTAAAAAAAATCTTACCATTGTTTGATTTGGGATATTGGAGTTATTATTCACTGGATGGAAATATCGATAGTGGTTTTTATCATAGACTTATAGTTAAACAATTAAAAGTTTTAAGTGAAATAGATAGTGAATTTGAAAAATATTATATGAAATTTTACAGACAACAAGAGAATAAATATTTTGCAGTTAAAGCTTTTATTCAAAAAGTGAGATATAAATTATGAGAATTTTGGTTATTCATACTTTTGGCCTTGGTGATATGATTATGTTTACACCGGCATTGAAAAATATTATAAATAAATTTCCAGATGTTAAGATAGATTTTTTAGTATTACAAAAAGTTTCAATTGCTCCAATAAATAATTGTACGAATATTGATCAATTATATTTTTTTGAAAATGGTATATTACCTAATTTAAAGCTTATGAGCAATTTAAGAGCTAATAGTTATGATTATATCTTACACACTTCAGGTACAAGTATATTGAAAATGTCATTAATGATGCTTCTTCTTAAAGGAAAGCAAAAAGTTGGTGAGTATGAACAAGTTAAAGTACCTTGGTATAAGAAACAAACTCAACGACTAGATAATAAACATAGAGTAGAATCCAATATTGAAATTGCAAACTTAATAACAATAGATAATTCTTCTAAAGAAACACCATGTTTTTACTTAAATGAAGATAATTGTAAATTTGCAGATGATTATGTATCTAAATTTAAAGATAAAATTTTGATTGGTATTCATCCTGGATGCAATGAAAAGTTTGCTAACAAAAGATGGGAAATTGAAAAATATATTGAGTTAATTAAGAAATTAAACAATAAAAACAAAGATATTAAATTTTTTATTTTTATAGGACCTGATGAAAAACAGGTAGGACAAGACTTAAAGAAAGTAGTTGAAAATATAGAATTAATAGAAAATAGCTTGGCTAACACAGCTGCATTAATTTCTAAAATGAATTTATTTATCACTAATGACTCAGGATTAGGGCATATTGCGTCTTGTTTTGATGTAGATATTTTGACAATTTTTTCAAAAAATACTCATGCTAATCCTAATAAAATATTTCCATATTCAAAAAAATCTCATAAAATAGATTTTAAAAAATTAAATAACAAAAATACTGAAGTAGGTATTGTTCAGGAAAATATAATTCAAAGAATAGGTAAATAAAAATGAATAAAGGTATAGTCTCTATAATTACCCCATCATATAAATCAGAAAGATTTATATCACAAACAATAGAATCAGTTCTGACTCAAACATATCATTATTGGGAGATGATAATAGTTGATGATGTTTCACCGGACAACTCAAATAAGAATATAGAAGAATATATCAAAAAAGACAATCGAATTAAGCTTATAAAACTGGAACAAAATAGTGGCCCAGCGGTAGCTAGAAATAGAGGAATAGAGGAAGCTGGTGGTAAATATATAGCTTTCTTAGATGCTGATGATTTGTGGAAGCCTGAAAAACTTGAAAAGCAAATAAAATTTATGGAAGAAAAAAATTGTGTTCTATCATATAGTGCTTATGAAACTATGAGTGAAGAAGGAACACTTGAAAATAAAATTATAAATCCAGCTTTGAAAGTATCATATAATGATTTACTAAAGTCAAATCATATTGGGTGCTTAACTGCTATATATGATGTGCAAAAGGTTGGAAAGGTATATATGCCAATTATTAGTAAAAGGCAAGACTATGGACTCTGGCTTAGGCTTCTTAGAAAAACAGATTTTGCGTATGGTATTGACGAACCTTTGGCAGTGTATAGGATTATGTCAAATTCTGTTTCTAGTAATAAATTTAAACTACTGAAATATCACTATAAGTTATTTACAGAATTTGAAAATATTAGTTCTTTGAAAGCTTTCTATTATCTAGGGTGGAATATATTGACAAAATTAATTTATAGGTAGTAATAATGAAAATATTAATTACAGGAAGTAGTGGATATCTAGGAAGTAGTTTTATGGTTCAATATAGTGATAAATATAATTTTCAGAAGTTTTCGTTATTGAGTCAAAAATTGGAAGATATAAATTTTGATGCTGTAGATAAAGTTTTACATTGTGCTGCACTTGTGCATCAAAAAGAAAAGCAATCTTATGAAAAATATCATGAAATTAATGTAGAATATCCTTTGAAACTTGCAAAATTAGCAAAAGAAAATGGAGTAAAACAATTTATTTTTATAAGTACTGTTGCAGTGTATGGTGAAGATGAAGAAAAACTAGATGAAAATACTATTTGTAATCCAATCACACCTTATGGCAAAAGTAAGCTTGAAGCAGAAAAAGAGTTTTTGGAATTAAACGATGAAAACTTTATCGTTAGTATCATAAGACCACCTATGGTTTATGGTAAAAATGCTCCAGGAAATATAGAAAGTTTAGTTAATTTTGTGAAAAAAGTACCTATTATACCACTTGGTGGTATTGAAAATAGAAGAAGTTTTATATCTATTCAGAACCTTTGTCATTTGGTCGATGTAGTAATAGAAAAGCAAAAATCAGGAATATTTTTAGCTACAGATGACGAGCCACTTAGTACCACAAAACTGTGTGAACTCATAGCCAAAAATCTTGACAAAAAAGTATATCTAGTCAAAATATCATTTTTTGAAATACTTTTAAAAGTAGTAAAACCATCGTTTCATAAAAGACTGTATGGAAGTCTTGAAGTTGACAATACTCTCACAAAAAAGAATCTAAAGCTGAGCAATTCTTTTAGTGTAGAAGAGGGGATAAAATTTATGTTGACAAAAGATACTAAATAAAGTATAATAATTGATACTAAAAAAAGGATAATATTATGCAACCAATATTAGCAAACTATACAGCAAGTATAACAGAACTTAAAAAATCACCCACACAACTACTCAAAGATGCAGGAGATGAAGCAGTGGCTATTTTAAATCATAATGTAGCAAGTTCATATCTTGTACCAAGTGCATTATATGAAAAGATGATGGATGTTATGGATGATTATTATTTACGAATAGAAGTTGAAGAAGCATTAAATGATACTAGTAAACCTGTTAGAGTAGAACTAGATGACTTATTGTCTTGAGTATATGCCAAAAGCATTAAAAAATTGGGATAAATTAGATATAACAATCAAAAAACAATTTTATAAAAAGATTCAAGAACGACTCAAAAATCCAAGAGTTCAAAAAGACAAATTAAGTGGTTATGCTAATATTTATAAAATAAAATTAAGAAGTTCCGGTTTTAGACTTGCTTATGAAGTTAAAGATGAACAAATATTAGTTTTAGTCTTATCTGTTGGTAAAAGAGAAAACAATAAAGTATATAATGATTTAAAAGATAGAATATAATGATATATATAATCCTTTTACTCCTTTCTTTTACTCTTACATATTTTATAAAAAACTATTACATCAAAAATGCCATTTTAGATGAGGTAAATGAAAGAAGTTCACATACTGTACCTACTCCACACGGTGGTGGTATAGCTCTTGCTATCACATGGCTTGTAGGCTTAGGGTATTTATACTTTACTTCCCAAATAGAGGCTGATTTTTTTTATGCTCTAAGTGTAGGTGTGATCATCTCTGTAGTTAGTTTTTTTGATGATATTTATGAGCTAAGTGCAAAGCTTCGCATGATAGTACAAAGTGTTGTGGCTATGCTTGGACTTTTTTGTTTAGGTGGATTTGAGAGTTTGGAGTTTGGCTTGTTTAGTATAGAGAACCAAATCATCACAAATGTTTTTGCTTTTTTACTGATAGTTTGGTTTATAAATCTTTATAACTTTTTAGACGGTATCAATGGCTATGCAGGAAGTGAAGCTTTGTTTTTAGCTGCTGCTGGATTTTTACTTTTTGGTGGTGGACACTTTTTGGTTCTAGGTGTTGCTGTTCTAGGCTTTTTGTACTGGAACTTTAATAAAGCGAAGATATTTATGGGAGATGTAGGAAGTACACTTTTGGGCTACAATGTAGCTATATTTACACTCTACTATGCAAATCAAGAGTCTACAAACCTTTGGATATGGATCGTACTATTTGGAGTGTTTTGGTTCGATGCTACTCTTACTTTAGTAAGAAGAAAACTCAATGGAGAAAAGCTAAGCCAAGCGCATAAAAAACACGCCTATCAAAGACTCACACAAGCAAAATGGAGCCATTTTAAGGTGACTAATTATATGATAGGGTTAAATATAGTACTATTTTTGATGGTTTATTTTATTGGAAATATTGCTGTAAGTTTTACTATAAGTTTACTACTTTTATATTTGGTATATATATTTATAGATAGTAAAAAAACATTTGAAAAATAAAAGGTAAACAATATGAAATTTGATAAAAGAATCTTAAACTTTTTGGTCATAGTCCTTCTCTCTTGTGTTACATTTTGGTGGACCTCTTTTATATTTCACCTAGAGATGGCGTGGGATGTTTTAGGAACAATTATTCTTTTTAGGATAGTTGCTTCTTTTATGATTTTTAAGGACTTTTCTCTTTCTTGGAGCAAATCTACACAAAAAACTTTTTTGATCAAAAGTATGGTAGTGTCACTTCCTTTGATGATATATACCCCTCTCTATCATGGTGAAGTTCGAATAGCTTTTATGATGAGTGAGGCTATGACTTACCTTGTTGTACTGAGTTTTACAATGTACTTGTATCACTTCCTTATCAACAGAAGCGGTATAGCCAAAACAAAGTCTATGGTGATATATGGAGCTGGAAAAGCTGGAAATAAGCTTGAAGATGAGTTTAGAAATAGTGAATACAAAGTGAAGTATTTTTTAGATGATGATCAAATTCTTCAAGGGAGAAGTATCGATGGTATAAAAATCATCTCAAAACAACAACTCAAAGAGAAAAGCTCACAAGATACAAAATATGACCTTTTAATCGTAGCTATGCCAAGTGCTACAAAACAAAGAATCAAACAGATACATGAAAACCTCAATCCATACTTCAAACAGATAAAAATATTGCCAACTCTTGAAGAGATTTTGGATGATAAAAACTTCTCTTCACAACTAAAAGATATATCAGTAGAAGATCTTCTTGCAAGACATCCTAAAGATTTAGATAAAAAAGCGATCAAAAAATTTATAAGAGATAAAAAAGTACTCATAACAGGTGCTGGGGGAAGTATAGGAAGTGAGATATCAAGACAGTGTGCAAACTTTGGGGCAAGTGAACTGATACTTTTAGATCATAGTGAATTTAACCTATACCAAATAGCAGAGGAGTTAGCCTCGTATGAACCACATCTTGTGATGCAGTCAGTTTCAAACTTGAAGCTTTTGGAAAAAACTTTTGAAAAGTACAAACCTGATATTGTGATACACGCAGCAGCATACAAACATGTGCCACTTGTTGAGGACAATATTCAAGAAGCGATAGTAAACAATATCCAAGGAACCAAAAATACAATAGATTGTGCTATCAAGTACAAAGTAGAAAAATTTGTACTCATCTCTACAGATAAAGCGGTACGACCAACAAATGTGATGGGAACAACAAAAAGAATTTGTGAACTTTATGCTCAAAATGTAGTTTCTAAAAGCACCGAAATAGTAGCTGTACGGTTTGGGAATGTTTTGGGAAGTAGTGGAAGTGTGATACCTAAGTTCAAAGCGCAAATAGAAGCTGGCAAAAACATCACAGTGACACACCCTGATATCACGAGATATTTTATGCTCATACCTGAAGCTTGTGAACTGGTTCTTCAAACAAGTAGTATAGGGAAAGGTGGAGAGATATTTATACTAGATATGGGCGAACCTATCAAAATAGTTGATCTGGCTAAAAAAATGATTGAGTTAAGTGGACGAGATGAGATACAAATAGAGTTTAGTGGACTTCGACCAGGGGAAAAACTCTATGAAGAACTCCTCATAAACGATAGTGATACAAAAACTCAATACGAGTCTATAACAGTAGCTGGTCGTACAGATTATGATATCAAAGAATTAAACCACGATATTGAAGAGCTACTTCATACAAAAAATAAGATAAAAAAACTCAAAAAGATTGTGCCTGAGTTTGATCATAAGGTAAACTAGAGGTGATATAAGTTAGTTTTATTATATGATAATAATTATCATTTTTAAGACTCAATCAAGTTTATATCTGCTAATATTATGATAATAGTTATTATAATTAGTTGGAGAACTGTATGAAAAAAGATTTGACCATATCTTATGATGAATTTATGTTAAAGTTTAAAGATACGATGAAATCTTTAGGTTTGAACAATTCTGTACAAAGAGAATATGTACTAAAAGTACTATTTAAAAGTGACACACATCTAAGCGCAGATGCTCTTTTATTTGAAGTGAAAAAAGAGTATGAAGTGACCATGGGTATTGCTACTGTGTACAGAATACTCAATCTACTTGAAGAGTTACATATAGTAAACGGTATCTTGATCGATGGCAATGAGAGTAAAGTATATGAGCTAAACCTTGTTTCTCATCATGACCATATGGTCTGTACACAGTGTAATAAAATAGTAGAATTTTACGATGCAGAACTAGAAAAGCTACAAGAAAATGTAGCCCTTTCCAATGGCTTTACCCTCAAAAGTCACAATATGCTTTTATATGGTATATGCAATGAGTGTCAGTAATATGAGTATCATATCTATAAAAAGTGATATCAAAAATCGTGCACGACTAAAATCTGAAATTTTTAATAGATCTTCAAATATAGAGCTTATCAAAAAAGAGTTAAGCTCTTATATCGTTGACTTTAGAGAAAACATCTCTTGTAGTTCGATTATTATTATCTACAAAGATACACAACTCAGCGAAATCATCACAAAAATCCAATCTCTTTTTCATACCACAATCAAACAATCAACAGCAGCAGCAGATAGTATTTGTGGGGTCAATAGCAACTGTTCTAACTGTAGTATAAAAACAGATTCAAATCCTCTCTCGTTTAAACGAAAACTTATTGAGTTTGGTCTTTTGACTGGATATAGTGTATATCTTTTTGCAGTTAAAAATATACTTGGGGTAACAGTACTAGCAAGTCCTTTATCTGTGATGGCATTGGTTTCTGTAGTTGCTGCTATACCTTTGTTTAAAGAATCGTATGAAGATATCAAAAATGGTGAGTTTAGTTTACAAACTTTTATGAGTGGTACACTTATCTTGGCGATTTTATTTGGTGAAGCGATGGCAGCTTTTGAGATCATATATATTTTACGAGGTGGTATGCTTTTAGAGGAGTATGTCGCTACAAAATCAAAAAATCAAATCAAAAACCTCATAGAACTAGATGTACAAAACGCTTATGTACTCGTAGATGATGTTGAGGTACAAGTGCCATTGGAAGAGGTGAGCGTAGGAGATGTTGTTGTTTGTAGAAGTGGAGACAAACTTCCTGTAGATGGTTTGATCGTTGATGGGTCTGGTCATATTGATGAGTCTTTGATAAATGGTCGAAGTGAGAGTATCTATAAAGAGAAAGAGAGTGATGTTTTTGCAGGAACTTTGTGTGAGTCAGGTAGAGTATATATCAAAGTTACAGCAGTAGGGGAAGATAGATATATCTCAAAAGTGATGCAAGATGTAGAAAAATCACTCGCTTTAAAGTCACCATCTCAAATAGAAGCAGACCTATTGGCTAAAAAGCTTTTACGACTAGGATCGATTCTTACTCTTGGAACTTTAGCGCTTACAGGCTCTTTTATAAATGCTTTTTCTGTGATGATTATTATGTCTTGTCCTTGTTCTACAATACTTGCAGCTTCTACAGCTATAAGTGCTGGAATAGCCAATGGTGCTAAACTAGGGATTCTTATCAAAGGTGGAGAGTCACTAGAAAAAGTAAGTCAAAGTGAAGTTTTTTGTTTTGATAAAACAGGTACTTTAACTACAGGTAAACCTATCATAAAAGATATAGTAACAGCAAAAGGTGTAGATAAAAATAGTTTGATGGAGTACTTAGCTATAGCAGAGTACAGAAATACTCACCCAATAGCTTTATCGATACAAGAAAAAGCAAAAGAGTTAAAAATAGAAGCTAGCCAAACAGCAAAAACAGAAGTGATACCTGGATATGGAGTAAAAAGTGTTTATGGAGAGCATACTATTGTTGCAGGAAATAAAAAACTTTTAGAAAAAGAGAGTATCACTACAGAGCGTTTTGAAGATCAAGTGTTTCATCACTTAAATGAAGCAAAAACAATAGTGTATGTATGTGTGAATGAGAAACTTTTAGGATATATCACTTTGGAACATGAGGTAAGAGCTGGTACTTCAAAAATGATAAGTGACTTACGAAAAAAAGGTGTGAAACATATCGCTTTGATTACAGGTGACGAAGAAAAAGTAGCACAGTCTTTTGCAAATAATCTAGGGTTTGATACAGTATACGCAAATCAATCCCCACACGATAAAGCAAATGCTATAGAAGAGTTAAAAAAACAGTACAAAAATGTTGTGATGGTAGGTGATGGAGTCAATGATACTTTAGCTATGAGTAAGGCTGATGTTGCCATCTCATTTGCATCTGGTGGAAGTGAAATGGCTATAGAGGTATCTGATATAGCAGTGACACATTCTCATCCTGAAGATGTAGTAAACTTGTATAACTTAAGTAAAAAAAGTTTAGAGGTAGTGAACCAAAATTATTGGATAGGGACAAGTACAAATCTTATAGGTGCAGCGTTTGCAAGTATAGGACTTTTGAGTCCAGCAGCAGCTGGGGCAATACATATAGGACATACGACAAGTATCATGGCGAACTCATCAAGACTAGCCATTGATAATAATTCTTAATGCGTTTTAAGTTAAAGTAAATATAAAAGATATAAAAATACCATATTGGGAGAAGATAAATGGAAATAACACCACAAAAAATTGTTGAAATAGCATCTTATTTTACTGTGATATCTCATACGAAAGGGAGATTACGAGTAAGAGTAAACCCAAAAATAAAAGATGAGGTTTCTGATGTATCTTTAAGTGATATTGAAACACTACCACAAAAGATAAATGGAATAAAAAAGATAAAGATAAATAAAATTATCGCATCTGTAACTATTGAGTACAATAATGAGATTTTTCCAAAAGAGAAATGGGATGACTTAATCAATGGTGAAAATTTAGATGAGGTAGTGAAAATTATCGAAAACCTAAAAAAGGAGATAAACTAAATGCAAATAAATAACGATGCAGACTTGTTGGTAAAATTACGAGTTGATCCAAACTACAATGAAGAGATTTTGCACCAAGTTTTACGAATTGCTGTTTATGATGAATATCATGCGTATGAAACATATCGAAAAGTGATAGAAACATTTGGAAATCAAATGCCTTTTACAAATATCATCGAAGCTGAGATAAGACATTATGAAGAGTTGATAAAATTACTTGAAAAATATAATGTACCATTGCCTGTAAACGACTGGTACGAGAAAATAGTTTTACCAAATACTTTAGTAGAGTGTTGTGAAGTGGGTGTGGCTGCTGAGATTGATAATATACAGATGTATGATAATCTACTTTTATATGTAGATCAGTATCCAGATATTCAAGATACACTCTACAGACTGCAAGCAGCTTCTTATAACAATCATCTACCAGCATTTAGGCAAAGTGTTATTTCTTATACAAATGTAGAACCAAATCTAACAGAAGTATATGAAAACAATACACAACATAATGCAGTTGAAAATACAGAGATGTTATCAAAAGTAGATGAGTTTAGAAATATTGCTACAAAACTAGCAAGTGGAAAAGTAAATGAACAAGATGTTTTAAAAGTATTCAATAGTGTCGATATGGCATCTATTGGTGGAGTACTTTTAGGTGGACTAGGTGCTATGCAACTAGTGAAAATGATGAATGATAAAAAAGAAGAAGGGGAATAATATGTTACCGTTTATAGCAGGATTAGCAGCAGGGGCAGTGGCCGTAGTAGCAATCAACAATAGAAAAGAGATCAAAGAAAAAGTAATCGAAGGTGCTTCAAAAGTACAAGAAAAAGCAGGTGATGTGAAAAATTGTGTTGTTGAGAAAGTGGAAAAACTGAAAACAAAAGAGTTGAAATTTGTAGATAAAGAGATTGAAGATGTTAAGTAATTTTACTATTGATACAGGTGCACCTAGAAGTGTAACAGGGCATTTTATAAGTGGTGCTATTGCATCCTCTATTGTTTCTGGTGCTTTAAATTATCAAAGATATCAAAAAGCACAAATATCAAAAAATGAGATGCTATCAGATACTCTTAAGATGACTGTTCAAGGTGGTATAGTAGCAGCAAGTGCTATAGCAACTACAAACTACATAGGTGAGGGTAAAGTACTACAAGCGATGACAGCTATGAGTGTTGGTGCTATGGGAGTATATGGAACACAAAAAGTTTATGATAGATTAGAGATGCAAGTAAATAAAAATAAGGAGATAGAAGATGCAAAATAATAGAAACAATGGACTAAGTAACAACCCATACATAAACAACGCAATAAATCAACAACAAACAGCAGTTGAGCAAGCACCAAATACAAACCCGTACTACAATACACAAACAACACAAGTATCGCAACCTGTACAAAACCCAACAACAACTTTTGATACAGGTAACTTTTTAAAAGGTGCATTAATAGGTGCTGTTGGAGCATATCTTTTAACAAATGAAGATGCACAAAAGAAAATTTTTAAAACTTTTGCAAAAGGTGCTGATATGTTTGGTGCTGGAATAGAAGAGATGAAAGAGCGACTTGAAGATGCAAAAGCAGAACTTGAAGCTGAGCGAGAAGCAAAATAGAGTAAATGATGAGTGTAAAACACGAAACCAATTTTAAACTATTACATAAAACAAAAAATCGTGCTAGATATTTTTGTGATATATTAAAATATGATATAAATATTAAAAACTTAGAAAATGACCTCAATAGTATTGCAGGGGTAACCTCTATCCGTATCAATGAAAAGTCAAAATCTATCGTTTTTGGATTTGAAAATATCTCTTTAGAATCTTTAGAGGGATTTTTGAAAGATTTAGATAAATCTAAATACGAAGTTTGTGATACATTTTTAAGTAACAATATCTCTTGTATATCTGAAGAAAAACCATCAAAAGCTGGTATGGTACGAGCTTTTGGTGCATTGGGGGCGGAACCTTTTATAAAAGATGATAAACAAAAATTAGCACTTACTACGATCGCTAGTTTACCCCTACTTAAACATGGAGTGCAAGATCTTTTTTCGGAAGGGTTAACTTCTGGTGTTTTAGAGTCGATGGCTGTTGGAGTATCTATTGCACGAAAAGATTATTTAGCTGCAAATAGTACAAATGCTATGCTTGAACTTGGTGAATATATAGAAGAAACAACTGTTCATAAAAGTGATGATTTGATTCGAGAATTAGCGAAACCAAATGTAAAAGAGATTTGGATAGAGCAAGATAATGATGGAAAAAAAGAGTTAGTTAAAATTGAGACATCATCTGTAAAAATTGGTGATGTTGTAGTTGTTGGGGCTGGTGATACTATTGCTATTGATGGTCATATCATCAGTGGAGAAGCTAGTGTAAACCAAGTTTCTATGACAGGTGAGAGTGAAGCTGTTAAAAAAGAGCGTGGAGATAGAGTAATTTCAGGTACAGTCGTTGAAGAGGGTCGTATAAAAATATGGGCTGAACATGTAGGTGAAGATACTGCAACTGCTCGAATAAAAAACTATATCACTACAAGTTTAAGTGAAAAATCATCTGTTGGCTTAAAAGCTACAAAACTAGCAAATAAGTTAGTGCCTGTTACTTTAGGCTTAGCAGGATTGTCTTATGTGATAAGTAGAGATTTTGAAAATGTAGCTTCTGTTTTACAAGCTGATTATTCGTGTGCTTTAAAACTAGCTACTCCTGTTGCTTTTAAGACAACTATCGCACAAGCTGGTAAAAATGGAATCATGATAAAAGGTGCTAAATCTATTGAAGCTTTAAACGAAGCAGATACTTTTGTTTTTGATAAAACAGGTACTTTAACTCATGGAAAACTTGAAGTTGAAAATATCATCTCTTTTGATGAAGAGAACTGGAGTGAAGAGGATATATTAAATCTTACAGCTTCAGCTGAAGAACACTATTTTCACCCTGTAGCTGAAGCTATTGTAAATGCAGCAAAAAGTAAAGGTTTTGTACATATGCACCATGAAGAGGTAGAGTTTATCGTAGCACATGGTGTAAAAACAGTAGTCAATCAAAAAGAGGTAGTTATAGGGAGTCGTCACTTTTTAGAAGATGATGAGCATATCGATTTCTCACAACATGAAAAACAAATAGAGAAATGTTTACTCGATGGTAAAACGATTTTATATGTTGGTTATGATGGAAAACTTTTAGGTACGATTGGTATGCGAGATACTGTACGAGAAAATGCAAAAGCGATGATTCAAAAACTAAAAAGTATGGGTGTGAAAAAAACAGTTATGCTTACAGGTGACATTGAAACAAAAGCTTTAAAACTTGCAGATGATTTAGGGATAGATAAAGTATATGCAAATATGCACCCTGAAGATAAAGCAAATATCATTAAAGAACTAAAAAGTTCTGGAAGTAAAGTTGCTTTTATCGGTGATGGGATCAATGATGCCCCAGCACTTATGAGTGCTGATGTGGGGATAAGTATGAGTTCTGGTGCTGATATTGCAAAAGCTACGGCTGATATAGGTCTTTTAAAAGATGATATTGAAGCAGTAAGTGAAGCTAAAGAGTTAGCCCAAAAAACGATGAAGCTCATTAACTCAAATTTTAATGCAACAGTTGGTATCAACTCTTGTATTTTGCTTGGTGCTACTTTTGGTTTGTTCAAACCTATCACAACAGCTATTTTACACAATGGTACAACTATTGGACTTTTGGCGAATTCGATGAAAGGTATTCGTATAAATTAGTTACCCTAAAGAGGTGACTTTTAAAGAGTATTTATAAAAACTATAAATACTCTACTCTGTTTTTCCCATTTTGTTTTGCTTTATATAGTAAGTCATCGGTTCTTTTCATAATAGATTGTATTGTATCTCCTTGTTTGAACTGAGTCAGACCAAATGAACAAGTAACACACTCTAATTTATCAAAATGTATCTCTGATATTTTTTTTCGTATTTTATTTGCTAAGAGGTTAGAATTTTCTAAACTATTCATAGGGGAAAGTATCACAAACTCTTCACCACCCCATCTTGCAAATGTATCTGTTTTTCGAATATTGTTTTTGACAGTTTTTGAAACCTCTTTTAAAACGATATCTCCATAGTCATGTCCATAAGTATCATTTACACTTTTGAAGTTATCAATATCTATCATAATTGCAGTAAAATGTTGCTCTTTAAATCGTGATGCGATATTTACTAAGTCTTTAAGTGTTTCATCAAATTTTAGCCTTGTTGCAGCACCTGTTAGAGTATCTTCAAAAGCAACTTTTTTTGTATCTATTTGTAACTGTTCAAAATCTTCATAAAGCTCTTTTTGTGTTTGTTCGTATATTTTAATAAGATGAATATAGTAAAGCACTAAACATATATTAAAAAAAGCGATAAAAAGAATTTTTATAAAAAGTAATTTTATGATTGAATTGATTTGTGTAATTTCCTCGAAATTTTTGACTATGAGAACATAAGTGTCATCAGTGACTTTGCCAAGTAATTTTACAGAATTTTCTTGAAAATTTATACTATAATTTGTATTTTCTAATTCGTTGATATTTTTTTGTAGATGAGTATCAATAGGAGTATTTTTTTCTATGAGTTTTACTGTGAGGCTGTATTTTGTTTTTTTGACATCACTTTGATCCATCATCAATGGAGTACTTTTAGCAAATTCACTTACTAAATCATCGTTAATAGTGTCGCTATTATGAATCAATATATTTTTCTGTTTGGTTGATGCTGTAAATGTTTTTGTATAAAGTTTATAATAAAGAGAGATCTCACTTTCTATATTTTGATGAAAAAGCTCTTTATGATTTTGATATTCGTAGTAAAGATATAGAATAGATAATACTACTACAGCACAAGAGGTAAAAAGATATTTTATTTTTTTATTTATTGATAAAGAGGTTATCATATAAAAATCCTTGCACAAAATCGATTTTTGTATCTTTGACTATCTCCAAATCAGCATAAGTTTCAACACCTTCTAAAATAACTTTTTGATTTTGTGTATGAGCAAAGTCAACTATACCGTTGATAATATGTGAAAAAGCACTATTTGACTTCAATGCTGTAAGCATATCTTTATCAAGTTTGATATAATTTGTTTTATTGAGTAAAAAAATAGAAACTAAAGAGTCCTCTTTAAAAAAATCATCCATTGCAAATTCGAAATTAAATTTATTGAATATATTAATGAGCATAGATATGTTTATATGGGTATGTGAATTTTCCACAAGCTCTATAGTGAAGTTTTTTTGATTTTTAAAAAAAGAAAAAAGTTCATTGACACCTTTTTTGTATCCAAATACATGTGGGTCAAAATTTATAAATAGCTTTGCATCTTTAGGTCGGTTTTGGAATTGTACTTTTTTTGTTTGATATTCAAGTTGATAAAAAAGTTCTAAGTTTTTATGACAATACCCAAAAACTAAATCAGGAGGTAATGGATGGTTTTTATAGTTGAATCTAGCAAGTGCCTCATAGGCATAAATTTTTTGGTCTTTGAGTGATATGATAGGTTGGTATTGAGTACTAAAAAGTTTATTTTCTATGATTTCAATGATTGTACTATCTGATAAAATTTTTGTTATATTGAGTTTACACATATTTTGCCTAACTTTTGATTTTTATAATCATAATAGAATAACTCTTAATAAGTACTTAATATTGATAATCGTTATTAATATTAAAAAGGGTGTATATTCACCCTTTTATTCCATCGAGTCGAGCGCTCACTAAAAAAGATTTAGTTTTAAAAAAATAAACTATAAAAGGGATAATCCATAAAACTATAGAGATATTTATAAAAGTATAATAGTTCTCTAAAAAAAATGGTATGATCGTTCTAAAAATTGTAGCTATGATAAGAAGGATTACTCCACCCATAATCCACCAATTTGATTTCAGAACTCTTCCTGTATGAACATGTGCTATTATAACCATAACAAGAAAAAAAGATATTCCAAAAGCACCAGAAGTCAAAAAATGCCTAAAATGATTTAGAGATCCAAAATCAAATAGATAAGAAAATCCTAAAAAACCGTAACCTAAAGCCATCATCACAACAACAGAACTTAAATACCACATAAAAGATTCTTTTAAAAGTGATTCATATTGTAGATTATAATCATTGAGAATCCCTAGTATAGAAGCAAAACACGCAAAACCTAACCAACCTAAAATAGAGTTATTCGGATAAAAAAATTCTACAGTAGTAAATAAGATTATAGTAAATATCGCTAAATTATAACGAAAAGGTTTTGCTATAAAGACATCATCTAAGTTTTTATGTTCAAGTATCTCATTGATAGCTTCCATATTTACACGACGCAAAGCAAGAATAGTGAGCACCATAAACCATCCAATAGATAGATAAAGTATATCGATTGAATTTACCTTCAATATATCAGCTTTTGAAGCAAAAAACATAATCTGCAAAATAGTAAGCATCACTATAGTATATGCAATACTCGAATGTCTTTGAAGTTTATCTAAAACAACAGGTTTAAAAGCCCATATAATGATATATACCCATAAAGCTATATTTATAAAAGCAACAACATAAATCCCAACAATATCAATACACCAAAAACTAATTCTACCTGCTATCCAAAGTGCAATAATTTTGCTTAATCTTTTTCCAACAATAGGTACAAGCCCTGGAAATAGTTCAGGAAGACCAGTAAATATAAATGCCATAATCCCCGCAATACCTACACCAAATAACAGTTCATAAATATGCCAACTTAAAGGGTCATCAAAGATTGGAAGCATACCACTAAATACAAATCCCCAAAGTAAGACAAGTGCTACCATATATAAAGGTAAAAGTAAAAAAATAGGTCGAAATCCATAGGCTAAATAGTGTGGTATATTATCTTCATCTGGATAAAATTTATAATGTTTTGTTGCATTTTGTTTTTGTGTTTGACTCATGATATTGCCTTTATTTCAAATGTTTTAATTACATCGTAGTCATTTAAAAACTCTTGTGTTTTTGTGAAAATATACTTATCATCTCTTTGCCCTTTTGGTTGATCAATGGTATATGTTTTTATAATTTCACCTGGATCACTTTTGAGAAGTAAAACTTTGTCACTTATTCGGATAGCTTCCATCAAATCATGTGTGATAAATAATACACTTGTATTGAACTCTTTACAGCTAGAAAGTACATAATCTTGCAATTCTCTTTTCAGACCAATATCTAAAGCAGAAAATGGTTCATCTAAGAATAAAAGTTTAGGTTTTGTAATCAAAGCGCGTGCAAAGTTGACCCGTTGTCTCATCCCTCCACTCAAATCTTTTGGATATTTCATAAAATCTTTTTGTTCAAGACCAAAGCGTAGTGCTATTTCACAAGCTTTATTATAAGCTTTTTTGTAGGATTCTTGTGAAACTATAGGCAACATAATATTTTCAATAACTGTTTTCCATGGAAGCAGCCTTGCATCTTGAAAAGCAAAAGCTGAAGAGTCAAAACTATTTTTTATCGTTCCTTCTGTTACATCTAAAAGATTAGCACAAAGTTTTAGTAGAGTTGTTTTTCCACCTCCACTAGGACCTACGATACCTATAACTTCACCTCTATTGAGTTCAAAATTTATATTGTTGAGTATTTGTGTAAATCCAAAATAAAAATTTAATTCACTTACTTCTAGTCTCTCCATGATTCAACCTCTTTTTTAATTGGTTCTAAAATAATATATTCAACAAAAAGTAAAACACCAACCATAGTAGTAACGAGTGCTAAGGCTGTTGGAGTATCAAGGTGACTTCTTGCAATTGCTAAAGAAGCCCCAATACCATCATTTGCACTCAGAAGTTCTGCCATAATAACAATTTTCCAACTCATACCTAAAGCACTTACCCATGATGGGAAAAGATATGAAAAAAGGTGAGGAAAGTATAAGTCTTTACATTTTTGCCAAAAGCTAATGTGGAAACTATCCATCATCTCTTTTAAATCACCCTCTAATGTACGACTTCCTTGTAATGCACCTACAAAAACAATAGGAAAAGAAGCTATAATCACGGTAAACATAACAGTCATATCACCAAATCCAAACCAAATCATAGCTAACACTATCCAAGCAATAGGTGGAATACCAACTAAAATAGTCACAATAGGACGACTCATGATTGAAGCAGTAGTAAAGTATCCTGCAATAAGCCCCATCATTGTTCCAATAGTTAAAGATACTCCAAATCCCATAATTCCTCGTTTGATGGTAAGTAAAAGATTATCAATAAAATCTTGTTGTGTGAAGAGTGTAATCATAGTTGATATTACCTCTTTGGGAGAGGGGAGAATAAGGTCACCATAAAGTTGGTTTCCCATATCCCAAAAAGCTAAAAAAAGGAAGATTGAGGCAATACTACCCCAACCACTCCATAAAAACCAAGGGAAATCTTTGATTATTTTAAAAATTGTTTTCATTCGAAATAAAGTCCTTCATCTGGTATCTTTCCACCTATAAGTTTTGGTTCAATCTCAAGAAGAACTTCAAAAAACTTATCTAAGTCTTTTTTTGAATCTTTTGCACTTATAGCATCAATTTGCACATTTGGTATAGAGTTTGCAATTGCTTCTGTAGAGAAAAATTCGATATATTTTTGTACTAAAACTCCAGCTTGCGTGGGGTTGTTTTTATACCAAGTTACTGCTTTTTTATATTCCTCTTCTACTCTTTTAGCAATAGAGTTATCAAGTTTACCAACTACAGCAATACCTGCTTGAGGAACTTTTTGACCAACTTGAAATACTCTTCCCCACTCTTTTTGTAGATTGACACTTCTATAGATATCAGGAGCTATCAACTTTAGAGGGAAAGAACCTGTTTTTATCATTGCCATAGAAGTTGCTGGTTCAGCTAAAAGAACATTATCGGCTCGTCTTAAGATAAGCATTTGCATAGCATCTGGAGGTGTTGGTGCATATTGAATATCAAAATCTTTTTTTGGATTAAGACCAGCTTTTTTGATAATAGCTTGTAGAACGATATCAGGCATATCTGATCTAAAAGGTACAACAATTTGTTGCCCTTTTAGATCTTCAATAGTTTTGATATTTTTATCTCTTGAAACTATCTCAAGTATACCCCAAATAGATACATTGAGCAGTTTGATATCTTCTTTTTTATTGTAGAGATTTGCAGCTACATTTGTAGGAATAGCAACTATATGTGCCTCTTTTTTTAATAATATTGCTCTTAATTCATCAGGATTTTTCCAAAGCCTAAATTCAACTTTTGAAGCAATATCAGATAAAGCACCACTTTGAATCATCTTGAAAAAAGGGTGAGATACACTAGCAACAGGACCTGCAAGAATAAGTTTATCTAGTTTTTGTGTCGCAAATAAACTTCCAATAGCTAACGCTAATAATAGTAATTTTTTCATTAGAACCTCACATTTAGACCAGTAAAGAAGTATCTACCACTACTACTTCCTAATACATCATTGATTGTTTCATTTGTTAGGTTATTTATTCCACCATAAAATGATAAGTTTTTTGAAAAATCATAATTGATATTCCAGTTGAGTGTTGAGTAACTATCTGTTTTATTATCTATACTTTTTTGTGTTGGAGTACCTCTATTGATAGTTTCTCTATAATATTGTTCACTGACATATTTTGCACTTATTGCACTATTTAAATCTTTTGTGATAAGGTAAGTCAATTTTGCATTTATAATTCTGTCTGGATTAAACTCTAAATCTTCTCCTGTTTGTTTATTTTCTGTTCGAAGTTCTGTCCAATTAAACCCTAAATCAATATTACTATTAATAGAGTGCTGAATAGTAAGTTCTGTCCCATAAGTGTTTGCTTTTTCTAGGTTTTCAAAAGTGTAAAATGCACCTTTATTTACTTGGCTTATCAAGTTTTTTATACTATTGTAAAAAATGGCAAAATCATATTTTGTATCTTTAATTTTACCATTGAATCCTAGCTCGTAAGTGAGTGTTAATTCTGGCTTTAAATCATAAGCTTTCTTCCCAATCGTCAGATCAACTGTATCAGCACCTCTTTGTCTACCACTTGCTGTATTTTTGAAAATATACATCTCTCTTAAATCAGGAGCCCTAAATCCTTGAGCTATATTTGCTCGTACATTGAATTCCTTGGAAAAATTTTTAATAGCTCCAAATTTAAAAGTGGCTTTACTATCACTATTGCTGATATCATCATATCGTGTACCTATAATAAGATTTAGACTATCATCAATACTCCATTCATCTTGTAAGTAAAGTGCTTTATAATCAACTTTTTTTTCTGTCATCTCTGGACTTTGTGTAAATACAGTAGCTTCTCTTACCTCTTTTCTTGTTTCTAAACCTGCTGTTAGGAGATGATTTTCATTTACAAAATAGTTTGCTAAAGCTTCAAAACTTCTAACATCAACATTTGCACTCATCCCATTTTGAGCAGAATCTGCTTGACTTGCATATTTTAATTCATTCCAATAAGGTGTCGTTGTTGTATTTCTTTTTTCATAATAGCTTTTATATCCACGAAGTTGTATAAATAAATCGTTTGTAGCATTTATTTTTAAATCAATTGCAGTATCAAGCCTTTCATTTTTATCTTCTGAATCCACGGGTATATTATATACAGGTATAAATTGTCCTGGTGCAGGGGAGATGTTTGATGGATGAAAATATCCAATATAGCTTCCCTCTCGCTCTTCATCGAACTTATTAAATTCAAATCCAGCGGTTATATTATCTGTAAAATCATACTCAACTCTACCACCATAAGTCAAAATATCGCTTTCTTCTTTATAGGTAACATTGTGTAAGTAGCTATTACTCAATCCTTGTAATTGTGCAGAAGGTGTAGTGGCTGTTGTATTTGACGGTTTTTGTAAAGTACCACTGTTAGGACCACCTACTTGTTTTACATGTACATTTGCAACTTCTTTTTGAGTATATGGTGTAGTTTTTGTTTTATTTATATAGAAACTGTATCCAAGCTTGTTTTTTTTCCCTTTTACACTTAAGTTGATGTTTTTATTTTTATCATCTCCATCACTATTTTGACCATACCTTACCCCTAAATTTATATGTGGCGTTTTTGTTGGTTGTTTTGTAATAATATTAATAATACCTCCCGTTGCATCAGCTCCATATAAAGTACTCATAGGACCTTTAACAATCTCGATTTTTTCAATTTGACTTGCTGGAATTCGGTCTAGGTCATAAGGGTTTGAAACTTCACCACTTAGCCGCCTTCCATCTATTAAAAATAAAGTTCCATTTGTACTCATCCCTCGTAAACTTATAGAAGATTTTGATTTACTACTTGCATTTGGAAATGTTCCATATTGTATATTTATTCCAGCTGTGTTAGTTAGTACATCTTTTAAAGACTCTGCTCCCATACTGGCAATCTCTGTGTCTGTTATTACTATTACAGAAGCAGCAACTCCATCTATTCTTTTTTCTGTTTTTGTTGCCGATGAAATTGTTACAACATCATCTAGTTTTATTGCATTATCTCCTAAAAGTAGACTTGAACTAATTATACTTAAGAGTATTTTCTTTTTCATACTTATTCTCCATTTAATTTTTGAGATGGCCAATGGCTATCTACAGCGTTTAAAAATACTATATCTCATAATTTTCCTTTAGGTGATTATATACTAAATGATAATCAAAATCATTGATATAAATCAAGATTTAGTGATATTTTAAATCAAATTGAGATGTAAGTTCATATGATATATCGTGAGTTTCTAAAATAGCTACTATTTCTAAAAGCTCAGGGATATCTGGGGTGGTGGATGTTCGTAAGTTGATGAAGTTTTTATCATTTAAGTCGAGGTAATAGCTACTAAACTTATGGAATTTTTGAATAATATGTTGACTCATAGCTATATATCCTTTTTATTGATTACATTTGTCCCAAATAATTAAAGCTTGGGTTCTTAATCCAATACTTGAAAAAGATTCAATAGTTTGAAGTATCGAGCCTCTTTCACAATTCTGTAAACTTTGCGATATGAGAGAATCTCTTATATCACTATATGCAAAAATGCTTTCTGCTTGTTTACTATTTCTTTGATTGATTGCTTTATAAAATTTACAATATATATTTAAAAACATATTGATATTCTCCTTTGAATGATTATATACTTTATAAAGAGCCTTATAAAAGGCTCTCTAAAAATTTATTTCATCTCTTTAGCTTCGACCCAAATAACAGCATCTTGGCTTAGTTCTTTCCCTTTATATTCTGTATCTGTTCCTACACCTAAAGCACAAAATCCCCAAAAACCTGCTTTTGGTATAGCAAATGTAAATTCACCATCTTTATTTGCTTTGATTGTCATAGTTACAAATGCATCTTGTGGAGCTTCAACTTTTGAGCTTCCCATTTTGTTGTTTTTCATATCTACATCTCTATTTAGATATTCAACTTCAATCTCTGCGTATGGTACAACTTTACCTTTAGATTTTACTATCCCTGTAAAACTTCCATGTTCCCAAATAGCATAAGGTTTTGTTAAAGGTACGATTTCGGCTTTTAACCCAAGTTCAGCATCCCAATTAGTTGGAGTTCCTGCAACATTTACCATCGATTTTGTAATTTGTTGTATATATGCATCTTCATTTGCTTCATAATATGGAGCTGGTTTCATTATAAAAACATGATCTCCCATTTTTCTAGCTTTGTATTTACTTGTATAAGCTTTTCCACTATTATGATGCCCTTTAAAAGTGATAGGTTTTAATGTTTTTTTAAGATCAGTCTTTTTTTTCTTATTTATTACATAAAACTCTTCAACTCCTGCCATATCCATAGTATGTTCATCTGCGAACGGATGCGTAAATACATGTTTGAACTCTATTGTTTTTCCTTTTGTTAGGGCTGTATTTGGTGTGTATACCATCTGAAAGTGTGCTAATGCTGATGTTGCTAGTACAGCAGATGCTGCTATTGAAGTTAAAAGTTTTTTTGTCATTTTTATCCCTTTTTAATTTAATTGTAATAATCACTATCATATTTGAGAGTGAAAAAAAAGTTAAGTGTTCAATTTTGAAAGTTTCAAAACAAAACACTTAACACTATAGTCTTTAGTTTTATTCAGTTATATCCGAACCTTTGATATAAACAGCATGACCTTCTCCAGCATCAAAAACAGCATTGTAATTACCAACTGGTTTATTAAATGTCACTTCACTATCTTCACTCATTTTAGCTTCAAAGACAGCTTTATCATTTTGTTCAACTCTAAACTTCACTCCACTTGCACTACTTCCATCACTAAATCCACCTTCACAAGTGATAGTACCATCACCATTGTCAAAGCAAGACATAATAGCTGTATGAGCAAAAAGCGAAGTAGAAGCAAGTGTTATGCTTAATAATAAACTTTTTATCATCTTATTTTCCCCCTTTCAAAGATTTTGAATAGACATTGTATTGTCCTTTTGCCTTAGATGGTATTTTGAGCCCACCTCTCCAATTTATTGTTTTATCAGGATAAAGTCCTAAGGCTAAGGCTATAAAAACTACGATGAAATAAAAGTAAGTCATCGCTTCAACACCTGTTAACTCGTAAGCAGTACCTAGTGTAAAAAGTGTAGATGAGATAATCACTCCTAAAGTAACAGGGAAAAATATAGCAAATAACATCCATTTGTAACTATGAGTTTGCATTTTTACTACAATCATAGTAGCTATACAAGGTGGAGTAAGTATCATAAAAATAATAATAGCAGCAGCATGTAAAGGAGTGTAGCCACTATTTTGTGCCATAGCTTCTTCGGCTCTTGTATTATCCGCTTTATTGTTCTCATATAAGCTACCCAAAGTAGCCACGGCACTTTCTCTAGCTGCAAATGAACTTAAAAAAGCAACATTTATTTTCCAATCAAATCCAGCATATTGTGTAAGTGGTTCAATAGATTTTCCTGCCATTCCTAAAAGTGAATTTTCTACTTTTTCATTTTTCATATTTCTTAAAATTCTATTTCTATCTTTTGATAATTTTCTTAAAATTCTATTTATTTTTCGAGCTTCTTTATCACTTCTAGGCTTGATAAATTTAAAATAGCTTTCATTTATTTGTTTATATTTATTATCAATGGCTAAAGCTCCATCTTTAGAAGTAGTTGCCATTCTTTTGGCTTTATAACCATCGTAATAGTTAAGAAGTTCTGCTATCTCATCTTTTGTATCTACTAGTTCATAGTAAGTTGATTTTTGTGCTTTTGCGTTAAATTTTTCTAAGGCTTTTGTTGCTTGTAGATTGTATTTTGCCTCAGCATCTTCACTAAGTCCTGGAAATTGCAACATAGCAAAAAGAATAATGGCAACAGCTAAAACAATTGTAATAACTTTATAGATGTATACCCAAACTCTTTGAAATGCTCTTATAATTACCCCTTTGAATGTTGGAACATGATAAGGGGGAAGCTCCATTACAAAAGGTGCTGTTTCTCTTGTTTTTAGAACACTTGATGTTAATATTTTTGCAACAATTAAAGCTATAAAAACAGTAACTGTAGATATAAAAAACATCATTAGTGCCATATCAGGTTTAAAAAATGCTCCTAAGAGTAAAGTATAAAAAGGTACTTTTGCTAAACAATTCATATATGGTACTGTTAGTATTGTTGCCATTCTTGCACGGTCATCTGCTATACCTTTTGTCGCCATAACTCCTGGAACGGCACATCCTCCAACCATTGCACCGCCTAAAACTAGGGGGAGCGTTGACTGTCCATGAAGCCCAAATTTTTTGAAAATCCTATCAAGAATAAAAGCCATTCTAGGCATATATCCAACATCTTCCATAATAGCAATAAGCGCAAAAAGTATAAAGAAAATAGGAATATAGTTTGCTAAAGCATTGGCACTATTAACCATCCATATAGCAAAATCAGTAATAAGTGGAACCTCTGTAAAATAAGCCTTTGGCATAAGATCAATAACAAAGTTTTTAAAAGCAGCTAAAAGTGGCCAAGTATAATCTGTGAGTTTGTATCCATAAACAATTGAGAGTTCATAAACCAAAAACATAATAGCAAATAAAATAGGCAATGCTAAAAATCTATTAAGAATTATTTTGTCAGCTTTATCTGTAAGTGTTTCTTTCCCTTTATTGTTCTCTTTGACAGATTTATGATAGATTATATCTGCACTATCGTATCTAAATGTTGCTAGAAATGAAACACTATCTTTGTCATAAATGGAGTGAAATTTATCTTCTTGTTCCTTGGCTAAAGTCTCTATATCATGATATTCTTGTTTTAAATGGCTAATAATAGTTGTATCACCCTCTAAAACTTTTATTGCCATCCATCTTTTGTTTAATGAAGATGTTGTATCTTGAATCGTATTTTCTATAATATTTATATGCGGTTCTAACTCTTCATAGTTTATTTTGAACTCTTCATAATAACTTTTTGCATTGGCAGTTTCGACGATTGTTTTCATAATCTTTTCACCCCCAATACCTTTAGCACCACTAGCTTCAATAACTGGACAACCAAGCATTTTGGATATTTTTTGGCTATCTATATCCATACCTCGTCTTTTAGCTACATCCATCATATTCAGGACAACAATAACAGGCATCCCTATCTCTAGAAGTTGGAAAGTAAGATAGAGATTTCTTTTTATATTTGAGGCATCCACCACATTTACAATGACATCTGGATTTTCATTTATGATAAACTCTTTTGCAACTCTTTCTTCTAGTGAATAGGAACTAAAAGAATAAGTCCCAGGTAAATCAACCATCTCTATTTTTTGCTTGTTGTACTTGAAAAAACCTACTTTTTTATCTACAGTTACACCTGGATAGTTTGCTATATGTTGGTCTATGCCACTTACCATATTAAAAATTGTGGATTTTCCACAATTTGGTTGACCAGCTAGGGCTACTTTAATTTTATTCATAAAGCGATTACTTCAATCAAATTTGCTTCACTTTTTCGTAAGCTTATATTGTAGTTATGGATTTTTAATTCCATTGGATCAAAAAGAGGTGCTTCTCGTACTATTTCTATATCTGAACCATTAACAAAGCCCATATCTAGTAGCTTGTGCATAAGTTTTCCTTTTGTATGAATTTTTACTACTTTAACTTTTTGACCTTGATTCATAGAATCTAATCTTAAATTTAACCCTTCTAGTTGCATTTAGAACCCTTTAATACTAATTTTAATAATTATTATCATAATAATATAAGAAAAAGACTTTGTTTTTTCTTAAAATTGATAATAATTATCATTAATTGTTTTTTTCTATTATAATCTCATCTATTTTTTTGAACTCTTTATCAAAAACAACTGCATAATAGTCTTCATGATTATCGTATCTAATAAGATAATTGATTGGGTTTGAGATAAGTTTGAGTTTCATATTTTTATAGTCAAACTTCGGTAAATCTAGTTTAATAAATTTAAAATTCCAGTCAAGAAGATAAAAATTGCTTTTTGTATCTATGGCATATCCTAAAAGTTTTTTTTGTTTATTTTCTGAAATTTTTATATATGCTATCTCTATATCTTTTGGATACTGTATAGTTGACACCCAAATGGTATCGTTAGCTTTTTGAATATTGTAAAGCTCTTGTTTGCTGTCTTTTACTAGATATCCTTTATCAAATGGTTTCATATTTGTAGATTTTCCCCAAATATTTAAAGCTGGAAACTGAAAGTTAAGTTTTTCTAGTTGTACATTGAGATTTTTAGTTTGATTATGTGCAATTTTAGTATCATAAGTATAAACTACAGCACCTTTTTTAGTAATAGCAAATACCTCTTCTGGAAAAGGTATCATCCCTTTTGTAGTTTGAGGATTAAGCAAGGCATAGAGTTCAACCTCTAATGGCTTGAGTAACTTTGGATGATAACTAAAACCTAGTCGTGAATTTTTAATCTGTTTTTTTGTAAAAGTTTTTTCTTTTATAGTGAATGGAAGTTTATTTTGTATATCTAAGTTTTTCCAATACACAAAAGGTAAGTATGATTCATAAGTGAGTCTGTCAAATTTGTTTTTATTTTGAACCGCATATTCAAATTGGTGTTGTCCGAAGTTTTTTTGATAAACAAAATCATCGATTATGTTAGAATAAAATATATAGTAGTTGTTGAACTCATGAGTATATTTTTTTTTGTATTGTTCAAAGTTTATAAATAGCATCACTATAAATATAAGAACTAAAGAACTTAGATATATTTTTGAAGTTATCCTTTGTTCTTTTATACTATATAAACTATCTAGTGCTAGAAAAAAAACAATAATAATGATAGCTAACCACAAAATATCATAAGAGAGATATTGGTTTTTTAAAAATAACCCAATGAAAAAAAGAGTAAATAGAAGTTTGAAAAAAGAAACAATGAGGTTTTTTTCTAAAATAGTAGCAGATAAAGAGATATAAACAACAATTGCTATAAAACTATACGCAAGAGTATCTTTAAAAGCAACCTGTACTATCAAGTCTGGGTAATGTTGTACCAAAATTAGTAATAGAGGTATAGCTAATATAGTGGTCAAAACAAAAATTGTAAAAGTACCTATTATCAAATGATATAGTAAACTTATGTTTAACTCCAAAGGCAAATGGATCATCACTTTTACTCTGTTTTGAATTCGCTCTGGTAAAAACTGTGCAAAAGAGATGATAACTCCAATGAGAATAAATAGATAAGAGAGATAAAAATAGGGTTTATCTTTGAGGTGTGCAAATTTATACCACATCATAGATTCTGGTTCAATTGTTCTAAATGCAAAATCAAGATTGAAGTTAAAATAAAAGAGGGATGATATAATAATAGATAGTAAAATGATGATATAAAATTTAAGCTTGATCCACTCTTTTTTTAAAATCTCTACAAACATATCACACCCCTAATATTTTCCAACAAAATTTAAGAAGTTATCTTCAAAATTTGTTGTGCTGTTTTTATTGAAATTTTGCATAGTATCTTTGTGAATGATGCCACCTTTTTGTACAATAACCATATCGTCAATCAGTTTTTCTAAGTCACTCATCACATGTGAAGTGATAAGTACTGTTTTATCTGTGTTGTTTATATATTCTTTTAAATAATCTATAAAAAGTCTTCTATATCCAGCATCTAACCCCATTGAGTAGTCATCTAGTATTAGTAGTTCTGCATTTTGTGCAAATAAACATCCTAGTACAACTTGTGATTTTTGTCCAAACGATAAAGAGTTTATTTTTTGTGTATAATGCAACCCCATCAAATCAACTAGTTCATAAAAAATTTTTTTGTTCCAAAGTTGATAAAATGGTGCAAAGAATTTCTCTATTTGTTCAATAGTCATATAATCATAAGTTATGAAACCCTCATGTAGTAAAGCTATCTTTTTTTTACTATTTGCAGAAAGATTATAAGAAGATTCAGAAAATATCAAACACTCACCTTGAGTGGGTTTTATATATCCCATCAATATATTTATCAAAGTAGATTTACCAACGCCATTTTTCCCTAATAGTCCAAAAATACTCCCTTTGTATATATCTAAATTTAAGTTTTGATATATAGGATGTTTTCCATAATTGTGAGACAAGTTTTTTATCTCAATGATTTTATTTCTTGCCACAATTACAACCACCTCCACAACCATTGTTTTTAAATAATTTTTTATATAAGAAATATATTGCGCCTAAAGTGATAACAGTTAAAAAAATAGTATCCATAATTTAAAAATCCTTCTATATATTAATAATGATTATCAATATAATAGTTGAACTACTCTTAAAGCTTTATAAATTGATACTAATTATCACATTTAGTAGATTTCAAGCAAAAATCCACTATGATTACCTATATTTATAAAGGATGTGATAATGGGTAAAACTATTATAGATTGTGAAATAAACAAATCTTATCTTGTAAAAAAATTACATACTACAGGCGCTTTACGCCAAAGACTTATATCTTTTGGAATACTCAAAGGGATTCAAATCAAATATCTTGCTTCCACAAAACTTCGTGCAACATACGAGATACAAGTTGGAAAAATGACTATTGCTTTACGAAAAGAGGAAGCTATGAAAATAGAAGTGGAAGAATATGAAACAAATTAAAATAGCACTTGTCGGACAACCAAATGTTGGGAAAAGTATGCTTACAAATGCACTGGGGGATACTACATTGCATGTAGGGAATTTTTCAGGTGTTACTGTAGAAAAAAAAGAGATAATTTTTCAATATAAAGATTATAAAATCACCATCGTAGACCTTCCTGGTACTTATATGTTAACAAACTATTCTATTGAAGAGAAAGTTACAAGTGACTTTTTACAAAATGAAGAATATGATTTAATTTTAAATGTTGTAGACTCTACAAATTTAGAAAGAAATTTACAGCTCACTTCTGAACTATTAAACTTAGAAAAAAAGATGTTAGTGGCTTTAAATATGTCAGATGAAGCAAAAAAAGAAAATATAGAAATCAATGCAAATTATATGACAGAACTCTTAGGAGTAAGTGCTATAAAAACATCGGCAGTAACGAAAAAAGGGATTGATAAATTATTGTACAATATTGTACATACTTATGAAAACCCACGAAAAGAAACAAAACTTGTATTTAGTGAAGCTATTGAGGAAGAGATACTCAACATAGAAACACACTTAAGTGAAAATAAGTTTCAATCAGAGTTATCATATAGAAAAATTGCTATAAATTTAATTAGTGAAGAGAAAGAAACATATAGAATGTTGCTTGATGAACCTATTTGGATAACTTTACAACCTATTTTATTAGAGGCAATCAATCATATCAAAATGCACCATGATGAAGAAGCAATGATAGATATTTTTGCAGAAGAATTTATGGCTTTTAACCAAGGTGTCTTAACAGAAACAGTAAAAATAAATAACATAGACCCTGCAAAACTGACAACAACACAAAAAATAGATAATATTCTTATTCATCCTTTTTTTGGTATTCCTATTTTTTTATTTTTGATGTGGGGATTGTTCCAATTAACTTTTGAAATTGGTTCTATCCCTATGGACTGGATAGATGGATTTTTTGGATGGCTTGGAAATACTGTAGGAGAGAGTATATCAAATCAAGATATTCGTTCACTTGTTGTAGATGGATTGATTGCAGGGGTTGGGGCTGTTGTATTATTTATACCCAATATTATCATCCTTTTTATAGGAATTGCTTTACTTGAAAGTACTGGGTATATGTCAAGAATAGCATATCTTTTAGATGGTTTTTTTCATAAGTTTGGTTTACATGGACAATCTTTTATCCCTTTAGTTACTGGATTTGGTTGTTCTATTCCTGCTTATATGAGTGCTAGGATACTTAAAAATGATAGAGATAGATTACTCACTTTATTTATCATTGGGTTTATGAGTTGTGGAGCACGACTTCCTGTATATGTATTGTTTGTAGGAGCGTTTTTCTCCCCTGAATCTTCAGGAAATATCTTATTTATTATTTATATAAGTGGTGCAATTATAGGAATACTTATGGCAAAATTACTAAAAATGACTGCTTTTAAGGGTGAAAGTGAACCTTTTGTAATGGAGATGCCTAAATATAGACTCCCTTCTGTTGTTTTAATTTGGCATACTGTAAAGTCAAAAACTTGGATGTACTTAAAAAAAGCAGGTACTTTTATAGCAGCTGCTTCGATGCTGATTTGGTTTTTAAGTAACTATCCTCATAGCGATACACTTAATATAAAGTATGAAACAAAAATAGAACAAAGCACCAATATAGAAGAAAAAAATATATTGTCAAATGAATTAAATCAAATGCTTTTAGAGCAAAGTTATTTAGGAAAAATAGGTAAGTTTATAGAGCCTATTTTCGAACCCTTAGGGATGGATTGGAAAATGGCAGTTGCTTTACAAACTGGACTTGCAGCAAAAGAAGTTGTTGTATCTACTCTTGGTGTATTGTATTCATTGGGGAGTGATGTAGATGAAGAAAGTTCAAGTCTTATCGAAAGACTACATGAGCATATACCATTTGCATCTGCTGTAGCATTTATCATTATTATGATGACATATTTACCTTGTTTGGCTGCAACGATTGTATTTGCACGAGAAGCGGGTGGATTTAAATATGCTGTATATCTTTTCTTTTTTACTACAATAGTTGCTTATGTACTAGCGTATATTGGGTATCAGGTTGCATTATTAGTGTAGATTTAAAACGATTAGAAAAAAAAGGAAAAAGATGAATTTTAAAAAATATATAAAAGCTGTTGGGACAGGTATAAAAGGAAATAGAGAATTAACACAAGAGGAGATAGAAGATGCTATCTCTTTAATTCTTGAAAATAAAGTTACCCCTTCTCAAATAGGTGCTTTTTTAATTGGGTGGAGAACAAAACTAGAAACAAATGATGAACTAAAAGGGTGTATTAAAGCTTTAAGAAAATGTATGCAATTTCAAAAGATAGAGAACTCGCTAGAGTTAGGGTATTCGTTTGATGGAAGAACAAATAACCCTTTTTTGTTTCCATTGTATGAAAAGATTTTACAAGATTTTTTTGAAAAAAATACTGATATACAAGAGTTAAAACTAGTTATATCTACAGATCTTTTACAGCCTGCAAAAAATGGTATCACTGCAAAAGAGATAGGGAAGCATTTTGTATTTGAAAAATATGTTCATCTTTTAGATAGAGCAGAGTATTTACCAAAGTTAAGCAAACTTACCACTCTACGACATGAACTAGGTTTGAGAACAGCATTTAATACTGTTGAAAAACTTTTAAATCCTGCACAAAGTGAATATGGAGTAACAACAGCTTTTCATAAACCGTATGTAGAAAAATATTTAGTGATGTTTGAGCAGTATTACAAAAATGTACTTGTAGTCAAAGCAAGTGAAGGGAGTCCTGAAGTTTTTAAAGATGGTAAATATTGGCAAAAAACAGATGATGGGATTGTAGAACAGTCATTTAGTTTAAAAGATTTTGGTATTGGTTATGATAAAGTATATGAAAATATCTCACTTGAAGAAGCTCTTGAAATTGTAAAAAATCCAAGTTCTGAAATTATTCAATTAGCAAAATTTAATATTGCACTTTATTTAGTATTTGCACAAAGAGTAAAAAGTTTAAGTGAAGCTTGGGAAAGATTAAATTCTTAAAAATTAAATAAGTATAAAAGTTAAAACTAAAGAGAAGTTCTCTTTAGTTTTAGCGTATTAGTGAGCAACTGCTCCGTCTGCACCAATACCTGTATTTGCTCGAACATTTTGAGCTCTAAATTTTTCTCTTTCATCTTTAGCTCTTTGAGAGTTATCAGTTTTTGAGAAAAACCAAATTGCAACAAAAGCAGTTGTTACTGAGAATAATGCTGGATATTTATATGGGAAAATTGCTTCAGCATTTCCTAAAATTTGTACCCAAACAATTGGTCCAATGATTACAAGAGTAACAGCAGTAATTAGTCCAATAAATCCACCAATAAATGCACCTCTTGTTGTTAAACCTCTCCAGTAAATAGATAAGAATAAAATAGGGAAGTTAGCAGACGCTGCAATAGCAAAAGCCAAACCAACCATATAAGCAATATTTTGTTGCTCAAAAGCAATACCAAAAATAACACCTATGATACCTACAACAATTACAGTGATTTTTGAAAGTCTTACAACTTGTGCATCTGTAGCATTCGGGTTGATAACATTTGCATAAATATCATGAGATATCGCAGAAGCACCAGCAAGTGTAAGTCCAGAAACAACAGCTAAAATAGTAGCAAAAGCAACCGCTGAAATAAATCCTAAGAATGCATTCCCACCTAACATATGTGATAAGTGAATTGAAGCCATATTATTTCCACCAAATAGTTTACCATCAGTAAAGTATTGTGCACCATCTGCAGAGTTTAAGAATGCAATAGCACCAAAACCAACAATAGTAATAATAACCCAGAAGTAACCAACAAAACCAGTAGCATACACAACAGATTTTCTAGCTTCTTTAGCATTACCAACTGTAAAGAATCTCATAAGAACATGTGGTAAACCAGCTGTTCCTAACATAAGTGCCATACCTAATGAAATAGCAGATACAGGATCAGATATAAATCCACCTGGTGCTAAAATAGATTCTGAGTCTTTATGATTTTCAACAGCTTGAACAGCTAAAGATTCAAATGAGAAGTCAAAATGGTATAAAACCATAATAGCCATAAATGATACACCAGAAAGGAGTAAACAAGCTTTAATAATCTGAACCCATGTAGTAGCAAGCATACCACCAAATGTTACATAAATAATCATCATAACACCAACAAGCATTACAGCAAATTCATACTCCATACCAAAGAGTACTTGGATAAGTTTACCAGCTCCAACCATTTGTGCAATCAGATATAAAACAACAACAGATAAAGAACCAAATGCAGCAAGAGTTCTGATCTCTTTTTGACCCAGTCTATATGCAGCGATATCAGCAAATGTAAATTTACCTAAGTTTCTTAATTTTTCAGCCATAAAAAATAAAATAATAGGCCAACCAACTAAGAATGATACAGCATAAATAACACCATCATACCCTTTTAAGTAAATAAGACCAGATACCCCAAGGAATGCAGCAGCTGACATATAATCACCAGCAATAGCAAGACCATTTTGAAATCCAGTGATTCCTCCACCAGCTGTATAGAAATCTGACGCAGATTTTGTTTTTCTTGCTGCCCAGTATGTGATACCTAGTGTACCAACGATAAATACAAAAAACATAATAATCGCAGGGATATTAAGCTCTCTTTTTACTGCCTCAAATGTTGCGTCACCAGCTGCAAATGCTGATAGTGCAAAAATTGAGATAAGTGCTAAAATTTTAAACATTATAACAGATCCTTTACATCATCTTTGATATCGTTAGTTAAGTCTTCAAACTCACCATTTGCTTTTCTTACATAAATAAGTGTAGTTAAAAAACTTATAATTAAAATTCCTAAAGCAATAGGAAATGCTATAGTTGTCAAACCATCACCCATTTTTGTTGCTAAAACCTCTTTATTAAAAGCGATTGTTAAAATAAATGCATAAAACATTACTAGTACAAATGCACCTAACTTCAAACCCAAACCTGTTCTTTTGGATACGAGTTCCTGATATTTTGGATTGTTTTCAATCCTATCTACCAATTCTTCTTTCATATGTCTTCTCCTCTAAAATTCGTTCATATTTATACACAATTAGCAAAGGGAGTAAATAAAATATAAATATTAATAAAATAATTTAATATTTATTTAATATGTCTTAATGAGATGAGTATATAAAGGCTATATGAGTATTTCGGTAACTCCTAAAAAAAAGAAAAAAGAAAAAAATAGTGTATCTTTTCGTAACAAAAGCAATAAGTTATTATTTAACATTTCTCTTTAAATAAATGGTTAAAGATAGTATATATCGATATTCATATAGTAAAAAAGTAACAAAAATAAAGGGAATTATCGTAACATAAAATATATAATAAATTTCTAGTAATTTAAGAAATTAAGGTAAAATCATACCTAAATATATACTTTTTAAATTTATTAAAATTTTTAGAATGTGTAAAAATGAACTAATATAATCAAAAAATTTATATTAATAATTTAGTTTAGGTAGATGATATTGAATTAAGATATAATCAATACTTATCAAATCAATGATAAAAAGTTAGAGGACAAAAATTGAAAAACACTACACTATATAGGTATATTTATATATTAACACTGACTTTTGGTGTTTCCATAAGTATTTTATTGGGTTATTATGCACATTATACAACCAACGCATTTGTTTTTACTACTTTAGGATTGCTGATAACATTTTTAATAGCATATATATTAAAAAGGCAACAAGAGATAGCAGTATTTAAAGATGAAGCATTATTTAATATTTCACAAGGAGTTTTGATTCTTGATGAAGAATATAGAGTGATCTATTCAAATAAAGGTTTTGAAGAACTTACAGGATATAGTGATAAATTTATAAGCGGAAAGAATCCAAATCTACTAGAAGGTGAAGAGACAAAAAAAGAAACTATTTTATATATAGAAGAAAGCTTTGAAAAATTGGAGCCTTTTTCATGTGAAATATTGAATTATAAAAAAGATGGTACAAGTTTTTGGAATGGGTTATCAGTAACACCAATTTTAGGAAAAGATAAAAAAGTCAAACGATTTATTGCTATTTTAAATGATGTCACACAAAAAGTGCTTTTACAAGAGAAACAAAAAGAGAAAGAAAAAATGCTCAACACTCTCAATGAGATTAATAGTGAGCTGATTGTAGAGCAAAAATCGCTTTTATCATTATTTGATAAAGGGGATAGTGTTTTATTTAAATGGAGAGATGACCCCACTTGGAGTGTAGAATATGTGTCACATAGTGTTGAAAAACTTTTAGGATATGATAAAGAAGATATTTTAAATGGTGCTATTGCTTATTCTGAAACAATACATCAAGATGATGTAAAACAAGTCTTTGAAGAGGTTGAAAAAGAGAAAAAAACTAAAGGGGACTTTTTTATTCATAAGCCATATAGAATTATGACAAAAGATGGTCGCACAAAATGGGTACTTGACTATACTGTTATACAAAGAGATAAAGAGGGGGAAATTACTCATTTTATTGGTTATATTATAGATATAAGTGAACTAAAAAATAAAGAAAAAGATCTTTTGGATGCTAGAGAAGAAGCAGACAGAGCAAATGCAGCCAAGTCAGAATTCTTAGCAAATATGTCACATGAGATAAGAACTCCATTAAATGGTATTATTGGCTTAACAGATATTGTTTTAGATACATCTTTAACCGATATTCAAAAAGAGTATTTAGAAAAATCAAGACAATCATCCAAATCCCTTTTGAGTATTATTAATGATATTTTAGATTATTCAAAAATGGAAGCACATAAATTAGATATTGCAAAAGAGCGGTTTCTTTTACACGACACACTCAGTAATATATCTGATCTATTTGGTTACCAGATAGATCAAAAAGGGTTAGAGTTAAACTTTACAGTTGACCCAACTATCAATCATATTTTAATAGGGGATAATTTACGAATAAGTCAAATACTAAATAACTTTATAGGAAATGCTATCAAGTTTACCTCACATGGATATATTCAAGTTGATATAGGTTTACTTGAAAAAACAGATAAAAAATTTAAATTAGAGTTCAAAGTAAAAGATAGTGGGATAGGGATAGCAAAAGAAAATCAAGCAAAGTTATTCCAATCATTTGCACAAGAGGACAGCTCAATTACAAAAAAATATGGGGGAACAGGTTTAGGACTTGCTATATCAAAACAGCTTATAGACCTCATGGGTGGAGAACTGATTTTTCAAAGTGTTCAAGGGGAAGGAAGTGTTTTTGGTTTTTCTTTAGAATTAGAATATGCTGAAGAGATATTAAATATTACAAATAAGTTTGATGATTCTGTATTTATGGTGATTGACGATAGCCAAATAGATAGAGAATATCTCTCAACAATCCTTGAATCATGGAATATAAAACCCATTAAAGCGAGTAATGGATTAGAGGCATTTGAAATTTTAAAAAAACAAAAAGTTGATTACCTTTTAGTTGATTGGTTTATGCCAGAGTTAGATGGTGTATCACTTTTAGAAAAGATGCAAGATGAAAACATTGATATACCTCATATTTTTATGGTTACAGCAAATAATAAAAAAGAGTTATTAGAAGAACTTAAAATAAAAAAAATCAAGCTTAATAAAGTTTTAGAAAAACCATATACTCCGTCTGATTTGCATAATGTAATTTTTATAGATAGTATTCAATCTAAGGATAATAAGAAATCTGCAGTATTTGTATTAAAAGAAACAAAAAGAGCCTTGGTTGTTGAAGACAATAAAGTAAATCAAATCGTAGCAAGTAAAAAGTTAAAGAAAATAGGATTTGATGTATTTATTGCTAATGATGGTATTGAAGCTGTGAATAAAGCAAGTACAGAACAGTATGATATTATTTTTATGGATTTACAAATGCCAAATATGGATGGGTTTGAGGCGACAAAAGAGATAAGAAAGTTTGATTCATCCATACCAATTATTGCATTAAGTGCAGCTGTTATGCAAAAAGATAAAGAGTTGACAAAAGCAGCAGGAATGAATAATCATCTTGCTAAACCAATTGTAAAAACAAAATTAGATGAAGTTGTAGAAGAGTATTTTGATGTTAGGATTGATAAAGAAAAATTAAAACCAAAGATCTCATCAAAAACTATGGTTCAAATTGATGGGGTAGATATGGATGAACTTCTCAGTAAATTTAATGATTCTGAAGATTTGTTATATAGTTCACTTATGAGTTTTGCAAAAAATAAAAAAAGTTTCACAGATGAACTTGATACATTTGATGTAGATTCTAAAGAATTTGATGCATTATTACACAACTTAAAAGGGGTAAGTGGAAACTTGTCTTTTGTAGATGTATTTAGATATAGCAAAGAGATATATGAAACACAAAATAACCAAAGAAAAAAAGAGTTAATACCAAAACTAAAAAACAGTATTGAAATAGTTATAAATTCAATCAATAAAAATGTAGTGAAACCAAAAAAAAATGATAGTGAACCTATAAAATGCACAAAAGAGGAGCTACTAAAAGAGATAAAACTCCTAGCTAAGGATATTCAAAAAGGGATATTTATTCCATTAAAAAGAAAAGAGAGTATTTTAGCAAACATAAGAGATATTATAGGTCAAAGTAGTGCTGAAGAGTTAGATACTCATCTTTGTAACTATGACTACCAAAATGCCCAAATAATATTGGAAAAAATTATGGATCAGTTAGTATGAGAAACAAAGTTGTTTTAATAGTAGATGATGAACCTACAAATATAAATATAGTTGCAAATATACTAACTGAATATTATGAAATCCGAGTTGCTACAAGTGGTAAAATCGCTTTAAATATACTTAAAAACGAGAAAGTAGATCTTATACTTTTAGATGTAGTTATGCCTGAAATGAGTGGCTATGAGGTTGCATTGGAGTTATTGTCAAATGAAAAAACAAAGAGTATTCCATTTATTTTTTTGACAGGGTTAAAAGATCCAAAAAATGTTAAAGATGGGTTTGCTCATGGTGCAGTTGATTATATCTCAAAGCCATTTTCAAAGGAAGAGTTATTAGCACGGGTTTTAACACATCTTAGACTCAATGACTTACAGCAATCTCTTTCTCAAACAATAGGAAACCTAAACCATCAAATGATGGAAGTTCAAAATAGTAAAAAAGAGTTTGAGTCAATATTTAACTACTCTAAAGATGGAATAGCTATATTAGACACAAATTTAGTTTTTTTGAGTTTCAATAAAGCATATTTGGAGATGACTCGTTACTCAAAAGATGAGTTATTGACAAAAAGTTGTTTGGATATCATTGATCCTAAAGATAAAATAAGAAGTCAAGAGATATTTGATTTAGTATTACAAAACGAGTATATAGAAAATGTAGAAAAAACCTGTATTGTAAAAAATGGGCAAAGAATAAATGTGAATACAAGTATATCACTGCTCCCTGACAAAAAGAGGTTTTTACTTGTTGTTAAGGATGTGACATCTTTAAAATCTCTTGAAGAGCATGCAAGATTAGCTTCTATGGGTGAGTTGATTGGAAATATTGCTCACCAATGGAGACAGCCACTCTCTATAATCTCTACAGCTGCAAGTGGTACGAAAATGGCAAAACAGTATAATATGCTTGATGATGATACTTTTATAAAAAATATGGATTTAATAGTAACCCAAAGTAATTATTTGTCTCATACAATTGACGACTTTAGAAGTTTTTTGCTTGCAGATAAAGAGTTTAAAAATGTAAATATAGATACGGTTATAAATGAATCAATCTCAATAATTGAATCATCGTTAAAAAATAATTTCATTGAACTTGTAACAACATTTAGAAAGAATGTTCCTATTTATTGTTGTAAAGGTGAAGTTATTCAAGCATTGATAAATATTGTTAATAATGCAAAAGACTCCCTTGTTTCGAATGTTCATGAAGAGAGTAGCAGATATCTTTTTATCTCAACGACGCAAATTCAAGAAGATAAAATATTATTAGAAATACTTGATAGTGGTGGAGGTATAGATGAAAAAGTTAAAAGTAGAATTTTTGAACCATACTTCACTACAAAACATCAGTCTGTAGGCACAGGAATTGGATTGACAATGACTTATAAAATACTCCATGAAAATCATAATTTTAGTGTCAAAGTTTATAACAAAGAGTTCACTTTTGAAAACAAACAATTGAAAGGTGCTTGTTTTCATATTGAAATTCCAGTAGCTTAAAATTGATAAAGTTTTAAAGATATATAAGTTATAATAAAATCTTATAAAGGATATGTGTAGATGAGAAAAAAGATTAATTATTGTATTGTTTTTGTTATTTCTTCTTTAATTTTTACCTATTTTATCTTCTCTCTTATTGAAAATCAAAAAAAAGAACATCTGTCTAATGAGGAAGAAGTAATAAGGGTTACTTATAATAATCTTATAGAATCATTTAAAATTCACTCCAGTATCGTTTATTCAAATAGTATAAATACTCCAGAAGTAAAAGAGATATTACTTGATGTAAATGAAGCTACAGATGAAAAAAAGAGTATTATTCGAGAAAAACTCTATAAAAAATTTAAAGATTTATATATAAATATGAGTGGCTTTAAGCTCAAACAATTGCATTTCCATTTAAAAAACAATGAAAGTTTTTTACGATTTCATAGACCACAAAAATATGGTGATAATCTTACAGATATAAGAGAAACAGTAAACTATGTAAACAGATATCATAAACCAATATCTGGATTTGAAGAGGGAAGAATATTTAATGGTTATAGATTTGTTTACCCTTTAAGTACCCAAACACAGTATTTAGGAAGCGTAGAGACCTCAATATCTATGCAAACTATAATAAATGCACTAAAACAAAACACTGCGAGTAATATAGATTTTATTATCAAAAAAGATGTTGTTGATAAAAAAGTGATGAAGAGTGAAAAAAAGAATTATCGACAATGTTTATATTTTGATGAGTATTATCATGAAAAATCTATCTCTCCTAAACTAGACCCACTGATTTATAAATTAATAACAAATTATCAAGATCAAGAAAATTTACACAATAAAATTAACAATAATGAAAACTTTAGTTTTTTCAGTAAAGCAGGGGATAACTATTATATAACAACTTTTTTTGCTGTTAAACATGCTATTTCTAATGATGTTGTTGCTTATATATCCGTTTCAACCCAACACAATGAACTTTTAAAATCACAAACAGAATATCTTATATTTTTAGCAGTGTTGATTTTTCTTTGTTTTGTTACTACACTTTTTATTTATAAAATAAATAAAGATAAAGAGGTTTTGATACAAAAAGATGAACTTTTAAAAGAGGTTCAAAAAATCGGACGATTAGGGTACTGGGAGTTTGATATTTCAAATAATTATTTTATGTTAAGTGATCAGACTTATATATTATTTGGACTATCAAAAAAAGAGTTTAACAATACTTATAAAAACTTTCTTGATTTTGTCCATCCTGAAGATAGACATAGAGTAGATTCAATTTACACACAGTCACTTCAAAGTAAAAAAACTTTCAATATTAAATGTAAAATTATTACTAAAATGGGTAAAACTAGATATGTTGAGGGGATATGTCATCATATATTCGATGATGATGGAAATATTCATAAATCTTTAGGAACATTGCATGATATTACTACAATAAAACTGTATCAGCAAAGAATGGAACGGTCAAAAGAACAATTTGAGTCTTTGGTATCTAATATGTCAAATATAGTGTACCGAAGCCAAAATAATGACCTATTTACAATGCTATATATAAATGAGTATGTTGTAGAGATTACTGGCTATACAGTAAAAGAGTTAAAGTACAATAAAAAAGTTTCTTATGGTTCTTTAATCCATCCAGAGGATTTTAAACGAGTTAAAAAATTTATTGATAATGCTGTCAAACATAAAATCAAACACAATGTGATAGAATATAGAATTATTCGAAAAGATAATCAAATCATCTGGGTTAATGATGCTTTTGAAATTATTATAAAAGAAAATCCTATCATAGAGGGTGTAATAAGTGATATTACAGCACAAAAAGAATCGTACAATAAACTTCAAAAATTTATTGATACACAAAAAAATATTGTAATCCTTACAAATGGAAAACAGATTGATTTTGCAAATAAACAATTTTTTGATTTTTTTGGATATCCTGATTTAAAATCTTTTCAAAAAGAGTACAATTGTATTTGTGAACTATTTCATCATGATGATGAATTTTTTCATTTAGGAAAAATAGATGAAGATGAAAATTGGATAAATTTTATAGGGACTCTTCCAAAGGTTAATCGAATTGTAAAGATTACAAATAAAGATAATGAAGATTGTGTTTTCACAATTACAATTAATTCTTTTGAAAAAGATTTATTGATTTTAAGTTTTACTGATATAAGCGAATCATATAAAGAGCAAAATCAACTTAAACAAAAAGTCACGCACGATAAGCTAACATCTGCTTACAACAGAGAATATTTTGAGCAATCGTATCAAAAGCTTATTTTGGAAACTGTAAATACAAATTATTCATTAGGTTTAGCAATGATTGATATTGACTTCTTTAAACAAGTAAATGATACTTATGGACATGATGTAGGAGATTCTGTTTTAATTGAGCTTGTACAAGAGGTAAACTCATTTTCACGAGATGAAGATATTCTTATTAGATGGGGTGGTGAAGAGTTCTTGTTTGTGATTAAAGTAAAATCAAAAGAAGACTTAATAAAATCCTTAGAACATATTCAACAAAATGTAGGGAAACATACTTTTAAACATATTGGCAAATTAACTTGTAGTATTGGTGGGGCGTGTTATATGAATAATGAAGATATCTATGCTACTTTAAAAAGAGCAGATATAGCACTATATGAAGCAAAGGCAACAGGTAGAAATAAAGTTATAGTTCATTAGTTTTTCTAAATAAGTGAAATATATTGTATAATGTATAAACTATTTAGAAAAAGGAATATAGTATGTCAAACTCAATTATTGCAGATATTAAACCTATGAGAATACAACTTCAAAAAGATACACAATACAATTTTTGTATGTGTGGTCGTTCACAAAATCAGCCATTTTGTGATGGTTCCCATTCAGGAACTTCAATACTTCCCCAATCTTTTAGCGTAGACAAAGATAAAACAGCACTTATGTGTACTTGTAAAGCTAGTAAAAAGTTACCATATTGTGATGGAAGTCATCGCTTTTTTACAGCGAAGCAAATAGGTACAGAGCTTGTAGGAGAAGATGAAAGTAAAACTACAATCCAAAATCAGAAAGTAGAACAGTCAACTACTACGAAAGTAAGATCAACTGTAGATGAACCAACTTTAGAGTTTATTCATCAGTTAGCAAAAGATGGTTTGAAAACAGTAGGAAAACACGGAGAGATGACATCTATGGGTGTTCCTAGAAATAACTTACCACATTGGGATGATATACAACTTATGACAGCTCAAATGGCTACAAAACCACTACTAGAAGAGGTTGGAGTTAGTACAGAGCTTATCATAGGACCAAATGCTAAAAAGCCTTTAAAGTTAAGTATCCCTCTTTTTGTTTCAGATATGAGTTTTGGAGCACTTTCCTATGAAGCTAAAATAGCACTAGCAAAAGGAGCAGAGCTTTCAAATACAGGAATTTGTTCAGGTGAGGGTGGTATGCTTCATGAAGAACAACATGAAAATTCACGATATTTTTATGAATATGCTAGTGGTGAATTTGGCTATAAAGATGAGTTGCTAAAAAATGTGCAAGCTTTTCATTTCAAAGGTGGACAAGGTGCAAAAACAGGAATAGGGGGACATCTTCCAGGAAGTAAAAATATAGGAAAAATATCTGAAATAAGAGGTATACCAGAGGGGCAGCCAGCTATTTCACCTGCAACATTTAGAAACTTACACACAGTAGAAGATTTTAAAAAATTTGCAGATCATGTGCGAGAGATAACAGGTGGAATTCCTATAGGTTTTAAGCTTAGTGCAAATCACATAGAAGAAGATATAAAGTTTGCTTTAGATGCAAGTGCTGATTATATTATATTAGATGGAAGAGGTGGAAGTACTGGTGCTGCTCCTACAATGTTTCGAGATCATATAAGTGTACCTACCATTGCAGCACTAGCAAGAGCCAGAGCATACTTAGATAAACAAAATGCAAGTGGTAAAGTAACTTTAATCATTGCTGGTGGATTAAGAGTGCCTATTGATTTTGTAAAAGCTTTGGCTTTGGGTGCTGATGGTATTGCTTTATCAAATAGTGTGATTCAAGCTATTGGGTGTGTTGGTGCTAGAATGTGTAATACAAATGATTGTCCAGTTGGTATTGCGACACAAAAAGAGGAGTTACGAAAACATATAAATATTGAACAATCAGCTAAGCAGCTACACAACTTTTTTGAAGCGTCTAGTTTATTGATGCAGATGATGGCACGAGCCTGTGGACATGATAACTTAGCAAAATTCAATAAGTATGATCTCTCAACTTGGAGTAAAGATATGGCACATTTATCAGGAGTGAAATATTCAGGATACGGAAAACTATAATAGCACAAAACTACTAGAAAATAAAGAAAATGTAAATTTTATGATTGTGGTTTAAAGGTAATTGTAAATGGTGTCAGGAGAGGGACTCGAACCCTCGACCTCCGGCTTATGAGACCAGCGCTCTAACCAGCTGAGCTACCCTGACAACTACAATATAAATAAGTATTTATATTTCATCTTTGTTGGGTGGAATTATATCTTTTCAAACTTAATATAATATAAATACAAACAAAATAAAAAAAGAAAAAGTTTTTGCTAGAAAATTTAGAGTAAACTATGATATGATATACATTAAATATTTGTAAATTATATAAAAGGAAAAAAAGATGTCAACAGTGATTTTATTTATTATTTATATATTAGTTTCCATGATGTTCACATGGAAATATGTAGATTTTATAAAGCAAAAACAATGGGATATTAAAAGTGCTAGATTATTGTTAGCTATATTCATTACTATTATTGGATTGTTACTCTTATCGATACGAGTTGCAATTTTAGGAGGAATAGAAGAGGGTGAAAAAAATGTGGTTAGTTTGACATTGATTTTAGGTACAGTCATCATTATTGTAATTGTTCTTTTGTCAATATGGGTAATGTCGCTGGTTCGAAAAATGAAATATATGGAAGTAACATTTCAAATACCTGTAAATGATCCAACAAAAGGTTCATTATCAGAAGAAAAAATGACATGTTTGGTTGATAGAGATCAAGTTTTAAATGTACAAAAAGTATTTAATCATACTGAAAAAAACACAATTCTAAAAAATAGTGATGATTGTAAAGTTATAGAGGAAAATAAGTAAAGTGGCAGAGAGTGGGGGATTCGAACCCCCGGAGGTATGACCCTCGCCGGTTTTCAAAACCGGTACGTTCGACCAACTCTGTCAACTCTCTACAAGTAATAGTTTATTATGATTATTCTAATTATAATAGTGGTGCGAATGGTCGGAATTGAACCGACACTCCGAAACCGGAATTGGATTTTAAGTCCAACGCGTCTACCTATTCCGCCACACTCGCATGCATTTTTGATAATCTCTTATCAAGGTATATTTTTGTCTTTTTTATAATGGTTAAATTTTAAAGTGGCAGAGAGTGGGGGATTCGAACCCCCGGAGGTGTGACCCTCGCCGGTTTTCAAAACCGGTACGTTCGACCAACTCTGTCAACTCTCTATCTGTAATTTAAAATTTAAATGGTGCGAATGGTCGGAATTGAACCGACACTCCGAAACCGGAATTGGATTTTAAGTCCAACGCGTCTACCTATTCCGCCACACTCGCATGTATTTTTGATAATCTCTTATCAAAGGTATATCCCAAACTAAGTTGTCATTCTTATTTAGTGGCGGAATTATAATACAATTTTTTCTATTTGTCAAGAGCATTCTAAAAAAATATTCAAATTTACAAAATTTCACAAATTAATCAAAATTAAACTATAATACAGAAAATATAAACTATATAGATTTAAGGATTATTATGAGAAGTGATGAAGTAAAAAAAGGGCATGCTCGTGCGCCTCACAGAAGCTTATTTAGAGCTACTGGATTAAAAGATGAAGATTTTGATAAACCATTTATTGGTGTTGCAAACTCTTTTATTGAAGTTATTCCGGGACATTTCTTTTTAGATAAAGTAAGTGACATTATAAAAGATGAGATTAGAAAAAATGGATGTGTACCTTTTGAGTTTAATACCATTGGTGTAGATGATGGTATTGCAATGGGGCATGATGGGATGTTATTTTCTCTTCCTTCAAGAGAATTAATTGCAAACTCTATAGAAACAGTTATGAATGCTCATAAGTTTGATGCAATGATTGCTATACCAAATTGTGACAAAATTGTACCTGGTATGATTATGGGTGGATTAAGAGTAAATGTTCCAACTGTATTTGTTTCAGGTGGACCAATGGCTAAAGGGTATGCAAAAGATGGTACACCTATTGATTTAGCAACAGCATTTGAAGCAGTTGGTAAATTTGAAAATGGTGATATCACTGAAGAAGAGTTAACAGATATCGAGTGTAATGCATGTCCAAGTGGTGGATCATGTTCTGGTATGTTTACAGCAAATTCTATGAATACATTAATGGAAGCTATGGGTATAGCGCTACCTGGAAATGGAACAATTTTAGCACTTACAACTGAAAGAGAAAATTTATACAGAGCAGCTGCAAGAAGAACTTGTGAATTAGCTAAATTAAGTATGGAAGATAAAGAACCATACAATATGAAAAACATTTTAAATGAAAATGCAGTTAGAAATGCATTTGCTGTTGATATGGCTATGGGTGGATCTTCAAATACTGTTTTACATATGTTAGCTATTGCTAGAGAAGCTGATGTAAACTTTGAATTATCAGATATCAATGCAATCTCTCATAAAGTGTCTCATATTGCTAAAATTTCTCCATCAAAAACAACTATCCATATGCAAGATATAGATAAAGCTGGTGGAGTTAATGCTGTTATGCACGAAATGGATAAAAGAGGTGGAATTTTATTTGATAACCTTACAATCACTGGTGAAACTATAAAAGAAAGAATTGCTGATGCTTCTATTAAAGATGAGGATATTATTCATACTATTGATAACGCATACAGTGAAGTTGGTGGATTAGCAATTTTATATGGTAACTTAGCACAACAAGGTGCTGTTATTAAAACTGCTGGTATCACTGGTGAGCGAGTATTTACAGGTACTGCTGTATGTTTTGATTCTCAAGATGATGCAATTGCTGGTATTTTAGCACATAAAGTAAAAGCTGGTAATGTTGTAGTTATTCGATATGAAGGTCCTAAAGGTGGTCCAGGTATGCAAGAGATGCTTGCTCCTACAAGTTTAATTATGGGTATGGGTCTTGGTGATTCTGTTGCACTTATTACTGATGGTAGATTCTCAGGTGCAACTAGAGGTGCTAGTATTGGACATGTTTCTCCAGAAGCTGCTGAGGGTGGTTTGATTGGACTTCTTGAAGACGGTGATGAGATTCATATCGATGTAGATAAGTATATCTTACAAGCAAACTTATGTGATGAAACAATTGCTGAAAGAAAACAAAAGTTTGTTCCTATTAAAAAGAAACTGTCTTCTAAATGGTTACAACAATATAGAGCTTTAGTTACAAATGCAAGTAGTGGAGCTATTTTAAAAACAGATTTAGATTAAATCTGTTTTTCAGCAGATCTTTTCTGCTGAATTATAAAACTTTCCAAGAAAGTTGTTTTTCTGCATACATAGGTACGACTCGTTCTCTTTTAAATTCATAAAAATTTGGTACTTTAAAATCTTCTTTTACAAGTGTTATTGTTTTTGATGAAGGCTTTATGTTATATATTTCACAAGCATTATCACTTAAAAATTTTTGTAAGTTTTCTAGTCTATTATGCTGTTCAAATAATTCAACTAAAACTTGTATTGCAATTGGTGCTGTAAAGACTCCTGCTGCACAACCACACGCTTCTTTTGCATGTTTAGGATGTGGTGCACTATCGCTTCCAAACATAACTTTTGGATGACCCTCAAGTGCTACTTTTAAAAGTGCATCTCTGTCATGTGGTCTTTTTGCAATAGGTTTACAAAATAAGTGTGGTTGTAACATTCCCCCTGCTACATCATCAAGTGTGATGATTAAGTGATGAAGAGTGATAGTTGCATAAAGATTTTCAAATCTATCTAACATATCAACAGCGTCTTTTGTTGTAATATGTTCCATAATAATTTTAAGTTTTGGAAAAGCAGTTGCTAGTGCTTCATATACACTCATAAACTCCTGTTCTCTATCCATAACAAATCCATTTGTTTCCCCATGTACACATAAAGGAATATTTAGTTCTGCCATTGCATTTAATGTTGGAGCTAAAGATTCGGTATCTATTGTTTGTACACCATCATCACTGTTTGTAGTAATACCAGCAGGATAAAGTTTAATCGCTGAAATATCGTCTTTTACCTCTTCTAAAAACTCTTTTGTATATGGTTTAAAAAAGAGTGTCATAAATGGAGTGAAGTTATCTTTTTCATCAATAGATTCTAAAATTCTGTTCCTATACTCTACAACAGCTTTTTTTGTATCTACAACTGGTACTAGGTTTGGCATTATAATTGCACCTGCAAATGTTTTTGAAGTTAGTGGGGCAACTAAGTTTAACATATCAGCATCTCTTAAATGCAGATGCATATCAAATGGGCTTGTAAGTGTAATTTTGTTCATAATGAGTAATTCCTAAAATAATTTTATAACCTATTATAACAAAAAAGTTATTATAAATTAGATTAGCAATAATTTAAAAGGGTAAAATATATTTTTAAAACTAACTAGCTTTTAATATATCTTTTGAGTTTTTAGCAGTGATAATTTTATTTTGAATATCAACATTTACAATATAGTTATCAGTATAAGGGATCAAAAAAGTATTTGCATAGTTCTCTTTTACTAGTTCTTGTTTTGTTTCAATTACTAAATAATCACTTAAAGGCATCCGTTGAATATCTGAAATTTTCCCAAGTATCTCACCATTTTCTTTAAATTTACAATCGATTATATCAAACCAAAAATATTGTTTTTTACCTAATTTACAGTTTTCTCTTGTATCTTTATCTGATACAAAAAGTTGTCTGTTAGTAAGTCTTTTGGCATCTTCAATAGTATCTATACCTATAAATTTTACTACACCACTTGTAGCATTATATGTTTCTATTGTTAATTCTTGATTTTTGTCTGTTGTGAGTTTTGTATCTTTTTTGAATTGATCAGGAAAATCTGAATCTATGTGTAGTTTTTGTTGCCCTTTAAGACCAACTGTTTTTCCTAGTTTTGCAATATAAATCTTTTCCATTATTTTGCCATAACTTGAATTTTATACGAATTTCCATCTTTTGCTTTACAACCATTCAAAATAGTTTTAATAGCATTTATCATATTTCCATTCTTACCTATTAATTTACCTATGTCACTGTTATTTGCAATTATAGTGATTTCAAAAAAAGTATCATCAAGTTTTGTTGATGATACCTCAATATCTTCTGGATAATTAACTATCATTTTTGCATAAGTAGAAACGAAGTCAGTTACCATAATGATTATTTTTTAGCTGTTAATTTAGCTACTTTTTCAGAAGGCTGAGCACCAACGCTTAACCAGTAATCAAGTCTTTCTTGATCAATTTTGAACTCTTTTGGTTGAGATACTGGGTTATAGTAACCAATTGATTCAATCCAACCTGAATCTCTTCTTTTTCTACTATCTGTTACAACGATTCTGTAAAATGGTTTTTTGTTTCTTCCCATTCTTGTAAGTCTAATTACTGTCATTTTAATTCCTTTTAATTTGTTTTGTTAACTTGGATGTCAAGTGCTAAACATTAGATTTTAACATTTAGCACTTGACATATCAGTAGTTGAGTTTTTTACCTATCGAGGTAAGTTTGGCATTCCACCTTGTCCACCCATTTGGGACATCATTTTTTGCATATCTTTCATGCCACCTTTTCCAGACATCTTTTTTGCCATCTTTGCAGCATTTTTGAACTGCTTTAAGATTTTATTTACTTGTACTTCTGAAAGTCCAGCACCACGAGAGAGTCTTCTTTTTCTTGAAAGATTGATAAGGCTTGGTGTTTCTCTCTCTTTTGGAGTCATAGAAGAGATTAGTGCTTTAATTCTTACAATTTCACCTGAGTTTTCTAAATCCATATCTTTTAATTGGTTTGCCATATTTCCCATACCAGGAATCATACCAAGGATAGATTTCATAGAACCCATTTTTTTCATCATATCTAGTTGTTCTAAAAAGTCAGAGAAGTTAAATTCACCTTTTCTGATTTTTTTAGTTACCTCTTTAGCTTTTTTCTCATCGATTACTGATGCAGCTTTTTCAGATAAACCTTCTATATCTCCTTGTCCCATAAGTCTAGATACGATTCTATCTGGAATAAATGGTTCGATATCTGGCATTTTTTCACCAATACCGATAAATCTTAATGGTACTTGCACTTGATGAGCAATAGATATAGCAACACCACCTTTAGTGTCTCCATCGTATTTTGATAAGATTACACCATCGATTCCGATTTTTTCTTTAAAAGTAGTTGCTGTTTTTGTTGCATCATGTCCTGTTAATGAATCTGCTACATAAAATACTTCATCTGGATTTACTACATTTTTTACATCTGCTAGTTCAGTCATAAGTTCATCATCAATTGCTAGTCGACCTGCTGTATCTATAAATAAAACATCATACAAACCCTCTTCGGCTTTTTTCTTTGCATTTTTGGCTATTGTAACTGGATTTGTTTCATTTTCTTCAAAGTATACATCTACTTCAATTTGTGCACCAATTTGTTTCAGTTGTTCAACAGCTGCTAGTCTTTGTAAATCGGCAGCCGCAACTAAAACTTTTTTGTTTCTTGTTTTTAGGTAGTTTGCTAGTTTACCAGTAGTAGTTGTTTTACCACTACCTTGTAAACCAGTCATAAGAATAGTTGTTAAATTTGATTTATTACTATAAACAAAACCTTGGTTTCCATTTGTTGTTAAAACATTTGTTAATGATTCTCTTAATGCTTTTAAAAATGAATCTTGACCAATTCCATTTGCTTTTGTTTCTAATTCTATCTTAGTGAGTAGTTCTTTTGTAGTTTTATGATGAACATCAGATTTTAGTAATGATTTTTTAAGTTCACCAATAGCTCTTGTTAATGCTTTTGTATCATCTTTATGTCTTATTTTTCCAATAACATTTTTAAATGAACTTGTTAAATTATCAAACACTCTTCTACTCCTAAGTTTTTATAAGTTTGGGATTATAGTGAATATATTATTAAATTAAGCTGAAGTAAAAAAGTAATAAACCCCTTGTTTAAAGGGTTTATAAAATATTAAGTATGTGTAAATTAAGTATTATATAAGTTTAGAATGTTACTTCTTTCTTTTCTCTTTGTTCAAAATAGGTACATTTTGAGTATCCTATTTTTTTTGCGATTTCTGTTACTTTTTCATAATTAAGTCCAACTTGCTCAACGCTATGTGCATCACTTGAAAAAGTTATTGGAATATTTAGTTCATAGCAAAGCTCCAATAACTCTTTGGATGGATATTGTTCTCCAATTGGTTTTCGAAAACCTGCGCTATTTATCTCTATTGTCATATTTGATTTTTTTATCTGTTTTAGTGCTTTGTTTGCTATGCTTTTTATATCTTTTTGTGGTAGAAATTTAAAAACTTTTATAAGATCCAAATGCCCTACAATATCAAATTTGTTTGACTTTGCCATGTCAGTTATGGCTTCAAAATAATCTTCCCAAATTGTATCAATATTTTTACTTTTATATTGACCAATAAATTCTGGATTGTCAAATCCCCATCCGTCATTGATGAAATGTACACTTCCTATAAGATAATCAACTTTAGAATTGAGTACTTCATCTAATATATAGTCACCTTTTAAGTAGTCAACTTCATAACCTAAAAGAATTTTGATATTTTTTTTATATTTCTCTTTTAATGACAACACATCATTCTCGTAAAACTCTTTATCTTCTAATTTTAAACGATAGTGTTGATCAAAATTCATAGGAGCATGCTCAGAAAAACCAAAAATATCGATTTTAAGTTCGATTGCTCTTTTGATATATTCTTCTGTTGTACCTGTTGCATGATTACAAAGTGTGGTGTGGTTGTGTATATCTATTCTCATATTTTATTTCATTTAACTTAAAAGACCAGCACCAGAAATTTGGGTACTTCTGTCTAGTGCGTATTCTCTTTTTCCATTTATGATATCGTATTTCCAAATAGGAGCATTTGCTTTAAAGTCTTCTACAAACTCATCTATGAGCTCTAATGCAACGCGTCTTTTAGGACTACAAACACCTGCTATATAAGAACTTTGGTGATTTAAGACATCACCACGACTGTGTGCCATTAAAATAATTGCACCTTTTTCTTTAGCTTTTGATTGCCAAGATTTAAACCAAGAGTTTAATATAGGTTCATAAATATCAAAACTTAAACCATCAATATTATTTTCATCTCTTACAACCCCAACAAATGTGATAATTGCACCATAATTAGAAAGCCTAAAATCATCATACCATCTATTTGTGATTGTTTCTACAGGTAAATGACCATCATATAGTTCTAAATAATCGATATTTGTCATCATTTTCATCCACCACAAACAGGAGGAAGCATAGTTACTTTATCTCCATCATTGAGTGGTGCATTTTTGTCATTTGTTAAAACATCATTTATAGCACAAGCGCTATTTTTAAGCCATATAGATAGAGAGTCATCTTTTTTTAATATTTCACTTAATTCACTTAAATTAGAAATATTCAAATCTAATGGCTCTTTACCAATTGGTCCTAAAAATTCTATTCTTACCATGTATAATTTCCTCGTAAATATATTTAGAAATAATTATACATTTATTTATATCTATTTTCCCTAATACTTAAAAAGTTATATTTTGAAAATCTTTATTTAATAAATTCCCTGCAACAACAGGTGGCTTAGCTACAGTAATTCCATCTAATAAAACAGATTTATCTTTATTTGCATTTGGTAGATAAAGTGGACAAACTTTAACAGAAGCACCCATTTTTATAAGCATTTTAAGATTTTGCTTTGGAGATGGTGCTTTTCCATTAGGTCTTTTTACAGGAGTTGCTTGAATGTTTTTATCTGCCAAGTCTCCAGCTTTTCCACATAATACAATATTTACTTGTTTTTGATGTTTTTTTATACTCATCATTGACAAAACCATTGCCATTGTTTGTGTTTGTGGATTGCTAGAGTTTATTAAAACATTTAATCCTTTTGCTTGTTGTGCGTTTAATACATTTGGGATTAATAGTGTAGATGCTAGACCTAAAGTTGCGATAAATTTTTTCATTGTGTTTCCTTATTGTTTAATATTAAGATAATGGTATCAGTTAGAAACATAATATTTACTTAATTTAAAAATTACATTTATTTATATAATGATATTTTAGCTTTATCTTAATGACAAGAAAAATTTAGTAAAATAATTGCTAATTATAAAAAAACTACTAGGTGAAAAAATGATATTTGCTAAAATCGACTTTATAAATCTGCTTCCATTACATGTTTTTATCAAAAAAAACTTATCTTCAACACAAAGAAAACAAATCATAGAATACAAAAAATCTTACCCCTCATTGATCAATCAAAAATTTAGACAAAGAAAAGTTGATGCTGCTGTTATTAGTTCAATTGCTTCTCGACATGCAAAAAAATCTTTAGATTTAGGAATTGTTGCTAAGGGTGCTGTTGATTCTGTATTAGTTAAAGCAGGGAGTTATAAAAAAGATTTTCAATCTGAGACTGCAAATGCTTTAGCCAAAGTTTTAGGTATAGAGGGTGAAGTGATTATTGGAGATAAAGCACTTTTTGAATTTTATAATTCAAGTGAAAAATTTATTGATTTAGCTGAGGAATGGAAGAAAAGATATAATTTACCTTTTGTATTTGCTAGATTGTGTGTCAATAAACATGAACGATATCTTAAAAAGTTTGCAAAGAAGTTTCTACAAACTAAAGTATATATTCCTCAATATATTCTTGAAAAGTATTCACAAAGTAGTGGACTTTCAAAAAAACAGATCAAATCATATCTTACAAAAATACATTATGAGATTGGTGTACAAGAGAAAAAAAGTTTAAAATTGTTTTTAAAACTGTCAAAGGAAATTTAAGTTGGGAATATTTGATTCGATACTTTTAGGTATTATAGAGGGTTTTACAGAGTTTTTACCTATTAGTTCAACTGGACATTTGATTGTTGCTAGTGAGTTTTTAAATATAGAACAAAATAGTATAACAAATGCATATCAAGTTATCATACAGTTTGCAGCTATTTTGGCTGTTGTTTTAAACTATAAAGAGAAGTTTAGTATAAAAAAAATAGAACTTTGGAAAAAACTCATTTTAGCTTTTATCCCTATTGGTATTGTTGGTTTTATTTTTTCAAGTCAAATAAAAGCGATGTTTGATATCAAAATTGTTGCAATAATGTTTATTGTAGGTGGAATTATTTTTTTGGTAGTTGAAAGGTTTTATAAAGAAACAGAAAATCATATAGATGATGTTGAAAAAGTTTCCTATAAACAAGCTTTATATATAGGTCTTGCACAAATCTTTGCTTTGATTCCAGGAACAAGTAGAGCAGGAAGCACAATTATTGGAGCGATGTTAGTAAAACTTAATAGAAAAGCTTCTGCTGAATTTAGTTTTTTACTAGCTTTTCCTGTTATGTGTGCAACAACTGGATATGATTTATTAAAACATTATCAAGAGTTTACGGATGCAAATTTATTTATTTTGGCTGTAGGTTTTATCACAGCTTTTATTGTTGCGTATATCACGATTAAATTATTTTTGAAATTTTTAGAGTCTTTTACTTTTGTTGCTTTTGGTATATATAGGATTGTTTTTGGTACAATTTTGCTCTTATGGTTTGTATAAAGGAAAACAATGCTTAAATTAATGCTAATTATTTTTTTATTTTTTACTACAATTAGTGCAAATGAAAAAAAAGCATTTATAAATATTTTTTCAAATGTAGAAAATACAAAAGTTTTTCTAGATGGAAAAGAGATAGGAGATACACCTATAAAACAGTATGAAGTAGTTCCCAATAAAAAAATACAATTAGAAGCTATTGTTGATAAAAAATATTATGCTAATAATCTTAAAACGACTATAAGAGTTTCTCCTCACAATATTTTAACTTATAAACTTAAATTTGAGAAATCAAATAGTCAAATATTTTTTGTAGGCGATGATGCTGAGTTATATTTAAATGGAAAATTTATAAAAAAACTTAATGATTCAAATCGACTTATTGATGTGAATTCGGAACAAAATATTACAATAAAGCTTCAAGATGGTTATGCTGATGTAAGTTTGGATCGTAATATTACAGCTAACACACTCAATACAATCAAGTACAAATTAAAAACCATACCAAAAGATATTCGTCTTTATACTTCAACTATAAATAATCTTATGTGGGAAGATACAAAAAATGCTGCCAATACTAATATAAATTGGGAGAAGGCAAATATATATTGCCAAAATTTACAATTTGCTCACCATAAGGATTTTAGGTTGCCAACTATTGAGGAGCTGATTGAATTATATGAAAATAAAGATGAAATATACAACGGCTTTGGTGGAAAGTTTTACTGGTCAAGTACAACATATGATGATGAATACAAAGTTTGGAGTTATTCAATAGTAAAAAACTTTGATGATGGGACAAAAAAAATATCTATCAAAGAGTTTGAAAATGGTAGAGTACGATGTGTAAGAGATATTAAAAAAGGTGAAAGAACAGATAATGAACAAAAATAGATTTACGAGGCTAGGTTTTATTCTAGCAGCAGCAGGAAGTGCAGTAGGATTAGGAAATATATGGAAGTTTCCCTATATAACAGGTGAAAATGGTGGTGGTGTATTTGTGATGGTATATCTGCTTACTGTTATATTTATAGGTATGTCGATTTTTATAGCAGAAGTTGTTCTTGGAAGTAGAGTAAATAAAGACTCGGTATCTACAGTAGAAACCTTAGCTCCCAAGAGTAAAAAATATTGGAGATATACAGGGTTTACATTTTTAATTGGTGTAATTATTTTATCTTTTTATGCCATTGTAGTAGGATGGATTTTAAACTATATTGTTATTGCAGCAACTGCTTTACCATCAAGTGTAAGTGAAGCAGAAACCGTATTTTTAGGTTTATTAAAAGAAGATATTGTTTCTCAACTTATCTACTATACTTTAGGGTTTTTAATAATTGCATATACTATCTCTAAAGGTATTAAAAAAGGAATTGAACGATTAAATAATGTTCTTATGCCAGCTTTATTAATCATTCTTTTATGTATGTTTTTTTACAGTATGACACTTGATGGTTTTCATCAGGCAGTTGAGTTTATGTTTTATCCAAATTTTGAGAAATTTCACGCTAGTTCAATTATTATTGCTGTGGGACATGCATTTTTTACTCTTTCTCTTGGTATGGCGACAATTATCACTTATTCAGCATCATTAGGAAAAGATGTAAATATTGTAAAAGCATCTATCTCGATTGTAACATTGGATACACTTATTGCAATTGTATCTGGACTTATTATCTTTGCTATTGTTTATTCAGCGGGTCAAGAACCAAGTAAGGGACCAGGACTAGTATTTATTACTTTACCTGCAATTTTTTATGAAATGGGAAGTATTGGTAATCTAATGGCAATTGCCTTTTTTATAGCTTTGGCGTTTGCTTCTATTACATCTTCTGTTTCTATTTTAGAACCAACTGTAATGTATTTGGTTGAGCGAAGAAAAATGTCAAGAACAAAAGCTACATACGGAGTATCCGCATTTTTTTATCTACTTGGTGTTTTTGCCCTGCTATCAAATACAAATGAATTTTCATCTGCTTTAACATTTGGTTCTAAAAATTTATTTGATTGGTTAGATTTTGTAACAGCAGCTATTTTATTACCAATTGGTGGAATTTTTGTGGCACTATTTGTGGGTTACATAATGGATAAAAATGTAGTTAGAGAAGCTTTAATACCTTTTATGGGTGAAAAGTTTTTTGCTATTTGGTTATTTCTAATTAAATATGTGGCTCCATTGGCTATTATTATTGTAATGTTAAATGAAACTGGAATTCTAAAATTTTAATTATATGTCAATTGCAATAATAACTTCTGGTGGTGATTGTGCAGGGATGAATCCTGCTATTAAACAGTTTGTTGATTATTGTTTCCTAAAAGGTGTTACCCCTTATTTCATTTTTGATGGATTAGAAGGGTTGATTGATAATAATATTAAAAAAGCCAAACATAAAGATGTAGCAGGAATACTCCATGAAGGTGGTACGATTCTTCGTTCATCTCGTTCTAAACGATTTTATGAATATAAATATAGAAAAAAAGCCTTTGAAAATTTAGATACTTTGGGTATAGATAAACTTATTCTTTTAGGTGGAGATGGTTCTTTTCGAGCATTACAACAATTTTTTGATGATTTTCAGGTACCCTTTGTAGCAATTCCTTCAACTATTGATAATGACATTTTTGGTACTGATTATTGTTTAGGAGTTGATACTGCATTAAATACAATTCGCCTTGCAACCGACTCTTTACGAGATACTTCTAGTTCATTTAAAAGAGCTTGTGTTGTTGAAACTATGGGAAGAGGTTGTGGCTATTTAGCATTAGTTTCCGCTTTGACTTCTGGCGCTGAAATATGTATGATTCCTGAGTTAGATTATGATCTTGATTCATTAAAAATTAAATTAGAACAACAAATTAAACAAGGACGAACATATATGGTTTGTGTTGTTTCTGAAGCAACAAACCAAACATATAATCTAGTAAATTGGATAGAAAAAAATTTACATATAGAAGCTAGAGCAACTATTTTAGGACATATTCAAAGAGGTGGAAACCCTACTGTGCATGATAGACTTATGGCGATGGAATTTGTTACATACGCTCTTAACAAACTTTTGCAAAAAGATTATAAAAAAGGTTCTGTTGTTACATATAAAGAGGGAAAATTTTCTTTTCAAGATATATCTTATATAACCTCTTCCAAATATAAAATTGATCAAAATTTACTTGACATTGCTACAAGTATGACAAGATAATAACTACACAAATTTTACACAAGACTTCATTATACTTACTTACTAGAAAGGATACATTATGATAGTAGAGATAGTATTTGCAGCAGGATGTTTTTGGGGAGTTGAAAAAAATTTCGAACAGATTCCTGGTGTTATTGATGTAAAGTCAGGATATGTTGGTGGAAATTATCCTAGCCCTACATATAAAAAAGTTTTGGAATACAGAAAAAATAAACCTGAAGGTTTGATTAATTATACTGAAGGTGTACAAGTTACTTTTGATAATACAAAAATAACAGCAAAAGAATTGATTAAAAATTTTTGGGAGATACATGACCCTACTCAAATAAATGGTCAAGGTAATGATATAGGTGATAACTATAGAAGTGCAGTGTACTATACAAATGAGACACAACGACAAGCTATCTATAATACAAAGGCAGTTTATCAAACACTTTTAAATGAACATGGTTATAAAAAAATTGTTACAGAAATCGCACCACTTACAAAGTTTTATGATGCTGAAAAATACCATCAAGATTATTTAAAAAATAATCCAAATGGATATTGTCCAGACCACAGCACAGGTGTAAAATTTGCAGATACTCCTGATGATGAGAAAAAAGAACCACTTATACCATTGGATGGAAAAGAGATAGTTGTTATTGAGTCTGATAACTGTCCATATTGTGAAAGATTTAAAAAAGATGTTTTGGATTCATATAGAGGTACTCTAAAAATTCGTAAAGCTTATTCTTCACAAATGGAAAAGTTTGAAATAAAAACAAAACTATTTGCAACACCAATTATTCTTTTTATAGAAAATGGAAAAGAAGTTTTAGCAAATCGTGGATATATGGATGAAAAAAGTTTTTATAAAATGCTTGGTGACTTTAAACTTGGTAAAAATAGTGAGAGTTATAATGTAGCTTTTAATGAAGGTACAGATAATAGATTTTGTAAAGAGTATGATATCTTTAAAAACACACCTGATGGCGTATTTGTAGATAAATTATCTGGTGATATATTATTTGATACTCAAGATAGATTTAACTCTCGTACTGGATGGTTGAGTTTTTTCAAAGCAGTTGACGGATCAACTATTGAATTAGAAGATAACAGCTATGGTATGAATCGTATCGAAGTACGAGCTAAAAAAAGTGGCATTCATTTAGGTCATGTGTTCCCTCGAGCTGATGGGAAAAGACGATTTTGTATAAATGCTACGGTTTTAGAGTTTGTACCACGAGCTGATATAAAAAAATAGAACTTATTTTATACTAAGAGTAGGCTACTTAAATATGCTTGCTCTTGGTATTTATTTAGTTCTGATGGAAATAACACTTCATTGTTTTTTGTATATTTACCTATAGCTTGTGAAGTTACAAAAGTCACTTCACACACAGTATTGAGCTGAATAATTGTTTCAGATTTAAAAGTAACTGCACCACCAGCAAAGTTTCCTTTTTTTGCCCTTTTTTTCAATGCTATTTTCGAAATATTATTTTCATGAAGATAATTATCTATCTCATCTTGAAATTTTAAAAGCGAATTCTTATTCTCTTCATCTTCTAAAATAATTTTTTTTATTTTTGTATTTAAAAATGTTGATTTTTGAATCTCTGTATTTACTTGAATAACAGATAAAATTGCATTATTTGATTTGAGTTCTATTCCGCAAATATTCATTTTTTCTCCTTGATGCCTCTATCTTTTAAGAGATCAAATTCTATTTTATTTTTATGTATCATATTTTCATTTATATAAAAACTTACACATAAAAAAATGATGAAAATTATTGATAATATTTCTATCATTTTATCTCCTTTAGTATTTATTAATAGTGTGATTTTAACAGATAAATAAATTTTTATTAAAAAATATTGCATATTGTCATTTTATTTAAAAAGTAAAAATCAAATAAAGAAATTTTTGATATACTCCATTTTATGAATGATAAAATAATAGAGATAATAAAAAGTAAAATACAGTTAGATGATAAATATATAAAAAATATTATAGAGTTACTAGAAGATGGAAGTACGATAGCTTTTATCGCTCGATATAGAAAAGATATCACTGGAAACGCGAGTGATGAAACTCTTATCCAGTTTCAAGAAGTGTATGAATACACTCAAAAACTACTCAAAAGAAAAGAAGAGATAGTAAATATCTTAAAAGAGAAAGATTGTTTGAATAGTAAGTTACAAAAACTACTTGATGAAGCTACTACTTTAAGAGCTTTAGAAGATATTTATGAACCTTTTAAAGGAACTAAAAATACAAGAGCAGACGATGCTGTTAAAAATGGACTTACAGATTTAGCAAATATCATCTCTACTATGAAATATACATCAAATGAGATAAAACAAAAAGCAAAAAACTTTTTAAATAAAGAAGTAAAAACTGTAGAAGATGCGATCAATGGTTCAAAAGATATTATTGCATTACGATACTCTCAAGAAATTAAAACAAAAGAGGGTGTACGAAAAAATTTAGAAAACCATGCAAGTATCGTAACGAAGAAAACAAAAACTTTTGAAGAAAATGGTGTATATAAAAACCTAAGTACAATAAATACAAAAGCAAAATATCTTAAATCTCATCAACTCCTAGCGATTTTAAGAGCGGTAAATGAAAAACAAATATCTTTAAAAGTAGTAGCTGATGAAGAGTTTATCATCAATGGTATAAAACAATATCGTATACCCAATCATGCACAAAGTTCAAAAGAGTTTGTTCTTGAAGCGTATATCGATGGACTAAAAAGATTATTACTTCCTTCTTTAAAAAGAGAACTGCTTTCAAATTTGAAACAAAAAGCGAGTGATGAAGCTATTGAACTTTTTGGTAAAAACTTAACAGAATTACTTATTACTCCACCACTTGTAAATCAAGTGATTTTAGGTATGGATCCTGGATATAAAACTGGATGTAAGTTAGCTGTAATAGATGATAATGGAAACTATTTAGACTCAAATGTGATATATCTTTTAAGTGAAAATAATATAAAAACATCTTCAAAAATAGTATTGGATTTAATAAAAAAGTACAATATAACTGCAATTGCTATAGGAAATGGAACTGCTTCAAAAGAGACAGCAAGTTTTGTAAATGATTTAAAAAAGGAACATAATCTAAATATAAATTATGCAGTTGTAAGTGAAATAGGGGCTTCTGTGTACTCAGCTTCTAAAATTGCACAAGAGGAGTATCCAAATCTTGATGTTACGATTAGAGGAGCTATCTCTATAGCGCAAAGACTGCGAGACCCTATGTCTGCTTTAGTCAAAATAGACCCAAAATCACTAGGTATTGGTCAGTACCAGCACGATGTAGATCAAAAAAATCTTACTACAAAACTAAATACGACTACTTTTACATTAGTAAATAAAATAGGGGTAGATATAAACTCTGCTTCGTATAAATTGCTTTCTTATGTGTCTGGAATAAGTGAAAAATTAGCCAAAAATATTACAGATTTTCGAGCTGATATAGGAGAGTTTACAAGTAAAAAACAACTCTTAAAAGTAAAAGGAATAGGTGCTAAAGCGTATGAGCAAAGTGTAGGGTTTTTACGAATCAAAGATGGAGAGAGTTTTTTAGATAATAGCGGTATTCATCCTGAAAATTATGATGTGGCAAAATATCTAAAAGAAAAGTGTGATTTAAATACTATAGACAATACTACTTTAAAAGAGTTGTCAAAAAAGTTTGATTGTGGATATGAGAGTTTAAAAGATATTGTTGTTGAGCTTAAAAAACCAGGGTTTGATATACGAGATGAACTTGAGCAAATCTCATTTTGTGAAGATATAAAAAGTATTGATGAGTTAAAAATAGGAGATAGTGTAAACGGAGTCGTACGAAATATCACAGATTTTGGAGCGTTTATAGATATAGGTCTTAAAAATGATGCGATGCTTCATATCTCACAATATTCACATAAACGAATATCTCACTTAATGGATGTCCTAAGTGTAAATCAACAGCTTAAAAATATCAAAATCCAAAATATAGATATCGAAAAAAACAAAATATCTTTGACAATGTTAGATTAGGATAGAAAAGTACAGATGAAAATTACTCGTGAAGATATCAAAGAAAATGTAGATTTAGGAGCATTTAATCGAGGCTATCACTACTATAAAGATGGTGATGTCGATAGTTATGAAATATTTGAACAAACAGATACAGTAGTGAGTTTAACATCTTGTGTAAATGGGATGCAACAGTACGAACAAGATATCGATATCTCATTAAAAAATAAAAAAGTACATATATCTGGAAAATGTAGCTGTCCTGTACAAGACAATTGTAAACATGTGGTGGCTGTTTGTTTACAGTATATGAGTGACAAAAAAAATGAAAATCCTACAAATAAATATGACAAATGGATAAACTCTTTATCAAAAATCACATCAAATAAAAAATTTGAACTCTATCAAAATGAGCCATTTATAATCTATCGATTATTTGCAGATGATACAAGAACAGATACAAATGATTTGAAGTTTTACCAATGTAAGTTTTTAAAAAATGGAACACTTAACCAAGGCACACTTTTAAATAGTGATAAATATCTCTTTTCTACTTTGTATGATAATTTTAAATTTGAAGATGATAAAAATATAGTAGAGTATTGTTCTGGATTTTTTCAAAAATATGGTAACAAAACGACAAAAATTGAGGGGAGTTTAGGTTATATAGTTATCAAAGAACTTCTTAAAACAAAAAGATGTTTTTATAAAGACAATAACGAAGCTTTGAGTTTTAGTGATGATGAGATTTGTTTGGATTTTGTTTGGGAAAAAGTAAATGAAAACTATGAATTGCAAGTAAAAAATATAGATGATTTTGAGATGATATTTACTCAACCACTTTTAGTCATAAATAAACAGAATAATAAGATACAAAAAGTATCTACACAAATGAATGCAAAGTTTTTAGAACAGTTACTAGAAGCTCCTGTTATTCCCCACGCTAAAGTTTTAGATTTATGTAAACTTGTAGAAAAAAATAGTCACAATCTCTCTTTTTCAATGCCAAGTGATTTAAAAATCAATACTACAGAAGTAACCCCTATAATAAATATATCAAAAGATGAGATAAATGAATGGTTTAAACTCTCTTTTAATATAGAGTTTGATGGGAGGGTTTTTCCTATTGCTCCTTTGGTGAGTGGTATTATCGAACAGTATGATAATTTAGAAAATTTGCCTTTAAATATAAATGTAAAAATAGAAGGTGATAGTTATGTAACAATTCAAACAGAACAGTTACGACCTATTTTAAATACAATTATTGCTTTAAATGACAAAAAAGATAGTGATGAAAATCTTATTATCTCCTCTTATGAGTCTCATCTTTTAGGTGATTTTACACAAAATTCTTATTTAAAAGAAAATGAACTCATACAAATATCTCAAAAACTGAAAAACTTTGGTGGGATAGAAAAAGTAAAACAAGCCTCTTGCGTAACTGCAACTTTAAGAGACTACCAACAAGATGGAATAAACTGGTTAAATTTTTTATATGAGTTTAAATTTGGTGGAATTTTAGCAGATGATATGGGTCTTGGAAAAACTATTCAGACTTTAACTCATCTCTCAACTTTGAAAGAAAACGGAAAACTCAATAAACCTTGTTTAATAGTGATGCCAACATCATTAATTGCAAATTGGAAAAACGAAGTCAAAAAATTCACTCCAAATTTATCTGTTTTATCCCTTCATGGAAATGATAGAGCCAAACGATTTAAGCAGCTTCAAAATTACGATATATTACTCACTACTTATCCATTAATTGTAAGAGATAAAGAAAAGTTTGAAAAAGAAAACTTTTTATATATCATCTTAGATGAAGCTCAAAAAATTAAAAACCCAAAAACAAAAATGACTCAAGCTATTAAAGAACTTAAAAGTGAACACAAACTAGCTCTGTCTGGAACGCCTGTAGAAAACCATCTTGGTGAACTTTGGAGTATATTTGATTTTTTAATGCCTAACTTTTTAGATACACTGCCCTTTTTTAAAAATTACTACCAAAATCCTATAGAAAAAGACAATGATTTAAACCGTCAAAAACTTTTAAATGAAAGAGTAAAACCATTTATCATTAGACGGACAAAAGAGAAAGTAGCACATGAACTGCCTCCTAAATCTGAAATCATAAAATACACTCAGTTTGAACCAAAACAGTCAAAACTATACGAATCGATTCGTGTCACTATGGAGAAAAAAGTACGAGAAGCTATTTCTGAAAAAGGGATTGGTTCTTCTCATATCACTATTTTAGATGCTCTTTTAAAACTACGACAAGTGTGTTGTGATCCTAGTTTAGTAAAAATTGATGAGGCTTTAAAAGTTCAGGAGTCAGCTAAACTAGAATTGTTTTTAGATTTAGTTGATGAACTTTTAAGTGAGGGTAGAAAGATACTTGTATTTTCACAGTTTACTTCTATGTTAAAAATAATAGAAGAAAAAATTTTAGAAAAAGAAATATCTTATACTAAACTAACTGGCTCAACTGTAAATAGAGAACAAGCTATAAATAAATTTACAGATGGGAAAGCAGATATGTTTCTTATCTCACTCAAAGCTGGTGGAGTTGGATTAAATCTAACTACAGCTGATACTGTTATACATTATGATCCATGGTGGAATCCAGCAGTTGAAAATCAAGCTACAGATAGAGCCTATAGAATAGGGCAAAAAAAAGCTGTTTTTGTATATAAACTCATAGTAGAAAATAGTATTGAACAAAAAATACTAGAGTTACAGGAGAAGAAAAAAGTACTTCAAGATCGTATTTTTGATGAAAACAAACAGCAAGAAGATACTAAGTTTTCTGGTGATGAGTTATTGGAGTTATTGAAGTATTAGAATTAAAATCTAATTCTTCTGCTTTAAACTCTATATTATCTTTTAAATTGAGTTGGAAAACAAGATTTGGGTTTGTGTTCATATCTCTTTTCTTTATGTAGTACTGACAATAGAGATAAATTAAAAGATGTTATAATTGACTATATATAAAAAAGGATATATGATAAATGGAAAAAAAATATATATTATTTGACAATGATGGAGTTCTTGTAGAAACAGAAGTTTGGTATTATGAAGCTAGCAAAAGAGCACTTAAAGAGTTTTTTGATGTGAATTTACAGTTTGATGAGTATATGGATATTATGACAGCTGGGAATGGTGTATGGGTTGCAGCAAAAGGTGCAAGTGAAAAAGAAAAAATTATAGCAAGAGAACAGCGTGATGTGTATTATCAAGAGTATTTACGAAAAGAAAATATTGCTATAGAAAATGTCCATGATGTGTTGGGTGAGTTAAAGAAACAATACCAGATGGCAATTGTGACAACATCAAGAAGAGTTGATTTTGATATTATCCATAAAAATCGTGGGATAATAGATTTTATGGATTTTGTTTTATGTGTTGAAGATTATCCTCGAGCCAAACCATTTCCTGATCCTTATCTTAAAGGTTTAGAATTATTTGGTGCTTCAAAAGAAGAAACAATCGTTATAGAAGATTCACAGCGTGGACTTATCTCTGCCAATAGAGCCAATATTGATTGTGTGATAGTTCATAATGAATTTACAAAAACACAAAATTTTGATAGTGCAAGTTACAAAATTGACAAATTAAGTGAATTGTCATCTATTTTAAATCAAAATAAATTTGAATAAATTTAAAAATGTTATACTATAGCAGAAATTAGAAAGAGGCTTAATGAAAATATTGTTGTTAGAAAATGATCTTGAGTTATTAAAGTCTATAAAAGAGTATTTAATAGAATTAGGACACCAATGTACCGCTTGTCACTATAAACAAGATGCAAAACTTTACTTAGAAGAAACAGTATATGATTTGTTGATTTTAAATATAGATGAAAAAACATATGATGGACTTGAGTTATATGAAAATTTTAAACAATCAAATTTTAGTACGCCTGCTATGTTTATTAGTAATCTTACAGATATAGAAACAATTTCTCGCGCATTTGATATGGGTGGAGCAGAATATTTAAAAAAACCTTTCCATCTCAAAGAATTAGCATACCGTATACAAAAATTGGCTAAAAAAATCGATAATATAAAAAGAGAACATATTTTATTGAGTCCAAATTATAGTTATATTAGAAAAGAAAACAAACTTTTATATAGGGATGTGATCCAGCCTTTGACCAAAAAACAGCTAAATATTATCGAGTGTTTGTGCAAAAATTTAGGAAGTATTGTAAATTTTGATATTTTTAGAGAATATGCTTGGGGATCTGATTTGGTAAGTGATGCTACTATTAGAACAGAGTTAAGCAGACTTCGAAAAGTATTAAAAGAAGATTTTATTCAAAATAATAAAGGTATAGGTTACAAAGTTGATAGATATGTGATGTCTCCTATGTGATATTACACATTAAGATTTTTGCGAAATATCTTCTAGTAATAATTTTAAGTCTTCCATCCCTGAAGCAAGTTTTTTGACAATCTCTTTTTCCAAACAGTTTAAAGTCATATTTGTATTTATATCTACACCTAACTCTTTAGCCTGTTTTTTTCTTATATCAAAATCTGTACTCTGTTTTGGTTTTACTACTATCAAAAAAATTCCTTTATTTTTATAAGGCGAAATAATAGAGTAATAAACTTAAGATAACTTTTCCCTTTTGATTAATTTATTAATTTATTATTTTAATATGCTATACTAAAATAGTACAAAGAAGGATAATAATATGACAATTAAAAAGAAACTAATAGTTGCCTTTTCAATTATTGCGATTTTGGTTGCAATTCTTGCAGGGTATAGTAATTTTGGTGTATCGAAATCAGCAGATGGCTTTTCAAGTTATAGAGAGATGGCAAAAGATAATGTTTTGGCAAGTTCTGTTCAGTCAAATATGTTGATGGTACGAATGAATGTGAAAGATTATCTTAACACACCAATTCAAAAAGAGATTGATGAATTTGAGAAATATTACAAAATAACTGATAGTTTTATTGATAAGGCATTAGTGGAGATTCAAAAACCAACACGAGCCCCTATGGTAAAAGAGATTTCTGAAAAATTTCATGCATATCATAAACATTTTTATGAAGTGGTTGCTTTTTTTAATGCTAGAAACGATATTGTTAATAATAATTTAAATATAAATGGTAAAAAAATAGAAAAACTTTTATCTTCTGTTATGAAAACTACTCATAAAGACGGTCATGATATTGCATCGTACGATGCTGCACTTGCTGTACGATCTCTTTTACTGGCTCGTCTTTATACTGCTAAATATTTAGCATCAAATAAAGTAGAACATGCGCAAAGAGTAGATAAAGAGTTTTCTGATTTACAATATGAATTAGAACTACTAAAAAAAGAGATTCAAAATTCAACTAGAAGAATGCAGTTAGAAAAATCAGTGAAACTAATTGATTTATATAAAAAGGGTGTTAAAGATATAGTTCAAATTATAAGAAAACGGAATCTTATCATAGATAATAAACTCAATAAAATAGGACCACATATTGCAAAATTATCTGAAGATGTTAAAATTTCAATTAAAAAAGATCAAGATACCATAGGACCAGATGTATCTGCACTTAATGATAGTTTACTTATTGTTACTCCGATTATTGCATTGATTGTGTTTATTTTAGTAATTGTTATGGCTATTTTAATTCCAAGAACTATAGTTTCTCAAATTGAAGAGTTTCAAAAAGGACTATTAAATTTCTTTAGTTTTATAAATAAAGAAACTACAACAGTTTCTCCAATCCAAATTAATTCAAATGATGAGATAGGAACTATGGCACAAGTTGTGAATAGTAATATTGAAAAAATAAGAAAAAACATTTTAAAAGATGAAGAGTTTGTTCAAGATATTACAAGATTTATTCATGAGTTAAAGTCTGGAAATATGGTTGCAAAAATTGAAAAAGATTCAGACACTGAATCTTTGATGGAATTAAAAAAATTACTAGATGAGTTACAAGATTATTTAGAACATACTATTGCAAGAGATTTAAATATTTTGATAGATATTTTAGATAAGTTTAGTCAGTATGATTACACTCCAAGATTTCAAGATGCTTATGGTCAAGTTGCAGTAGCAATAAATACTTTAGGTGATGCAATTACTAAAATGCTTATTGAAAATAAATCAAATGGTTTAACTTTAGATGTAAGTAGTAACACTCTTTTGAAAAATGTTGACATTTTAAACAAAAATTCAAATCAAGCAGCAGCAGCGATAGAGGAAACTTCAGCTGCTTTAGAAGAGATGACAAGTAGTATTTCTCATAATACTGAAAATGTTATACGAATGGCAGGTTTTGCTAACTCTTTAACAAGTTCAGCACAGGAAGGGCAGACTCTTGCAACAGAAACTACAAACTCTATGGATGAAATCAATGAACAAGTAACATCTATAAACGAAGCGATTAAAGTGATTGACCAAATTGCATTTCAAACAAACATTCTTTCACTGAATGCTGCTGTTGAAGCAGCAACTGCAGGTGAAGCTGGAAAAGGTTTTGCTGTTGTTGCGCAAGAGGTAAGAAATCTTGCGGCAAGATCAGCTGAAGCTGCAAATGAGATCAAGTCATTAGTTGAAAATGCAACAGAAAAAGCCAATAATGGTAAAAATATTGCAGATAAAATGATTCATGGATATACAGGACTTAGTTCAAATATCTCGAAAACTTTAGAACTTATTACAGATGTAGAGAGTGCATCAAAAGAGCAACAATCAGCTATTATACAGATTAATGACGCAATTAGCTCATTAGATAAGCAAACTCAAGAAAATGCTTCAATTGCATCACAGACACATACCGTTGCAGTTCAAACAGATAATATAGCAAAATTAGTTGTAGCAGATGCAAATGAGAAAGAATTTAGCGGAAAAGACTCTGTAAAAGCGAAAGAAAATACAGTAAGTTCACCATCTACTAATAAAGTAATAGAAAAATCATCTCAAATAGTAGAGAAAAAAACAATAACATCTACTACAAGCAAAAATATAAAACCAATTGTTTCAAATAGTTCAGATGATGAATGGGCAAGTTTTTAAAAGCTTGTTCATTTTCTATTCGAAAATATAGTCAATAAAAAAGGGAGAGTTATTTTGACTCTCCCTTTTTTTATTGTGTAAAGTTGTTTTGTTTAAAAAAATATCTCGAGGTTAAGATACTTTTTTATTTATTATTAGTAATACTTTGCATAGTGATTGATTCTTTACCAATAAATTGTTTTTGGTTTGCATCATCTAAAACATTTTGTGCGATACTTTGTGTTTGCATAGCAATATCTTGTGTATCACTTGCAACTTGTGCATTCTTTTGTGTTTGAGAATCAAGTTGTCCAACAGCTGTGTTGATTTGTTCAATACCTGTTTGTTGCTCTTTAGAAATGGACTCAACATCAGAAATAAGTTCTATTGTTTTTGTAATATTTACATTTAGTTCTGAGTATCCCTCTATCATATTATCAGCAATTTTTTTACCATTATTGGCTTTTGCTGTTGCATTTTCAACTAATTTTTTAATTTCATTTGCAGCTTCTGCCGATCTTGATGCAAGATTTCGTACCTCCTGAGCAACAACAGCAAATCCTTTTCCAGCTTCACCTGCAGTTGCTGCTTCAACAGCAGCATTCAGTGAAAGAATATTTGTTTGAAATGCAATTTGATCAATTACAGTAATCGCTTCATTTATAGATGTCACTTCTGTATTGATCTCATCCATAGCAAGAGTTGTTTGACTAGCAAGAGCTTCACCTGAACTCACTGATGAAGTTACTGTTTGTGCATAAGTCGCCATCTGGATAATATTTTCAGTATTATTTGAAATACTAGTTGTTGATTGATCAAGTGCTGCTGCTATCTCTTCTAGTGAAGCTGCTGCATCATTTGAAGCTTTACTTAGCGTATCAACATTTGATAATAAAATATTTGAACTGTTTTGTAGTGTTAATCCATTTGCTTTATTTTGAGATAACATAGTGTTGATAGAATCTCTAAGTGTGTTGATATCTTTTACAAGAAGTGCAAATACTCCACTTTCCTCTATTCCATCTATTACTATCTCTTTTCGATAGTCAAAATTTGCATATTCTTCTAAAATAATATTCATATTAGCAAAATGATTTTTAGTTGCTAGTATCATATCATTTACTTCATTTTTAAATTCATTTAATGATTTATTATTTGTATTTTTTTCTATAGTTTGAGAATAAGAACCATGTTTTACTCTTTCTATTACTTTTTTTGCTTCTTCAATTAATAATTGATCTTCTTGTACACCGTTATCAATTTTAGTCATGTAAAGATTAAAGCTATCAACTATATCTCCTAGTTCATCATTGGCTTGTTTTTTTATTGTTGTTTTTGTATGTTCAACATTAGTGATAAGACTTTGTATCCCATCATTTAATACAGTAATAGGTTTTACAATAAGTTTATTGAGAATTAAAGTGATAATAAATGTAATAAGAATAATTATAATAATAGTAATAAGTGAAACTGAAATTATTATTTCATTTACTTTCTCTTGTGCGTTTTGTTCCATAACAATAATTTTATCTTCTACATCATCAACATATGCACCAGTAGCTATGATCCAGTTCCATTCTTTAAATAATTGACCATAAGAAAATTTAGGTTGTAAAGTTTCTTTTCCCGGTTTTTCCCAATTGTATTTTACTAAACCACCACCATTTTTAACTGATATAGCAGATAAGTCCTTAAATAAATAAACACCCGATTTATCTTTGAAGTTTATTAAATCTTTTCCATCCAATGATGGTTTAAAAGGGTGCATAATCATTTTACTAGAACTGTCTTGTATCCAAAAGTAGCCATTTTTTCCATATCTCATTTGTGATATTGTATGTAATGCTTGTTTTTGCATATCTGCTGTGACATCTGCAACATATGCCCCAGTTCCTATAACCCAGTTAAATGGCTTAAATCGTTTTACATACGATATTTTTGGTTGTGGTTTACTAAAACCTGGTTTAGGCCAAACATAGTCAACAAAACCTTCACCTGTATCAGATGTAACCTTTACAAATTCAGTAAATATTTTTTTCCCATTTTTATCTTGAAAATTTGCTAAATCTTTTCCATTCAAAGACGGTTTAATTGGGTGATCAATAACAATTGCTTTTGTATCATTTATCCAAAAGTAACCATTTTTCCCATATCTACTTGAATTAACAATATTTTTTATTCTTTGTTTAATTTCAGAAATTGGTAGTTTCCCATGATTTTGTGCATATTCTTTTTCAATAATTGAAAAAATGAATAGAGTTTGCTCTTTTAAATCTTCAGAAATCTCTTTTTTTATTTTTGAAGGTTCAGTTCTTTTGTAGTAAGTTTCTGTTGTTTTTAATGCCATTGAAACATAGTTTTTAAGCTCTTCTTCTTTGTTCTTATAAGACTCATCTCTATACTGTTTAATATTGGATTCGCTTATAGATTGAATGTTATAGATAGCTTCAAAACCTATAATTAGTGAAATTACTAATATTGTAGAGATAACAAGTATTAATAACTTTAGTTTAATAGTAATATCTTTCATAAATATCCTTTTTGGGGTTAATGAATTATTATATTATTATTTAAATGTATATTAGTTTAAAGGTTAGAAAGAATCTAAGTGTAAGACCCATATGATACTTTATTATTACACATCGACTACACAAAAAAAATATAAAATAAATTAAAATTAAAAAGGATATAAATGAAAAAAATAATTTTTATGTTGATGTTTTTTGTAGGAATCGTTTTAAATGCTAATGTGATTGAACAAAATGGAGAAAAGAATGGTTATGATTTAAAACTATATACAAAAACTACTCCTATTAGTGGAAATAATGATTTTTATGTGACACTTGAAAAAAGTGGCAAAGTAATTAGTAATGCAAAAATGAAAATCAAAGTTTTTATGCCAGAGATGCCAGGAATGCCTTATATGGAATATAAAGCAAAAGCTAAACTAGTGGATGGTGAATATAAAATGATGATTAATTTTAGTATGAGCGGAACATGGCAGTATCATTTAAAATTTAAAACAATCGATAACAAAGTACATACTGTAAGAGGTAGTGTTAATATATAAAGGAAACAAATGTTAAAAAAGACTCTATTTTTAGTGATTGTTAGTGTTCAAATTTTATATTCTCAAAGTATAGAGTCAATTTTAAAATTAATAGATACAAATAACTATATACTCAAAGCAAAAGAGATACAAATAACATCCAGTTTAGTTGATGCAGATTTATCAAGTACTTGGAGCAATCCAGTACTTGGTATAGGAGTATCGGATATAAATTTAGATGAACCGACTTCTCGAGATATAGAAGCGATGCAAACACAATATATAACATATTCACAAGTTATCCCTACAAATGGAAAACTCAAACTTTCGAATGAAATCAAACAATATGATACAAAGATAAATCAATTAGAATATCTTAATTATAAACAAAAATTACAATCTGAAGCTTTATTGTATAGTTATAATATTTTTTATAATAATGAAAAGTTAACTATTTTAAAGAGATATTTAAAAAATTTACAGCATCAAAAAAAACTCATGAATTTGCTTTATGAAAATGGTAAATTAGATCAAAGTATTTTAGTAACTCAAGATATTAAAATATATAAGTTAAACCTAAAAAAACAAAAATTTATCTATACAATTTCCAAGATGAAAAAAAGTTTAGAAGATATAGTGTATACAAAAATAGATACTATTACCTTTAATGATTTTTTTGGAAAATTTAGTATAAATATGAAAAGTGTTTTAGAAAATCATCCTCTAGTTTTGATGGAAAAAGAAAAAATAAAACAACAAACACAAAAAATAGCACTAGAAAATAGTAAAAAGATATCTGATGTGAAGTTAACTGTTGGTTATTATCAAAGAGAAAAGTTTGATGATTATATTTCTTTTAATATTGCAATTCCTTTAAGTGTTCAAGGGCGTGAAAAATTACAAGTAAAAAAAAGTAAGATAGAAAAAAATATTATCCAAGATAAACTTCGAGCTTTACAACAACAGATAAAAAGTACAATTGAAGATTTAGAAGAGAATATTAAACTGAATAAACAAAACTTTACACTGATTGATGAAAAGATGATTCCTTTAAATGATGGTTTGGAACAAACACACAAACTGCATTTAGGTGCCAATACAATGCAAAGTATAAAGATATATGAGAGTATGAATAGTAAACTAGAACTGTTGCTGTTGAGTCAAGAAGAAAAAATAAACTATTATAGTGCACTTTCTAAGTTGTATTATTTTAAAGGTCAGATATGAAAACAATAAAATTTTTATTGTTATTAGGATTATTGTTTAATACTCTTAATGCAAAAACTATAGATGCAAGTCAACTTTTTAATAAAAAATTAGTAAAAGTTCAAAAGAAAGAGATACATCTCACAAAAAGTTTTTATGGTGATATTATAGTACCAGAAGATTCAATCAAAGATGTAAATATACGATTTAATGGATATGTGGGTAGTTTGAATGTAAATAAAACATATCTTTATGTTCAAAAAGGGGAGAAGCTTTTTGATATATATTCAGATGAGATAAATTTAGCAATGAATGAATTTTTATTTCGAGATAAAAATTTACGAAAAAACTATATTGCCAAGTTTAAAAGTTTTGGTATAGATCAAAAAGTGATAAATAGATTACAAAAAAATAAAAAAGTAAAAGAGTATATTGATATTTACTCACCGTATTCTGGCTTTGTTATTGCAAAAACAATCAATGATGGAAGTTTTGTTCAAAAAGGGAAAACTCTATTTCAAATAGCAAGCTTTAAAAAATTATGGGTGATTGCAAAAGTTTATCAAAAGGATATTGCTAGTATCAACAAAGATATGAAAGCTAAAGTCTTTATAGATGGATTTGGTACAGTAAATACAAAAGTAGATTTTATTTACCCTACTGTTGATGTAAAAGATAAAACAGTAAAAGTACGCTTAGAAATAGAGAATAAAGATTTAAAGATATATCCAAATATGTTTGCTAAGGTGACTATAAATACAGTGACTAAGAGGATGTTAGTTTTACCAAAAACAGCTGTTTTAACAAAAGCAAATAAACATTTTGTTTTTATTGCAAATGGTAAAGAGTTTGAACCACAAGAGATAACTGCAAATAGAATAAACTTTGAACAGTTTGAAGTTATTGGATTAAATGAGAATGATGTTGTTATAGATAAAGCTGCATTTTTACTTGATAGTGATGCGATCACGAATGGTTTATATGACTCTTCAGATGATGATGACGATTGGTAGGGCCTAAATAATGGTTGAAAAAATAATTGATTATAGTGTTAAAAATTTATTTTTAGTACTTATCTCTATCCTTCTTTTAGTGGGAGGGTCTTTTTACGCAATTAAAAATACCTCATTAGATGCCCTGCCAGATCTTTCTCCCCCTCAAGTAATTGTACAAGTAAAGTGGGATGGACAAGCTCCAAAACTTATAGAAGAGCAGGTGAGTTATCCTTTAACTTCAGCACTTTTATCTTTACCAAATATTAGTACAGTACGAGCTATGAGTAGTTTTTCAAATAGTTTAATATATGTTATATTTAAAGATGGAACAGATTTATACAAATCTCGTGATAGAATTTTAGAAAAATTATCAGAACTCAATCCAACTTTCCCTAAAGGTGCTAGTGTAACAATTGGACCAGATGCTACTGGGGTAGGTTGGGCGTATGAATATGCGCTTACTTCTAAATCAAAAAGTTTAGATGAGTTACGAACCCTACAAGATTATTATTTTAAATATGCACTTTTAGGTGTAGATGGTGTAAGTGAAGTCGCTTCCATTGGTGGGTTTGTAAAAACATATGAGATAACTTTAAATCAAGATAAACTAGTCCAATATAATTTATCAGTTGATGATATAAGAAAGAAAATAAGTTTATTTAATGCTGACAAAGGTGGACGACTTATTTTAGAAAATGGGTTTGAACATCTTATAACAGTCCAAGGTTATTTAAAAAATATCAAAGATATTGAAAATATTATTGTAAAAACAAATGGAACAATTCCCTTAAAAATAAGTGATGTTGCTGAAGTAAACTTAACGAGTAAAAATAGACGAGGAATGGCTGATTTAAATGGTGAGGGGGAAACTGTTGGTGGTATAGTCATTGTTCGTTTTAAAGAGAACCCTTATAAAGTTATCCAATCAGTAAAAGAAAAACTAAAAACATTAAAAATTGATGGAGTAGATATCGTTGAAACATATGATAGAACATCTCTTATAGATAAAGCTATAGATACTTTAAAAACTACACTTATTGAAGAGTCTTTGATCGTATTAATAGTAACCGCATTATTTTTATTTCATTTAAGAAGTTCATTGATTATAATTATCTCATTACCTATTACTGTACTTATTACTTTTTTACTGATGAATATGTTTGATATTGGTTCAAATATTATGTCATTAGGGGGTATAGCTATTGCAATTGGAGCCATGGTGGATGCTAGTATTGTTATGGTTGAGAATGCTCATAAACATTTGCATAAATTAGAATTAGAAGGTATTAAAGTAACAGAAAAACTGCGTGTTGCAACGATTATTAAATCAGCAAAACAAGTGGGTCCACCTATATTTTTTGCACTTTTATTGGTAGTGGCTTCTTTTATGCCTATTTTTGCGTTAGAGGGTCAAGAAGGAGCATTATTTACTCCACTTGCTTTTACAAAAACATTTGCAATGCTCGTAGGTGCTATCTTATCAATTACACTTATTCCAATACTGATGATTTTTTTCATTAAAGGGAAAATAATTCCAGAAGAGAAAAACCCAGTAAATCGTTTTTTTCAATTTATATATATGCCAATTATAAAACTCTCTTTAAAAGGGAGATATATTATAGTGATACTTTCTATAGTATTTTTAGGATTTTCTTATAAATTATACGATAAACAAAACTGGGAGTTTATGCCCATGATGAATGAGCAAACATTTATGTATATGCCAGTTACTCCTTATGGTTTAGGTATAGATAAATCTAAAGAACTCACACAAAAAACAGATGCTATTATAAAAAGTTTTCCAGAAGTTGATACTGTATTTGGAAAAGCAGGACGAGCTGACACTGCAACCGATCCAGCACCATTAGCTATGATTGAAACAATTATTAATTTCAAACCAGAAGACCAATGGCGTGAAGGGATGACATACAAAAAACTGATGGAGGAGATGGATAAAGCTTTACAAGTAGAAGGGTTAATAAACTCCTGGACATATCCTATAAGAGGAAGAATAGATATGCTTCTTACAGGTATACGAACTCCATTAGGAATAAAACTATATGGAAATAATAATGAACAATTATCAATAGAGTCTTTAAAAATAGAAAAGATACTTCAAAAGTTTGATAAAACTCTGTCGGTTTCGTCTGATAAAACGAGTAATGGATACTATTTAAATATTAAACTTAATGATGAGAATTTAAGTAGATATGGACTTACAAAACAAGATATTTTAAATACTATTTCATATGGAGTAGGTGGAGCCAAAATATCAACTATGTACGAAGGATTAGAACGATATCCAATAACTGTACGATATAGCACAGATAAAAGAGGGGATATTAATGACTTAAAACAGTTATTGATTAAAACAAAACTAGGATATTTTCCACTAGAAATTTTTGCAACTTTACAATATGAACTTGGAGCATCTGTAATAAAATCAGAAAAAGCGATGAATGTGAACTTTACATATATCACTCCAAAAAATGGAATCTCTCCAAAAGAGTATAAAGATGAAGCAAATAAATTATTAGAAAATTTAGAGCTTCCTGCTGGATACTATTTTGAGTGGGCAGGGCAAAGTGAATATTTAGAAAGTGCGATGAAAACATTAGTGTACATAATTCCTTTTACTTTAGTAATTGTATTTATTTTGATATATTTTGCATTAAAAAATATGTTATACACTTCAATTATATTTCTTACATTACCGTTAGCATTAGCAGGAGGAGTATGGGGTGTTTATTTTGCACATATAAATATAAGTGTGGCTGTAATTGTCGGATTTATAGCCTTACTTGGAATTGCAGCAGAAACTTCAATTGTTATGATGGTATATTTAGATGAAGCATTTGTCGAGTTACAGAAAAAGACAATTGTTTTTACAAAAGAGAACATAAGACAAACTGTTATAAATGGAGCTGCATTAAGACTTCGTCCAAAGCTGATGACAGTATTTGCAATACTTGGAGGACTTATTCCTATTTTATATATAGATGGAGTTGGAAGTGAAGTGATGAAAGCAATTGCAACACCAATGATAGGTGGAATGGTAACATCTGCTTTGTTAACACTTTTTGTGATACCTGTACTTTTTTATATGATAAAATTGCGTAACTTAAAATAAGTATAGCTTATTACACAAAGTTTACACAAAAATATAATATAATGAGGAAAAGGAGTTTAATTATGCATTTTCATTCATTTTATATGATGTTTACATTAATTACAGAGTATTTTCAATCTATAGTTTTATTAATAGCAAGACTTATGATAGCGTATGGTTTTTATGAACCAGCAATGTCAAAGTGGAACGATATAGATTCAGTTGCACAATGGTTTGGGTCGATGGGAATCCCCTTTCCAACGATAAATGCCTATATGGCTGCAGGAACAGAGATACTTGGTGTTGGGCTGTTAGTTTTAGGACTATTTACACGATTGATTTCATTGCCATTAATTATTATTATGATAGTTGCAATTTTTACGGTTCATATTGGTAATGGATTTAGTGCAGGTTCAAACGGATTTGAGATACCGTTATATTACATGGTGTTTTTAATGATATTTGTAACACAAGGTGCTGGTAAATTTAGTTTAGATAATATATTTTTTAATAACGAAGACTAAATTATTTCATAAATAAAAAGAGGAGGGTCTCTCCTCTTTTTTCTTTTCTAAGAATTCTTATTGAATTTCTGATTCATTTTTTTATTTTTTATAAACTTCTCTTTGATTCTCATAACAAGATAGAAAAATAACGGGATAAAGATAACTCCTATAACCATAGCAGCAACCATACCACCAACAACAGTTGTACCAATAATATGACGACTTGCACTACCAGCTCCACTACTTAAAGCAAGAGGTAAAGTACCAGCAATAAAAGCCAATGAAGTCATAACAATTGGACGAAATCGTAATCGTGCTGCTTCAATAGTAGCATCGAGTAGATCCATACCAGCGTGCATTTTTTCCATCGCAAACTCTACAATTAAAATAGCATTTTTCGCACTCAATCCAACCAGTGTAATAAGCCCAACTTGGAAATATATATCTGATTCTAATCCTCTTAAATAAACAGCTAATGCTGCCCCAAATAGTGCAATAGGAATAGAGATAATAACTGACATCGGAATACTCCAGCTTTCATATAAAGCTGCCAAAATCAAAAATACAAAAATAGCAGCATAAAGAGTTGTATAATCAGGTTCATTCTCTAGCTTCTTTTCCTGATAAGTTGTACCAGCCCAAGCTATAGTATATCCCTCAGGTAAAATACTTGTCGCAATCTCTTCGATGGCTCTTGTTGCGTCACTTGAAGCAAATCCCATACTTGGACTTCCTGTAACTTTTGCTGCGTTAAACATATTAAATCTTTGGATAACACTTGCATCAACTTTTCTTTCAATATTAATAAGTTCACTAATTGGTATAAGGTTACCCTCTTGTGAAGATTTTACAAAAGTACTTTTAAACTGTTCTCTTGTTGCTCTATATTCTGATTTAGATTGGATATTTACATGAAAAGTTCTTCCGTATAAATTGAAATCATTAATATACCCTTGACCATAAGTTTGTTGAATAATTTTAAAAATACTACTTACAGGGACATCCATAGCTTTTGCTTTGTCTCTATTTATTGTCAATAAATACTGTGGAATATTTGTATTTAATGTTGTTCTAGGTCCTGTAAGGCGTGGATCTTCAGCTGCTTTTGCAACAATTTGTTGAACATAAGTATTTAACACAGAAAGTTCTCCACCTGTTCTATCTTGTATCCACATCTCAAAACCACCTGTTGTACTCATCCCTCTAATTGGAGGAGGATTTACAGCCAATACAAATGCTTCTTTACTTGTTTGAGCAAATTGTCCCATAAATTGACCGGCAATTGCTTGTGAACTTTGACTTTTCAATGGTCGTTCATCCCATGGTTTTAACAATGCAAACATAAGTGTAGCATCAGTTTTATAAGCAAAAGTTGTAATATCAAGCCCTGTAATATTTGCAGTTGCTTTTACATCAGGGTGTGCTAAGATTTGTTTCTCAATTTCACTTGAGATTTTTGAAGATTCACCAAGTGATGTTGATGGCATCATAAATGCAAAAACCATTAACGAACCTTTATCCTCATTTGGAACAAGACCATTTGGAGTTGCTTGCATAAGTGCAAATGTAGAATAAATCAAAATAGCAAATAAACCTAATGATAAAAACCATAATCGTATTGTTCGTTTTGTAACTCCTACAAAAACAGTCGTTAACCAGTCAAAAAAGTCATTAAATTTTTTAATAGGATAGTATGGTTCAGGCTCATGTTCTTTTAAGAAAACAGCACAAAGTGCAGGTGTAAGTGTAAGTGCAACGAAACCAGAAATAACAACAGCCATAACAATTGTAATAGCAAATTGTTTATACATAACTCCTGTAAATCCACCACTTAAAGCAGCAGGGATAAATACAGCAGATAAAACAAGAATAATAGCAATAAGAGGAGTTGTAAGTTCTTTCATAGCTTCTATTGTTGCTTCTTTTACTTTTAAACCTTTTGTTCGTAAGTTTCTTTCAACATTTTCAATAACAATAATAGCATCATCAACAACTAATCCAATAGCCAAAATCATACCAAACAATGTAAGTAAATTGATAGAAAAACCAGCTGCATAAAGTCCTGCAAATGTTCCAATAACAGAAACAGGTATCGCTAAAACAGGAATAATAGTAGCTCTAAAATTTCCTAAAAATAAATAGATCAATATAATAACAAATATAATTGCTTCTATTAATGTTTTAACAACCTCTTTAATAGATTGATCAACAAAAAGCGTAGCATCATAAGGCACATTGTATTCTAAACTATCTGGAAATTTTTTTGATAATTTTACCATAAGTGAATCTAATTCAGAAGATACTTCAAGTGCATTTGCCCCAGGAGATAAGAAAATACCAACAGGAATCATAGGATTTGTTGAAAATTTTGCAGAAGTATAAATATTATCAGTTCCAAGTTTAATCTCGGCTACATCGCTTAGTCGTAAAGTTGAACCATCTTTATTTGAACGGATGATGATATTGTTAAATGCTTCTACATTTTTCAAACGACCTTCTGTTGTGATTGTATATGTAAAAGGTGTGATTTGATTTATTGGTTCACTTCCAACTCTTCCTGTTGAATACTGATTATTTTGACTACTAATAGCAGAATCTATATCATTTGAAGTAAGACCATAAAATGATAATTTAGCAGGATCTACCCAAATTCGTATAGCATAATCTTTTGCACCAAATACAGTAGCCTCACCGATACCTTTAATTCTTTTTATATCATCTAGAACATTAACTGTAATATAATTTGATATAAATGTTGTATCGTATTTTTGGTCTTTTGAAGTAAAAGCGAGTACCTTTAACATATCTGGTGATCGTTCTTTTACACTGATACCTTGTCTTTGAACCTCACTTGGAAGTGAAGATAAAGCTAGTTGTACACGGTTATTTACATCTACTTTTGCTTGAGAAACATCAGTACCAACTTCAAAAACAACACTTAAACTTAGAGTTCCACTTGGACTAGCTGTTGATGTTATATACATCATATTATCTACACCATTAATCGCATTTTCTAATACAGTAGCAACTGTACTTGAAAGTGTTTTTGCATCAGCCCCAGGATAAGTAGCAGATACATTTATTTGTGGTGGAGTTACTCCAGGATACTCTTTAATAGGCAGTAGCTTAATTGAGATAAGCCCTGCAAGAATGATTAAAATAGACAATACAGTAGCAAATATTGGTCTATTTATAAAAAATTTTGAAAACATCTATTTCCTTTTATTGGTTGATTATTTTGTCTACTGTTAATGGTTGACCAGGTTTTACTTTAAAGAAATTGTTTACAATAACTCTATCACCACTTTGCAATGGTCCACCTGCAACAACATAATTATTTCCAGTTTCTTTCCCAATTTGAACAGGTTTAACTGACGCTACACCATTATTTTCAACAAATACAATAGTTCCCATAGGATTTTGTAAAAGTGCTTTTTGAGGAATAGTTATAACATTTTTTTGAACTATACCATTGAGTGTTACTCGTATAAAATTTCCAGGTACCAAAGTATTATTTGGGTTATCTATGATCGCTCGCATTTTAACAGTTGAAGTTTTTTGATCAATCACTGCATCAATAAAATCAACTACACCACTTTCTTGTGTAGTTTTTCCATTGAGTGTTACTTTTACCTCTATTTTATTATCAGAAGGGAGTGACCACAAACTACTTTGAATATTTTTATAATCACTTAAAGGCATAGAAAAATCAAGAAACACTTGATTGTTTTGGGTGATTTTTACCAAAGCTGAACTTCCATCACTTTGCACTAAATTACCAATATCAATTTTTTTCACACCAGCAATTCCTGAAATGGGTGCTTTTACATTTGTATAGTTCAAGTCAATTTGAGCTTGTTTTAAAACTGCTTTTGACATAGAAAGTGAAGCTAAAGCATTTTCATAAGTAGAAAGAGCAGTGTCACGACTTTCTACACTTACAGCTTTACTTTTAAAAAGTTTTTTAATTCTTGACCAATTTCTTTGGGCATTATTTAAAGTAGCTTGTGCCATCTCTACAGATGCAATAGCAGCATCTACTTTTGCTTGATAGATATCATCCTCTATTTTAAATAAAAGGTCCCCTTTTGTTACTTGAGTTCCTTCTATAAAAAGTTTTTTCTGAAGAACTCCTTGAACTCTAGCATATACCTCTACATCTTGAAATGATTTTATTTGTGCTGGATATTTTAGGTTTATTGCTAAACTACTAGCTTTTGGTACGATGTATATATCTGCTTTTGGAGCTTTTTTTGCAGGTTGTGCATCAGCTCCTAGTAAAAATGTTGGTACGGCTAATGCTGTAACAACTAATAGTGATACTTTTTTTGTTAATTGTTTCATTTAATAAATTCCTGTATATTTTTATTTGTATAGTAGTAGTATGAACAATAGGCTATTTGAAGATTATTAAGAGCTGTTTTGTATTGTGCTTTTGCATCTGTTTTTACAGTTAAGGCATCTAAATATGCTATATTATCAATTGTTCCTACTCTGTATTTTTCAGTGATTGTTTCATAGGCACTATTTGCAGAATCAAGTGAACTTTTTGCACTTGTAATTTGAGCTTTGATGGTCTCTATCTTTGAAAGAGCTAAATGTACATTAATATCTTGAATCTGTTCTTGTTGAGCAATCTCTTTTTCAAGTGCTTGCTTTTGTACAAGTAATGCTTCTTTTTGCTTTTGTGTTGTTCCATTGTCAAAAAGTCTTAAGTTGAGTGTTACCATAAGTTTATTTTGGTCATCTAACCCCTCAGTATGGTCTATGTCTGTTCTCCCATAATCATAAAAACTATAAGTGTTTTCTACTTTTAATTTTGGCATATAAGTTGAGTTAAGGCTATTTGCTGAATACATTAATGAATCTGCATTTTGTTTGAGTGCTTTGATTGAATCATCAATCTCTTTTGTAATATTATTTGGAATAGTAATCTCTGATTCTTCAAATGTATCTACTTTTTTCCCAATTTTTATACTAAAGAGTTTTTTTAAAGAAAGAATTTGATACTTTGTAGTGTCTATCTCATATATATTATTACTATATGCAGCTTGTAATTTATCTACATCATCTTTTGTAGTTGTTCCAACTTCATAAAACTTTTTAACTCTTTCTAGTTCAGCTAAAAGTTGTATTTGTTTCTCTTTAAGAGCTTCTAGTGATGCTTCAATACTTTTTATAGTATAAAAATCTTCTACTATTGAAAGTTGTAAACTTTTTTTATATGAACTTAAATCAAAAGATGAAGCTTGTAATAACGCTTTATTTTGTTTCACAAGATTTGATCTGTATCCACCATCATATATATCTAGTCCAACAGTTGCATAGCCTGTATAAACTTCGCCAGCTGCGCCAGGTGTTCTTTGGTTCAGATTTTGATATGCACCCCCAATATCTAGTGTTGGATAATAGCCACTTTTGGCAGAATCTAGCTCTAGATTTTTTGATTTTTGTGTTAATGTTTTTGAAACTACGATATTATTATTTGTAGTTGCAAACTCTAATAATGATTTTAAATTATCCGCATATAAAAATGCAGGTACTAATAAAAACAATACTCTTTTTTTCATTTTTTTCCTTTCATTGAATCGAATATAAAATCGATATAAGTGTTTAAATCTTCTTGTAAATTGATAATACCACTTGTGGATATACTTGATATAAATGTTCCTTTTGACAAAACAAAAAATATACCAGAATAGGTAATGGCATCTTGAGATAACTCTTTGTTATTGATCCCCTCTTGTAAAATACTTTTTATCCAAGTATCATAATAGGTATATACTTTTGTTTGATAAACCAAAATCTTTTCATTTGGGTTTGTTAAACAAATTGCATTGAAGTCCTTAAACAATTCTCGTAATTCTGCACTTGAATCTGCATAGAAGAACTCAAAAAATATTTTTATTTTTTCACGAGCAGATTTTACTGAGGCTAATCTTTGTTTTTTTGTTAAATCAGCTTCTTGTAATAAAATATCGACTAACTCAAAAACTATATCTTCTTTATTGTCAAAATAATCATAAATACTTCCTTTACCTATACCTGCTGTTTGTGCTATTTTTGATATAGTTAAGTTTTTTATAGAATTTTGAACAAATAAATCTTTACAAGATAAAGCAATTGTTTTTCTTTTTTCTATTTTATCTACAGTTCTTGCCAAAATACCTCCTTTTTCTCATGACCGACCATCAGTCATTTTTTGGATGATAGTATTTATTCTCTAATATAAGGCTTAATTATTGGTTTTAGTTAAGAAGAGTAAATTTAATTCATAAAAAGAAAATATAGTTTTTTCTTTATTTAAATACTTATAATGTTATAATAAATTCTAAAAATGATGAAAGAAACTCTACAATGTACAAACTATTCAAACTCTTAAATTTAATGATAATTATAACAATTTTTTCAGGATGTGTGAAAGAAAATACTTACAAACACCCTATAAAAGATTTAGAAGATATAAAACAAAAACCTACACTTTATACAAAGAATTTCAAAAAAATTTCTTATAAGTCAAAGAATGAATTTATAAAAGAGTATAAAAAATATTACTTTTATCCTTGGCACATAAATCGATTTTCAGTTAGTTACAAAAATGCAACTTGGGGAAATATGTATTCAAAAATGGATGTCTATTCAGAAAACTTGACCCCTATCTCAAAAAATTGGTTCAAATCTATTATCGATGAATCAAATTTTAAAAAGTTTAACACTCTAAGAAAAAAAGCAATTACTATAAATAGTTCTCATATAAGAGTTTTTCCAACAGTGAGTAAAATTTTTTATGACCCAAAAAAAGCAGGAGAGGGTTTCCCTTTTGATTATAATGAAAATTCTAGTATCAAAATAAACACACCACTTTTTGTATCACATCTATCAAAAAATAAACTATGGGCATATATCGAATCAAGTGTCGCTATTGGATGGATAAAAGTAAGTGATATAGCGTATGTAAACAAGAAGTTTAGAAAAACTTTTGAAAATAACAACTATTATATAAGTATAAAAGATGATACAAATATTTATAAAAATGGTTATCTACTTAAAAGTGTTAGCTTAGGCACACTTTTCCCTAAAGCAAAAAAAGGTTTTATAATAGCTTCAAAAGATTATAAAAACAATGCTTTTATCCGAGTAATAGATAGAAATAGAAACTTAAAGAAACTTGGATTGGATTTTAATTTAGAAAATATTACAAAAATTAGCAATGAACTTATAGGTGAACGCTATGGATGGGGAGGATTGCTTGAAAATAGAGACTGTTCTTTGATGACAAAAGATTTTTATGCCCCTTTTGGAATATTTTTAAATAGAAACTCTGGTATGCAAAAAAATAATGGACACTCAATTGATATAAGTAAGATGGATGATATACAGAAAAAAGAGTTTATTTTGAACAATGCTGTACCTTTTCAAACTCTTATTTATCTACCAGGACATATTATGATTTATGTAGGGGTAAAAGAGAATGAACCACTAGTGTTTCACAATGTTTGGGGTGTTAAAACGATAGATAAAAATGGGAAAGAGGGGAGAAGTGTTATAGGAAAAGCTGTGGTAACGACCCTTTCATTTGGAAAAGAGTTGGAAAACTATTCACAAGAGTATTCATTGTTAAGCCGTATTGAGGCAATCACAATGATTACATCTATATGAGTTTAGTTAAACACACTCTGCTTTAAAATACTTTTTCAGTAAAAATGGTGGTATAACTGTTGTGATGATGATTACAAAAATAAGCATTGCATAGATATCATTGGGTAAAACCCCATTTACTCTTCCCATCTCTGCAAAGATAAGACCAACTTCTCCTCTAGGAATCATTGAAACTCCTATAATTGCATTGTTTCGTATAGATTTTTGAAAGATGAAAAAAGCTCCTATAAATTTACTGATAAAAGCAATAGAGATAAAACTCAACCCCATAAGCCAAAAAGATGAAGAACTAAAGTCAATGACTCGTAAATCCATAGATAAACCAACCATTACAAAAAAAATAGGTGTAAATATTTGGATAATAGGTGTCATATTTGACTGTACATCTTTTAGTAGTTTTTCATTAGTACTTAAAAATGTACCAAAAGGTAAGAAAAATCTTCTAGAAAGGGCAATTCCTGCAGCAAATGATCCTAAAATAGCAGGTGCACCAACAAGATGAGAGAGGTATGCAAAAAGTAAAATAAGAGAGATAATAATAGTTGGAATATATCCTGGTACTAAATGCTTTCCATGAAATTTATGAATCATAAATGACAATGTTTTAGCTAGTAAAGGTGCTAAAACTAAAAACATAAGAACCATACCTGCTACATTTAAAGTATGAGTGAAGTTAGCCTCTTGTGATATAGAAAAATCGTAAATGAAAACTAAAAGAATAATTCCAATGATATCATCAAGAACAGCAGCCCCTATAACAATTTGAGCAATATTTGTTTTTTCCATGTGGATATCTTTGAGTACACGAAGTGTGATACCAATACTTGTAGCAGTAAGTGTTCCTGCTATAAAGAGTGAAATATTAAAAGATAAACCAAATATATAATATGCAAGCGCTAAGCCAAAAATAAATGGTAAAACAACACCTAGTATAGCAACAACAAAAGATTTCAATCCAGCATCTTTTAATCGTTTAAAATCAGTTTCCAATCCAACTTCAAATAAAAGTAAAATAATACCAATCTCTGCAAGTATTTTCAAAATCTCATTGGGTTGCACAATGCCTAAAATAGATGAACCTAAAAGAATACCCGCAAACAATTCTCCCAACACAGATGGGATACCAAATCGAGCAAAGAGTTCACCTAAAAATCGAGCTACAATTAATATGAGAAATAAGGTTAAAAAAAAGTCATGCGTTTCCATGATTTATTATAACACCTTTTACGATATTTTTCTCATAAAGTTATAACAAATTTATTTTTGATATAATCACTTCAAATGTTATAATAAAGGATAGGTAGTAATGACTGTATCAAATGATATACTTAATAAAATAAAAAAGAGTAATTGTTCTCATGATGAAACATTTTTTCAAGCAGTTGAAGAGGTTTTAGATAGTATCGCTCCAATTATTGAAAGCGATCCAATTTATGAGAGACATTCAATAATTGAGAGGCTTACTACTCCTGATAGAGAATTCAAATTCAAAGTTGTTTGGATGGATGACAATCAAAAGATACAAGTAAATACTGGATACAGAGTTCAGTTTAATAATGCTCTTGGTCCATATAAAGGTGGATTGAGATTTCATCCAAGTGTAAATAATGGTATATTGAAGTTTTTAGGTTTTGAACAAATTCTCAAAAACTCACTTACTGGACTTCCTATTGGTGGAGGAAAAGGTGGAAGTGACTTTGACCCTAAGGGGAAATCTGATTTTGAGATTATGAAATTTTGTAGTGCTTTTATGACTGAACTTCATAAATATATTGGACCTAGGATCGATGTACCTGCTGGTGATATTGGTGTTGGTGCTAGAGAGATAGGATATTTATTTGGTGAATATAAAAAAATCACTTCAACTTACGATGGAATATTAACTGGAAAGCCATTTATGTTTGGTGGGAGTTTAATGCGACCAGAAGCTACAGGATATGGTTGTGTTTTTTTTACAGATGAGATGCTAAAACTTGCAGGAAAAGATGATTTTAAAGGTCGTATTTGTGCTGTTAGTGGTGCTGGGAATGTAGCTATTCATACTATTGAAAAACTTTATGATATGGGTGCAGTTCCTGTGACTTGTACAGATAGTAGAGGAACTATATATGACCCTAGAGGAATTAACTTAAAATTATTAAAAGAGTTGAAGTTTAAAAAAAGAGTTTCTTTAGAAGAGTATTGTAAAGAACATAGTGAAGCTATCTATACTAAAGTTGAAGATTATCCTGAAGGTGGTCATGAGGTTTGGAACATCCCTTGTGATTGTGCTTTCCCTTGTGCAACACAAAATGAACTTACAGAAGTAGATGCAAGAAATTTAATAGAAAATGGTTGTATATCTATAAGTGAAGGTGCTAATATGCCATCAACACCTGAAGCAATAGAACTTTTTCAAAAAAATGATATCTTATTTGCTCCTGCTAAAGCTGCAAATGCAGGTGGTGTTGCGGTAAGTGAATTTGAGATGGCTCAAAATGCTGCAATGATACGGTGGAGTTATGAAAAAGTTGCTAAAATGCTTGAGCAAACAATGAGAGAGATTTGTAAAAGAGTACATCTAACAGCTAAAGAATATGGAGTTGCTGGTAATTATGTGGATGGTGCAAACATTGCAGGATTTAAAAAAGTGGCTGATGCAATGATTGCCGAAGGTGTTTAGTTAAATTTTTTTATAGTTTTTACTAATTTGTCAAAAAAAAGATGATGAGGTGTAAAATATATATTTTTATAGTTTGCATCTCTAAAATGTGAAATGACACCTACAAAATGGTGCTGAAAATTTTTATTGTCACTTGTAGTGTTTAGTATAATAGCACCACCAGAAGCTCCTTTAAACCCTGTACAAGTACTTTTCCCATACATTTGATTGTATCTACTCAATTTACACTGAGGGTCATAAGTTAGTTTTGAACCATATTTTGCAACATCATTAGAAAATCCAGCTAAAGACCCAAAACTATTCAGACTTTTGTTAGCTAAATGGTCAAATGATTTATTTGAAACAACCATCGCTTGAACATCCTTATTTTCAATAGGTTTATGCAATGATAAAATAGCAAAGTCTGTAGTCGTTTTCATTTTTTTTATATCAAATCTACTATCATATTCTATTTTTGCAATTCTATAGGTTATATGATTTTTTTTATTTTTGATGGCGAATTTGAGGGGACCTATTTTTTGATTGTAGTTTGTTAAACAATGTGATGCTGTAACTATAACACTAGATGAACTATATGGGTCTAGGTTTACCAAAGTTGCTGAACATTTTTTATTTTTTATTTTGTATCTTTTTTCATTTATAAATTGTAATTGTAGAGGAATGATAAGTCTTCCTACAGAGTGTGTCCATACAGGAGAGTTTTTAGTTACTATTTTTCTTGTGTCATTATTGAGTTTTTTTTGATGTGATAGCTTTTTTTCTATACTAGTTATTTTTTTTTCTAATTTGATACTTTTTAAATGGAGAGCTTTCTTATAGTATTCTAAAGCTTTTGGATAGTTTTTTGCTTTTTCATATCTGGATGCAACTCTTTGGTACACTTTTGCAATTTTATCTGAGGCTATATTTTTGTTTAAAAGTTCTGCTTGATTGTAATAATATAACGACTTTTTATATTCTCTTATTTTTAAAAAATTATCTCCAAGGTTCAGATAGCTATTGATAAGTTTTATTTTTATAGAGTTTTTATTGGGATGTTTTGATTTTTTGTAGTTATCAACAGCCCTTTTATAGTTGTGCTTTTGAAACTCTTTGTCCCCTAAGTCTGAATAAAAGTCAGCAAAAAGGGAAGTACCAAACAACAATAGTAAGAAAAAACTATTTCTCAAAATAAAATAGCTCCTCTATATTTCCACTTTTTCCTGCTAGTTTACTCTTCTGTGATACGAGAAGTTTCCATTGAAGTTTTTTTGTTGCTTCTAAAAAGATTGAGCGTTGATTTTCTATTGCTTGGGTATCTAAAACTACACCGTTTCTATCTCTTTTTACCTCTTTACCTACTTCAAATTGGGGCTTATATAAAATGATGATTTTATGGGAGCTTAGTCTATGAATATCATCCAAAATATTATGTATACTTATAAAAGAAACATCACAAGTCACAAGCTCATAAAATGTTTCAGGATGAAATTTTCTTATATCTGTATTTTCAACTATAGTGATTTTTGAATTGTGTTTTATGGTATCGTGGAGTTGATTTGTCCCTACATCTACACAAGTTACCGATTTTATGTCATTGTTTAGTAAAATCTGAGTAAAACCACCTGTTGAAGAGCCTATATCAACAGCAGTTTTGTTTTTTACAACAATATTATTGTCTTCTAAGAAATATTTTAGTTTATAAGCAGAACGACTTACAAAAAAATCCTCTTCTTCTAAAGTCACTTTCATATTTTCATCTACTAGAAATGATGGCTTTTTGATGATTATTCCATCAACTAATACTTTGTTTGTTTTTATTAATTCAGCCGCTTTATTTCTACTTTGCAGTGAAAATTTTTCTGTTATATATTTATCTAATCTCATAATTTATTATATATGAATTCAGTTTAATTTAGCAAGTATAACAATTAATATTTACTTATAATTAATATTACTATGATACAATTACTTATTATTTAAAAAAGGAATACTTATGTTAAAAGAAAAATATACACCGATATATTTCTTATCATCACTAGGTTCAGGAGGATTAGCTGCATCATTTTTTATGTATCTAATGTTTTTAGTACCACACAAAAATTCACCTATGGCAACATTTGATCATGTTTATCCAGTCTTATTAGAGGGGACTTGGCTCTCATTTGTAAGTGCTTTTGCTATTGTTTTTATAATAGCATTTTCGTTTTTTCATTTTAAATTATTGTTTTGGAATATTAAACAATACAAAGCTTTTAAAGAAACTAGTGCTTATACTACTTTAATAAACAGTAACGCAGAAGTAAGTCTTATGACAATGCCATTAACTTTTGCTATGACTATAAATGTTTGTTTTATATTAGGTGCTTTATTTGTGCCAGGACTTTGGACAATTGTAGAATATCTATTTCCTTTTGCACTATTAGGTTTTGCTGTAGTTGGATTTTATGCTATCAAGATTTTTATGGTTTATTTCTCTCGTTTATTAACAACTGGAAAGTTTGATTTCGAAAAGAACAATAACCTTTCTCAAATGATCTCTATTTTTGCATTTTCTATGATTGCTGTAGGTTTTGCAGCACCTGGTGCTATGAGTCATTATATACAAATAAATGCTATTGGTATTTTTGCATCAATATTTTTTGCTTCAATTGCACTTTTACTACTTTTGATTAAACTTATTTTAGGTTTTAAAGGGATGTTCAAATATGGAATAAGTGCTGAAACTGCACCAACTTTATGGATTATTATCCCTATTTTGACTTTATTGGGTATTACCTTTGTAAGAATAAGTTTTGGATTTGACCACCATTTTCAACAGCCACTATCAGCTACTTCGTTGTTTACATTAACAAGTTTTGTAGTTTCATTACAAATTATTTTTGGACTCTTAGGATATAGTGTGATGAAAAAGTTACAATATTTTGAAACTTATGTAGATGGAGATGAAAAATCAGCGGTATCCTTTGCTCTTATTTGTCCAGGTGTTGCATTTATGGTTTTTGGGATGTTTTTTATCAATATGGGAATGGTTTTAAATGGTGTTATAGATAAATATTCTATAGCGTATTTTGTATTGATGATCCCATTTATATATATTCAGTATCAAACAGTTGTTTTATTTTTTAAATTAAAAAAGAAATTTTCATTATAATCTTACTTTAGCTATAATTGCTTCAAAATTTTAACTATATATTTAGTTATTTGGAGTAATTATGCAAGTAATAGAGCTATTTAAAGAGATCTCAAAAATACCACGATGTAGTGGTACTCATCAACCTTTTATAAACTATGTAAAAGAGTTTTCACAAAAACACAATTATATTTGTCAAATAGATAATGCAAACAACATTTTATGTTATAAAGAGAATACAAAAGTAAATATCTGTTTACAATCACACTACGATATGGTATGTTTAGTTGATGGTACAATTCCAGAAATTATTGAAAAAGATGGTTTTTTAAGTGCTAAAAATTCGACTCTAGGAGCGGATAATGGAATAGGGTGTGCATATATGTTAGCTTTGATGGCAGAAAGTAAAAATTGTGAATTTTTATTTACTTGTGATGAAGAGATAGGTTTAATCGGTGCAAACAATATTGCACTTGAACTGCAATCTACATATATGCTCAATCTTGATAGTGAAGCACAAGGTGAGATTTGTATAGGTTGTGCAGGTGGTGTTGATATTTTTGCAAAGAGTTCTAAAAGTGAATATATTGCAAATGATGATGAAAAAGAATTATACGAAATCACAATAGAAAATCTTGATGGTGGACATAGCGGAGTAGATATTGACAAAAATATTCCAAATGCTTTAAAACTGATAGCTCAAACTATTAAAGAGTGTGATGCTGATCTTTTAGATTTAAACGGTGGTGAGCGAATAAACTCTATTCCTAAAAAAGCAAAAGCTATTATTGCTGTACCTAAAAGGAATACTCCTTTAAGTTCTTGTGAAAATATGACTATATCAAAAATAGATACAACTACACAAAACTATAAAAAACTCGATGAAAACATCATAGATTTTATCTACACTTTTGCAAATGGAATTAGAGAGTATAACAAAGATGTAAATGTAGTAGAAACTTCGATTAATCTAGCAATTGTAAAAAATCATATAGATTTTGTAGAGTTAAGTTTAAGTGCTAGAAGTATGGACAATGAAAAACTCAATACTATAAAAAAAGAAACAGTAGTAGCACTCGAACTTTTTGGATTTGAAGTGAGTACAGATGGGAAATATCCAGCATGGAAACCAAAATATTCCAAGTTTAATGATGATGTTTTAGCTATTTATAAAAAATTTATACCAAATACAACATTACATGCTATACATGCAGGGTTAGAGTGTGCTATCTTTAAAGAAAAATATCCAAATATTCAAGTATGTTCTATAGGACCAGATATTTTCTTTCCACACTCATATAGAGAAAAATGTGATATCTCTTCTGTTTTAAAACTTTATGAAATAATAAAAAGTATTATATTAAAGTATCAATAAGGTCTTATTTATGAACCTTTTACTATAATTTCTAAAATTATTTTACAAGGATTCATAATAAATGGGAAATCTTTCAATTAAAACTAAACTACTGGTTATTGTTATACTTACAATAGTTACCATATCAAGTCTGCTGGCATTCCAAGCAATTCATGCATTACATAAATTAAGTAACGACAATATCTCAAAATACAAAAATGAAGCTTATAGTCATAAAAAAACAGAACTAAAAAATTATATTAATATTGCAATTAGCACAATTGAATCTTATAAAAAGAGGATTCCTCAAAGCTCAGAAGCTGATATTAAAGCAAAAGTGATTGATACACTTTCTCAAATCAGATATGGAAAAAATGGTTATTTTTGGATTAATGATTTTGAATCAAATATGATAATGCATCCTATAAATAAAGAATTGATAGGAAAAAATTTTAAAGGGGATAAAAACCTTAGTTTTATAGATTTAGGTATAAACAGTCTAAAATCTAAAGGTGCTACAAATGCATTTATAAAATATTCTTTTTCACATCCAACAACAAATAAAATTGCAAATAAAATTTCAAATGTTACTGTAATTCCTGATTGGGGATGGATTATTGGTACAGGTATTTACATAGATGAGATAGAAAATAATATACTTGAAATGAAAAAAAATGAACAGAGTGAAGTGAATTTGATAATAATGCAAATAATAGGTGAAGCATTAGCTTTATCTCTAATCATTATTATTTTAGTTGTTTTTATCTCTACAAAATATATTAGTACTCCAATGAATAACTTTCAAGAGGGATTGTTGAGTTTTTTCCAATACCTTAATAGAGAAAAAAATGAAGTTTCTTTTTTAAATGAAACTACTCATGATGAGATTGGTAATATGGCTAGAATTGTTAATCAGAATATTAAAAAAACAAAAGATTCAATTGATGAAGATAGAAAAGTAATAGATGCTACTATTAGCATATTAAGTGAGTTTGAACAAGGTGATTTATCTCAAAGAATAGAAACAAAAACCTCTAATCCTGCTTTGAAAGAGTTATCTAAACTCTTAAATCAAATGGGTGCAAATATCGAAATTAATATTGATAATGTTTTAAAAGTATTAACAGAGTATTCAAATAGCAACTATATGAGTAAAGTAAAAACAGCGGGAATAAAAGAACATTTACTAAAATTAGCAAATGGAGTTAATAAGTTGGGAGATTCTATAACTGAGATATTAGTGGAAAATAAAAAAAACGGTTTAATACTAGGATCGAGTAGTGAAACTTTATTAGATAATGTAGATACTCTTAATAGAAATTCTAATGAATCTGCAACTTCACTAGAGCAAACTTCAGCAGCTTTAGAAGAGATTACAAGTAATATTTCGTTGAATACAAAAAATATTATTAAAATGTCTGGATTTGCAAGTTCCTTAACTGCATCTGCAAATGAAGGTGAAACTTTAGCGACACAAACAACTGCAGCGATGAATGAAATTGATAATGAAGTTAAAGCAATAAATGAAGCAATCTCCGTTATCGATCAAATTGCATTTCAAACAAATATTCTTTCTTTAAATGCAGCTGTTGAAGCAGCAACTGCAGGTGAGTCTGGAAAAGGATTTGCTGTTGTTGCACAAGAGGTAAGAAATCTGGCTTCAAGATCATCTGAAGCAGCAAATGAGATTAAATCACTAGTACAAAATGCTACAGATAAAGCAAATGAAGGAAAATTGATTTCAGATAAAATGATTGTGGGATATAATGGATTAAATCAAAATATATCACAAACCCTTACATTAATTGCAGATGTTGAAAATGCAAGTAAAGAACAGCTATCAGGGATAGAACAAATTAACGATGCTATAAATAATTTGGATAGAAAAACACAACAAAATGCTGTTATTGCAAATAAGACTAACGATATTGCAACACAAACAAACAATATTGCAAAATTAGTTGTAGAAAATGCGGACAATAAAGAATTTAAAGGAAAAAATATTCAATAGGTAAAGATATATAAAGAGATCGTAACAGTTTCTAAATAACTGTTACGAGTGAAGTTTTGCTTCTTTTTCAACCTCTTCAAGAAATCGTTCTAAAAGTTTTTCTGTAGGAAGTTTTTCTATAACTTCCCCCTTTTTGATAATAAGTCCACTCCCTTTTCCATAAGCAATAGCCACATCAGCACTTTTTGCTTCACCGATTGCATTTACAACACATCCCATAACTGAAACATTTAAAGGTGTTTTGATATGTGCAGTTGCTTTTTCTACTTCGGCTACTGCACTTACGAGGTCAGCTTCAATTCTACCGCAAGTTGGACAAGAGATGATATTTAGTCCCTCTTTGATGATACCTGCGTCTTTTAAAATAGCACGACCAACTTCTATCTCTTTTTCTAACTCACCAGTCATAGAGATACGCATAGTATCACCAATACCATCAAGTAGTAAACTTCCTAAAGCAATAGAAGATTTAATTGTACTATGAAATTGTGTTCCAGCTTCAGTTACTCCCAAATGAAATGGATAGTTATTTAACGGTCGTAACATTCTATAGGCTTCAACTGTTCTTTGTACATCACTAGCTTTTAAAGATACTTTGATATCTGTAAAATCTAAATCTTCAAGATATTTGATATTGTATAAAGCAGATTCAACCATACCTTTTGGTGTTTGACCATACTTATCTTCAAATTGTTTCTCTAAAGAACCACAATTTACTCCCACTCTTACAGGTAAGTTCCTTTGTTTACAAGCGTGTATTATCTCTTTTATCTTATTTTTATCGCTTATATTTCCAGGATTGAATCGTATACAATCAACAACTTCAGCAGCTTTGAGAGCTAATTTATAGTTGAAATGAATATCTGCAACTATAGGTAAAGTTGTATTTTCTTTTATTGTTTTTAATGCATTTGCAGCTTCCATATCAGGCACAGCAACACGCACAATATCGGCACCTGCAAAGTGTAACTGTTTTATCTGTTCTATTGTTGCTTCAATATCACTCGTTTTTGTGTAGGTCATCGATTGTACACTAATTGGTGCATCTCCACCAATAGCAACATTACCTACAAATATCTTTTTTGTTTTATATCTATTTATCATAAAGATGATTTTATCTAAAAAAAGATATAATAGTGTATAAAATAGATATAAATAGTAGGTAAATTTTTTGGAAAATGTTAATATTTTTGATTTAGTGGTAATAGCACTAGTAACAATACTTGGTTTAAAAGGTCTTTTTAGAGGTTTTACAAAAGAGTTTTTTGCTTTAGTTGGAATCGTTGGTGGGGTTTTTGTGGCTTCTAGAGTTTCTGCAGATGCTGGAGCAATAGTAAATGGTATAATCCCAATGGACAATGAAAATACAACTCTTTTGGCTGGATTTGTTGCAGCTTTGGTTGTATTTTGGATTATCGCTTATCTTGTTGGAGTAACATTATCCAAAGTATTCAAAATGAGTGGTTTAGGTATTTTTGATAGAATTTTAGGTTTTGTATTTGGTGCAGGAAAGATATTTTTATTATTTTCAATTATTGCATACGCAGCTTCGCAAGTAACAATTATAAATGATAATTTAGCACCAAAATTAGAAAAAAGTACAGTGTTTCCTCTTTTAAAAGAAACAGGTGCTTATATTATCAAGTTAGATACAAATGAGTTACAAGAAGAGGTAACAAAGCAGTTAGATGATGTTGTTGAAGCGACAAAAGAAACTGTGACTGAGATTTCTCAAAAAGAGTTAGAAAAAAAAGCAGTTGAATTAAAAGAACAACTAGAAGGTGAAAAAAATGAACAATAACAATGAAGCTATAGATGATTTAAAAATTGTTTTAAAAAACAAAGGTATGAAATATACAGAACAAAGAGCTATTATTCTTCAGATACTTCTAAATATTGATGATCACTTAAATGCAGAGGAAGTTTTAGAAATAGTAAAAGAACAGTATCCTGAACAAAAAATAGGTATTGCAACTATTTATAGAACTTTAAATTTTTTAGAAGAGGTAAACCTAATCACATCGATATCATTTGGAAAAGATGGTAAGAAATATGAAGGAAACACAAATAAACATCATGATCATATTATTTGTACTTCTTGTGGAAAAATTGTTGAATTTTTAGATGAAGAGATTGAACGAAAACAAGAAAAAATAGCTGAAGAAAATGGTTTTAAAATAACTGATCATACAATGCAAATATTTGGTATTTGTACACAATGTCAAGATAAAAATTAAGAAATAAAAGGATAGATACAATTGTTTGAAAATAAATACATACAACAAAGAATACAAAAAGCAGATGATTTACGAGAAGCAGGATTCAATCCATACTCAAATGAATCAAAAAGAAATACAACAATAGAGAAATTTATCAATGTAAATAGTGATATTGAAACTAAAGAAGATAAAAGAGATGAAAATAGAAACTATACAGTAGCAGGTAGAATTAAATTTTTCAGACTTATGGGAAAAGCTAGTTTCTTAAAAATTGAAGATGAAAGCGGATTATTACAAGTTTATGTAAGTAGAGATCACCTACCTGAAGGTTTTTATAATACTGTATTTAAAAAGATGGTTGAAGTTGGTGATATCATTGAAGTTTCAGGATATCCATTTGTTACAGGAAAGGGTGAACTTTCTTTACATGTATCTGCTCTTACAATATTAACAAAAGCAATCTCTCCTCTTCCAGAAAAATATCATGGTTTAGCTGATAAAGAGCTACGATATAGACAAAGATATTTAGACTTGATTATGAATAGCGAAGTGAAAAAAACTTTTCACATCAGATCTAAAGTTGTATCTTTAACAAGAAGATTTTTTGAAGATAAAGGGTTTTTAGAAGTAGAAACTCCAATGATGCACCCAATAGCAGGTGGGGCAAATGCAAAACCATTTACAACACATCATAACGCTTTAGGTGTAGATAGATTTTTAAGAATAGCTCCAGAGTTATATCTAAAAAGACTTATTGTTGGTGGTTTTGAAGCTGTATTTGAGATCAACAGATGTTTTAGAAATGAGGGGATGGATGCTACTCATAATCCTGAGTTTACTTCTATTGAATTTTATTGGGCATATAAAACATATAAAGATTTAATTGTTATCACAAAAGAGTATTTTGAGTATTTATTTGAACATTTAAATTTACCTACAATTCTACCTTATGGAGATTTAGAGATTGATTTTCAAAATTTTACTGAGATTCCATTAATTCAGTCTTTAACTGATATTGGCGGTGTACCTGCTGATATTACAACAGACAAAGAAAAAATATTGGTATTTTGTAAAGAAAATAATATTGAGGCAAATGCTTCTATGAATATTGGTCAACTACAAGGTGAACTATTTGATGCGTTTGTTGAAGAAAAACTAATCAACCCAACATTTATTACAGAGTATCCAGTTGAAATTTCTCCATTAGCAAGAAGAAATGATGAACAACCACATTTAACTGATCGATTTGAGTTATTTATTGGTGGTAAAGAGATAGCAAACGCATTCTCAGAACTAAATGACCCACTTGACCAATTAAAAAGATTTGAGGGGCAAATGGATGCCAAAGATTCAGGTGATGATGAAGCACATGAGATGGATGCAGATTTTGTAAATGCATTATCGTATGGTATGGCACCAACAGCAGGACAAGGTATCGGAATAGATAGACTTGTTATGATGTTAACAAATCAACATAGTATTAGAGATGTGTTATTATTTCCAGCGATGAAACCAATACATCAAGAGATCGATCTTCATAGTGATGAAGAAGCATAAACAATTAACATAATTAAAATAAAGGACACAAAATGACAGAAAATAACGAATTTATAAAAAATAGTAACTTACAAAGTGCAGATGCAGAAGTTTTTGGAATGGTTGAAAAAGAGTTAGAAAGACAAACAAATCACCTTGAGATGATTGCTTCTGAAAACTTTACTTCTCCAGCAGTTATGGAAGCTATGGGGTCAGTTTTTACAAATAAATATGCAGAGGGTTATCCTTATAAAAGATACTATGGTGGATGTGAATTTGCTGACCAAGTTGAGCAACTTGCAATTGATAGAGCGTGTGAAATTTTTGGGTGTAATTATGCAAATGTACAACCACATTCTGGTTCTCAAGCAAATGGTGCAGTTTATGCGGCACTTTTAAAAGCAGGTGATAAGATTTTAGGTATGGATCTATCTCATGGTGGACACTTAACTCATGGTTCAAAACCATCATTTTCTGGTAAAAACTACTCTGCATTTTATTATGGTGTTGAGTTAGATGGTAGAATTAACTATGAAAGAGTTATGGATATTGCAAAAACAGTACAACCAAAAATCATAGTTTGTGGTGCTTCTGCTTATGCGAGAGAGATTGATTTTAAAAAGTTTAGAGAGATTGCTGATGCTGTTGGTGCAATTTTATTTGCTGATATTGCACATATTGCCGGTTTAGTAGCTGCTGGTGAACATATGTCACCATTTCCTTATGCTGATGTAGTTACAACAACTACACATAAGACTCTAAGAGGACCAAGAGGTGGTATGATCATGACAAATGATGAAGATATTGCTAAAAAAATCAACTCTGCAATTTTCCCAGGTCTTCAAGGTGGACCACTTGTTCATGTTATTGCTGCAAAAGCTGTTGCATTTAAAGAGATTTTAGCACCAGAATGGAAAGTATATGCAAAACAAGTAAAAGCAAATGCTAAAGTACTTGGAGAAGTTCTTGTAAAAAGAGGGTATGACTTAGTATCTGATGGTACAGATAACCACCTAGTACTAGTATCATTTTTAAATAAAGATTTTTCAGGAAAAGATGCAGATGCAGCTTTAGGAAATGCTGGTATCACTGTAAATAAAAACACAGTTCCAGGTGAAACAAGAAGTCCTTTTGTTACTTCGGGTATTAGAGTTGGTTCACCTGCACTAACAGCAAGAGGTATGAAAGAGAAAGAGTTTGAAATAATTGCAAATAAAATAGCAGATGTTTTAGATGATATTAACAATACTGAATTACAAAAAGCAGTAAATAAAGAGCTAGAAACATTAGCACAAGAGTTTGTTATTTATTCAAAGTCAACTTATTAGTTATACAATTTAATATAAGGAGAGATCATGCAAGTAGATGGAAAAGAGTTTCTTAGAAATGTCGGTATTGAACAAGATAAAGAACGCTTAACTCAAGAACAAAAGAGACTAGAAGAGTTAAAGCGTGCATCTGTAAAAAGTGAAGAAGACTATATGAATATGGAAGCAAACCAAAATGATTCTGCTTTTGTTGATCTTTCCCTTGGAAATAAAAATACTTCAAGTGATGCTGCAGAGCATCATGAAGTAGAAGATATTATCCTAGATACAAATACAGCCCAAAACAATAAGAAAAAATACATTATGTTAGGTTTTGGACTTGTATTGTTATTTATCATTACAGTACTGGTGATTCGACTTATTTCAAATAATGAAACAGAAAATAAATTAGAAACAACACAAACTACAAGACAAGCAGTTCGAGCTGATGATATTTTGAATAAAATTGATTCAAATGAAGAGTATCAAAAAGTAATCGAAAGAAAAAACAAACTCAATGAAACTGTGAAAAATACACAAAAAGAGAAAGAAAATTTAAATGATCTTGAAATTCCTGCACAACAAGCATCAAATAATGTTCCATTAGTAATAGACACTCCAAAACCAAAAATAGAACCCAAAAGAGATCTATTTGGTTTAGATAAAGAGACACAAAAAGTGATTGAAAAAGTTGTTGCTAAAAAAGTTGTACAAGAACCAAAACAGATAGTAACTGCACCAAAAAAACAGATTGTGATTACTACTCCAAAAGAGACAAAGTTTACGAAAAAGAGTACAACTATTGCTGGATACTTTATACAAATAGGAGCTTTTACAAAAGAACCTAATAGAAACTTGATCAAAAAAATTGTAACAAAAGGGTATAACTATAAGGTTCATCCTGTAACAATCAAAGGAAAAGTGTACAACAAAGTACTTATAGGACCTTTTACAACTAGAGCAAGTGCAACACAAAAACTCAATCAAGTTAAAGTAGATTTCAAAAACCCAAATTCATATATATTAAAATTTTAGGATACTTAAATACGATGACTTTTTATGACAAAACAATTTTTCTAGACCAGTTTACACCAGTATCAATTTATCAAAAAGTAAAAAGAATTTTTGATAAAGAGATTACTTTTCTTTTCGAATCTTCTGTTAGTAATAGTACTGATGGAAATTTTTCTTATATTTTTATAGGAGCAAGAGAAAGAGTTTGGCATAAAAATTCACAAAGTTACTATAAAAATGAAGAGGGAAAAATAGAAGAGATTAGTAAAAATCCTTTTGTTTTTTTAAAAGAATATTATTCTAAGTTAGATAAAAATTTTTATAAACAAAAAGGAGCGCAGTTAGGTATTGGGTTGATTGATGGATTTATTGGAAATATGGGTTATGATATGGTAGCTACATTTGAGCCATCTTTAGAGAAATCTATGCAGAATTTACCTGATGAGCTTGATATTCCTGATTGTGATTTGATTCGACCAAAAATTGTTTTAGTCTATTCTCATAAAACATCTCAACTTACTATGGTAACTTCACTTGAAGAGTGTGCTTCAGATTTGGAAGATATTGAAAAGTTTTTACATGAACCATTTATGCACACACCTTTACAAAAAGCTACTATTTTAGAAGAGGGTAGTTTTGCTCATACAAAAGAAAAGTTTTTTGAGATGATTGCAAAATCTAAAGAGATGATACGAAGTGGTGATGTATTTCAAATTTTGATGACAAATAGATACACAACAAAAGCAAAAATCGACAACTTAAGTTTTTATAGACTTTTACGAAGTAAAAACCCAAGTCCGTATCTCTTTTTGTTAGAGTATGAAGACTTTTGTATAGCAGGAAGTAGCCCAGAAGTTATGGTAAGACTAAACGACAACCGTATATTGCTACGCCCAATTGCAGGTACAAGAAAAAGAGGTAAAACAGTAACAAAAGACCTTGAGATGGAACACGAGATGCTAAACGATCCAAAAGAGGTAGCAGAACATGTTATGTTAATCGATTTGGGTCGTAACGATGTAGGTCGAGTTGCAAAAACAGGCACAGTAGAAGTAACAGATAAGATGAGAGTAGAAAAGTATTCTCATGTTATGCACATGGTATCAGATGTAGAAGCAAATTTGGATGACAAGTACGATATGTTTGATCTTTTTGCTGCAACATTTACAGCAGGAACGATGACAGGTGCTCCAAAAATACGAGCTATGGAACTTATAGCAGATTTTGAAAAACTAAAAAGAAGTTTCTATAGTGGAAGTGTTGCTTACTTTGGGTTTGATGGAAATATGGATAGTGCTATCACTATTCGAACTACTCTCATCAAAGATGAGCTAGTCGTATTTCAGTCTGGGGCAGGTGTAGTTGCTGATTCTGTACCAGAATTAGAATTTTTAGAAGTAAACAATAAACTAGCTGCAAACATAAGCACACTAGAAGATTTAAGTAATATTAGGGACTAGAAAAAGTGATTTTATCAAAAAATTCAAAAACTATTTTACTTATTCTATTGGCTTTTGCATTTAGCTTTTCTGTACGCCTTATTTGGGTATCACAATTTTCAACAGTTGATGAGTTTAAGTTTAACAATGAGTTTATGATAAACACCAATGATGGATACTACTATGCAGAGGGTGCTAGAGATATACTAGCAGGAAAAACAGAATCTACAAATGATCTTTCACCTATTTCTCGTGCTACATCTGTATTTACAGCATGGATAGTAAAGATAGTTCCTTTTTCGTTTGAAACTGTACTTTTTTATCTCCCTGCATTTTTTGCATCACTTATTGTTGTTCCTATTATTTTAATATCAAGAGAGTTTGATAAGCTTGATGTTGGTTTTATAGCTGCACTTATTGGTAGTATTGCATGGAGTTATTATAATCGTACTATGGTAGGGTATTATGATACAGATTTTTTAAATATCGTATTTCCTACAGTTTTGCTTTGGTCGTTGATATGGGCATTGAGAACAGGCGAAGACAAATATCTCTTAATAGCAGCACTTGATAGTATAGCATATAGATGGTGGTATCCTCAAAGTTATAGTTTAGAGTTTGCATTTATTGGGCTTATATTTGCTTATGTTGTATATCAATATATCAAAAAAGAGGAGTTTCGAACAAACTTATTGTTGATCACTTTTATGATTTTTGCGATGATCAATATTGATGGTTGGATCCGCTTTTTACTTGTAGTTTTATTTTATATTGTATTAAAAAAACAAAAAGAGTTGGTCTACAAATATATCTATTATATTTTTATTTTTGCTGTGGTATTGTTTCTGATTACAGGTGGATTTGATCCTATTTGGCGTCAACTAAAAGGGTATGTTTTCACACAAAGTGTAGCTTCTTCAGCCAATGGACTAGGTCTTCACTTTTTTACAGTGATGCAAACAGTACGAGAAGCAGGTCAGATACCTTTTGAAACATTTGCAAACAGAATATCTGGACATACAGTAACTTTTGTTATATCGTGTATTGGGTATGTTTGGTTTGCTTTTAAATATAGAGTTATGCTCCTAGCATTGCCTATGGTTGGTCTTGGGTTTTTAGCATTGAGTGGTGGACTGCGTTTTACTATATATGCTGTACCTGTGTTGGCATTGGGACTTGGTTTTTTTATCGTTGAAGTATCAAGATGGTTAGGTTCTCAACTTATCAACAACAGAGCAAAAGTGATATCAAAATATATTTTGATGAGTGTTTTTACAGTAGCTGCACTTTATCCAAATATTGTACATATCATTGGATATAAAGTACCTACAGTATTTACAAAACAAGAAGTTGTGATACTAGACAAGTTCAAGACTATTGCAAATCGAGAAGACTATGTTGTTTCTTGGTGGGACTATGGATATCCTTTACGATACTATGCCGATGTAAAAACTTTAGTAGATGGTGGAAAACATAGTGGAAGTGTAAATTTTCCTGTAAGTTTTGTCTTGAATTCACCACAAGATGTTGCTGCAAAAATGGCTAGACTTGATGTTGAGTATACTGAAAAAAGATTTCACTTGGACAATAGTTCCAAATGGGCAAGTTCAAATATCGAGCAGATGTCCATTGACTATGGATATACAGACACAAATGATTTTATATCGAGTTTAGAAACAGATATAAAACTTCCAGAACCAACAAGAGATGTTTACTTATACTTGCCAAGTCGTATGATGGGGATAGTTCCTACTGTAACACTTTTTTCAAATATAGACTTGATGACAGGAAAGAAAAAACCGAGACCTTTTTTCTATAAATCAAGCTCCATAAAAAGCAAAAATGGTATGATAGAGTTAGGAAACAACATAACTCTCATACCAAACAAAGGGCAGATAAAAATAGGCAAACAAACTTTGACTATGAATACTTTTGCAATCACAAAGTACAATACCAAAGGAAAACTAACAAAACAAATACAAACACTGGATAAAAATAGTCCCATAAGTGTCATCTATATGAAAGACTACAATCAGTTTTTAGTACTAGATAAAAAGATGTATAACTCTACATATATACAACTTTTTGTACTAGAAAACTATGATAAAAGTTTATACACTCCTGTTGCTTTGAGCCCTATGTCTAAAATTTATAAATTGAAAATATAAAAGAGGCGCTATGACAAATATTATATTGTGTGGAGGTAGTGGTACAAGACTTTGGCCTATAAGTCGTACCTTGATGCCCAAACAATTTGCAAAGCTTTTTGATGACAAATCACTATTTCAACTCACAGTTGAGAGAAACTCTAAAGTGTGTGATAAAAACTTTATAGTTTCAAATGCTGAGCAGTACTTTTTAGCAGTCGATCAACTGGAAGAAAACGCAACATCAAACATTGATAATTCAAAATTTATGCTAGAACCAGTTGGCAGAAATACTGCACCTGCTATTGCTTTAGCTTGTTTATCATTAGCTCCAGATGAGATAGTACTTGTAACACCAAGTGACCATCTCATCAAAAACGAACTAGAGTATCAAAAAGTACTTTTAGAAGCTAAAGACTTAGCAAGTAAAAACAACCTTGTAACATTTGGTATAACTCCAACCTCTCCTGAAACAGGGTTTGGCTATATAGAAGCAGAAAATGAAACCGTACAAACCTTTCATGAAAAACCAGATAAAGAAACAGCAATTAAGTATGTTGAAGCAGGAAATTATTATTGGAATAGTGGGATATTTATGTTTAAAGCAGGTGTATTCTTAGATGAACTTAAAAAATATTCTCCAAATATATTTGAGGCATCAAATACAGCATTTCAAAAAGCAAATAAAAGTGAAATGGTTCGTATAAAACATGAAGATATGGAAAATATACCTGAAGATAGCATTGATTATGCAGTGATGGAAAAGTCAAAAAAAGTCAAAGTTATACCTAGTGATATAAGCTGGAGCGATGTAGGAAGTTTTGATTCTCTCTCTTTTGAATTACCAAATGATGAAAACAATAATTTAATTATTGCAGAAAAAAATGTTTCTCTTATTGATGTAAAAGATTTAATAGTAGTAGATACAAATGACGCTTTACTTATTTCTAAAAAAGGTTCAAGCCAAAAAGTCAAAAAAATAGTAGAAGAATTAAAAGAAAAAAACTCTTCTCTTCCAACTGAACACTCACTAGTACATAGACCATGGGGTACATATAGGGTACTTGAAGATACGGAAGGCTATAAAATCAAAACTATAGTAGTCAAACCGGGATCTAGATTGAGCCTACAAAAACACTTTCACAGAAGTGAACACTGGATAGTTGTAAGTGGAACTGCTACAGTAACTGTAGGGGATGTTACTAAACTTATCCGTCCAAATGAATCTACATATATAAAAATGGGTGAGATACATAGACTAGAAAATCAAGGAAAAATACCAGTAGTACTCATAGAAGCACAAGTTGGTGAGTATACTGGTGAAGATGATATTGTTAGACTTGATGATGATTTCAATCGATATTAGAATTAGATGTTAGTAAAGAAAAAATTATCAAATAGTTTTCAATTTAAATCTTTAGGTCTTTTTAGTTCACTAATACTTTTGTGGCTTCTTCTTGGAGGAATATTTACCATTAATAACAGTTATCATCTTGTAGGTTTTGTTTTCTTATTTTTAGGATATTATCAACCACGATGGTCTCTATATATTCTTCTTTTTTCGCTACCATTATTTGGTGAACGACCAAGTGGTGTTCAGGTGCATTATTTAATAATTTATTCATCTTATCTACTTTTTGGAATATATTTTAATCTTATAAATAGTTCTTATCAATTAAAACAATTTTTATGTAAAATAAGAGTAAATAACATACTCTTGATGTTTATATATCTTTTTATGATAGTTTCCTTTTTATCCCTTATTGGACTTCCTTTGTTAGGGATGATTAAAAAAACTCTTACAGAAGATTCTCTCTATATATTAAAAAATATTTTGAGTGTTGGAGAAACCACTTTATTTTCTTCTGTACAATCCGTTTTGCTTCTTTTTCAAGCATTTTTAATAGGTTTGTACATATATGGAGTTTCTCATAGAGATAAATATCAATGGTACAAAAATATTATATTGTCAATACTAAGTGGTCTTATTTTTTCAATTATCGTAGGACATCTTGATTTTTTTGGTTTTTATGATTTATCATGGTATAGAGTAAGTGATGGAGCAGGGGGTGGTAGATTTCATTCTTTTTTTGTAAATTCATCATGGTATTCTCAGTATCTTGCCGTTCTTTTACCTATGATTCCTATAGTTTTGCTTTTTATCAAAAATACAAAATTAGCAATAGTGATACTTATATTTTTAGTTGTTTTAGGTGAAGTTACTCTTATTCTTTCAATGCAAAGAGGTGCATGGATAACATATCCACCAACATTACTTCTTATATGGGTAAGTATTTATTATGTATTAGCACAATTAAAAGATACAAATATTACACTAAATAAATTTTTACGACAAAACTGGATAAAAATTGTAGTAACTATCCCTTTAACTGTAACCCTTTCTGTATATATTGTATATGGTATAAAAGACTATCGAAAAAATAACGGTATAAATGCATCAGATACTTTTAAAAGTGTAACAGCACGAGCAGAAAAAATTGGAAAAGGGAATGATAGATTAAATCATTGGCCACCCGCTTTGAAAATAGCACAAGAAAATCCTATTTTTGGTGGTGGTGGAGATAGCTTTGGTTGGCAGTATAAAATATACTATATAGAAGAGGGTGCAAAATTTCAAAATGATGATACAAACACTTTACAAAAAAGCCAATGGGGTACAACCCATAATCTTTACTTACAAACACTTACCGGAAAAGGAATTTTTGGTCTTTTTTTCTTATTAGGATTTATTTTTATTATTTTATATGAACTCATTAAAAAGGAGTTTCTTTCTTTAAAATCAAGGAGTATTGAAGAGTCAGTTTTGTCTTTAGTTATTTTAGGGAGTTTATTAGCAACTGTAATATATGCAAATGTTCAAGAGATATTTTATGTTCAAAGTGTAAGTGTGATTTTTTGGGTTGTTTTATTTATGGGTGTTTCTATTGCTTTTAAACATTCAAATAAAAGAATAAGACATAAACTTCAAAAGAATTTTTATTATCTTATATATATAATGATTTTGTTATTGCCTATTCACATTTTAAATATATCGTATGTACAGGACTTTATAATTTCAAAGTTTCAGTAAAGTTAAATTTGAATTAACTCAACTGCTTAAAATTAAAATTTTACTATACTTACATAATTAAATTTAAGGAACAACATTTGCAAAATACAAATCAACAGATAAATAATATACAAGAAGATGAGATAGATTTAAGAGAACTATTTCTAACTCTTTGGAAAAAGAAATTTTTTATCATTATATTTACAGGGTTAGTCACTATATTAGCAATTATTTATTCTTTGATGAAAACACCTATTTACGAAGCAAAAGCAGTTGTTGAGATAGGGAGTTATAAACATAATAATAAAGTTGAATTGCTTGCAGATGTAAACAAACTATCGCAAACACTTAATGTGCTTTATATTGATATTCGGAAAAACCAAAAAGAGAGAACTTCGTGGATTGATAAAATTGCAGTACTCAAAAAGCAAAAGAACTTTATAGAGATACATTCTTTAGGTCTTTCAAATGAACAAGCAAAAGAAGAACTGCAACAAATTATTACCTACATGAAGAGTGAACATTCAAAAATAATTAACGAAATTTTAAATCAAAAAGATATTGAGATAAAGAATATAGATAGAAATATAGAACTTTTAAAATCAAATAATCTAATCACTATTGCAGAAGATATTCATTATGTTCAAAAAGTAAAAATACCTTCGATAGTAGAAAAGATTCTAACTCAAAAACAAAAACTTAAAAATATAGAAGAGCAAATAAAAATCACACAAATTAATATATTAAAAACACAAAAAAAAGATCCTACATTGACAGCTTTGAATGTTATGGAAAAGAGAAGTTTAGAATCTGAATTGTCATCTTTGAAGATAAATGTGATTGATCTATTAGATAAAAAAGAGGTGTTAGTTTCCAAAACACTTCCTCGACTTTTAAGAGCAAAAGCAAAAATAATAGAAGTTGATCTCAAAAAACTTTTCGAGCAAAAAAATATATTAGAGCAGTCATTATTACCACACAATTATAAAAATACTGCAATCGTAGGAAACATAATGACAAATGATTATTCTATCAAGCCTAAGAAAAAGCTTATTGTAGTTGTCGCATTTGTAACAGGATTTATATTCTCTATTTTTATAGTATTTTTTATGGAATTTATAGCTGGATTTAGAAGAGAGGAAGATGAGATTTAATTAATTTGAAACAGTTGAAATATCTTATAAGATTAATTAAAAATATAGTCTTATTATTAATTAACTATCCTTTGTCTATTTTTATAAAAAAATTAACTAATTCTTTTGATAATCAAAATTATATATTAATAGTTAAGCCTGATAATTTAGGTGACTATATATTGTTTAGAAATTTTTTTCCATATATAAAAGAGTATTATAAAGAAAAAAAAATTATCTACTGTGGAAATATAGTTTGTAAAGATATTGCTGAAGAACTTGATTCAACATTTATAGATGAGTTTATTTGGTTTGATAAACATAAATTTAAAAGGAATATAGCCTATAAAATTAAAACTCTTTTAAATATAAATAAATATAGTTATGAAATAGCACTATATCCGGTATTAACAAGAGAATTTTTTGTGGGTGATATTATTATGAAATCTGTTAATGCAAATAGTAAAAATACAAGTAAAACTTTAGATTGTTATATGTTGAGATTTTTACAAAATATATCACAAAAATATATTTATGATAAAATTATTGATATTGATGAAGCGGTGATATTTGAATTTTATCGAAATAAATCTTTTGTAGAAAAGTTTTTAAACTGCAAAATCGAAATTGATAAACCTAAATTATCACTTCTTCCCTCTAATGATAAAATATCAGAGTCTAAATATGCAATCTTATTTATTGGTGGAAGTGAAGAATTTAGAAGATGGGAAACATTAAATTATATTGATGTAGCAAAGTATATAAATGATAAGTATCATTTAAAATGTTTATTTTGTGGTTTAAAAAGTGATTTAAAAAAAGATATCGAATTCTATAAGTTTGATAATTATGGTATAAATTTAATTGATAAAACAAATATAATGGAATTTACAAAATTAGTTGCAAATGCTGAACTATTAATAACAAATGATACGGTTGCACAACACATTGCTGTGTCTGTTGATACTTTTTGTATAGTGGTGTCAAATGGAAATGACTATGGAAGATTTATTCCATATCCAAAGGAGATGACTAAAAAGTATAGTGCTGTATTTCATCCAGAAATACTAAATTCTAATTATACTAGTGAGAATTTAAAAAAAAGGTATGGATATACAAGATCAAAATTGAATATAAATGACATAAGTGTTTTAGCTGTAACACAAACTATAGATAAGGTATTAGGATGATTGTAGGAGTAGATGGTACTGTTTTTGTTGATAAATTAACTGGTATTGGCAGGTATTGTTATGAGCTATTAATTGAATGGGCAAAACTATCACCAGAGAAAACTTTTTATATTTATACCCCTTTTGCTTTAAGTGTTACATTTGACAATAAAAATATAATAGTTAAAAAAGATAGTTTCTTTAGTAAAGGTAATAGATTTAATAGGGTTAAAAAACTTATATGGATGCATTTTCTTTTACCCATATACTTAAAAAAGGATGATGTTGATATCTTTTGGAGTGGAAATGGTATTGTTCCTTTTTTTAAAACTACTAAACTAATGATAACTATACATGATTTTGTTTATAAGCTTTTTCCTGAGACTATGCATCCTATGAGTTACTATAATAGGAAGTTTTTTCAGGCAATTGCTATAAACAAGAGTGATATAATATTTTCTAATTCACAATCTACTGCAAATGAACTAAAAATTTATTATAATCGAGAAGTTGATGATGTTATAAGACCATCAATCAGTAATATCTTTAAACAAAAAGAACAAAATGAGATAAAGAATGTAATAAATAAATATCATCTTCCAGATAAGTATAATTTAATTGTAGCTACTTTTGAACCTAGAAAAAATTTGGAACTTTTTATTAGTATATATATTGATATCTTAAGTAAGAATATAGATTTAAGTCCATTAGTTTTAGTTGGAAAAAGTGGATGGAAAGACTCTAGTATCAACGAGCTTATAAAAAAAGGTATTAAGTTAAATTATATTTTAGAAACGGGATATATTGATTATGATGATTTACCATCATTATATAGTGGAGCGGATACATTCTTTATGCCATCACTTTATGAAGGCTTTGGTATACCTATACTTGAAGCTAGAAGATGTGGAACATCTGTGATATGCTCAAATGTACCTGCTATGCAAGAAGCTGGTGGAGAAAATTGTATATATCATATCCCAACAAAAGAGGGTATAGAAAATGCTCTCAATAGTCTTGCTAATAAGGAAATAAATTTTATAAATGATTATGCAAACGATTTTAAAGAAACATGGAAAACAGGTGCTTTAAAAGTTAATACCTTAGCAAATAGCTTAAAATAATATGATTAAAAGATTTATATCACTAAGTAGTTCTGAACTATTTTTGCGAGCAACTAAGTTTTTATTTTTTCTTAGCATTGCAAATTTTTATAGTGAATCTGTTATATATGAATATGGTTTTTTTACAGCATTATTTTCTATTGTATTTGTATTTAGTGATTTAGGATATCAATCTTATATCTTGAAAGAATTATCATCTAAAAATTCTTTTTCTGACTATATTAAATATTCTAAACTTTCTATTTTTAGAGTTCTTATATTTATTTTTATATCATTATTTATTTTATTGTATTATGCTTACAGTAATAATATTTTATTCTTATATATATTTATTCTTTTTTTAGCAGATGCAATTTTTGCTATGAATTTCTCTTTTTATAGAGCAAAAAACAATAGTAAAAAAGAGACAATTGTAAAGTTTATAATAGGTATTGTCTTTATGCTTATTTCACTCTTAAGTATATTAAAATTAGATTCGCAGCTTCTTTTTTTGATACTATCTTTCAGTTATTTAATCTATGCCATTTATGATGCTTCATATTTAAGAATAAAAATTATTTTATTATTTATTAAAGACTTTAAATTAAAAAAGTATATTATGATAAGTAAAAATTCATTGTTTATTTTTTTAGGTAGTTTATTTACAATTGCTTATTTAAGAATTGATATACTTATGTTAGACTGGCTTAATATCAGTTCTGCTATATCATTATATACAATTGCTTCACGATTATTAGAACTATCTCTTGTTGTACCTGCAATGATAAGTATTTTGTTGCTTCCTAAATTAGTTAAAAACCAAACTATAAATATAAAAAAAGATTTATTATTTCAATTATTTATAGGTGTAGCAGTGATGATTTTGTTTTTATTTTTATCAAACTTTATCATATCAATACTTTTTGCAAAATATATCCAAACAATAGTTATTTTAAACATTCTACTATTTGTTATACCTTTTATGCTTATAAATAACTACGGATTTACTTTTTTTATAGCAAAAAGTATGAGTAAATATTATTTTATTATTACTATGGTTATGTTACTATTAAACTCTATTTTAAATATAATATTCATACAAAAATATGGATACATAGCAGCAGCATATACGACACTTGCTACAGAAGTGTTAGGGAGTTTTATAGTGGTTTATGTTTTGAGAAAAGGTATATTATCTAATAAAAGAGATTTAAAATAAAGGAACAAAATATGACTAAAGCAATATTCAGAGAATATGATATCCGTGGAATTTATAAAAAAGAACTCAACGAACAAACCGTAAAAAAAATAGGATATTTTTTTGCACTAGAAGTTTTAAAAAAACTACCAAATGCACAGTATATTTCTGTAGGATATGACGCTAGAACACACTCTCCTATCTTAAAAGAGTGGTTAAGTTCAGGTATACACAAAACAAATATAGAGGTTCTTGATATGGGTCTTGTGGCTACTCCTGTGAACTATTTTTCAAACTATATTCAAAATGATGGCAAAACTGTATCTGCTTCTATTATGATAACAGGTTCTCACAATCCTCCAGAGTACAATGGCTTCAAAATCACACTAGACCAAACCCCCTTTTTTGGTGATGATATCTATGCTTTAGGTGATAAGATAATAGAAAGTGATATAGAGATAGTAGACAATACTCAAACAATAAAAATAGATACAAAAAAAGAATATATAGACTATTTAGTAAATAAGTTTAAACATTTAGATTTAAAAGATAAAAAGTTTGTTTTTGATTGTGGAAACGGAGTTGCAGGTACGGTTCTAAGAGAGATATTAGATAGACTTCATATCAATCATCATATCATCTATGAAACACCAGATGGAACATTTCCAAATCATCATCCCGATCCTAGTGATGCACACAACTTACAAGATATTCAAAAAGAACTAAACACAGGAAACTATGACCTAGGGTTTGCTTATGATGGTGATGCTGACCGTATAGCTGTATTAACACAAAAGTATAATTTCAAAGGCGATGTTTTAGCACTCTTTTTCTCAAGATTTATACCAAATCCTACAGTAATAGGAGAAGTGAAATGTAGCCAAATTATGTACGATAAGATAAATGAGTACGGCAAAGCTATCATGTACAAAACAGGACATAGTAACCTAAAAGTTAAGATAAAAGAAACAAACGCAAGCTTTGCAGCAGAAGTTTCAGGACATATTTTTTTCAATGATAGGTACTTTGGATATGATGATGCTATATATTCAACACTACGAGCTTTAGAGTTACTTCATGATGGATTTGACTATGACTTAGAATTTGAAAAACTTCCACAACTCTTTTCAACAGATGAGATAACTATAGATACAACAGAGGAAAAAAAGTTCCAAATCATAGATGAGTTAAAAATCAAGCTACAAAATCCACCAGAAAATTTTCCAAAGATAAAAGATATCATCACAGTTGATGGTGTACGAGTAGTTTTTGAAAATGGTTGGGGACTTGTCCGCGCTAGTAACACTATCCCAAAACTAGTGACAAGATTTGAGGCTATCGATAAAATAACTGCTTTAGAGTATCAGTCAAAGTTATTGGAGCTATTGGCTCTTTGATGCAAGAAAGAAGTGAACAAAGTATGAAGTATACAGTAGCAATAGTACACGACTGGTTAGTTACAAATGCAGGAGCGGAAAAGGTTTTGAGAGCTTTGGTTGATGTTTATTCTGATGCGGATATATTTTCTCTTGTAGATTTTTTGAGTGATGATGAAAGAAAAGTCGTGATAAAAGGGAAAGATACAAAGAACTCTTTTATCCAAAACTTACCATTTGCTAAAACACATTTTAGAAACTATTTACCTTTTTTTCCTAAAGCGATAGAGAGTTTGGATTTAGAAGCTTATGACTTGATCATATCATCTTCATGGGCTGTAGCTAAGGGTATCAAAAAACACACAAATCAACTTCATATATCATATTGTCATACTCCCATACGGTATGCTTGGGATCTGTATGAAGAGTATACCTCAAATCTAACACAACCTAAAAAGTTTTTGGTGGAGAAAAGTTTAGACTATATACGAAAATGGGACTTAAACACTATTGGTAGAGTTGATTATTTTATTGCAAATTCTTATTTTGTATCAAATCGTATTCAAAAAACTTATCATAGAGATTCAAAAGTGATATATCCACCTGTAGATACCAGTGCTTTTTCTTTAGGAAAGAACAAGCAAGATTTTTATCTGACAGCATCAAGATTGGTTCCTTATAAAAAAACTAAACTTATAGTGGAAGCTTTCAATGAGATGCCTGATAAAACTTTAGTAGTCATAGGTATGGGTGAAGAGTATGAAGAGATAGTAAAAATTGCAAAACCAAATATCAAAGTGATGGGTTACCAAAACGATGAAACATTTATATCATATATGCAAAATGCACAAGCATTTGTTTATGCAGCCATAGAAGACTTTGGTATAGTTCCTATAGAAGCTATGAGTTGTGGTACACCTGTCATTGCTCTAAATATTGGTGGGACAGCAGAAACAGTTGTAGATGGAGTAAATGGTGTCCATTTTCAAGAACAAACACAAGCAGATATTTGTAGTGCGGTAGAAAGGTTTGAAACTTTAGTTTTTGATCATGAAGCTATCTCAAATGATGCACAATCATATTGTACAAATCGTTTCAAAGATGAAATATATGAGTATGTAAATAGTAAGCTTTTTAATGCTTAGCCAAAATATCTTTTTAACAATTATTCTTGTATAATTTATCTATGGCGAAATTAGATAGAGTTAAAGAATTTATAAATTATTTAAAGGTATTGTTAGTTTTTTTATTGGCTACAAGTATAGGTTTAATAGGTTGGTTAGTTACTAATTATAACACAGCAGAAGTTATTTTAGTTTATGCTGATATATGTTTAATATTATTAATATTTATCATAGTAATTCTTTTAAATAAAAAAATTATAAAAGATATAAAATCATTGGAGGATTTATAATGGAATATATTATTATAGGAGTAGTGTTAGCTTTTGTTGGAACTATAGTATATATTGTGAATGATGTGATTGTTTCACATTAAATCTCATATACTTTCGGGCTCTGCCAAAGTTCCTCGATTGAAAAATAATATTTGGATAAATACTCTTTTTGATGTCAAAGATGAAATATATGAGTATGTAAATAGTAAGCTTTTCTAGTTATTTTTAATACTTAGCCAAAATATAGTATCATTGCTTTTATGAATAAATATATATCAAAAATCATCATCATCTCTGTAGACTTATTTTCTCTTATGACAATTTTTTACATCGCACTTTTTCTAAGGACTTCTTTGAGTAGTTTTGGACTACCAAAATTTGATACTATTATGTTAGAAGAGTTTAGTTTTGTTTTTTTTACACTTTTTGCACTGTTGTACTATGAAAAGATATATGATTTTCACTATGATTTTTGGCAAGAAACACTCAAGATCCTAAAGGCATTTTTCATAGGTTTTGTTGTTGTGTTATCTATCTTGGCACTTACGAAAACGAACTTTGAGTATTCTAGAACTTTTATTGTGATATATTTTTTCTTAGGTATGATACTTCTTCCAATCCTTAAAAGACTCAACAAAAAGATTCTTTATAGTTTTGATTATTTTAGAAAAAAAATTTTGATTATTGGGGAAGAAGAGCAGGTAAATATTTTTAAAAAAGAGTTTGAACAAAACTGGTATTTAGGTCAAAAATCTGTTACACAAAACTATAGTTGTGTTATCATCACTCCACAAAATATGGAAGTAAACAAACTAAACGAAACCATCACACACTATTTGCACTCTACAAAAGAGCTTTTTGTGGTGCCATATATGAGTGATATTAATTTTGCACATTCAAATATTTTGGAGTATTCAAACATACGCTACAACACAATACAAATCGAAAACAAACTCCTCATCAAAAGCAATACTCTCATCAAAAATATTTTTGACAAGATTGTTGTTTTTCTGATATCTCCTATTTTTTTTCTGATTCATACTATTATAGCTACTATGATCAAACTAGACTCAAAAGGAAAAGTCTTTTTCAAACAACACAGACTAGGAAAAAACAATATAGATTTTGAGTGCTATAAATACAGAACCATGTATGAAAATGGTGATGAGTTACTTCAAAAATATCTCTTACAAAATCCAGATGAGGTGGAGTATTATGAAGTGTATCATAAGTACAAAAATGACCCAAGAGTCACAAAAATAGGAAAGATACTAAGAGCAACTTCACTAGACGAACTTCCTCAAATACTCAATATCATCAAAGGTGATATGAGTCTTGTAGGACCTAGACCCTATATGACAACAGAGTCAGAAAAACTAGGAAAAAAACAATCTTTTATACTCAAAGTCAAGCCAGGTATCACAGGGCTTTGGCAAGTAAGTGGAAGAAACGAGCTGACATTTGAAGAGCGAAACAATTTAGAGATATGGTACATAAAAAACTGGTCACTTTGGGCAGATGTTGTGATACTAGTAAAAACTATTAAAGTGGTACTTTCAAAAGTGGGAGCTAGATAGCAACTCACACTCCTTTTTACTTCACTCTAAATAGTTTTATCTGATCAGTTGTGATCATTTTTTCGAAATATTTTTTGTCATAGTTATCAAAAAAGAACATCTGTATAAACACAGAATTAAAAAACTTTTTATCCATAGTATAAAGTTTCTTCCCCATCACCCCATCATACATAATCAACTCTAAACCATTTTTGTGACCTTTGTTTTTTGTGATTTTATTTATCACACCTTTTTGTTTGATTTGGTAGATGTTTTTGATGAAAAACTCATTGGTAGATGTTTTGTAAGTTCCTTTTCTTTTATCTATGCTGTGGCCACCACTTAGATATATAGCATTGTTATCCTCTTTTAAAATATCTTTTTCCCAAAAAATATTTTTGGAGTATGCTTTACCTGTTTTGATATCTAGGTTTGAAAAGTTATAGATAGTATAAAGAGTTTTTATCATCTGAAATGGGATGAAAAGGTACTTTTGTGAAGTTTTCTTTTTTGTCATATCTTTTGTTTTAAGTGTTTCAAATACTTTTTGCATATCTTTATGTTTTCGTTGTACGGTTTGAAATGCAGACCCTCTTAAGTTGTTACTCGCTTCATAAAAAAGATGTATGAGGTGGTTTGATTCTTTTTGAGAATTGGTTAAAAATATTTTAGACACTATATAGTTATCCTGATGATGTCTTCCATTGTCTATGAGTGTTTTCATTTGCGTATAGTACCACAAAGGCCAGCCATAGTCCCACCAAGTCACAATATGATCTTTTGGTGAGCCTATTTTTTTTAGCTGATTGAGTACTTGAACTTGTGTAGGAGTAAAAACAGGAATAGCTACTTGTGTGTTCCAGTATTTTACACTTTTGTAGTTTTCAAAACTTATACAAGCAAATAAAAGAATAATCACTCCATAAAGATATATTTTTTTAGTTTGGTAGTGTACTAATCTATCATAAAATAAAAACCAAAAAGATATCATAAGCACAGAAACCCCATAGATATGAAATCGTAAACCAGCTTTCAAACTCACAAGACCCAAAACTAAAAGAGGAAGAGCAAGTATAAATTCTCTTTTTTTAACAATCATATAAACATACCCAATAACTGATAGTACAAATATAAAAGTATTTCCAGCAAGTAACTGTATAGCTTCTTTGTAGTCAACAGTAATAGCTTCAGCTACAAGTTGCATAGGAGATAAAAAGTTATAATTTCCAGAACTAAATGTCTCACCTTTAAAAAGGTATCTGTTTGCATGAAAAGCAAATTGCCCTATATCTATTTTGTAAAGTGCAAATCCTAAAGCCACAAGAAATAGAGCTAAAAAATATTTGTAGTTTATAGATAAAAAATGAAAAAAGATAAACACTATGGCTAATAAAGCTAGTTGATATTCAAAATCAATAGGTACGATGCTTAGTGCCAAAACAATAGAAGCTTTGTATATTTCACTATTTTTAAAGTGAAATACAACCCCATAGACTATAAACCAACCCACCATACCATATACTAAAGGCTCACTAGAATGATACCAAGCAAGATACAAATAAGAGGCTATTCCTGAGATAAGAATATACCGAAAATTATTTGTTTTGATAGTAAGAATCATACCAAATAGTGCCATAAGTGGAAAAAAAGTATTTAAAACATCTGTATCAAAATAGCCTAAATAAGTCCGACTATAGTACCCAAACCCAATACTAGAAGATATACCAATAGCAACTATAACTAAGCGAGAATCAAAATATATTTTTGCAATAAGCATAGTTGGTATCACAACCAAAGATGCAAAAAAAGCAGGTCCAAAGTAGAGCACTTGGTCTATAGTAAATGGTGTATATTTTACAAGGTAATAGATAACAAACTCTATGAGGTTGACATCACTTGTATGTGGTAGTCCAGCTAAAAGTAGTTTTGCATAGTACCCATAAAGTGCTGCATCGGGTGAGAGTATAGAAAGAAACTCTTTATTGAGTATGTGCCATGGTGAGTCGTATGTTTGATATGCCAAAATAAGCCGTAAACATATACTTATACAAAATACAAGTAAAACAAGAGTCAATGTATTTAAAAAAGTATTTTTTTTTATTATGTTATTGTAAAATATGTGTAGTTGTGTAACCATGGTGCGAATTGTAACCTTTTTGTATACTTTCGTTTCCTGAATCATAGCTTACTTCAACTAATTAAAAGCTAAAAATAGCTATCCTTTAACTATGGAATTGTGCGCACATGTTTAAACAAACAATTTCGAATTTTAAAAAAAGGATTCAAATATGAATAAAAAAATTTTAATGTCAATTGCAGCAGCAGCGACAATGGCAACAGTGTTTACAGGTTGTGGAAGTGATAGCTCTTCTAGTGATAAAGCAGCTGGAGCTACAACAAATGGAGCTGGTGTAGCAACTATTGGTGGTGTTACAGTTGGTTCTTCTAAATCAGTTCTAGTTGGAGCAAAAGTTACTAAATCAGGTAATACTATTACTACTACTGGTGGTACAATGGTTGGTGTAGATGCAAATGATGATAATGTATCTGATACTATGAAAGGTTCTATCCAAACTGATGTATCTATTACAGATGCTAATGGAATGGTAATCAACAATATCTTTACAGATGCAGCAGTTAAATCTGGTGATTCAGATGTAAATGCAACTCTTGCAGCTATAGAAACTAAAACAGGTTTAAACCTTAGAAAAGTACTTCAAGTATCTGATACAAAAGCTGAGTCTTTAGCTTTAGTTATGTATGATAATATTCAAGAAGGTGGAGCAGATGCAGAACAATTTGCAACTATCTTAAAATTATCTGGAAATGATTTAAATGCAACATTATCAGCAATGAATGATAAAAGAAAAACTCCAATCAATGCAGATGTTGTTACAAAAATGGCAGAGATGATTACTTCTGGTGTTAGTGTTACAGCTTTAGCAGAATCATTAAATGACTATAATGAATTAAATGCTTCAGAAAAAGCGGACTACAATGCTTCTGCTTTTGAAACAAAAATTACAGAAATTGCAACAGCAGAACAAGCTCAGTACAAAGCTGATGGTGTTACATATTTAGATGCAAATACATCAGATACAGATATTACTCTTAATGATGCAAATACATCAAATCTTGTTACAGATGCTAAAAAAGCAACATTATCACTTATGTATAAAAACCAAGGGAATGCTAACCTTTCTTATGCTGTAAGTTTAAAAGGTATTGACTTAAATAGTACTTCAGGTACTTACTCATACAACATTGCAAACAACACAAATGTAACTTGGTGGGCAACAGATACTGATGGTATGGGTACAGCTGGTACATTAAGTGCAATTGATGCTGACACAAATCAAACAGTTAATGATGCTAATATGTCATTAGAAGGTATCATCTCTAATGGTGTTGTTGCAACTTCATATCCTCTTATGTGGTTACAAGCAGCTGCTAACTTTGATATCAATGAGTCTAACTTAACAGGATACAATGTTAATGTTGATGGTAACTGGACTGTTACAGGTGTATTAAGTGCAGAAGACAATACTTCTAAAGCGCTTACTTTATATACAGTAACTGATGGTAACTATACACAAGCAGACGCTGGTTCAATTAATATTGGAACAGTAGAAAAAGCTGGTGCAAAAGTAATTGATACTGAATCATTAACAACACATCATTAATGATTAGATAAATTATTATTAAAATAGTTTATATATCAAAATAGAGGCAAGGCTTTTTAGCCTTGCCTTTTTTTATGCCTAAAATAAATAGAGCCTCATTCTCTCAATCTACTCATAACAAAATTTCAAAACAACTTTTAATCTTTTTTTGATATAATCGTAGTATTTAATCAAAGGGAAAATATATGCAACAAAAACAAATCATAGAACAAAACCAACTTACACAACACTACAAAAAAGCTTTCTCTATTGTAGAGCTTATGGTGGTTGTGATTATCTTAGGACTTTTGGCTAGTGTGGTTGTACCAAACCTTATAGGAAAAAGTGACGATGCAAAAAAACAACTTGTAAAAGTACAAATGGGACAACTCAATGAGTCTTTAAAACTGTTTCGTCTTGATATGGGTCGATACCCAACGACACAAGAGGGTATGGCTATTTTGATCAAAAAACCACAAGATAGTGATGAATACTCAAACTACAGTAGTGGTGGATACTTAGGTGGAGATACGATTCCAAAAGATCCATGGAACTACCCATACATCTATGTAAACACAGGAAATAGTATCGATCTTATCTCTTTAGGAGCTGATGGTAAAGAGGGTGGAGAAGATATAAACAAAGATATAAAACTAAGTGAATTTTAAAAAACATTCATTTACTCTTCTTGAGATAGTTGTAGTACTTCTTATCATGGGATTTATCTACACTATTGGGATAAGTTCTTTTTCCAAAAAAACTTTAGAAGAAGATGGTTATCATTTTGACTTAAAAAGTTTTTTGCAAGATACGATTCAAACTTATGACCAAAAAATCGAACTTATTGTTTTGGACGATTTTGCGGTTGTTCGTGTCAATGATGACAAAAAAACAGACACACGATTTACTTTACCAAAAGATATTGTTTTTTATAGCTACTGGAGCGATGAAACACAAAAAGAGTACTTCAAACCATACTATGAAGATGACTTTTTCAAAGAGGTAAAGTTTCGATATGTTGTGATACCTCATAAATACTCAACAAAATGTATCATCGAAAAAGATGGGAAGTATCATATTCAGTCAAACTACTTCAAAGATGAAGCTGTTTTTGAAGAGATATACGAAGCGCAAGAGTATCTTTTAAATACAAACCTAAAAAGCGATGCTAGGGTAGTTGATGACTAAAAAAAGAAAAAAAGCCTTTACACTTATAGAAGTTTTGGTTTCTGTTATGTTGATATTTATCATTGGATTTACTTTGACAAAAATATCTTCCCAAAACATAAACACACTTCAAAAAGCAAAAGACAACTATGTGTATCTTTATTCTGCTGTTATAAACTCTACTCATGAGTACAGAGATATAAATGACTATATAGGTATACGAGATATTCCAAAATATGACTTAAGTGTTGAGAAGAAAAAAGAGGAGTTGTCAACAACTTCACTAGAACTAGCGGAAAATTTTACCATAAACTATATTTTAGAAAAAGAGAGTATAAAAGATGATAACCAAACAAAATCTTTTTTTCGTATCAAATAAAAAAGCATTTACGCTTATAGAGGTACTGATATCTATAACGATACTTGTACTTATATTTACTTTTCTGTACAGTCAGTTTAATCTAGCACAAATTAGTACAAAAAAAACAACTACTATAGAAAAGTCAAGTACAAAAAGAGCAAAAATAATAGAGCTACTATATAGCGACCTCATGACTGCCCAAAAAGTTGTACCCACCACCCGAAAAAACTACGATAGGTTTATAGAAGCATTTTCTACACAAAATTCACTATATGGTATGGAAAATCCATATATCAAGTATGTAGTTGTAGCAGACGATGAAACAAATACACTTCTTAGAATAGAGGGAAAAAGAAAAGATATAGGTCTACAAAATGCAAATAGTGAGTTCTATGCAGATAAAATAGTAGAGAAAATAACATATTTTAAAGTGATTGCATCGGATGAATATATAGAGTTGTTTCTTCAAGCAGAAGATATGAAAGATATCTATTTTAAGTTTAAAAGGGTGGTGAAGTAGTGAAAAAAGGTATAGCACTTTTTAGTACTCTTATGATACTTGTACTTGTAGTTATGCTTATGAGTGTAGCTTTGAAAAATAGCACCAATATAACGCAGTCAGTTTTAAAAGATAGATATCTCATACAAGAAAATTTGACTGTCACAGATGCTCTAAAACTTTTTGAAAAACAAATAGCTACAAAACTTGCAGAGGTAAAAGGTGAAAAAAGAGTTGAGTTACAAAAAGTTCTATTCTCTTCCCCTTTACAAATTCAAGATACAGTAACCAACAGCCTAGTAGAGATAACTATGATTCCAAATGATGGGAAACTAAATATCAACTACATCCAAGGTAGAGAGGGTGAAAAAATGATTAAAAAATTTTTTGAAAATTTAGAAGTAAATGAACCTAATATTTTAACAGAAATCATTCTTGCAAATATAACAAATGATGATAAATATAGAGACGAATATAAACTTCCACTCAAACAAAAAGATAGAAACTTTGGATATATCAACTCTTTCGATGAGTTTCTTGAGATGTTGGATATCTATGTACAAAATAGTGATGATAGTGAAGTGTATGATATTGAGTTTAAAAAATATTTTCATTTTTACAATGAAATAGGGTCAAAGTATAATCGTATGGGTGGAACACTAGATATCAATTATATAGAACCTGAACTTATAGATAGTGTGACAAATGTAAGTATCAAAAATAGCATACGAAAAAGAATACAAGAAAAAAACAAACTTTTTTATACTTGGTCTGAACTAGAACTTGATAATGCAGCAAAAGAGAAAGAAATACTCAAAGATCATAGTTTTGATCTAGTAACAAATAATATTATTTTAAAAATTAATACAACTTCAATAAACAATAAGATAGAATATAAGTTAAACTATAATTTAACAACAAAAAAAATATCAAAAATAAGCATGGATAGATGGATATACTAAAAAAAGAGATTTGTTTTTTATCGAAAGATAAAATTTACTGTAGTAAAAATGAAAAAAACTTTAAAAAAGAACTCATTCTTTCACCTTATTACTATTGGTATTTTGAAAAAAAACTACCAGTATCAAATATAAAAAGAGCAAAAGCAATAGCAGCTCAGATGCTAGAGAGTTCACTCCCTTCTGATAAAGAGTTTGAATATATTTTAAGAGAAAAAGAGAAAAATATATTTGAGATATATGTTTTGGACAAAGAGTTACTTCTTTTGAAACTTCAAACTTTGGGTATTCGAAAAGAGAGTGTTACCACTTTATCTTTTAGCCATATTGAGCTTGAAGAGAGTTGTGTAGAACTCGATGAGAGTTTTGTACTTTGTTATGAAAACAACGCCGCAGAGATAGTAAAAAGTAAAGTTTCACAAAATACTCTTTTAAATATAAAAATCCAAGAATACCTTGAAACAAAAGAGAAACTAAATTTCAAGTATAGTTTTTCAAAAGGTGACTTACTTCAAAAGTCTTTAGAGATTTTGGAGTCAAATTTTGTAGCTGTTGCTATTGTTCTTGGAATGATTTTTACAAGCTATATGATAAATATAGTTACTTTAAATAATGTTGCAAACCTTTATGAAAAAAAGCAAAAAGAGACTTTGTCATCACAAACTTATGCAACACATAGTGTTCAACTAAAGTATGTGATGGATGAAGTTTTACAGTTAGACTTCAAACAAAAAGCACTCAAAAACAAGATGAACCAAATCCTAAAAATCAAAGGAAACAGCAGTACCTATATCTCAAAAATAGAGTATGATGATGGTGATTGGTTTTTAGATGTTGTTGCCCCTGATAAACAAAAAGCAGAACAACTTATGAAAAATAAAAAATTTGATTTTGTACGCTCAAATAAAAATATTTTCAAATATGAGAAGGTAAAATAATGAAAAAATACCTGAACACAAACACGAAGTTTATCGCTTTGGCATTGCTTGTAGTTTTGACTATTAGTAGTATGCTTTATATTCAAACTCTTAAAGAAACTGTACATCAAAACTACAAAAACTATGAAAAAACAGCAAATGAGATCACTATTATTAAACAACTCAAAGAGTACTATGGTGACAAAAAATCAAATAAAAGAAAAATATACAATATTTTAAATAACTACAAGTCAAAAACTGTAAGTAAAAAAGAGGACAAAGCAAGTATAGAGTTCACAATAAGTAAACTAAACTACAAAGAGTTAGATAGTTTAAATAGTGAGCTTCTAAGTAGTGGGGTAAAAGTGGTAAAACTTTCGGTAAAAAGAGTAGATGCTCATACAGGTGAGTTGTTTTGTAAGGTGATGTTTTGATAGTTTTACGAGCATTAATATATCTTATCATATTTTATAGCACCGTGGTGTTTTTTTTACCAAAAAATGAGATAGTTTCTTATGTAGATACAAAGTTTTTACAGGCTGAAAAAATTTCTCATAACTTAGCACTTCACAATAAATTTTTTGGATATACCGGAAAAGACACAAACCTTTTGTATGAAAAAAATAGTGTAGCACTTGTGAAAAATATAGAGATAAACCCATATCTTTTTTATAACACAGCAACTCTGAATAAAATCAAACTTCAAGGGATGGCAGGAAGTGTTTTCCCTAGTAAAATAGAAAATGCTACAGCTGTTTATAGTGCGCTAGATCCTACAAAAATTTTACTAAATATCTCAGGAGATTTTGGTAAGGCTGTAGGGTATTTTGATTTGATGAGTTTTATGGTTCATCTTGAAGTGACACCATCTTCTACACTCAAAAGAAACTACTCATTCATACTTAAAAATATGAAAAAATCAAATAAAAAATATATATACGAGTATAAGTTATGAAAAAAACAATAATAGGTAGTTTTATCTCTTTTAGTTTTGCTTTAGTTGTAGTTGCTATTGTTGGGTATGTGGTGACTGTTCCATCTTCTGTAAACTTAAGAGATGTAAAGACTATCAATGTAAAAGATGCTATCTCAAGTAGTATAAATATACAAGATAAACAAGAAGTGAAAAAAACTGTAAATAGTGTAGATTATCTAAACAGTTGGAAACTAAGTGCCACAGTTATATCTACAAACTCTTTTGCTATGGTTATAAAAGGGAAAGACTCAAAAATATTGAAACTCAAAGATGAACTTGAGGGCTATGAGGTTAAAAAAATACAAAAAGAGAAAGTGCTTTTCTCTACGAAGACTGATGATATTTGGTTATATATAAAAAGCAAAAAAAGAACATTGAAAAATGTTACAAGGGTTTCTAAAAGAAAAAATAGTTTTTCTATCAAAAAAAGAACATTTTCGCAGTTTATGAAAAGTCCTGAAAAACTTTTAAAAACAATTAACATCATGCCTGAAATGAGCAACAATATATTTCAAGGTATGAAAGTAGTGAGTATTTTAGAGGGTTCGTTTTTGTACAGATATGGCTTAAGAAAAGGTGATATTATCAAAAAAATAAATGGTAAAAAACTACTCTCTATAGCAGATGGAATAAGTGCTTACCAAAATATACTTTCAAGCAATAGATTTAGTATCGCAGTACTAAGAGATAATAAAATAGAGGAATTTAAATATGATGTTAGGTAAAATTTTTATAGTGAGTGTTGTTTTTGTTTGCACACTTTTTGCAAATCCAAAAGAGGAAACAGTAGAGTTAAACTTTGTAAACACTCCAATAAGTCACTTAACCACACTTATTAGTTCAATCACAGGAAACAACTTTGTAAGTGACGGAGAGATCCCTGGTAACTTTACTTTTGTATCACAAAAAGCTATCAAAAAATCAAACCTTATGTCTGTATATGAAATGATCTTGAGAACAAAAGGGTATATGATAGTAAATCATGAAGATAAAGGCTTCTTTATGATCACTAGAAACAACAACGCTCAAAGAGAAAACATAGAGTTCGATACAGATAAAAACAACTATGAAATCAAAACAGAAGTTGTGAACTTAGAGTACTTTAAACCCTCAAAAATCAAAGCAATAGTTCAGCCATATTTTACAAGTGCTGGAAAAGTTGTGGCTGATGATTCTCTTGGTTTTTTGATGATAACTGACTATTTTGATAGTATTGAAAAAATCAAAAAAATCATCAAAAAAATAGACAAACCAAAAGGTTTGCAACTTCATTGGGTACGACTAGAAAATGTAAATATCAAAAATGTATTTCCTCAGATTCAAAACTTAGCAAAAATAGTATCAGCCCAATATAGAAAACCTATAGAAGTTATAGAAGATAAAAGCTCAAATACTGTTATCATCTCGTGTGAAGGTGATGAGTATATAGAGCTTGCAAAACTTATCAGAAAAGTTGATAGTCAGTCTAAACTGAACTTAAACTCATCGGTTATCAACCTCAAAAACTCAAAAGCAGCAGATGTAGTAAAAATTATCCAAGAGATGGAAAAAACACGATATGCAAAAGGTGACATCAAAGATAGAGAACAGATCTCTATATCGCACGATGTATCATTAAATGCGATTATTTTAATGGGTGAACAAAAAGTTATCAACAACTACAAAGCTATTATCGAAAGACTAGATGAACCAAAAAAACAAGTGTATGTAGAAGCACAAATCATCGAAATCAACGAAGACAAAGCAAAAGACTTGGGGATAAAATGGGATAGTTTACTTGGTGGAAAATTCAACACAAATGGTGGTTGGGCTGCAGGTTTAAATCTTAACGGTGCAGGAGCAGCTCCTGCAATTACAAATTTTCTTAAATTTGGACCCAAAGTTGAAGTTTTCGGTGATAATGATGATGTTACTAGAGTCACTTCGTATAAGGATCCTTCTATTCCAAATGGACTAACTGTAGGTGCGATGATAAATCTTTTACAGTCAAATGGAGCAAGTAAAATACTCTCTTCACCAAAACTTTTATGTATGGACAATCAAGAATCAAGTATCTATGTAGGGCAAGTAGCACCATTTAAAACAGCAGCAGCTGTTAATACAGCTGAAACAACATCGGGTGCAAGTTATAGCTACAAAGATGTAGGTCTAACTCTAAAAATCAAGCCACAAATCATGGCAGATGGGAAAGTACGACTAGATGTAACAAATAAACTAGAAGATATCATAGCAACAGGTGAAGATGGAACACTTCCTACAACTACAAAAAGAGAAGTAACATCAACATCTATAGTAAACGATGGAAACGAGATCGTTATAGCGGGACTTATAAAAGATAAAATAGTAAAAAATAAATCTCAAGTACCATTTTTGGGTGATATTCCATTTTTAGGGGCACTGTTTAGAAACAACTCTACATCAGTTTCAAGAGTAAACTTAGTAGTTATCCTAAAACCAACTATTGTAAAAGATGTAGAAGAGTTACCAGCAGATTCACTGATGATACAAAGTAAGCTTATCTCTAAAAAAGATTTACTTATGATGCAAGAGCTTCAAAAAATAGAAAATGAAGAAAAAAATACTACACAAGAGTCAAAAGATGAAAGTGTAGAAGTTATCGAAGTGGAAAAAGAGATAGAAAAAAAAGAGAATACTCAAGAAGATAAAAATACAAATCAAATAAACCATGAAAATAGACTCAAAGCTATGGGTTTGTAGTAGAGTAGGTGATATATGATTAATTTAAAACATATACAAACACAACTCACAATAGATGAGTTTGATGAGAAGTATCCAAAAGAGTTGTTTTTGAAATATGGTGTATTTTTCGTAAAAGATGATACAGCAAAATATATTGCCGTTCCAAATGAAAATATGATGGAGGCTTTGGCATTTTTGTCACACTATGAGTTTAGTGAAGATATTGTCCATATAGAAAACTATGACAATATGTACAACGATCTTTTAGATATGAAAAAAGCAGATGAAAAAGATGATGATATCGAAGACTCAATGGATGACGATGAGGAGATTTTAGACTTTTTAAAAAACTCAGAAGATCTTTTGAAGTCTGAAGAATCAGCACCTATCATACAGTTTGTAAATAGAATGTTTTATCAGTCTATCAAACAAGATGCTTCAGATATACATGTCGAACCATCTAAAGATGAAAGTGAGATTAGATTTCGTGTAAATGGTGTGCTTCATAAGTATATCACTATCCCTAAAAGTGCTGTAAATAGTATAGTAAACCGTATCAAAGTTGTATCAAATCTTGATATATCTGAAAAAAGAATACCTCAAGATGGAAGAACTCAGATCACAATAGCAGGTAAAAAGCTCGATATCAGGGTTTCTACTTTGCCTGTACACGCTGGGGAACGAATTGTTATGCGGGTACTTATGCAAGCTGATACTATCCCTACTATTGAGCAGTTGGGTTTGAGTGATGATATAGCAGGTGAATTGAAAAAAAATGTAAAATCACCTCATGGAATCATTTTAGTAACAGGACCTACAGGAAGTGGTAAGTCTACTACTTTATACTCTTTATTACAGATGATAAAAAGTAGCCAAACAAATATCATGACTATAGAAGATCCTGTTGAGTATAATCTAAGCGGTATTTCTCAAACTTCTGTAAATGTAAAAGCGGGACTTACTTTTGCAAAAGGGTTGCGTTCTATTTTACGGCAAGATCCAGATGTAGTACTTATAGGTGAGATGAGAGATAAAGAAACATCTCAAATAGCTATACAGGCTTCACTTACAGGTCACCTTGTATTCTCTACACTTCATACAAATGACTCAGCTTCATCTATCACACGACTTATAGATATAGGTGTAGAAAATTTTCTTATATCATCTTCTTTGATATCTGTATTAGCTCAACGGTTAGTACGAAGACTCTGTGATGATTGTAAAGAGGAAACTTCGTTAGATGAGTATGAAGCAAACCTTTTAAAAATCGATAAAAATACAAAAGTATATAAAGAAGTAGGGTGTGCAAAATGTAACAATAGTGGATTTAGTGGTAGAATCGCAGTTGGGGAACTGTTGCAAATAGACTCAAAAATCAAACAGATGATTCAAGAGGGTGCAAACGATTATACTATCAAAAACTATGCCATCAATGATAAAGGAATGAAAACACTTAAAGATAGAGGTGTAGACCTTTTAGTAGCTGGACAAACTACTTCAAGTGAAGTGATAAAACTCTCTATGGACAATGAATAATGTTGTTTTCCTATAAAGGTATCGATACAAGTGGAAAAACGATATCTTCTCGAATCGAAGCAAACTCAAAAGAGGAAGCAACAGAAAAGATAAAAAACCTTGGTATCTTTATAGAGAAAATAAAAGAGATAGATGGGGAAGGATTTGTCTCAAATATCAGAGATTTTTTTCATCATAGATACAATAAAATACCTATAAACTACCTTTCTGCTATGAGTAAAGAGCTTTCTATTTATTTGCGTTCTGGTATGAACCTTACTCAGGCTCTTACTCTTTTAAAAGATCAGCAAGAAAATGCAAAGATGACACAGTTTATCGAGCATATTTACAAGCTAATGATAGAGGGAAGCTCTTTCTCAGATGCTTTAAATGATCAAACTATATATTTCATACCAGAGTTTTACCTCAAAACAATAGAAGCTAGTGAAAGTAGTGGAAATCTTGAAAAAGTTTTAGAACAACTTTCAACACTTTTAAGAGACAACCAAAAAATGGAAAACGAAGTACAAAATGCTTTGGTCTATCCTATTTTTATTTTTGTGATGGCTATGTTTGTTGTGATATTTCTCATCAACTATGTTATACCAAAAATATCTAAAATATTTGAACAGATGAAACAAGAGTTACCTATGAGTACTCAAATAGTTGTGGGTATTGGAAACTTTATGCAAGAGTGGGGGAGCTATTTGTTTTTTACTCTTTTATTTTTGATTGTTATTATTATGTCTATTATAAAAGCAAATGAACATATTCAGATAAAACTAGATAAGATGTTGCTCAAAGTTCCACTTGTAGGAAAGCTTATATTTGTATCTGAAATAGCTAGATTTAGTATCATCACTTCAAATCTTTTAAATGCGGGTATGCCTTTTGTTCAAGCTATTTTACTTGCAACAAAAACATTTAAAAACAAAGCTATTTTGCATGAGTTTGCACAAGTGAACAAAAACATAGTAGAGGGAAAATCTCTTTCAAAGTCGTTACAAAACATTACAAGTATAGATATTCCAAAATCATTTGTTCACTCCGTAGGTATAGGTGAATCAAGTGGAAATTTACCTGAGATGATGGATAATATCTCTGAAATATATACTTATGATATGAAAAATAAAAAAGATAAGTTTTTGGCACTTTTAGAACCTAGTGTTATATTGTTTATGGGAATTGTTGTAGGGTTTATTGTGATGTCTATGTTGTTACCTATTTTTAACATAAACTTTAAGTAAAGGGTAAAATATGAAAAAATTTTTAGTAGGGTCAATTTTGGCTTTAGGTATCAGTACTCTTCAAGCTTCTTCTTTAGAAGTGGGACTAGGAAGTTTGAAGTTTGACTATAATGAGTATAAAGAAGATGGCACTTGGTTAGATAGTGAAACAAATAGTAAGTATGACTTAGATGGTGGTTTTGTAAAATATGAACATAATTTAGGTGTAGTAAAAGATGAAGATATAAAATATACTCAATACCTTGAATTATATTATAGTTTTCATCTCAATACTACAGATTATGATGGTTCGTTACAAGATGGAACTCCACATCAAACTATAACAGATAATTATCTTCATCAAGGACATTTACGATATAAAGCTATCAATAAAATAGAAAACTATGAGTTAGGTATGTTTTTTGGATTAGGTTATAGATATTGGGATAGAGATATTTTAGGTTCAGCTGGTTACTTAGAAACTTATGAATGGCCTTATTATGAAGTTGGACTTAGTTGGAAGTGGTATGATAAAAACTTCTATATGGGAGCAGATATATCATATCAAAAAGCATATCAACCAAAAATGTATGCACATTTAAATGGTGGACTTGATTTTGATTTGGGTGATACAAAGGGGTATAAGATAGATATACCTTTAGGATATAAAGTAAATGAAAGTTGGGATATAATTGCGCATTATATTTATGATAGCTGGGATATTGAGAAGTCAAATATCATCAATGGTCATTATGAGCCTTCGAGTGAAACAAAAAACAGCTATGCTTATATCAGTTTGAAATATAAATTTTAATGAAGGAAAGAAATGGATAAAATTTTAGTAGCTCACTCACCAGATGCAGATGACATTTTTATGTACTACGCTATCAAATTTGGCTGGGTAACTTTACAAGATACAGAGTTTGACAATATTGCTTTAGATATAGAAACACTCAACCAAGCGACTCTTAGAGGAGAGTATGATATTTGTGCGATTAGTTTTGCACTGTACCCTTTTGTGAAAAAAGATTTTGCACTTTTGAAAACAGCTGTAAGTTTTGGTGAGGGTTATGGTCCTAAAATCGTAAAACTCAAAGATACAAAACTTAAAAAGAATTTTAAAGTTGCATTGAGTGGAAAGTACACTACAAATGCGTTGTTATTCAAAATCAAATACCCTGATGCTCGTATAACATATATGAACTTTTTAGAGATAGAACAAGCTGTTCTTGATGGTGTTGTTGATGCTGGTGTTTTAATACATGAATCAATTTTGACTTATGATGATCGTTTAGAAGTGGAAGCTGAACTTTGGGATATTTGGCAAGAGTTAGCAGGAAAAGAGTTACCTCTACCTTTAGGGGGAATGTGTTTACGAAGAAGTATCCCTTTAAACAAAGCAATAGAGTATGAAAACACACTTATAAAAGCAGTAAAAGTAGCCAATGATAACAAACTACTTCTTTCAAAAATGCTTTTAGAGAGAGATTTGATTCGTGTTGATCATGATACTCTACAAACATATTTAGACCTCTATGCAAATGATAATTCAATAGAATTAAGCCCTTTACAATATCAAGCTTTAGATAAGTTATATAGTTTAGGTTTCGAGCATGGTTTTTATGATGAGATTGTCAAATCTCAAAACTACCTTATCCCTTCTGAGTATAAAGAGTTACGCAACTCTTAATACTCATCTTTTTTACTCTAGATTATTTAGTATTTTTTAACTCTATTATTATATACTCATCTTTGAATTTTAATTTAAAGGAAAAGTATGAAAAAAAGTTTAGTACTATTGTATCTTTTATTTTGTGTTGTAGGTGGTTTGACACAAGCCCAAGCAGCACAAGGGAAGTTTACAGGTGGCTCAGCACACTCTATGCCTGAGTGGTTTAAACAAAGTTTTATGGACATCAATGAAGATGTTGAAGAAGCAACAGAAGAAAATAAACATTTGATGATGTTTATGACTTTGAAGTTTTGTCCATATTGTACAAAAATGTTAAATGATAGTTTTGTAACAGGTGCAAAACTCCAACCATATATTCAAAAAAACTTTGATGTTGTTGGCGTTGATATTAGAGGAAACAAAGAGGTAACTCTTCCAGATGATACTACGCTTACAGAGATGGAGTATGCAAAGCATCTCAATATTCAAATCACTCCTACTATTTTGATATTTGATGAAAATGGTAAAATAGTTGTGAAAGTAAATGGCTATAGATCAGCAGAAAACTTTAAAAATATTTTAGATTTTGCAAAAAATAAAGAGTATAAAAAAATGACTCTTACTGAATATTTAGCAAAAGTAAAAAATAAAACACTCTACAATTTACAAGAAAATAAAACATTCAAAAAACTTACAGACCTATCAACTATTGATGGTCCACTAGCTGTTTTATTTGAAGATGGTAGTTGTACGCAGTGTGATTATTTACATAATACTACATTAAAAAACAAAGATGTAATTAAAGAGATGGCTAAGTATACAGTTGTAAGATACAATGCAGACTCGACCGAAAAAATTATCACTCCAAATGGAAAAGAAACTACTCCTAAAGCATGGGCTAATGAATTGTTACTTGACTATAGACCAGGTATACTACTTTTCAATGATAAAAAAGAGCAAGCTAGAGTCGATTCTCTTTTATATAGTTTTCATTTTAAAGAACTATTTCGATATGTAAGTGCAAAAGAGTATACACACTACAAGTCATATTTAGAGTATCTAAAACCTAGACAAAAAGAACTTTTGGAAAAGGGAATAGATATAGATATATCTGATAAATAACATTTATACAATTGTAAAAACATAAAAAAAGGTTGAGATAAAACATCTCAACCTTTTTTATTGATTATTGTATTTCTTATTTAGCTGCTTTATAAACACCTACTGCTTTTCTGTAAGTTCCAATTTCTTCAAAATCAAAGCTACCTATTGTTACAGCTCCCTCTTTATAAAAACTACCTGTAATAGAACCCATTACAGATTGGTTTTCTCCAGACATAGTGTACACAGAAGAGTTATTGTTTAAAATATCTGAAGAGCCTGTTATTGAGTGTACAAAGTCCCCATCATTTGCATTGAGGCTTGCTGTTAAATCGCCTGTATCAAAATCAAAAGATAAATTCATAGTTGATATTGTTGGATCAATGAGTGTTGTGAGATTATTGTTCATATCTGTTATTGTCCCTAGTGCTTGTCCTGCATAGCTTACAACACCAGTATTTGCCAATGATGAGATGTCCTGAACTAAATCTTGTGCTGCAACCCAAGCAGATGTTATTACATCATTTGATACACCAGCTCCATCTGCATCTATACCCCATAGACCCCAACTAATACCATCATCAACTGTCGCATCACCTACATTTCCACTATCTAAAGCTATCAACCAACCGTCATCTATATTTGAAGCTTGTGAATTGATTTTCCCACTAAATCCTAGTGTGGCAAAATAATCATCTGTGATATATCCAGCATTTTGTCCCAATAAACCATTAAACTGAATATTTATATACTCATTGTTAGTATTTGTGATACTACCACTTATGGTATTTGTTCTATTTATCGTAAGTTCAATTGTATTTATATCACTATTACCTACTGCAAATCCTTTGAGTGTGGTTTGTCCTGTAGATGTTCTGTTTTCTATATTTGGCATTTTTAAATTTTCTAAATTACTATTTGTATAGTTAGAAGCAATTTTATATTCTCCATGTGTCATTTGACTTTTGTCACCAGCACTGTCTTGAACAAAAATTGTTCCACCCCATCCTTGATGTTCTGATCCGAAAATTTTCATATCGCTATTTGTAGAGGTGAGTTTTTCACTAAAGTCATTTTTAGTTTCATAAAAATTAAAATCTAAATCAGCTGTACCATCTATATTGTTTTTAGAAATTTTACCTATCCCTATATAAAGACCACCGTTGTATATCTCATAACTTAATAAGTTTTTATTTTTCCAGTTTATTGCTGTAGGGGCAAGAAAAACTTGGTCACTTTCATACGATGAATCTGCTATCTCAGGGTCGATATACAAGTCTATACCATCTGTTGGAAGTTCATCAAATACTGAAGCGATCCCCATAACACTTTTTTGTCTAAATTCGTAATCAACATTTATCTCATCATAACTTTTAGAATAGATAAAAAACTCTTGTAAACTATCTACATATATATTTTCATTTAATGTTACTTCATCTCCTGCAAGACTAGTGTAGATAGGATTGGAATAAGTATAGATACGAGAAAATCCATTGTAAGTATTTGTAGAAGAAGTTAGTTCAAAACTCGGAATAGTTTTTATTGTACTCGAAGGATTATTTTTTCTAGTTCCATCAGGGTTAAAAGAATAGAGTTTTATCTTTGCACTATAGAAACCATTTTCCATTTTTGCAAAAGAGTATGAAATACCATTTTGGTTTTCTATTGCACCATAGTATGCCTCACCGTTATTTGGATTGATCGTTAATCCTTGATTATTACGGTAGCTACTCGAACCCCAAACTTTATAGTTTTTAGTTGTAGTGTCAGGATTAGGTGTGTTTCCTCCAGTATTATCTGGATTGTTAGGGTCAGGTGTGTTGCCATCAGTATTGTCAGGATCAGGTGTATCTATGCCAGAATTTGTACTATCTGAATCTGCATTTTTTAAAGTTTCATCTTGTTTTTTACTATCTTCTTTTGAGTTTTTTGCATCTTTTGCTGTTCCTACAGCTTCTGATAGTGCATTTGGTACGGCTATACTTGGTTTTGAAGCTGGAGCTTTTGTAGGTGCTGTACCTTGACCCTCTCCTGAGTCTTGTTGATTTTTATCTGCACCAGAACTTTGCTCTAGTTTTTTTGCTTTAGCTGGTGGAATAGTTGCTGGTGGAGTAGGTGCTTTTCCTATTTCAACAGAAGTGAGTTGACCCGCAAGTACTTCTACTATACCATCAGGAGTTTCTACAACAATAGCACCCGATGTACACGCAATTGTGTCAGGTTTTCCATCTGCAATCTCACCAAAAAATACAGTTCCACGAATCCCTATCGATGCTGATTTTGTTTTGAGTTTAAATTTTGAAGGGTTTATTTTACCTATTCTTCCAGTAATAGATTTAAATACCCCTTTTGCAACTTTAAAAGATGCTTTTGTTTTAGCTGGTTTTTGCTCATCGAAAAAATATTCTTCTACATCAAAAGTAGAATTTTTCCCTAAAGATATGATAGTCTTATCTGTAAAAACAATTTGTGCTCTAGCATTTTTTGCTGTAGAAATAAGATCTTTTTCATTGATGATAGTTCCAATTTTTGCTACTATATTTTTTGAATCTCTTGTAAGTGAAACATCACCACTCAATGCGGTGATTTTACCTACATTTCCAAAAAGTGTCGATACAAAAAGTAGTAAACTTAGTAATATAATTTTCATCTTTTATCCTTTCTTTAAAATAGTATAGTGTAGTTTAGGTTTACACTTTGTTTTTTGTATAAATAGTTTTCATCGTTTGTTTTATTGTTCACATTTATATACTCTAAAGCTATCATCTGTTTTTTGTCCAAAGTATAACTTAGTTTTGATGTAAAAGTTTTTTTATGATCTTTTCTTAGTTCTGGTGCAAATGAAAGTTTTTCTTTATAATGATATATTTCAGTTTGATATCCTATTGTAAAGTCATAGTCTTTTAGAAAGTTTTTATTGAAAGATATTTTGTATTTTGTGGTGTCTTTACTGATATTTGCATTTAAGTTATCTTGTTCCATATCTCTTTTTTCTGTTATATGTGAAGTTGTTAAGATAATTTTATCTTTTTTATTTTCAAAGCTTTTAGTGTATTGTAGTGCTAGTTCTGCTGTGTGTGAGTTTTTAATCTGATCATCTACATCTGAAAATTTTTTCTTTTTAAATTTCATATCAAATTGCAGTGTATTTTGTTTGTTGATTTTATATTGAAGTTTATCACTTACTCCATATATATACAAGAGTTGACTTCCCCCATACCAAATATGATCATAAGTTAAAGACATAAGATTTTTGATCTTTTTATTACTTCTTGCTACCCCTGTTGTAAATGAAGCTAATTGTATGTTACTATCTTTGTATCGGCTTTGTTCTTGCATGTATCCTATAGCTGTTGTTTCCCATGTAAGAGTATTGTCTTTTTTATTTGGTACTATGAGGTTTCCTACTAAAATTGCTTTGAAGTTTGTATCGTGCTTAGGTGTTGGACTATTTGAAGATACATCATCTATATTGTTATCAACATTATCATCCCATCCAAAACCAAAAATTGCTACTTTGTTAAGTACATAGGTTTTTTCTTTATCTTCAATAGCTGCTATAAATTTTTTGACATTTGCTCTAACAGCTGGAGGAATAGGAGATATTAAAACAGCTTCAAACTCTTTTTTTGCTTGTTTGTAAGATTTCATCATAAAAAGTGTTCTTGCTAGTTCAAGTCTTACTCTATGATTTGTAGGATTGGAAATCAAAATTCTATCATACGCTGTAAAAGCAAATTCGTAGTTTTTGAGTTCAAAAGCAGTTCTAGCATAATAAAAATTTATTTTTTCATTTTGGGGATATTTGTTGACAAGTGTATCAAATAATGGTAGTGCTTTTTGGTAGTTTTTTTGTGTAAATAGTAGATATGCTTCGTTGTATTCTTGTGATTTGGTTACTGTATTTTGCGATAAGTCAGCTTGTGCATAAGCAAAATTCATACCAAATATACAAGTACAAAGTAGTGGAAGGGTTCTTTTCACTCTGTTTTCCTTTGGTTTTATATTATATTGTTAATTAAGCTTATTATACTTAAAATAAATTTATATTTAAATAAATTATTTACTTATTGATATTAACCAATAATAAAAACTATACAATAGGTTATGTTGAAACAAAGAAATGATATAATAAAAAATGATAAAAACAATAGATTTTAAAAAATATACATCAATTCATATAGGTTCTACACACGAGGTAAAAGTTATAGAAGAGGTTGGTGAGTATTCTAAATATAAAATTCTAGGAAGAGGAAATAATACTCTTGTTTCAAACACCCCTCCACCATTAGCAGTTTTAGGTGAAAATTTTGATTATATTAAAGAGGAAAATGGTTTTTTAGTTGTAGGTGCGGCTACGACTAGTGGAAAATTATTGAGATATTGTAAAAAAAACGATATTGCACATTTTGAACTTTTAGCAAAACTACCAGGAAATCTGGGTGGATTGGTAAAGATGAATGCAGGATTAAAAAAATGGGAAATTTTTAATTATTTGCACTCTATCAAGACATATAAAGGTATTGTTTTAAAAGATAATATTGAGTATTCTTACCGTCATACTAAAATAGATGGTATCATCTATGAGGTTCGATTTTACATCGAAAAGGGATACAATAAAGAGCAACAAAAACTTTTTAACACAATGAGAGATAATCAACCAAATCTACCAAGTGCAGGGAGTTGCTTCAAAAATCCAAAAGAGTATAGTGCAGGCTATCTTATAGAAAATGTAGGATTAAAAGGCTACAAAATAGGAAATATGTCATTTAGTAGTGAGCATGCGAATTTTTTAGTGAACTTAAATGGGGGGAGTTTTGAAGAGGCGATGTCACTGATTCAGTTAGCTCAAAAAAAAGTTAAAGAGAAATTTGATATCGAGCTTGAATTAGAAATAGAGATTGTATAGGTGTGTAGATGAAAATTTTAATTATAGAAGATGATGAAAATATATTAGCTGTTTTAAAACGAGGTTTTGAAGAGGAAAATTATATTATTGATAGTGCGAGTGATGGTGAAGATGGTGAGTACTTAGCTTTAACAAATAGTTATGATGTTATTTTGATAGACTGGATGATGCCTATTAAAAATGGTATAGAAGTGATAGAAACTTTAAGAGAAAAAGATGTTAGAACTCCTATTATTATGCTCACAGCAAAAGATGATATAGATGACAAGGTAAAAGGTTTGACTTGTGGTGCGGATGATTATTTGAGTAAGCCATTTAGTTTTAAAGAGTTATTGGCAAGAGTAAATGTTTTGTATCGAAGGACACTCTCTTTAACTTCAAATATATTACAAGTAAAAGATATACAAATAGATATAGACAGTAAAAGAATATCACAAAATAATAAAGAGATTATTTTTACACAAAAAGAGTATGAGCTTCTTTTGTTTCTTATCAAAAATAAAAATACTTTAGTATCAATACCACTTATTGAAGAGCAACTATGGAACAATGAAGAGTATATAAATAGTAATGTAATACAAGTGACTATATACAATCTTAGAAGAAAACTTGGGAAAGATTTTATCAAAAGTTCACGAGGATTAGGGTACAAAGTTGAATTTTAGATTTAAAAGTATTAAAACAAAAATACTTTTTTATTTTGGAAGTAGTACTATTCTTCTTTTGATGATTTTTAATTTTGTTTTATACTATTTTCTAGAGCAAAATACAAAGTTATCTATTCAAAATAATCTTTACCATAAAGCTGTGTTTATCAATAATCAAATCTTATCAAATGTGCCTATTTCAGAATTGTTAAAAAATAAAGAGTTAGCATCTTTTGAAATTGCGATACTCAAAGAGGATAAAGTACAATTTAAAAAAGAGAATACCTTTTTTAAATCCTTGATAAAGTATGTTAAAGAAGACAAATCTTTTTTTGTATTTAGACGAGATGGTAAGCTTGATGGTTTATATATTTTTAGAATAAATGAACCTTATAAAGGAGCAATCTTATTTTATGAAAGAGGATTTGATGATCAAATCAGTTCTAAACTTGATGAGATAAAAGAGATACTCTTTTTTTTAGAACCTATTTTATTGTTGCTACTGATGTTTTTAGCGAGTAAAATAGCAGATAAAATACTCCAATCAATCAATAAAATCACCAAAACAGCAAATAGAATTTATGTGACAGATTTTGCATCAGAGATACCACAACCTAAATATGATGATGAGATAAAAGATTTAGTAGATTCTTTTAATCTAATGATCAAAAGACTAAAAGATGGTGTACAAATTTTAGAGCAGTTTAATAGTGATGTTTCTCATGAGTTAAAAACACCACTGACGGTCATACGAAGTGAAATAGAGATAACGCTTAATAAAAATAGAGAACAATCATATTATGAGAAGAGCCTCAAAACAATTGAAAATGAAACAAATCAAATACAATCTATTGTAGATAATCTTTTACTTCTTACCAAATACACAAAAGAAAATGTAAAACAAACTTTTCAAGAAGTTTGTCTTGATGCTATACTATTAAGTACCATTGAAAAATTTCATACACAACTTAAAAATAGAGAGATACATTTAAATATTAAAGAATTTGAAGCTATTTGTGTAAAAGCAAACCCAATTTTGATACAAACTATTTTCTCAAACCTGATTGATAATGCTATTAAATATTCCCAAGCCAATACAGAAATCGATATTTTTCTTTATCAAGATACTCATATTAACTTTATTATAAAAGATCAAGGTATAGGGATGGAAAAAGAATATTTAGATAAAGTTCAAAATAGATTTTATAGAATTGATGAATCACGAAACAAAAAAATCAAAGGCTTTGGTTTGGGATTGAGTATTGTTAAGAATAGTATTGAGTTACATAATGGTGAGTTACAAATAGAATCAGAAAATAAGAAAGGTACAATCGTTAAAGTAGTTTTACCAAAATAAAATCATTACAAAATGCAATGAAATAAATAAATTTACATTTTTTATAATACAATTCATTATTATACTTAAAAGGAATAAAAATGAAAATGTTAAAATGTGCTTCCTTAGATGGAATTGAAGCTGTAAGTATTGCTGTAGAATCAACATTTACAAAAGGGCTACCGAACTTTAGTATAGGCGGTATGGCAAATACAGCAATACAAGAATCAAAAGATAGAATAAAATCTGCACTTCTAACAAATGAGTTCAAATTTCCACCCAAACGGATTACAATTAATCTTTCCCCATCAGAAATTGCAAAAAAAGGTAGTCAAGTCGACCTCTCCATTGCATTACTTATAGCATTGCAAGAAACAGAACTTAATCTTGATGATTTTTATGTATTTGGAGAACTTGGGCTTGATGGAAGTTTAAAAGATACAAAGTCTATTTTTGTATTAATTTTATCTTTAGTACGCCAAGGAGTTATTAAAAATGTGCTTATACCTAAAGAATCTATATCAAAGATATCAACGATTCCAAATGTTAATATTTATGCGGTAGAGAATTTAAATCAAGCGATAGATTTTTTTCACAAAGAAGATAAGTCAAGTTATAAAGTTGAAAATAAAATGTTTGAATATGAAAACATAAATATCAATGGTGAGAAATTTTATTTTACAAAAAAATACTTAAGTAACTTTAACGAAGTAAAAGGTCAGAAGTTAGCTAAAAAAGCAGCACTGATTAGTGCAGCTGGAAATCATAATATAATCTTTGAGGGAAGCCCTGGTTGTGGAAAAAGTATGATAGCAAAAAGATTACAAGATATAGCAACCCCTATGAATCTTGAAGAGATATTGGATATGGCAAAAATGGAATCACTGCAGCTAAAACAGCCTAGCTTCAAACCCAAAAGAACATTTATATCACCACATCACAGTTCAACAAAAGCTTCAATTGTAGGAGGCACCCAAATAGGGGAGGTTGCTTTGTCAAATCATGGGATTTTATTTTTTGATGAACTTCCACACTATGCTAAAACTGTTTTAGAAGCGATGAGAGAGCCACTTGAAGATAATGAGATCTCTATTTCAAGAGTTAATTCAAAGGTAAAGTACCCTACAAAATTTCTCTTTGTTTGTGCGATGAATCCTTGCCCATGTGGGAATTTATTAGCGCAATCTAAAGAGTGTAGGTGTACTTCGCTAGAAATCCAAAGATATAAAAATAAAATATCAGATCCTTTTTTGGATAGAATTGATCTTTATGTAACAATGAACGAAGTAACAAAAGAGGATGTTGGTGATGTAACATCACAAGAGATGCATCATAAAGTAATAGAAGCATTTAAACTACAAAAACTTAGAGGACAAAAAGAACTCAATGGTAAACTCAACGATATAGATATAAAAAAATATTGCAAACTTACTGGCAATGCACAAAATATTTTAGATATCTCTATTGAAAAATTTGTTTTATCATTTCGAGCGATTAATAAAGTATTAAAAGTTGCAAGAACTATTGCAGATTTAGATTATAAAGAGCAAATAGATAGTTCTCATATCATAGAAGCATTAGGGTATCGAAAACGATAAAATAGACATAAAAAAAGCCCTACCGAAGTAGAGCTTTTTAAAGAAAGTTAAGAAAGGTTAAATATTAACCATTTCTCTTTTTCATAATTTCTTCAGCAACATTTTTAGGAACTTCCATGTACTGATCAAAAATCATTGAGTAAGTTGCTCTACCTTGAGACATAGATCTTAAGTCTGTAGAGTAACCGAACATTTCAGATAATGGAACTAAAGCAACAACTAGTTTAACACCAGCTCTGTCATCCATAGACTGAACCTGTCCTCTTCTTTTGTTACAATCTCCAATAACATCACCCATGTAATCTTCAGGTGTTTCGATTTCAACTCTCATCATTGGTTCTAATATAACTGCTTGTGCAGTAGCTTGTTTACAACCAGCTTTAAATCCCATAGAAGCAGCAAGTTTAAATGCCATTTCAGATGAATCAACATCATGGTAAGAACCATCATAACAAGTAACTCTAATATCAACTAATGGATATCCAGCTAAAACCCCACCAAGCATTGTTTCTCTACAACCTTTTTCAACTGCAGGAATATACTCTTTTGGAATTGCTCCACCTTTAACTTCGTTAACAAATTCAAAACCTTCTTCATTTGTTTCTTCAGCTGTCATTGGCTCAATTTTTAAATAAACATGACCATATTGACCTTTACCACCAGATTGTTTAGCATATTTGTACTCTTGGTCAACAGCATTTTTAATTGTTTCTCTGTATGCAACTTGTGGAGCACCAACTTCAGCTTCAACAGAGAATTCTCTTTTCATTCTATCTACAAGAATTTCAAGGTGTAACTCACCCATTCCTGAAATAATTGTTTGACCAGATTCTTCATCAGTTTCAACTTTAAAAGATGGATCTTCAGCTGCAAGTTTACCTAATGCAATACCCATTTTTTCTTGGTCAGCTTTTGTTTTAGGTTCAACAGCAACAGAGATAACTGGTTCTGGAAAATCCATTCTTTCTAAGATAACTGGATCTTCTGCATCTGCAAGTGTATCACCTGTAATTGTTGTCTTAAGACCAACAACAGCACCAATTTCACCAGCATATAATTCATTAACTTCTTCTCTTTTAACAGCGTGCATTTTAAGAAGTCTACCAATTCTTTCTTTTTTCATTTTTGTAGAGTTCATTACATATGTACCTGATTGTAAAATTCCTCTATAAATTCTAGTAAATGTAAGTTGTCCAACAAATGGATCTGTCATAATTTTGAATGCTAATCCAGCTACTTTACCTTCATCTGTTGATTCAACAATTACAGGCTCACCTTCTTGTGTCTCACCTTTAATATCTTCAACTTCAGTTGGAGCTGGTAAATACATAGCAACAGCATCAAGTAAAGTTTGTACACCTTTATTTTTAAATGCAGTACCACAAGTCATAGGTGTAATTGTCATATTTAAACAACCTTTTTTAAGACCCGCAATGATTTCTTCTTCAGATAACTCACCCTCTTCAAGGTATTTTTCCATTAAAGCATCATCAGCTTCAGCAGCAGCTTCAACCATTTTTTCTCTATATTCTTCAGCTTGATCTTGTAACTCAGCAGGAATATCTTCTACATGGTAACTAGAACCCATAGCAGCATCAAGATCCCAAATTTTAGCTTTCATCTCTACTAAATCTACAACACCTTGGAAGTTTTCTTCAGAACCAATAGGTATTTGAATAGGGATAGCGTTAGATTTTAATCTTTCATTAACTTGTGATTCAACATTAAAGAAATCAGCACCAGTTCTATCCATTTTATTAACAAAAATCATTCTTGGAACTCTATATTTGTTAGCTTGTCTCCAAACAGTTTCAGATTGAGGTTGAACTCCACCAACTGAACAGAATACCGCAACAGCACCATCAAGAACTCTCATAGATCTTTCAACTTCAATAGTGAAGTCAACATGGCCCGGAGTATCAATGATGTTAATCATAAGTTCTTCATTTGTTTTTGGGTGAGTCCAGTTACAAGTTGTAGCAGCAGATGTAATTGTAATACCTCTTTCTTGCTCTTGTTCCATCCAGTCCATTGTAGCAGCACCGTCGTGTACTTCTCCAATTTTGTGTTCAACACCTGTGTAGAATAAAATTCTTTCTGTAGTTGTTGTTTTACCAGCATCAATATGAGCTGCAATACCAATATTTCTAAGTCTGTTTAGTGGTGTTTTTCTTGCCATCTAATATGTTCCTTTTCGTTAATTTATCAAAATTTTTGTGATTATACCTAGTTTTTACTTAAATATTAAATATAGTTAAATAAAAAAGGGGAAGTAAATAAATACTTCCCCTTTTTTTAAAGAATAGTTTATAAAACTATAAAGACTACCATCTATAATGAGCAAAAGCTTTATTTGCTTCAGCCATTTTATGCATATCTTCTTTTTTCTTGAATGAGTTTCCTCTTTCATTTGCAGCTTCGAATAATTCGTTAGCTAATCTTTCAACAGATGTTCTTTCATTTCTTTTTCTAGAAATATCAACAATCCATCTAAGTGCTAAAGTTTGTCTTCTTACTGGTCTAACTTCTACAGGTACTTGGTATGTTGCTCCACCAACTCTTCTAGATTTTACTTCTAAAAGTGGTTTAATGTTTTCAATTGCTCTTTCAAAAATCTCAAAACCAGATTCTTCACCTCTAGCATCAAGGTTTGCAATTGCACCATACATAATTTTTTGAGCTATTGATTTTTTACCATCTAACATAACTGCATTGATGAATTTTGTGATCAATTTACTATTGTAGATAGGATCAGCCATTACTTCTCTAACTGGAGCTTTTCTTCTTCTCATTTTCTAATCCTTCTACTTATTTCTTTGGTTTCTTAGTACCATATTTAGATCTTGCAACAGTTCTGTTTGCAACACCAGCTGTATCTAACGCACCACGAACAATATGGTATTTAACACCAGGTAAATCTTTGATTTTACCTCCTCTTACTAGAACAATACTATGTTCTTGTAGGTTGTGACCTTCACCACCAATGTATGAAATAACTTCAAATCCTGTAGTTAATCTAACTTTTGCAACTTTTCTTAAAGCCGAGTTAGGTTTTTTTGGTGTTGTAGTATATACTCTTGTACATACTCCTCTTCTTTGTGGACATTTGTTAAGTGCTGGAGAACCTGATTTTTCAATCACTTTCTTTCGCTCTTTTCTAATCAATTGATTAATTGTAGGCATTTTATTCCTTTATATAATTTGGTTTGAACTATAAAGCTTAGTTCACGCTTCTCTTTTTAAAAGTAACAATAGTTACTTTAGATACTACCTAATCTCGAAAAGGATTATTCGGTTTCTCGAAAAAAGTTATGGATTATACTCAAAGTAGGCTTAATATATCTTATGTTTATGAAGAAAATAAAAATTACTTTTTATTTTCTTCTTTTTTACTTGTATCTATACCCATTGTTAATAATATTTTTTGTTCTATATCATTTGCTATTTCAGGATTATCAAGTAAAAATTGTTTTGAGTTTTCTTTTCCTTGACCAATTTTTGAATCGTTGTAACTAAACCAAGCACCAGCTTTATCAATGATATCCATTTTTACACCATAATCTATAAGTTCACCCATTTTACTGATTCCTGAACCAAACATAATATCAAATTCAACTACTTTAAAAGGAGGTGCTACTTTATTTTTTACAACTTTTACTTTGGTTCTATTTCCAATAACTTCTTCTGCTTGTTTTAGTGAAGCAATTCTTCTAATATCAAGTCTCACTGAAGAGTAAAACTTAAGGGCATTTCCACCTGTAGTTGTTTCTGGACTACCATATCCTGTCATACCAATTTTCATACGAATTTGGTTGATAAAAACTACGGTAGTATTCATTTTGTGCATGATACCTGTTATTTTTCGTAAAGCTTTTGACATAAGTCTTGCTTGAACACCAACTTGCATATCATCCATATCTCCATCAATTTCAACTTTTGGAGTAAGTGCAGCAACAGAATCGACAACAATTAAATCAACAGCTCCACTTCTTACAAGAGTTTCGAGTATCTCTAATGCTTGTTCACCATAATCAGGTTGTGATACTAATAAGTTATCAATATCAACACCAAGGTTTTTTGCGTATGCTGTATCAAGTGCATGTTCTGCATCAATAAATGCACAAACTCCACCTGCTTTTTGACACTCTGCAATTGCATGAAGTGTTAGTGTTGTTTTACCAGAACTTTCAGGACCATAAATTTCTATAACTCTTCCTTGTGGAATCCCTCCAACTCCTAGTGCTAAATCTAAGCCTAATGAACCTGTACTAATTGCTTCCATTTCGACAACAGGTTTATCTCCTAGTCTTATTAGTGTACCTTTACCAAATGCTTTGTCCATTTGTTTTATAGCAAGGTCTAAAGCGTTTTTTTGTTGATCATTCATTTTCTTTCCTCAAATGTTTTAATTATGTGTAATTATAGTGTTTATTTTCAAAATCTGTAAAAAGTATTGCAAAATGCAATACTTTTTATAACCAATCTTTAAAATAGCTGATTTGTTCTTTGGTTCTTTGCGTACTTGTTCCACCAAATGATGTTCGTGCATTCATTGAATTTCTCAAATCTAAATAGCTTAAAATCTCGTTATCAATATTTTTTATCTCTTCATTTGAACTTCGAATCTCTTCAATCGTTAATTCGCTCATATCTTTATTAAGTTTGTTTGCTGTGGCTACTACATCTTTTGTAATATAGTATGCTTTTCTAAATGGTAAGTTTGCTTTTTGAACTAAATAATCTGCTAAATCTGTTGCACTTAAATGACCAACCTTACAAGCTTTTTCCATTTTATCTACATTTATAATAAGTGTATCCATTACTGCTGTAACAATATCTAAAGAGATTTCACAGGTTTGAACACTATCAAAAACACCCTCTTTATCTTCTTGAGTATCTTTATTGTATGCTAGTGGTAAACCTTTCATTACTGTAAGTAAACTGATGAGATTTCCATACACTCTTCCTGTTTTTCCTCTTAAAAGTTCAGGTACATCTGGATTCTTCTTTTGTGGCATAATTGAACTTGTAGTTGCATATTCATCACTCATTTTTACAAATCCAAATTCATAACTTGACCATAAAATCAACTCCTCACTTAGTCTACTTATATGCATAACAGTAGTTGAGATATTAAATAATATTTCTAAGGCAAAATCTCTGTTACTACTTGTATCAAGTGCAGATTGTGTTGGAGAATCGAAACCTAAAAATTCGGCTGTTTTAAATCTGTCAATATTATGCGGAGTCCCAGCAAGTGCAGCACTTCCAAGTGGACAGTTGTTATTTCTGATATAAGAACTTTCAAATCGTTCAAAATCTCGTTTGAACATATTTGCATAAGCTAAAAGATGATATCCGAAATTTATCGGTTGAGCGTGTTGAAGATGTGTCATACCAGGGATTAAAGTTTCTGTATGTTTTTCTGCAATATTTACAAGTGTATTAACTAAAACTTTTAGTTTATCTTTTAATGTTAGTGATTTATCTTGTACATAAAGTGTAAAGTCAGTTGCAACTTGATCATTTCTACTTCGTGCTGTGTGTAATCTTCCTGCAGCATCTCCAATATATTCTGTTAGTTTACTCTCTATTGCCATATGAACATCTTCATGTTCAATTTTCCATTCAAAATCACCAGCTTCAATTTCACTCTTTATTCTTAATAATCCAGCTTCAATTTTCACTTGATCTTCTATAGTAATTATTTCTTGTAGGGCAAGCATTTTACTATGAGCGATACTTCCTTGTATATCTTGTTTGTATAGCTCTTTATCAAACATAATTGAGGCATTAAACTGGTCTAATAGTTGTGCATTTGTATTCTTTAGTATTTGTTGGTTGCTCATAAATCTCCTATTGTATTTTATTTGTATGGATATCCATTTGTGGATAAGGGATACTAATACCTTTGTTATCAAATGTTAATTTTACTCTTTCCATCGTATCAAAGTGTACACCCCAATAATCTTCACTTTTTACCCAAACTCTTACTACAAAATTAACACTACTATCACCAAGCTCCTTTACTGCTACAAAAGGTTCTGGATCTTGTAATACTCTTTTATCATCATTGACAATTTCAAGAAGTGTATTTTTTGCTAATTTTAAATCATCTTCATAACCAATGCCAAATACAAAATCTACTCTTCTTGTATCTTTTTTTGAATAGTTGATAATATTTCCTCCGATAATATTTGAGTTTGATACAATAATTACTTTATTATCCGGAGTTTTAAAAATTGTATTAAAGAGGTTAATCTCCTCGATTGTACCAGCTACTCCTCCAGCTTCAACAAAATCTCCAATATTAATAGGTCTAAAAATAACAATCATAACCCCAGCACTAATATTTGAAAGTGTCCCCTGAAATGCTAAACCAACTGCTAAACCAATAGCACCAAGTATTGCTACAAACGATGTTGTTTGAATTCCTAATTGATTGAGTGCTGATAACACTACAACAATGAGTAATAAGCCGTATACTATATTTCCTAAAAATACTTTTAATGTTTCGTTTACATTAGATTTGTCTAAAAACTTTTTGAAAAGTGAAGTTAATATTTTGGCTGCATATTTACCAATGATAAATATAATTACAGCAATTACGAAGTTCAGTGCATAAGGTGCTAATGTTTCAATGATGTTGTTCATTTGTTTTCCTTTAGATTTGTGTGATTATACAAAAATAAGAATTAATAACTTATATTATATTAAAAAAGGGGCAGCAATCGCCACCCCTTTTTTTATACTCAATTTGATTAAACTGGTAAAACTCGAATATTTTCATCTACTTTTTGTTGTAAAGTAGACTCAATTGCAAATAATGTACCTGTTGTTCCACTTGCACAAGAACCACATGCACCTAAGTATCTGATATATATATCATAATGCGGAAGATTTTCTTTAATATCAATAATCTCCATATCTCCACCATCCATAACAAGCATAGGTCGGATATATTCATCAATTACAGCATCAACTGCTTTAATTCTTTGAACAATAGTCATTTTATCAAATGAATTTGTACCTGATTGTGTAGTATCAGCAGCTGATGATAATCTTTCATTTTCTAATGTTTCTAATGTATCAGCAAGAACATCTACTAAATATACATCTCGTGGCTCATGTCCACCTGGTTTGATACATGATTTACAGTAACTTCCTGCTTTTGTTGTTTTTATAAGTTCATCAATATCTTTGATATTATGTTCTCTAATTGCATCGACTAAATCTTTTCGAGTTTTTCTAGCACATTCACACACGATATCTGCATTTACGATATCATCTCTTGAGATACCTTTGTATTGTGCTGCTGCTTCAATAATAACATCGTATGCCATTACAGAACAGTGCATCTTTTGAGGTGGAACAGCTGGTGTATCTGAATCATCTCTTAAAAATGCTTCAACCTCTGTATTTGTGATATGTACAGCATCATCAACTTTTTTACCTATACATAGTTCAGCCATGGCATCACTTGATGCAATAGCAGTACCACAACCAAATGATTTAAATTTACTATCAATAATTGTATCTGTTGATTCATCTACTAGCCAGTATAATCTCACAGCATCTCCACATGATTCAGCTCCAAAGTCTGCAACAATAAGTTTTGCTCCAGCTTTATCTGCATCTTCTTGTGTAAATTCACCCATCGCAACTGGGTTGTTCATTCTATCTTGTACTTTTTTACTATATTGTTCCCAAACATTACCAGTAACTAGTTCATTTCTTGCCATATTTTTTCCTTTTTATATTTTTTTCTTTTAATACCGATTATTAAAGAGTTCTCTTTAATGATCCTCAACAAATTGTGTAAATGCTTCTTGTTTTGCGTAAGTCATAGAGATACTTCTGATTCTTTCAACCGAAGATTTAACTTTTTCAATAACATAATCTACTTCTTCTTCTGTTGTAAACTTGCTTAGTGCAAACATAACTGTTGCATTTGCAATTTCTGTTTTTTCTCCCAAAGCTTCAACTACTGCGCTTGACTCTAAATCTTCACTTGAACAACTAGATCCTGTAGATATATAGATACCATTTACATTCATATCCCATAACATAGATTCACCTTCAACACCTCTAAAAGATATTGCTACAAGGTTTTTCAGCCTTTTTACTCTTGGTACATACGATTTTGTATCTGGAATTTTAAGCAGTTCATCTTCTAGTTTATTTCTCAATGATTGTGTAGTATGTTCTAAAAATGATAAGTTGATGTTTGATATCTCAAGTGCTGTTGCCATTGCTGCAACACCATTATTGTATAAACTTCCACCTCTTTTTCCACCCATTACATTTTTAGCACCGTGTATTAATGCATTGTAAGGTGCACCACCTTTTACATATAAAACTCCAACCCCTTTTGGTCCATGAAATTTATGTGCTGAGAATGTAAAGTAATCTACACCTAAATCTGTAACATCAACTTTCATTTTACCAATAGCTTGAGCTCCATCACTATGAAAAAATACATTATGTTTTTTAGCAATTTGAGAGATAGCTTTTACATCTTGAATAGCGCCTGTTTCATTTGATGCAATTAAAACAGAGATAAGACAGGTTCTATCTGTAATTGCTGCTTCAATTTCACTTACTTTTACTAAGCCATTTTCGTCTGTCCCTACATAAGTAACATCCATCCCCATATCTTTACAGTACTTTAATGGTGATTTGATACTTGAATGTTCAGCAACTGTTGAGATGATATGGTTTTTTTTACTTCCTTTTAAAAACTCATGTAAAAATGTTTTTATTACAGTATTGTTTCCCTCAGTTGTCGATGAAGTTATCACGATGTCATCTTCATCTTGTGCCCCAATACCTTCATATAATGTGTCATAAGCATCATTTAAAAGTGCTCTTACCTCTATACCTTTATTATATATTACATTCACATTTCCAAATTTTTTGAGATTGTTGATATATACTTCTTCGACTCTTGGGTCTATTTGTGTTGTTGAATTATTGTCTAAATATACTTCCATTATTGATCACCTATATTTTTTTTCTTTTTATATTCAGAATACTAACTTAATTAAGATAAAAATAGTCTTATTTAGAATATTTAATTATTATTTGATATACTTACACAACTTTACAAATAAATGGAAAATATATGACAATAACAAAATATAATGCAAGTGGAAACACTTTTGTAATATTTCATACGAATATAAAAGAGGATTATAGCAAATTAGCTATTAAGTTATGTGAAAGTGAAAATACGGATGGACTAATAGTTGTTGTTCCACATGAGTTATATGACTTTGAATGGCTTTTTTATAATAATGATGGTTCAACAGCATCCATGTGTGGTAATGGTACACGAGCTGTTGCACATTATGCATTTGCTAATAATCTTGCAAACAAAAAAGTAAAGTTTTTAACGGGTGCAGGAGAGATACAGTGTAATGTTGATGGAGATATTGTTGAAACAACTATGCCTAAACCAACAAAATTAAATGACACTTTTAGTGAACTTGGGTTTTCGTGGTATATGATTGATACAGGTGTTCCCCATTTAGTAACAATTGTTGATGACTTGGAACAATTTAATTTAGATATTTGTTCACAAATGAGATACAAATATAATGCCAATGTAAATTTTGCAAAAGTTGAAAATGGAACATTACAGGTTAGAACATATGAACGAGGTGTTGAAAACGAAACACAAGCCTGTGGAACTGGTATGACAGCGTGTTTCTTAAGAGCATTTGAGCTTGGATTGGTTGAATCATCAGCTGAAGTTTTTCCTACAAGTCAAGAACAACTTATTTTATCTAAAGATGAAAAAGGACTCTATTTTAAGGGTAAAGTTACTAAAGAATACACTAGGGAGATATGATGGTTTATAAAAAAACTGTTTATATACTTCTTCTTTTTTCAGTATTTTTTACTGCTTGTGATGATTCAAAAGTTAGAACTTTGGATGATAACTTTCTTGATACAAAATTAGGAACAATAGAAAAACAAAAACTTGTTGTCTCTTTACCAAAGAAAATTGAAGTTGCTCCTGTACTTGAAGACAAACCTTTAAGTGTAAGTGAAAAGAAGCAAAGATTTAAGGATATTTTAGTTCCTATTGCTCAGTCAGTATATGAGCGTTTAGAGATGAGATATGTTACTGTAAAAAACGATATTAAAAACGGTACAAATAAAGAATATATAGAACAACTAAAAAAAGAATATAAAGCACCAACAGATGAAAAACTTTTACATGCTTTAAAACCCCATCCTATAAGTATAGTATTAGCCCAAGCAGCAGCAGAAAGTGCTTGGCTAACTTCTCGATTTACAAAAGAAGCTTACAATATTTTTGGTGTTTGGTCATTTAATAAAAATGAACCAAGAATTGCAGCTTCAGGACTGCGTGGTGATAAAACAATTTATTTAAAAAAATATAAAACTTTACAAGCTGCTGTTGAAGACTATTATAAAAATATTGCAAGAAATTGGGCGTATGAAGAGTTTCGTAAACAAAGAACATTAACAAATGATCCTTATATCTTAACAGATCACTTAGGAAGTTATTCTGAAAAAAAAGAGGTATATACTGAACTTTTAAAATCAATGATTGAATATAATGAATTTCATGAATATGATATAAAAAGTGGTAAAAGATGAAGCTTTTAGTATGTGCACTAGAAACTTCTTCCAATATACATCTAAAAGAGTTACTAAAAGAGTTCGATAACACCATTGAACTAGTTGGTATCTTTGATAAATCATTAGGAAATCCTACTTATGATGTTACTCAATTAGCTGTGATGGGTTTTTTAGATGTCCTAAAAAAACTACCTTCATTGTTAAAAATCAATAATGAGATGGTGAAATTAGCCAGTTCTGTTGATAAAGTTTTATTGATTGATTCTTCAGGTTTTAATCTTCCATTAGCAAAAAAAATCAAAAAAAAATATCCAAATAAAGAGATTATTTATTATATTTTACCTCAAGCATGGGCATGGAAAAAAAAACGAATACCTATCATTGAAGCTAATTGTGATACTTTATGTTCAATATTACCTTTTGAAAAAGAGTTTTATAATAAACAAGAGATGATACACTATGTTGGTCATCCTTTATTGGATGAGATTAAGAATTTTAAAAAGCAACCTTCAAATAGTAATAAAATTGCCTTTATGCCGGGTAGTAGAAAAGGTGAAATTACAAAACTTCTTCCGATATATAAAGAACTTGCATCACAAATAAACAAAGAGGCAATTTTGATCATACCTCCATATTTTACTGAGGAAACAATTTCATCTTTATATGGGGATATATCAATGTTTACAAAAACAAAAGATGCTCATAAAACATTAGAAGAGGTTGATTTTGCTTTTATTTGTAGTGGAACAGCAACTTTAGAAGCAGCACTTATTGGAACTCCTTTTATTTTGAGTTACATTGCTAAACCATTTGATTATTTTATAGTTAAGAATCTTATAAAAATAAAATATATCGGACTTGCAAATATATTTTTTGAAAAAATGGGCAAAGAACCAATTCATGAAGAGTTCATACAAAATGATGTGACAGTTGAAAACTTGCTACTTGCCTATAACTCTACAAGCAACGAAAAATTTCTTGAAAATTCAAGATTACTTAGAAAATATCTAAAATATGGTAGTTCAAAAAATGTTGCATCTTTAATTAATCAAAAATTAAGCAAGAATTAATTATAATCCAATTCCATTTTCTATAGCCAAGGGAAGTTTTTATAAAACTTTACAATAGGTTTTATAAAGAGTTGGTAGAAAACAATAGTTTTTTGCCTGTAATAGAAATTTGGAAAAAAAATTAAAGGACATTTTTATGAAAGTAAGAGCTTCAGTTAAAAAAATGTGTGACAAATGTAAAATTGTCAAAAGAAAAGGTGTTACAAGAGTAATCTGTGAGATCAAAAAACACAAACAAAGACAAGGATAGACCATGGCAAGAATTGCTGGTACAGACTTACCAAACAAAAAAAGAATGGAGTATGCTTTAACTTATATCTTCGGTATTGGTTTACATACATCAAGATTAATCTTAGATGCTACAGGTATATCTTATGATAAAAGAGCTCATGAGCTTACAGAAGGTGAAGTAGCTGCTATAAGAAATGAGATCCAAGAAAACTATATGGTTGAGGGTGATCTTAGAAAAAAAGTTGCTATGGATATTAAAGCTTTAATGGCTTTAGGATCTTATAGAGGTTTAAGACACAGAAGAGGTTTACCATGTAGAGGGCAAAAGACTAAAACTAATGCTCGAACAAGAAAAGGTAAAAAGAAAACTGTTGGCGCAGCGGCTAAATAAGGATAATTAATGGCGAAAAGAAAAGTAACTAGAAAAAAAGTTGTTAAAAAGAATATTGCTGACGGTATCGTTCATATTGCAGCTACATTCAATAATACAATGGTAACAGTAACTGATAATGCTGGAAATGCTATCTCATGGTCAAGTGCTGGTAACTTAGGTTTTAGAGGAAGTAAAAAATCTACTCCTTTTGCAGCAACTGCAGCAGTTGAAGATGCAATGCAAAAAGCTATTGAACATGGTATCAAAAATGTTGGTATTAAAGTTCAAGGACCAGGTTCTGGTAGAGATACAGCTGTTAAAGCAATTGGTGCTATTGAAGGTATCAATGTTAGATGGTTCAAAGATGTTACACCATTACCACATAATGGTTGTAGACCACCAAAACGAAGAAGAGTGTAAGGATATAAAGCATGGCAAGATATAGAGGACCAGTTGAAAAACTAGAAAGAAGACTTAATGCTGACCTTGGACTTAAAGGTGAAAGAAGACTAAACGGTAAATCTGCTTTAGAAAAAAGACCTTTTGCTCCTGGACAACACGGTCAAAGAAGAACAAAAATATCAGAATATGGTTTACAACTTCAAGAGAAGCAAAAAGCAAAAATCATTTATGGTGTATCTGAAAAACAATTCAGAAAATACTTCAAAGAAGCGGAAAGAAGAGAAGGTAATACAGGATCTATTCTTATTACTTTAATTGAAACAAGACTTGATAATGTTGTTTATAGAATGGGATTTGCTACAACTAGAGCAAATGCTAGACAATTTGTAACACATGGGCACATCTTAGTTGATGGTCAAAAAGTTGATATCCCTTCTTACATTGTAAAACCAGGTCAAAAAGTTGAAGTAAAAGAGAAATCTAAAACTAATACTCAAATTGTAAGATCATTAGAACTTACTAACCAAACTGGTATGGTTGAATGGATTGATGTTGATAAAGATAAAGTATTTGGAATATTCTCTAGAATACCAACAAGAGAAGAAGTTGTTATCCCAGTTGAAGAAAGACTAATTGTCGAATTATATTCTAAATAATAATAAGCAACAAAGGAAAAATAAATGAAAAAATTTGTAGATGCTCCATTTTTACCAACAGAAGTAGAAATTGAACAAATTACTGAAGACAGTGCTAAAATAAGTGCTTTTCCTTTTGAAAGTGGGTATGCTATTACATTAGCACACCCATTAAGAAGACTTTTAATGAGTAGCTCAGTTGGATACGCTCCAATTGCTGTTAAAGTTGAAGGTGCGAAACATGAATTTGACTCTATTAGAGGTATGCTTGAAGATATTGCAATTTTTATTATAAACCTTAAAGAATTAAGATTTAAAATAAAAGGTGAGGAAGAACAACTAGAGATAGAATATTCTTTCAGTAATGCACAAGAGATTAAAGCTTCTGCTTTAGAGAATGATGATGTAGAGATTATAAATGGAGATCACCATTTAGCAACAATTAATAGTGATTGTACGCTTAATTTTTCTATTATTATTCAAAAAGGTATTGGGTATGTACCTAGTGAGGATTTAAGAGATTTAATCCCTGCTGATTTTATCCCTGTAGATGCTTTCTTTACACCAGTAAAAAAAGTAACTTATGATATAGAAAAAATATTAGTAGAAGATAATCCTAACTATGAAAAAGCTGTATTTACAGTTGTAACAGATGGGCAAATTTCTCCTATTGATGCATTTAAAGAAGCGATAACTACAATGTACTCTCAAATGTCAGTATTTAACAAAGTATTTGATTTATCTGAAGTTAAAATGGTTGAAGCTACAAGTAGTGATAGTTCAATAGATTTAAAAGATTTGATTGTAAAAATTGAAGAATTAAATTTAAGTGCAAGAAGTTTTAATTCGCTTGATAGAGCAGGAATTAAATTTGTTGGTGATTTAGCACTTATGAGTGAAGTTGAAGTTAAAAGTATTAAAAATCTAGGAAAAAAATCTTTAGAAGAAATTTCTGATAAATTTGCAGAGATTGGATATCCAATTGATGGTTCTTTAGATGAAGATACTGCGTCAGCTTTAAGAAAAAAGTTAGAGCAACTAAAAGCTTAATAAAAAAAAGGGACGAATAATGAGACATAAGCATGGATATAGAAAGCTTAGTAGAACATCTTCTCATAGAAAAGCATTATTAGCAAATCTTGCAATATGTATGATCGAAAGAGAAAAAATTGAAACTACTGTGCCAAAAGCTAAAGAGTTAAAAAGATATATGGAAAAATTAATAACAAAAGCTGCATCTGGTGATTTAAATTCACATAGATTAGTTTTTGCTTCATTACAAAGTAAAACTGCTACAAATAAACTTGTAACAGAGATTGCTCCAAAATATGCTGAAAGAAACGGTGGATATACATCAATCGTTAGAACTAGAATCAGAAGAGGTGATGCTACACAAATGGCTTATATTTCATTTGTTTAGTATATAGTTAATTCTGTATGATAAAGGTTAGTAGTTTTTCTACTAACCTTTTTTTATGTCAAATTTTATTGATACATTTATGATACTTTTTAATGGTATACTTTATAAAATAAAAAAGAGAGTAGAAAATGTACGATGTAAATAAATATTTTCTTATTGATAAATCAATAGTCAAAAACAATGATACTTTTATTTTTGATATATATGGAAAAAACTCATTTGAAGATGAACTAATTCAGGTATATGAAAAAGCTCAAACTCTTACTGAAAAATTATCTAAAACTATTCTTAGTTATAAGTATTTATATGTGGAAAATACACATAGAGATATCTATGATGAATACTATAAAAATAGCAAACAACAAACAATAATTCCAAAAAATACTAAAAAGTTCTATGAAGATATTGCTTTAAAAATTGATAAACTCTTTGAAAATCCAGAAAAATTAGAAAACCTTGAACAAACTAAAGAGATAGTTTCTAATATGGTAAGCATAGTCTTAGAAGAGAGTTTTACCGTTTCCTCATTTATATCAATATTAGAATATGAGTATTACAATCATACCCATTCTTTGAATGTATGTGTATATTCTTTGTGTTTAGGGAAACAATTAAATCTGACTAAATCTTCGCTTGAAGAGTTAGGTATAGCTGCTATTTTACATGATATAGGAAAAACTAAAATAGATCAATCAATAATAAATAAAGATGGAAAACTCAATGAAGTAGAATTTAAAGAGGTTATGAAACATCCTTTTTATGGTACCTTACTTGCAAAAAAACTAGGGATTAACAACATTAAAATCTTGGAAGGTATTAAATATCATCATGAGAAAATAGATGGCACAGGATATCCTGATGGATTGTTTGAGAATCAGATTCCATTATATGCAAAAATTATTGGAACATGTGATATTTTCGATGCTTTAACTACAAAAAAAACATATAAAGAATCTGTATCAACTTTTGATACTTTAATTATGATGAAAAAAGAGATGTCAAAACAATTAGATAGTAAAATAATTAATAGTTTTATTGAAATTTTTAGAAATAAATAATATTCTATTTTATCATTCATATAATAGTTTTTTTTAATCCTCAATATATTAATAATAAGATAAAATAAGCTTATGTCTACAAATAAAACTCAACAATTTACACATTTACATTTACATACAGAATATTCAATGCTTGATGGTGCTAATAAAATTAAAGTACTAGCAAAAAAAATCAAAGAACTTGGTATGACAAGTGTTGCTATGACTGATCATGGTAATATGTTTGGTACAATAGATTTTTATAACACTATGAAAAAAGAGGGTATCAAACCTATTATTGGGATGGAAGCTTATCTTCACAATCAAGATGAAATAGGTGATAAATCTACTAAGCAAAGATTTCATTTGTGTTTATATGCAAAAAATGATGTAGGATATAAAAATCTTATGTATTTGAGTTCTCAAGCATATATGCATGGATTTTATTATTATCCAAGAATAAACAAAAAAATGTTACGAGAAAATTCAGAAGGTTTGGTCTGTACTGCTGCTTGTTTACAAGGTGAAATAAACTGGCACTTAAATTTAAATAACCCAAGAAATGTAAAAAATGGTGCAAAAGGATATGAGGAAGCTAAAAGAATTGCTCTTGAATATAAAGATATTTTTGGAGATGATTTTTATCTTGAAATTATGAGACATGGTATTGTTGACCAGCATTTTATTGACAAACAAATTATTCAGATAAGCCAAGAAACTGGTATTAGAATTGTTGCGACTAACGATACTCATTATACCAATCCAAAAGATGCAGAAGCACATGAAGCATTTATGTGTATTGCAATGAATAAACTGTATGATGATCCAAATAGAATGCGTCATAGTGTTCATGAATTTTATGTAAAATCTCCTGCTCAAATGGCATTGCTTTATGCAGATATTCCAGAAGCAATAGAAGCTACACAAGAGATTGCAGATAAGTGTAATTTAGAGATAAAATTAGGTGATCCTACTCCTCCTAATTTTAAATTTACTAGAGAAAAAGCGGCACTTTTTAATTTGGATCTACCAGAACCTGACTTAGAGTATAGTTTAGAGAATGATAAAGTACTTTTTATTGATGAGTGTAGAAGAGGACTTGAGGAACGACTCAAAATTGTAGATGCTTCAAGGCATCAAGAATACAAAGATAGACTACAAGTGGAAATTGATATTATTAATAATATGAAATTTCCAGGTTATATGCTTATTGTTTGGGATTTTGTTGAGTATGGAAAATCTATCGGAGTACCTGTTGGTCCTGGTCGTGGTTCAGCTGCTGGAAGTTTAGTTGCTTTTGCTTTAAAAATTACAGATATTGACCCAATCCCTTATGGACTTCTTTTTGAGAGATTTCTAAATCCAGAAAGAGTATCTATGCCAGATATTGATATGGATTTTTGTCAAGGAAGAAGGCAAGAGGTTATTGACTATGTTGTTGAAAAATATGGTCGAGCCAATGTTGCACAAATTATTACTTTTGGTAAGTTGCTAGCAAAAGGGGTTATCCGAGATGTTGCTCGAGTTCTTGATATGCCATATTCTCAAGCAGATGCAATGGCAAAACTTATTCCTGATGAACTAGGAATTAATCTTGCAGATTCATGGGAGAAAGAACCAAAAATTAAAGAGCTGTGTGATATGGATCCAAAAGCTGCTAGAGTATGGGAATATGCTGTAGCTCTTGAAGGTTTAAATAGAAATGCAGGGACACATGCAGCTGGTGTTGTTATATCAAACGAAGCTTTATGGAAAAAAACTCCACTTTTTAAACCCTCAGGACTTGATACTTTAGCGACACAATACAACGGTAAATATGTTGAAGATGTTGATTTGATTAAGTTTGACTTCTTGGGCTTAAAAACTTTAACAGTAATTGAAGGTGCTTTACAACTTATAGAACATCGACATAATAAACGGATAGACTTTACCCTAGAAGATGTAAACAATAAAGATGTATACGATCTTATTTGTACAGGAAATACAATAGGTTTATTTCAAATAGAATCATCAGGTATGCAAGATTTATGTAAGCGTTTAAAACCATCGAACTTTGAGGATATTATTGCGGTTTTAGCATTATATCGTCCAGGTCCAATGGAGTCAGGTATGCTTGATGACTTTATTGATAGAAAACATGGTCGTGCTGAGATTAACTACTTTTATGATGAGTTTGATGAACCTTTACGACCAATATTAGAACCAACTTATGGGGTAATTGTATATCAAGAGCAGGTTATGCAGATTGTTCAAGTTATTGGTGGATTTTCACTTGGTGGCGCTGACTTAGTACGGCGTGCTATGGGTAAAAAAATTAAAGAAGAGATGGATAGACTTAAAGAAGAGTTTGCAGATGGTGGAGTAAAAAAAGGGTATGTAAGAACACACTGTGAAGAGCTTTTTGATTTGATTGTTAAGTTTGCTGGATATGGTTTCAATAAATCACATAGTGCTGCTTATGCAATGGTAACTTTTTATACGAGTTATTTAAAATGTTACTATCCTACAGAGTTTATGGCTTCATTACTTACTCTTGAAAAAGACAATACCGATAAAGTTGTTAAATATGTTGATGAAGTTAAAAGAATGGGATATGACCTAGTTCCTCCAGATATTAATAAATCTTTTTTAGTATTTAGTGCAGATACTATTGATGATAAAGAGGTTGTATTGTTTGGTATGGGTGCTTTAAAAGGTGCAGGGGATGTTGCTATTAACTCTATTATCAAGTCAAGGCAAGAGGGTGAGTTTGAAAACTTAAGCGATTTTGTAAGTAGAATTGATAGTAGTAAAGTAAATAAACGAGTTATTGAAACTTTGATTAGATCTGGGGCTTTTGACAATTTTGGATACACAAGAAAAGCACTTCTCATGCAAGTTGAAGATATAGTTGAAGCAGCAGGAAAAGCCGCACAAGCCAAAAAACAAGCAGTTGGTTCACTTTTTGGTGATGATGAAGATATGACAAAAGTTGAAGTGACTATAAATGATATGCCTGAGTATGATGATAAAGAGATTCTCGAATTTGAAAAAGCATCGTTAGGTTTTTATGTTTCAGGACACCCTTTAGATGAATATAGAGAAGCTTTAGATCAAATCAAGTATACTTTAAGTAGTGAAATTGATACATTATCAGATGGAAGTGAAGCTTTACTAGTAGGAAAAATGGAAACTATAGTTGAAAAAGTATCTAAAAAAGGTAATAAGTTTGGAATAGCTACTATTATGGATTTACATGGAAGTATTGAGCTTATGCTATTTGAAGATAGGATAAAAGAGCTTCGTGAAGATTTTGATTTGACGAAACCAATTGCTTTTAAAGTTGGTGTAAAAATTGATGATTTTGGAACAAAGTTTAGTCTAAAAAAAATAGAATCACTCAAAGAAGCAAAATCTGAAAAACTTAAAAAAGGGAAAAAAGTAGAAAAAGTTCAAGCCCCTTTAAATGTAGCGATAGAGTTTTCAAATGATGATAAAATTATTTATGACTTATTTGAAATAATATCAAGAAATCAAGGGAAAAGAGAGTTGACCTTAACTATAAAATCAAAACTAGGTGATGTAGAATTAGATAGTGGATACTATGTAAATAATAATGTTGAGGGACTTATAAAAGAGTTAGGTAGCGTTTATATTATATAGTAGATAAAATATGTTTTAATTCGAGATAAATTATTTTTTAGATAAAATGAGTATATAATACATTAAAGCGAGAATTAATTGAATATAACAACAAAAATAGCAAAATTTGAAAAACCTTTATATTTAGAGAGTGGTAGACTCTTAGAAAGATATGAAATTATCTATGAAACTTATGGAGAAATGAATAGTGATAAATCAAATATCATTATTATTACTCACGCCTTAAGTGGTTCTCATCATGCTGCTGGATATTATGAGGGAGATAGAAAACCAGGATATTGGAACGCTTTAATTGGTGATGGTAAAGCTATAGATACTACAAAATATTTTGTAATAGCTACTAATAATATAGGTTCATGTTTTGGCTCAACAGGTCCTATGAGTCCTATGAATAAAAATGGTGATTTGTATAGATTAAAATTTCCAGTTATAACTATTAGTGATATTGTAAAAGCACAAAAAAGTTTAATGGACTCTTTAGGTATAGAACATGTAAAAGCTATTGTTGGTGGATCTATGGGAGGGATGCAAGCTCTTTGTTATGCTATAGAGTATCCTGATTTTGCTGATATGGTTATACCAATTGCTACAACTGCATATACAAGACCTTGGGCAATTGCATTCAACAAAGTTGCAATAGAAGCTATAAGAAATGATCCTGAATTTAAAAATGGAAATTATGATCCTCAGCATATAAAAGAAAATGGGTTCAAAGGTTTAGCAATGGGCCGTATTGCTGGACATATCTCTTATCTTTCAAAAGATAGTATGAATAGTAAGTTTGGAAGAAAATATGTGTCAGATGATGGATTATATGAACTATTTGGGAAATTTGAGGTTGAAAGATATTTAGAATACAATTGTTATAATTTTCCTTTAAATTTTGATCCATTGAGTTACTTGTATATTGTTAAAACATTAAATATTTTTAATGCTGCACGAGGTAGTGATAAAATAGAGGATGCAATAAAAAAAATAAAAACAAAGTTACATCTTATTGCTTTTGAGGGAGATTGTTTATTTTACCCTGAAGAGATGGAAGAGATACAAACAATTATGACCCAGCTTGGAAATGGTCATTTATGTACATACGATCTTATACAAAGTGATTATGGGCATGATGCTTTTTTAGTAGAAGTTGATAAATACGAAGATAAAATAAAAAAGATGCTAGAGGAAAATTATGAGTGAAGTTATAGAAAAAAACACATTTGAACAAAAAATAGTAGAAGCACAAAAGTTTTTAGATAGACTTATTGATCCTGAAATTACACTAAGTGACAGTGTTGATGTATATAAAAAAGGGATGAAAGAGTTAGAGATTGCACAAAAGCTTTTAGATGAAGCAAAACTTGAATTTAAAGAACTTACACACTAAAGGATAAATAATGCAGGGTAAAACTAAAAGTTTTTTTGAGGACACAATTATTATTTTAGTTTTAGCTGTTATTATTATAGTAGGTTACACTTTATATAGTAAATATCAAGACAAAACAAGTATAGATGAAATGCTAAATTCTACAGCAAAGAGTATCGAAAAGTTTATTACAATCATTAAAAAAGTTCCTTTAGAAATTCAAAAAATATTAAATGCAGAACAAAATAGTTATAGTGAAGTCCTTTTTGCAGATACCAATACAACAAATATAAAAAAAATTAATGTTGAAGAACAAATAGATGTAAATAATACTATTCAGAAGATAGCACCAACTATTGAAGATGTTAATATCTCTAGTGTAACAGTATCCAATACTGTAGAAAAAACAATAGCAAAAGAAACTTTAGATGTTATACTTTTAAGAGATTTTTTAAAGAGTTTAAAATCTAAACTTCGAAAAAGTATAGTTCAAAATAGTGAACTAAATGTCACAAAAAATCAAAAACTTCGATTTCGAATCACTCTATTAAAAGATGGAAGTTACGAACAGCTAAAATTTATAGGTGGAGATAAAGAGTTGTTTGAAACTAACAAAGAAAATATTTTACAGAATTTTCCTGTAGAGATAGATTCATCAATACAGCAAGAGTTTCCACGGTATATTAGAATAAATCTTCAATAAGATTTGTTCTATTTTATCACTTAAAGGACTGTGCAAGATTCCCAATAATTAGATGCCATCCATCGATTATGATGAAAAAGATTAACTTAATAGGTAATGATATCATAACAGGTGGTAACATCATCATACCTAAACTCATCAGAATAGAAGCAACAATAATATCGATAACTAAAAATGGTAAAAACACTAAAAAACCTATTTCAAATGCAGTTCTTAATTCACTTATGATAAATGCAGGCATAAGTAAAGTAAGTGGAACATCTTCGATATTTTTAGGATTTTCTTGTTTTTTGATTCGGTAAAAAAGTGCCAAATCTTTCTCTCTAGTATTTTTGATCATAAACTCTTTGAAAGGTCCAACACTTTCATCAAAAGCAACTTCATAGCCAATAGTTTCTTTCATATATGGGTCGATTCCATTTTCCCATGCTTTTTTTGCATAAGGCTCCATAATAAATACTGTAAGTATTAAACTTAATGATATGATGATCTGGTTTGGTGGAGATTGTTGTAGTCCCATTGCTTGTCGTAAAAGTCCAAATACAATGATAAGTCGAGTAAAACTTGTCACCATAAGTAAAAGAGTAGGTGCCAAAACAAATAGCATGAGAATGATAGCTATGTTAATTGTTTTTACAAACTGAGCAGGATTCTCAACAGCTGCAACTGAAAGGTTTACAAGTGGTGTATCTTCAGCTCCAAATAAAGATATAGTTGTTAATAATAAGAATAAAAATAGAGATTTAATTTTCATTTGATAGTTGTGCCTTATTTAAGATTGAACATAGTTTTGTACCATATAAATATATATTCCATGAAATATATATCCATAAAAAGAAAAACAAAGCAACACTAAATGAACCATAAATTGTCGCATAAGTTGTATTTTCACTAACATAATATCCAAACAATGTTTTTGTAACACTTAATGACACAAGTGTGATAGAGCTTGAGAAAGCAGCTGCAACAAAAGTTATTTTTGTATTTGCTGATATCATAAATACAAACATAAATACAATCCAGATAAAAAGTGAAGTAAAAATATAAACAAAAAATGAGATATTAGAAAATGTTGTTATAAATATAAACACAAAAAATAAAATAGGAAGCATAATAAGAAAACTTATATAAAGTAAAAAGGACTTGTAGAATGCTCTTGAGGGTACTTTATGTATTTTATTGATGATATGTTCATAATCTTTAAAGAACATAGTAAATACAAACAAAAGATATGCTAAACCTATAGAGCCTAATTTTTCAGTATTGTGTAAAAAACTTGAAAGTTGATTTGCTAATGTTGTTGAATGTGTAGGATTTATAAAGTCTAAAATATAAAGCATCATAGTATCTAAATGTTCCGAGAAAGCGGGAATATTTGATATCACAACAATAAGCAAAGCAATGAGTGGAAGAATTGCAAAAATAGTAAAAAAACTTAAACTTGCAGCATAATAGGGGGTGTCATCATTAAAAAATGAAAACACCTCTTTGATAAGTTTCAATTAATCAAGTCCCATTTTAAAAGGATTGAGTATGTTGTTTGGATCAAAAGCTTTTTTGATGTTTTTAAATAGGTTCATCTCTGCATCATTAAAGGCTATATCCATATAAGGAGCTTTTGATGTCCCAATACCATGTTCACCACTTAAAGTTCCTCCCATATCAACAACAAGTTGAAAAATCTCTTCAATAGCTTTATGTCCATCTTCCATCTGTTTTGGGTCATTTTTATCTTTTACCATTACATTTACATGAATGTTCCCATCTCCAGCATGACCAAAACATGGTACTTGCATACCATATTTATCACCAATTTTGTAGATTTCTTCTAATGCAACAGGAAGCATACTTCTAGGAACTGAGATATCTTCATTGAGTTTTTTTGTACCGAAAATCGTAACAGCAGGACTTGCATTTCTTCTTGCAAACCATAACTCTTTTGCATGATCATCGTCTTGGGCTATAACAAAACTTTTTCCACCATTTTCACTAAATGATTTTTCTAAAGTTTCAAGTTGAAATTTTACTTCATCTTCTAAACTTCCATCAACATCTCCCACTAATACAGCACCAGCATCGCTAGGCAAGTCAACATTGAGTTTTTCTCTTAAAGCTTGAATTACAAGTTTATCTAAAAATTCCATAGCAACAGGATTTGCACCAGAAGCAAGAGATTTAAACACTGCATTCATAGCACTTGTTACATCTGGAAATATTCCCATATATGTTTTTTTAAATTTTGGTTTTGGTATAAGTTTTAAAGTAATCTCTGTGATAACTGCCAATGTACCTTCACTTGCAGTTAAAATTCCAGCTATGTTATATCCTGCAACATCTTTTATAGTTTTCTTACCAGCTTGAATAATATCACCATTTGGTAACACAGCTCGTAAAGCCATGACATAATCTTTTGTGATACCATATTTAGCAGCTCTCATACCGCCTGCATTTTCACTAACATTTCCCCCTAAAGTAGAGTACTCTTCACTAGCAGGATCTGGAGGATAAAATAAACCAACTTCCTCTACAGCTTTTTGAAATGTCATATTCACAAGTCCTGGCTGAACTCTTGCTACCATATTTTGCATATCGATTTCAAGAAGTTGATTCATATGTCTTTCAAGTGAAAGTATAATTCCTCCACTAGCAGGTAAAGAACCACCAGTAAAACCACTACCAGCTCCTCTTGGAACAATAATAATTCTATGTTCATTACAATATTTTAATATTTTACTAATCTCTTCTTCATTTTTTGGGAAAACTACAGCGTCTGGTTCGAATCGTGTTTTTGTAGCATCATAACAATATGCTATTAGATGTGCTTTATCACTCTTTACATTTTCATCACCGACAATACTTATGAATTTATCAATATGTGTTTGTTCTATCATTTTATTATCTCCAACATTTTTAAATAGTGTAGATCATAATTGTTTATATTTTTTTCATCAAAACTCCATAGTCCTGTTTCTATTTGATCAATTTTTGTAAGAAAAGGGACATTTGTACTATTGTCTTTGTTATCTATTAAGATTGTATCGAGTACTTTAAAAGATAAACTATCTACAATAAATAGATTGTTTTGCACAACTATAAAAAGTGTTCCTATTTGTTGTTTTTGAGCAAAAGCTAAAAATGTTTCTTTTGTAGGCACAGGTTTATTTATAAGTTTTAAATATGCTGCAAAAAAATCTTCACTAAGAAAGTTTTGGTTTTTATATAACTCTTGCACTGATTGTTTTGCTGTTTCATTTGGAACAATGAGTAAACTTGTATTATAAAGATGGTTTAAAATAAAACTATCACCATCTACTGGTCTGAGTTTTGTTGTAGGTATTGCATCTTGAAGTAATACTTTAGTATCCAAAAACTCTATTGTAGAATTGCTATTTGAAGTTTCTGTTATAATTGCTTGAGCTAAAATAATACTATTTTCGTCAATATCAGTAACAACAACTCCACTTTGCCCAATACTTAAGTTTGGAATATTAATAGTTGCACTATTTTGTGTTACATCAAATATTTTAGTAGTTTGTGTTTGTAAGTGTACAGTAGCAAAAAGAAAATTTAATGCTAAAGAGAGAAAAAAAATTATTTTCATATAGAGCCTTATTTATTTATTTAAAGAAAAGATATTTTATCGAAATACTCTTTATAAAAAGGTAGGGTGACTTTTTTAAAATCTTTTTTATCTTTATATAAGTTTATATACCATTGATAATTTATACTATAATTATGCAAAGCTTTCTGAGATAAAAGAGTGTCGTTTATACTTCCTAATGCACTTGAACTTATTAAAATGGTTTTACTATTAAACAAATCTTGAAAACCTTTGATTAAATCAATCATAAAATAATTTTTGTTTATAGGTACCATTAGACCACCCGCACCCTCAATTATTAAAACATCACATTTTTTTAAAAGTTTTTTGGTTTGTTTAAAAATATTTTTTATATCGATGCAACTCTTTTTTTTAGCTACAAAAGGTGAAGCAGCTAGTCTAAATTGATAAGGAACAACTTCATTAAGGCTAAAATCAAAATCACTATTAAACTTTTTTGTAAGTTTTAAAAGTTTTGAACCATCAAGAGGTGTAGATACTACACCTGTTTCAATAGGTTTAAAATAACCAACTTTTTTCCCTTTTTTATGATACTTTATTAAAATTTTCTCAGCTGCGTAAGTTTTCCCAACATCAGTATTTGTTGCTGTTATAAAATATATTTTTTTCTTTTTCATAATTTTGAGAGTCTTTGTAATATGAGAATTGATTCCTCTTCTGTAAAAAAAATGTTGCGTGATAACTCTTTATTACAGTTTTGTAGAAATATTTTTTTTTGTTTGAGTTGTTCATTTTTATTGGTACTATATCGAGCTAGAATATTTTTCAAGTTTTTTTCATATTCTTGAACAATCTCCTCTTTTTTAAGAGTTTGATCTTTAATTCTATAGCTCTTTTTATTGAATATTAAAAATATAAGAATTAAAAAAAGTGATATAAGTAAAATAAATTCCATATTAAAGCTCCATTCTAGTTTGTGTTACCCCTGTAGTTCCAAACTCTTCATCAATAGTTTGTGCAATCTCTTTAAAATTGATCTCCCCAATACTTTGTAGTCCTGCCATAATCTGTTTTTTCCCTTGCATAAGTTCTTTTGATTTTATACCATGAGAGATAGATAGACTAGCTTCTATAAAAGCAGATAATTTGTCACATTGTTTTAATGCTTTTCCATCTATAGCATCATATCTATCAAGGTTATATCGTTGCATATCATCAACTACTTTTATCTTTCCATTTTCTCTTATTTTATTTTCAAACTCATCTTTAAAGTTATGATTATCCAATCCTAAAAGATATGAAAATTCCTCTTTTAGATTATGTGGAATATAAGGCATAATTTTATCTTCTATTTGTACTACTTCATACTCTGCTATGATGTCTGCGAGTTCATCAACACTATATTTTACAGGACTTATAATATCTCTGGTTAATGCTTCAGGCAGATCATGAAATAGTGCAACAAAAAAATTATTTTGTAATCGTTTTGGACAAGCATTTATTTTTACAGAGTAAAAATATCCAAAAAGTGCAACAGTGAGCATATGTCCTAAGACAGAAGTTTCAGGGATTCTTGGAGTTTGTGCCCATCTTTTTTGAAATCGTAATCGACCACTTAAATCAATCACTTTCGCTAGTTTTTTATTTAATGCAATTTTTCGTACACCAATGAGCTCGTAATAATCTTCAATTTCAGCATCGACTTCTTTTTTGACTTCATCTATATCATTTAAAAATTGACTTGTTTGGTATACTATACCAAACTCCCATTTCGTTGCTAAATAAGAAGCGGCTTTTAAGATAAATCGCTCTTTTGTATATGAACTATCATCTTCTAAATAGTCTTTGAATTTTTGGAAAAAACTTCCATTGTCTATCTCTATGAGAGTACTTTCTAGTTTATTTAAAACCCAAGAGTTTATCTCTTTGCCTTTTTTTTGTAAAGCTTTTCGGAACACATCTGGTCGTATATCTGTGACAACAACACGACGCAAAAACTCAAATATACCTGCTTCTATGAGATTTGTGTAGTTTACATCTGTTTCATGTTTTGCAATAAAAAAAGCAATGATAAACTTGTGTGCTTGTTTGTCTAACTCTACTAAATCTACCATGCGTGGGTAGTCATTCCATCTTTGAATAGATGCTGAACTAAAAATATAGTCTACAATTTTTGAGTTAATCATCTTTGTTTATTGTCTTTTCTTCTGGTGTATTTGAACTGATAAATTCATCTTTATCACCTCTACCCATTAAATATTTTCCAAACATAATAGCAGCAACTACACTTAAGACTACAGCATATACTACCCAGTCTTCAGGAGGTGGAGTTCGTGTCATTTTATAATCCTTTTAAGTTACTTCTGAAGAAAAACTATACTCTACAGCTTCCCATTTTACTTAAGGCATTGATTTTTTCAACTCTGCCCTCATGTCTACCACCTTCAAATGAGTTTGTATCCCATGCTTCAACGATTGCTTCAATCATACCTGGACCACTCACTCTTTCACCTAAACATAATATATTTGCATCGTTGTGTTGTCTTGCCATTACTGCAGAGTACTCATTGTGACAAAGTGCAGCTCTGATACCATCAAATTTATTTGCAGCCATCGACATACCAATACCACTACCACAAATTAAGATCCCTTTGCTATCTTTATTTTTAAGTACCTCTTCACACACTTTTTCTGCAAAATCTGGGTAGTCAACTCTATCTTTAGTTGATGGACCCATATCGACTACTTCATGTCCTCTTTTTTCAAATAACTCTTTTACAAAAGCTTTAAAATCAACACCTGCATGATCTGCACCTATAAAGTACTTCATTAATAAATTCCTTCTTGATGATCTGTTTTATTTTCTACATATTTTGTTTTTTCTAATTGTGATGGAGTTTGAAATACTCTATCCCATCTTATTTGTTTGTTTTCATCCCATGAGAAATATACAAACCAAGGTTTTCCTACAATAAATTTATAAGGTACTGTTCCCCAAAATCGACTATCATTACTATGATCTCGATTGTCACCCATCATGAAAAATTCCCCTTCAGGTATTTTTGTAGGTACAGTATCAAAAATTTGACGATAAGGTGTGTTGAATTTTTGTACTGTTTCATCATTGTGAATACCAGGATGATCTTTTTTATAAGGATTTTCAAGATAAAGTTTATCTCCTAGTTGAGCAATATTATAACCCTTATAGTTTTCAATCATATACTCATTTCCCTCTTTTAAATGAAGATATAAGTTTTTATTTTTTACAAATACAATATCTCCCCCCGTAGCAACACATCTTTTTACATAGTGAATTTTTTCATTGTGAGGATATCGAAATACTACAATATCTCCTCTTTGTGGTTTATCACCCTCTATTAAGTGTCCATTATCATTAAAATCTGGTAATACTTTCCATTCTAACCATGGAAGTCTTGGTGTAGGGATACCATAAGAGAATTTTTTTACAAAAAGCATATCTCCTACAAGAAGAGAATTTTTCATACTCCCACTAGGGATTACAAAAGCTTGTGCAATAAAAAATATAATACCCAAAACAATTACAACAGTACCTGTCCATGAGCTACTCCATTTATAAAGCTTTTTTAAAATATTCATTATAGCTCTTTTACTTCTCTTTTACTTGCTGATTTTACAGTATTTTTTAATAACATAGCAATAGTCATTGGTCCAACTCCACCTGGAACTGGTGTGATATAAGAACATTTATCTGCAACATTTGCATAGTCTACATCACCTACTAGTTTTCCATTATCAAGTCGATTGATACCAATATCAATAATAATTGCATCATCTTTTACCATATCTTCTTTGATAAGATTAACTACACCAACACCAACACAAATAATATCAGCAGCTAAAGTATGTTTTTTTAAATCATCTGTATAGATATGACAAATATCAACAGTAGCATTTGCATTTAAAAGTAATGTTGCCATAGGTTTCCCTACAATATTTGAAGCACCAACAACACAAATATTTTTCCCTTGAGGATCTATATTGTACTCTTTTAAAAGTTCCATTACACCATAAGGTGTTGCAGGAATAAATCCATCAAGACCTGCTACGACTCTACCAACATTATATGGGTGAAATCCATCGACATCTTTTTTAGGGTCAATCGCTTCTAAAATAACTGTTGTATCGATATGTTTAGGAAGAGGTAGTTGCACCAAAATTCCATCAATATTTGGATTTTTATTCATCATAGTGATGATTTCTAAGATATTGTCTTGTGAAATAGTTTCTGGCATCTCATGAGCTATACTATAGATACCAGCTTCCTTACATGCTTTACTTTTCATATTTACATAAGCGGCACTTGCCGGATCAGAACCTACTAAAACTACTGCCAAACCTGGAGTGATACCTCTTTCTTGTAACTGAGTAACATCGTTTTTTACTTCTGCTCTGATTTTATTTGATAACTTTTTACCATCAAGTATAGTCATACTAAGATTCCTTTGATTATTTATATTAAATACTATATGTTATCAAAGTTTTATTAAAGATGTGATTATAGAATAGAATTAGCTTTGTTCAACTATCTCATTTAAATCATCAACAATATCTAGATGATTCATTCTTTTTTGATTGTTGGTTATAAGAGTTTCACAGTCTTTACAAATACTTACTAAATTTTCAAGATGATATTTACCACCATTTTCTAAAGGTTTTATCATATGTGCTACAACTGTAGTGACTGTCAAGTGTTTGCTACATCGTAAACATTTTGCTTTATCTCTTGTAAGAATTGCATTTTTTCTTTGTCCCCAATCACCTGGAAGTTTGTTTTTATTTGGTTCACAATGAAAGATATAACTGCTCCAATTATGAAGTGAAGTTGGTGTAGAGGTTGGATAAAAAGAGGAGTTAAATGGCAATTGTTTATAATGATTTATAATATTTGTTATAATAATAGATTTTCTAACTTCTGGATTTTTTTCAGATTGGCTTTGAGAAATTATTGAATAGTCAAATTTAATATCTGGATATGTTTTTTCAAGATAGATTTTGAGTTTACTAATAAAAAGATCAAGAGTTGTTTTTTTATAAAAAAATTTTGCAATCTGTTTTCTAAATGTAAATGCAAAAGCAAATATTCCCATTAACCATAAAAGTGATGAGATGATATAGTCCATTCCTAAAAAGTGCATCTATTTTCCTGTTTGTCGTTTTCAATAAAAAGAGGTGAAAGTTAAAACTTCCACCTCTTAATAAATAGTTCTAGTTTTTAAATACTAGTTAACAGCTACAGTAACTGGAGTACTTTCCCAAATACCGTGTTTTGTACAGTATCCGTGAGCAACTAAGTTTAACTTTTTAGTTGTAGGGATAATAGTAAAAGTTGTTGTGTTGTGTGCTTTAACATTTCCTAATGTTCCTGGAACATAAGAAACTTGAGCTAATTTTGTTTCACCATTAAATAGTGTAATTGATTCAATGTAATGATCAAAATCATCTGGATGAGTATATTCATTACCCATTTTAACTGTTACTTCAAATGGCTCACCTGCAGTTGCAGTCTCAGCACAGTGAATAAACGGACTATGTCTATCTATTAAATCTTTTTTTGCTTCTCTTTCAACAGTGTCGATATCTACATATTTATTAATTTTTGGCATATTAATTTCCTTTTGTTTTAAATTGTATAAATTATACACTAATAACATTTAAGTTAGTATGTAAAATAGTTTTCTAGTATATAAGTTTAAGTTAACTATCAATAACTTTGAGTTTTTTTTCTAAATAAAATGTTCCAAAAGGTATTAAAGAAGCTATAAAAGCCATTGTAATAAATCCAAAATTCCATTTTAATTCTCGTGCCGTTACTACAAGTAAAAAAAGAAAAAGTAAAAATAATACACCGTGAGCCATACCGACATATTTTACTACTATAGGTTCACCTATGATATATTTTATAGGCATTGCTATAAATAATAGTACTAAAAAAGAGATACCTTCCATAAAAGCTATCAGTCTAAATTTTTTCAAGTTTGTTTTCATCCGTTTTTGTCCTTTAATAGTGTAAATATATCAAGATATCATTTAATTTAGATTAATAAATTGATGTATAATCTTTTGTTTGGATATGAGTGACTTTATGTAGTCTTTTGGAAGTTTTTTTGAGCTTAAATGGTCACTTACTATTTTAAAAATAAATATATTTTCCTTTTTTAAATACAACGAACTGATTCTGTGAAAATATTTTGCTTCCATATCATACAAAGTAGGGTTTGTTTCTTGTGAATTTGTTGTGATTTTATCGTGTGTTATTAATGGAAGTTTTTTTATATTTTCTAAACATCTGTTTGTACAGAAAAGAGTTCCTATATCTATTTTTATATCATTGCAACCAGCAATTCCGATATTAAGAGCTTTTGTGATGCTATGATTTGAAAATATATCTTCAAGTGTTAAAAGAGTATTTTGTTTTCCTATTCCAGAGATTAAAACAATAAGTTTATCATTTTGATAAAGTTTATTGTTTATTTTTTTCAGTTTATAATACTCTATAAAACTTTGTGCTTCACATAATAAAGCTGTATGAATTAAAATCATACATTAAAGTATTTTGCTTCTTTGTTTGGAACAATGATAGCAACCGTACTTTGCTCAGGATGTATTTGAAATGTTTCACTTAACTCTATACCAAAATCTTCAGGTTTGAGTAGATCAAAAATATCTCTATTCATAGAAAGATCAGGACACGCTGCATACCCTGGGCTATATCTACACCCTTGATATTGTTTCATTCGAACATCATTTAATGTTGGTTTTTCTTTATCTACTATATTAAGGTCAAGTCTGACTTGTTTATGAACCATCTCAGCACAAGCTTCAGCTAATTCTACTCCTAAACCATGAACTTGATAGTATCGTACAAAGTTACCTTCATCATAAATAGCTTTTTCAAAATCTGTGATTTTAAGCCCTGAACTTACAAAACTAAAAGCAACCGTATCAAACTCATCACTTGTAAAATAATCACTCAAACATCTATGTGGAGATGCCCCTTGTCGTGGAAAATCAAAAGTTTTGATAATATTTTTTTTCTCATTATCGTAAATATGAAGTTTTGTATCTTCTGATTTACAGTAAAAATAAGAATATAAAACAATAGGATCAAAGATTTTTTTATCTAAAAACTCATCTTTTAAATCATTGTATATCTCTTGTACTACCTCTTTCTCATATTTTAAAAATTTGTCTTTATCTTGAGCACCTTTTTTGTAACCCCATCTTTGTCTAAATAAAACTCTGTGGTTTATCCATTCAAAAGCTAAACTAGGGTCAAAATCCTTACTCATATCTCTTCTTTTATAGAATGGAGCTGTATAGTTGTGTTTATTTTCTAATAGTTTTGGAGTATGTATCTCTTTATCAAAAACAACTTTTTCTTTTTTTTCTACATCATCATAAACTATTAAATCTGCTGCCATCTGTGTATCGAGTGTTCCTCCCGCCTCAACTCTTTGCATAGCAATAACGCCATCAAAAGCATCTCGACAGTAAAAAATATCTCCACTGTAAATAGGACGACAAAAATCATCAACAAAAGCTTTTGTAAGTGCTGCTCCACCTATAAGAACAGGTATGTCAAGTTTTTGTTTTTCAAGCTCTACCATATTTGCTTTCATCTCATTTGTAGATTTTACAAGTAACCCACTCATCCCTATTGCACTTGCATTGTGTTCTTTGGCTGTTTGGATAAAATCATCTATTGAAACTTTTATCCCTATGTTTATAACTTTAAATCCATTGTTACTTAAAATAATATCTACAAGGTTTTTCCCAACATCATGCACATCACCTTTAACTGTACCCAAAACAAGTATAGTTTCTGATTCTTTTTCCACTTTTGGTAAAAATGGGTTCAGTTGATCAACTGTAGCTTTCATGGTCTCGGCACTTTGAAGTACAAAAGGAAGTTGCATCTCACCATTTCCAAAAAGTACACCTATCTCTTTCATCCCATCAATAAGCCACTCGTTTACAATAAGCTCAGCAGGAACTGTGTCTTTTAGTTGAAGAGCTAAAGGTATAAGTCTCTCTTTGTCACCATCTTTGAGCAGTTGTATCACTTTTTCATTGTCTGTGAGTTTTTCATACTCCTCATCACTTTGTTGCTCAACCGCTTCTATATCTGAAAAATGTTCAATAAAAGCAAAAAGAGGATCACCATCTTCTTGGTTGTTAAAAAGTAAATCTTCACACGCTTTTAAATCTTCTTTACTCATTTTATTTATAGGGATAAGATGTTTTACATTTACAATTGCAGATGTTAATCCAGCTTCGATACAATGATGTAAAAACACACTATTTAAATATACTCTTGCATGTGTATTAAGACCAAAAGAGATATTTGAAAGTCCTAGTGTTGTTCCCACTTCTGGGTGCATTATTTGGAACTCTCTTATCGCTTCAATTGTCTCAATAGCAGCTGTTCTATACTCGTCATCTCCACTACCAACAGTAAATACAAGCATATCAAATACTAAATCAGCAGGATTGATTTTGTGTAAGTTAACAGCTCTTTGATATATTCGTTCAGCTATTTCTACTTTTTTGTCTTTTGTTTTTGCCATAGCAACTTCATCGATTACTAAACAAACTAAACTTGTACCATGTTTTTTTGCCATAGAACAAATTTCATCAAATCTCTCTATTCCATCTTCAAGGTTTACAGAGTTTAAAATAGGTTTACCACCTATGAGTTTTAAGGCTTGTTCTAGTGCTGGTATTTGAGTAGAATCTGGCATAAGTGGAAGTGATATTTTTTGTGCATACAAAGAAGCTACCTCTTCCATATCTTTTGTTTCATCACGCCCAGCAAATCCAACGCTCACATCAATAATATGCGCCCCAGCTCTTACTTGTTGTTGCCCAACAGTTAAAGTACCTTCAAAATCTTCAGCCTTGAGTAGTTCTCTAAATGCTTTAGAACCTGTAGCATTACTTCTTTCCCCTATTAAAAGAGGCGATGGATTTTGTTTGAGTTCAACTGTATTGAAAAGTGATGCTAAAGAAGTAGGGTGATCTCCTGTTGGAACTTTGGGTACAATATTTTCTACACTTTTTACTAAAGCTTTAATATGTGCAGGCGTAGTTCCACAACATCCACCTAAAAAACTTACCCCATCAAATTCTAAAAATTGTTTTTGAATATCAGAAAATTCTTGTGCTTCCATTGGATAAAAACTACATCCACCACGATTTTCAGGAAGTCCTGCATTTGCATGAATTGAAAGTAGTTTATTTGAACATTCACTTAATATCTTTAAATGTTTTTTAACTTGCTCTGGTCCTGTTCCACAGTTGAATCCTAACGATAAAATATCAAAAGGTTCTAAAATAGTTGCTATAGTTTGAGCATCAGTTCCTATAAGCATAGTTCCTGATAACTCAATCGTAGCACTCACCATAATAGGAATGTGTGGCGTCGTATCTTGGAGTGCATGAATGGCTGCTTTTATCTGTAAAGGATCTTGACAAGTTTCAAGTAGAAAAACATCAACACCTCCATCAGCTAGCCCTTGGGCTGTTACACAATATCCCTCATACATAGTATCATAGTCAATATGTTTCAAACTAGGTAATTTTGTTCCTGGACCAATTGCTCCTAAAACAAATCTAGGTTTCTCAAGGGTAGAAAACTTTGTACAAACATCTTTTACAATTTTTGCACCTAGTTTTGATAACTCATAACTTCTTTGTCCCATATCGTATTCATCAAGTACCCATGGCATAGAACCAAAGGTATTTGTTTTTATCATATCAGCACCAGCTTCGGCATACGCTGTGTGTATTTGTGTCAAAATTTCTGGAGCAGTTGCATTTAATAGTTCATTACAACCCTCTTGATCAATACCTTTATCATCTAACCATGCATTTTGTGGTATCTCTGCATTTTGCAGCTGAGTTCCCATCGCACCATCAATCACTAGTGGTCTTGTTTTTATAAGTTTTTGTATTTGTTCTTTTATCATCTATTTGTCATCCTGCAAATTTTACAAGTATCATCCCAGCAAATTTTTCTTTTGAATAAAATTCAATTCTATAAATTAAACCATCTTTATCGATAGAAAATTTCTTCATCATATCGCTGTGATGTATTGTTATATTTGTTTCTTTTTTTGTTTTATTGGTATATCCAATCACATTTACTCTATAGTTGTCAATTGGCATTATGTTAAAGTTTTCTTTCACTGTAATAACTGAACCAAATGATACTTTTCTTTTGACACTATCTACTTTTATATCAATATCTTTATTTTCAACCTCATAGTCTATATAATCAGCTTTTAAACGAGATAATCTTCTATTTCCATAATAGATACTATATTCATTGTTTTTTTTGACTATTGTCATCAAAGGATTACTTGGTACAAAGTCTATACTACCATCGTTTTTCACTGGAAAATAGTTTATAATATTTCGTATTTTTGAAAGTGGTAGTTTGATTTTATTATCATAAAAAGATATCTCAATATCATTGTCAAGAATATTTTTTATCACTTGGTCGTTAAGATTAAATTGTCTTTCATACTCAATACCCATCGTGTCCATATATTTTTCTAAAGCAAGAAGGTGATAGTAAGTTCTTTGATGTGTTGGTAAGTTTTTACTAGCTTCATTTCCAAAAGCAGCTTTCCCTTTATTTATGGCATAGTAAGTGAGTGTTTTTTCCATCTCTTTATCACCTTCACTTGTACGAGTATTGTGTAGGTGATATATATGTTCTTTTTTGATAAGACTTTTGTTTACATGAGATACTACACTGTTTGATATCTCAAAAAGGTTTGAATATTTGTGGTCTTTAAGTATCTCTTGATCAATGATTGAACACTGTCCCCATTTATATGGAGAATGTTCTTTGTCTATATATTTTGGTCTATAATAACCACTCCCGTCATGGAGATTTACTATTAGTTTTACATTATCATGATTGATATAGTTTTTAATTCTTTGGATTGTTTCATATTCAGGGTCATCTTTTGATAAGTTGGCAAACTTACGATTCATATCACCATAAGGTCCACGACTTCGTTTGATGATACTATAAAAGTTTAGATTTGGTACAACCCAAACAGAACCTTTTGTAATCTTATAATGAGTCACAATTAAAGATGCTGCCATAAAACCACCAGGTTCATCACCTTGAATACCCCCTACAATTAGAAGAGTATTATTATCATCTTTAAAACCTTTTTTGATGATATTGAAATCAAAGTTTTTTATTGTACTTTTTGTTGCAATTGAGCTTGATCTTTGTATAGTTTTGGGAGGATAGGACAATGCTTCTTTTGTCTTTTCTTCAACTTGATTTAGATCTTTTACTTTTGTTTTATTTAAATCTACATTTTCTTTTTCGATGATAGTACTTTGATTTAGAGGTGGTGTTTTTATAGGTTCATTTTTTTCATTGCATCCTAAAAATAAAAATGATATAAAAATAAGAAAAAAGGATTTTTTGAAATTGATGTTCATAATTTATATAACCTCTACATGCCATGGCTCAAAACGAACACCATCTTTGTTGTTGTGAGTATATCTAATACCTATATAATCGAGTTTTTGCATCTTGTGAAACTCTTTTGTTTGTGCAAAATCAGAAGTGAAGTTTCTATTTCCCCAACCTCTTTTCCCTACATCAAAATCACTAATAGCATGATAAGTATATGCAGGTGGTGCTATGATATTTGAAGCTTGTGAAAGGTTACCATTGAGACTTTTTACTTTGCTTATGTATAAGCTAAGTTGTTTTACAACATTTCTAATTCCTGAGGTCAATATAATATTTGTTCCCACATCCTTTAAAATTCTATTGTAATCTTCAAGGGGTTTCCCTTTAAATATAAAGTGACCCGAGTGTGGTATTTTTTGAATATCTTTACTTGAAATACTTTGTGAGATATTGTCTACAGTTTTATTTCCATAAAATCCAAACTTATTTGGCTCACTATAAAATAGTTTTTCTATTAAAACTAGTTCTTCTTTTGTAAATTTTCCTATGCTAGAATAGTTTCTAGCGTAATATAAAGCTTGATCAAGAGAGACGATATTGAAGTTTGCAAACCCTATGTATCTTCTAAGTCTTTTAAGACGACTATCTAAAGTATATAATGTATTCAAATCATTAATATGTAAGTTTACATCGTGATTGATCTGTATATAATCTTTAGCAAAAAGCGGTGATAATGTTGATAATAATAAAAAATTTCTTCTATTCATAGTCGTGATATTATCCTAACTTAGCTTTGAAACTACATTTGAGTAAAAAGGTAAAAAATCTTTTAACTCAAGCTTTGCATCTCTTTGTTTTACTCCCCAAGTAGGTTCGGGGAAATAACTATCCTCTTTAAAACGAGCCTGTATATGAAAATGAACATGTGGACAGTAGTTACCAAATGAAGCAATATTTATTTTATCTGCTTGAAAATAATCAATCATCTCTTTTTCAATAATATCTAAACATCTCCAGATTTCATTTTTTGTTTTTGTATCACAAGAACTAAACTCTTTGATATCTTTTTGCGTAAATATTTTTAGCCAAGGTATCTCGTGTTTTTCAATTTCGATTTTTACTAAATCATTTTGGTAAATAATTAAATCGTCCATCATACAACCATTTTGATATGTTCATGGTCACCTAAAATTTTGTAAAGCTCTTTTCTGTCTTCTTCATCTTCAACAATACAATCCAATGTATAACTTTTGAACTTTCCTTTACTACTTACTTTTGAAGGTTTTACCCCATGTTTTCTATCATCTAAAACCTCTTTGATGATTTTTTTGATGTTTTGTTCGTTTCGTATCACTAATTTATATGTCCAATTACATGGATAATCTAACTCTAATTTATGTTGACTTAAATCTATCATCTTTGAAAATCTCCTGTTTTTCCACCGCTTTTATGTTCAAGTTTTACTTCACTAATTATCATCCCTTTGTCTATAGCTTTTACCATATCATAAATAGTAAGAAGTCCTATAGATACTCCTGTAAGTGCTTCCATCTCTACACCTGTTTTTCCTGCTAGTTTTGTAGTAACTGTAAGCTTAAAACCTGGAAGTTCTGGTAACTCTTCGACATCACAGTTGATGCCACTTAGCAAAAGAGGATGGCACATAGGAATAAGCTCAGGCGTTTTTTTTGTCCCCATGATTGCAGCTATTACTGCTGTTTGAATTACAGGACCTTTTTTGTTTTCATTTGAGATAACATTATTGTATGCTTCATCATTCATAGTGATGATTCCACTTGCAATTGCTACTCGTGTTGTGTTTTCTTTTTCTGATACATCTACCATTTTAGGTCGATTGTTCTCATCTAAATGTGTTAAGTTCATATATAATAGTCCAATAATTTATTTATGTGTATTATACTTCAAGTTACATTAAGACAATTTTATATATAATCCGCTACAAATTTCAGCAATGACATGCCAAGAGCAGTCAAATCTATGCAAGAAAGTGGGTGATGTAGTTATGCCTGGTATTAAAGTAAAAGAGAGTGAATCTTTCGAAGAAGCTTATAGAAGATTTAAAAAACAATGTGATAGAAGTTTAATCGTTACTGAAACAAGAGCAAGAAGATATTTTGAATCTAACCCTGAAAAGAAAAAGAAACAAAAAATTAACGCTCGTAAAAAAATGTTAAAAAAACTTTATATGTTAAGAAGATATGAGTCTAGACTGTAATCTTTACAATATAAAACTTTAAGGATAAAAGAGATATTCTTTCATCCTTAATTTAGCCGAAGAAAATGCGTCTGTGGCTTAACTGGATATAGCACTGGGTTTCGGCCCCGGTGGTTGCGGGTTCGAATCCTGCCAGGCGTACCATTAAAAAGCTCCACATAATTAGTCTTTTGACTTTTTATGTGGAGCTTTTTTATTTCCTGAAAAAATCTATTTGATACCCTAAAAAGAATTTTGAAATTCTTTTTCTTTTTTTCTACAAGATATTCAAACAAGCGGACAAAAAAGAGAAAGTCAAGTGGCAAGAAGTGAAAGGAATATTTCATAATAAAGCGACTTGCCTTTTGAATAGTTTGTAAAAACTTTCAGCACTAGCCTTGATAGAAGTGGAATCAAACATCGTCTTAATCACTATTTTGATATAATGCAAAATACAAAAGCCTATCTTTTAGGCTATATAAACTAATATATTTCAAGGTGTTTTTATGAGCATATTTGCTTTACAATCAATAGCAGGTGGGTTTCTTGATGAGGATTTACAAAATTTCAATAAAAATTTTGATGACTGGTGTGTTCAGTTTGAGAGTTATGATGATGCTATGATTATTTTACAAACTCTTGAAAATAACAAATCTATTGTTATTGTAGAGATAACACCTTTGAGCTATCCTAAATATTTTTTCTCCTCACTTCAAGGGACAGTTTATCTAACACGACAAATAAATGATAAAATAATTTGTACAGTAGAACCCTATATAGGCTCTAGTTTCAAAATCGCTGTATGCGACCTAAAAACAAAAAAAGTCCATTTTACAGCTACAAACTACAAAAGTATTCCAAGTGTAGAAGCTGCTTTTACAAACTTTGGAGTGGTGTGATTCTTTCCCTTTTTTTGAAAATTGTATTATCATTTAAATTTTATCTTTTTTAAATTTAAATCCTATTAACCATTCTAAAATTTTTTCATTATTATTCTCAATCCAATCTTTTGAAACTTTTTCAATACTTTTCCCTTTTTTAATCATTGATAGCATATCTATTAAATCATCATTACTAACATAAAAATTATTTAATAATAGATTTAATTCTTTATGATCTTTGATTAGACTTGTTCTAAAAGCAATTTTTATATTAGTCGTTGGCCAAGAAGTACTTGATTCTAGTGAATTAATATCTTTATTCATCATAATTTTCTTCCATTCATTTTTGTCATGTTTTGTGTTTTTAGCAAAATAAACATTTTTGTCCATAAAAACATCACTTGGATAATAACAGAAAAATAGAGTTGGAACCTTTTTTTCATTATTTCTTTTTAGTAATAATTTCATAACTTCTATATCATAAACATCAAAATTATAATATTTATCAAATCCATATCCTGCAAGTCTTCGTTTTTCAATTTTTGTTGAATCCCAACCATCTGTTCCAATCCATATATTTCCTTTATTATCTCCAGATAAATCAAATAGATGTGCAACCTTTTCTGATAAAAAATCTTTTTCAGAAAATAAATTTTCTCTATCTGTAAAACTAGTATAACAAAGACCTTGATAACCTTCAACTGAAGTTTTCCCTAAAGAAACTGTACCGTATGCATTTACATATCGTCGTATTAATTTTTTATTATTTTCTACCCATAATTCTGGATAGATATCAATCATACCTTTTGTTTCATCCATTTGTTTGAAAGCAACTACACTAGAGATAGGTACAGTAGATGCTTTTAATTCAGTATGTTTATTTATAATATCTTTCAGAATATGAGCTTTTATTTGTGCACTTGGCCAATCAAGCAATGCTATATTTACCTGAATATTTTTTTTATTATCTACCAAACTTAATGGTGAATTTTCAAATAATTGATTTTGTTTTAAGGATGAATAAAAGAATGAATATCCAAAACCCAAAAAAATGATTACAAAAACACTAAAAGTCCAATATGAATAACTTCGTGTTTTTTGAGGTGTAGAGTTTATATCTAAAGTAGTTCTAATTTCATGTTCAAGTTTTGCACTTTCATTTATTATTTCTAAATCTTCATATTTTTCTAAATATTTAACTATACTTTTAACATTCAATGCATGATCATGTCTTATTTGAGTATTTTTATCTCTCTCAATAATAATTAGTAAAAGATATATTATAGATGCAGTAACTATTAATGAAAACAAACCAGAAGAAAGACTTTCAGGTCTAAATACTAAAGAAAAAAAGATATTAGCAGTACCAAGAAAAATTAGAATAATGAATTCTTCGGGTGCTATTCTATCACTTTCCATTGTTTGTAATTTATCTCCAGTTTTGAACAATCTTAATAGGTATTCTCTTATTTCTTTATCTCTTTGTATGGAAGAAAATAACATAGACTGTTTTAGTTTTTCAACTTTTTTTTGTATATTTCTTAAGTGTGAAATATCTCTGAATGCTCTGATAAAACTATGTAAATTTAGAAATGTATATAATCTTATTTCTTGTGCATATAATTTAAAATATTCGCATTTGTCTGTATCAGCAATACGCTCCATAAGAATTGTAACTTGTTCATTAAATTCTACAAGTAAGTCTTCTTTTTCACGATTTAGTGCAGTTGCTCTTTCTAATGCAAAAGTTGCGAGTAATACAAAAAAAATTGTTGAAACGGAAAGTAAACTATAGTAATTATTTATTGGTAAAATAGGTGCAAATAAAATCCAAATACCTATTAAACATATTGATACAAATAAGAAAAGTAATGATGACTTTAATGGATATCGTAACGCCAAAAATATATTTGAGGAAACAATAAGGACTGAGGCTACAGCTTCATATTGATTGATTAATCGTCCTTGCATTAATGCAAGAATAGCTATTGCTCCAACAGGCATCAAATACCATAATGCACCAACTGAAGCACTATCTGCACTAAATACAGATAAGTCATATAATAAACCTCCAATTGCTAAAATAAAAATTCCAACAAATAAGAGTAAGAATAATGTAGAGGTCTCAGGAAAAGCAACTTTTTCACCAGAGATAAACAATATAATTGTTAATATAACTCCAGATATTGTTCTTGCTCCAGCCTCAGTTAACAATCCTCTTCTAAAACTATTAATAGGTATTTGTTGAGAAGTGGATAAGTCACTCCATACATCCATGTTTTTCATACGAAAATAACATGTAATGGCCATGGCAAGTCCACCAAGAGCAGCTAAAAATATAGTATTTATCATTGGGCTATTAAGTAATAAAATATCAGCAAAATCAAGATTGGGTATTGTTAAAATAATAAAACCTGCAAATGCTGCTCCTGTAAAGATATAATCATTGATCGTTATTTTACGCTTTTCTTTTCTTAATTTACTATCAATGATAAAAAAAAGAATTGGCCAAGTTTCAAAAACAAGTATTGCAACCACATCAAACTCTTCCGAAGATTTTAATGCAGTATACAGTAGAAAATGATTTAATACGCTAAATAAACCTGCTAAACCAGTATAGTATGCTACCTTTTTAATATGTGTACTAGAGAGTAGTGAAAGTATTCGAATTTTATCTCTGATAATTAGGACATAAAATGCAACTATAAGAGTTGAAAAGCCACCAATTGAATGAGCAAAAGCAGAAACATACAAAACACTAGAACTATTGAGTAATTGATTTACAAGAGGAGGATAGCTCATCCATAAAAATACAGCTATTAACATTAAGCCAACTGGTTTACTTACCCAGTCCATTAATTTATTCATTTAGTAATACCTTTTAGAAATATAGCAAAAAGATATAGCATACTTTAATGTAAAAGTTTAAATCTTCCAAGTATAAAAATATAATTTTACAATTTATTTGATTATATTTAAATAACTTTAATTATATATTATTTAATTAAAAAATACAATATTTTGATAATTATTTAGATTATATTATAGCTAAAGTTTTGACATATTGTTTATAAAAGAAGCTTAAAATGATATATTTTCTATAGATTGATGATTCAGTTAAACTATACTATACTTTCAAAAAAATTATTAGGATAATCAATGAAATTAATGAAATTTAGTCTTGCTGCTATTATGGCACTAGGTACCTGTTCATACGCTGCAGATTCTGTAGCAGAAGCACTTAAAAATGGAAAAGCTAGCGGAGCTTTACAAGCTGCTTATTGGAGTAGAAACAAAGGTACAGATGCAGAAATTATTAACTTTGGTTTAGATGTTAGTTATGAAACAGCAACTTTTTACAACTTTGGTGCAAAAGCAACATTTCAAACTTCATCTTCTCCATTTATAAATGATGATGCAAGAGAAGTATTTAAAGATGATATGTATGGTTCTGGTTCTCAACTTTCAGAACTATATCTTTCTTATGCTTTAGGAAAAACTACAGCACAAGTAGGTCGAATGTATTTTGGAACACCACTTGTTGCAGGAAGTGGATCTCGTATGAATAGAGAATCATTTGAGGGTGCAATCGTTACAAATTCTGATATTCAAGATACAAAAATCACTATTGGATATGTTCAAAAAATGCAAAATAGAACAGATGGTGAAGGGGATATTGGTAGATTTACTAAAGATTTTACTTGGCAAGGTGAAGTTGCTCATGGTGCATATACAGCAGTTGTAGAAAACTCTTCAATTGAGAATGTTAATTTAACTGTAGCATATCTTGATGCAAAAGACCTTATGGAAGTAGCGTACCTTGAAGCTGTGTATAAAAAAGACAATTTTGCACTAGCATCACAATATTACTATAGCGAAAAAGAGGGTGTTGATAGTACTGATCTATTTGGACTAAAAGGAAATATCTCATTTGGTAAAGCTTCATTTGTAGCTGCATATACAACTACAGGTGACGAGTATGTTCATGCAGGTTTAGGAAATGGTGCTGACTTTGCATACACAGGTTCTCCAATCCTTTCAGATACATATAGTGCAAATAGTGATGCTTATAAAGTTGGTGCAAGTTATGCTGTTATCCCTGCATTGAATGTTGGTGTAAATTATGTTTTTGATGATCGTAAAGATAAAGAGATCTCTTACTCAAGTGCTACAGCTGACTATACATTTAGTGGAGCAGTTGATGGTCTAAATGTAGCTGTTCTTTATGAAGAAGCAGGAAAAGATAGTGATGATAATGAGTTCAGACTCAATGTAACTTATCCTTTTTAGTAGATTGCTGATTCGATATAATATGCTAAACTATGACTAAATTATCTCAAGTTTCGTTTTTTATTTGTTTGGTAGCTATAGAATATCTCGCTATTACAACTACAACTATTGCTGTAGTTGAAAATAGCTGGGATAAACTCAATCATCTTATCGCTTTTTTTGTATTGTATATACTTATTGATAAAGGATTTAAAATATTTACTGCTTTAGCAAAAGTTTGTTTACTGTTTGTTTTTGCTCTACAAATAGAGATTGTGCAATATTTTATCCCAAGTAGATATTTTTCTGTTTTGGATATAGTTGCTGATTGTATTGGTATAGTTATAGCTATAGGAGTTTTGAGTTTTTATGAAAAATATATAAAAGTAAAAGACACTAGTTATCTAAAGAGTTATTGAAGTATATTTACTTTTTTAACTCTTTTTCAATCATAAAAAAATCAACCCCAATAATAGCAATATAAAAAAAGTCTGTATGTTCACCCACTTTAAAATCACAACGAACTAACTCCTCTTGTAATCTAAAATTATCAGATAAAACTTTTTTCAAAGTATCATCAACATTTTCTTGTAAAATTTTTGTATCTTTTAGTGGTTTGAGTATCTCTTTGAATCGTGTTGTAAGTGAATTTAGAGTTTGTTTTTTTGAATCGTAGTGAAGACAAGAGAGTTGAGACAACTCAGTTTTATCTAACTTTGTATCTAGTTTTTTAAAAAAATATGTTAAAAGAACTTCTGTATCTTTTACGGAATCGATATCTAACTTTTTTATTCTCATTTTACTTGCCTTATCTACTTTTTATATGTTTTAAATCTTTCATGACATTGTATCACTTGATTCTGATGTTTTAGTGAGAGTTGAGTATTTTTATAGATACTTGAAACTCTGTTTTGCTATGATACGAAAAAAAGATTTTAAAAGGAATTTTTAAAAGTATGGAAAATATAACAGAGTTAATCACCAATATAATAAACGATGATACTATTATCAAAGCAGTTTTTAGTGGAGTAAGAAACAAGTCTGAAAAAACTTTTACTAAAGTAACTATCAAAAAAGTTATCATAAAAAATGAAGAGAAATATCAGTTTGAGTACTTTTATGATAAAAATGTAGAACATAAAAATCTAAACAAGTCTGAAACAATAGATGAGATGTGTTATCTAACTCAAACATATTTTAAACAAATTGTTATAAATACAATTCAATCAGACTATCAAATTTTAGTGAGTAAAAAAGGTGTGGCAAAAGTTCATAAAAAAGCAGCGACTAGAAAATTTGAAGCACCAACTCATAATAAAAAGAAAAAATATATCTTAAATGAAGGGGAACTCTCACCTTTTTTGATAGAACTAGGTATCATGACACCACAAGGTAAGATAGTAAATGCAAAATATGACAAATTCAAACAGATCAATCGTTACTTAGAGTTGGTTTCTGATTGTATTCCTTATTTGGATAAAAATAAAACTATCAGAATCATCGATTTTGGATGTGGTAAGGCTTACCTTACTTTTGCCTTATATGATTATCTTGTATTAAAAATGGGTTACAATGTAGAGATTGTTGGGCTTGATTTAAAAGAAAATGTTATAAGTTTTTGTTCAGATTTAGCAAAAAAGTTAAAGTTTGAAGATTTACGATTTGAACAAGGTGATATCAAAGGTTTTGATCAGTTTACAAATGTAGATATGGTTATATCTTTACACGCTTGTAATACAGCAACAGATGAAGCCTTGGCAAAAGCTGTGAATTGGGGAGCTAAAGTTATCTTGGCAGTTCCTTGTTGTCAACATGAGTTTTTAAAGAAAATTAAAAATGAAAAAATGATACCAATGATGAAATATGGAATCATAAAAGAGAAACTAGCTTCACTGCTTACAGATAGTGTACGAGCAAATGTTTTGGAGATCATGGGGTATCGCACTCAAGTATTAGAGTTCATAGATATGGAACATACTCCAAAAAATATTATGATACGAGCTTTTTTTGATGATAACTCAAATATAGAAAAAGTGAAAAAAGAGTATGAAGAATTCAAAAGTGAGTGGAATGTAAAACCTTACATAGAAGAAGCTTTTGGAAAAAGTTTAACTGATAAATTAAATAAATAATTTATCAGTTTAGAGTTTATAAAATCCTTATTTTATAAAATTCTTTTCCTATTTTCCTATTTTGTTTGCGATATCTTTGATATCAGTAGCACTTAAACCTTTAACTTGAGCAGTCATAAGACCTTTCATTGGTCCACCATAAGTTCCATTTTGATATCCTAAAAGTGAAGCTTCAATTTCAGCTTTTGTCATATCTTTCATAACTTTACTTTTACCTAAAGCAACTTTTTCACCGTTTGCTCCATGACAGGCAATACATTTTGTGTAAGCATCAGCAGAAGCCATAGTAGACATTAATCCAAGTAATAAACCTATTGATAGTAATTTTTTCATTTTTAATCCTTTATAATTAAATATAACAAATTGTACTAAAATAATATTTAATATTTAATGATTTAAATCAAGATTTATTTAATATTTTAAAAAATTAAATAAAAATAAATTTCTTGACTTATATCAACTAATTTATATAAATAAAATGATATACTGAAATGTTTAAAAAACATATTAAAGGAGAAAAATATGGCACTTTCAAGAAGAGATTTTCTAAAAAGTTCAGCTGCTGCTTCTGCAGCTGCTGCTGTTGGTATGAGTGTACCTAGTAATCTAAGCGCAAATGCTAACGCAGCAGAGTCTGGTTGGCGTTGGGATAAAGCTGCATGTAGATTTTGTGGTACTGGTTGTGGTATTATGATGGCTACAAAAGGTGGTAAAATTGTTGCTGTGAAGGGTGACCCTGCTGCACCTGTAAACAGAGGATTGAACTGTATCAAAGGATATTTCAATGCTAAAATCATGTATGGTGCAGATAGGCTTAAAACTCCACTATTAAGAGTTGATTCAAATGGCAAATTTGACAAAAATGGTAAATTTGCACCAGTATCATGGGAAAGAGCTTTTGATGAGATGGAAGTGCATATTAAAAAAGCCCTAAAAGCTAGTGGTCCTGAAGGTGTTGGTGTATTTGCTTCTGGACAATATACTGTTATGGAAGGGTATGCTGCTCAAAAAATGATGAAAGGTGGATTTAGATCAAATGCTTTTGATCCAAATGCTAGACACTGTATGGCATCCGCTGTTGTTGGGTTTTATCAAACTTTTGGTATCGATGAGCCAAGTGGGTGTTATGATGATATTGAACTTACTGATACTGTTGTATCTTGGGGTTCAAATATGGCAGAGATGCATCCAATTTTATGGTCAAGAGTTACAGATAGAAAACTTTCAGACCCTGAGAATGTAAAAATTATAAATATGTCAACATATAGACATAGAACATCAGATTTAGCTGATATTGAGATTATTTTCACACCAAATACTGACCTTGCTTTATGGAACTACATAGCAAGAGAGATTGTGTATAACTACCCTGAATCTATTGATTGGGATTTTGTAAACAAACATATGGTATTTGCTTCACAACCTGTAAATACAGGATATGGTATGAGAAGAAGTGATGAAAAATCTATACTAGATGGAAAATACACAGATAAAGAGCTGGAAACTATCTCAAAAGAGATGAAAAAAGTTGTTTCTGCTACAGAAGCTCCTGCTTTAGAACCATTTGGTTATAAAGAGGGTGATGTTATGGAGAATGCACCAGCTGGTTTAAAACACTGGGAAATCTCATTTGAAGAGTACAAAAAATTCTTAGATCCATATACAGTTGATTATGTAGCTAAAATATCTAAAGGTAATCCTGATGAAGATATTGAAGAGTTCAAGAAAAAACTTCAAACTTTAGCAAAACTATATGTTGAAAAAGGGAGAAAAGTAGTATCTTTTTGGACTATGGGTATGAACCAACATACAAGAGGAACATGGGTAAATACACTAGCATACAATGTTCACTTTTTACTAAATAAACAAGCAAAACCAGGTTCTGGTGCATTTTCATTGACTGGTCAGCCATCAGCCTGTGGAACAGCAAGAGAAGTTGGAACATTTTGTCATAGACTACCTGCTGATATGATGGTTGCAAATGCAAAACATAGAAAAATTGTAGAAGATGTTTGGAAAGTACCACATGGAACAATCAATCCAAAAGGGCATCAAGATATTATGAGAATTCATAGAGATATTGAAGATGGTACTATGAAATTTGCATGGGTAAATGTATGTAACCCTTACCAAGATACAGCTTCAGCAAAACACTGGATAAAAGCAGCAAGACAGATGGATAACTTTATTGTAACTTCAGATGGATATCCTGGTATCTCTGCAAAAGTTTCTGATCTTATTTTACCATCTGCAATGATTTATGAAAAATGGGGAGCATATGGAAATGCTGAAAGAAGAACTCAACATTGGAGACAACAAGTTTTACCTGTAGGTGATGCAATGTCTGATACTTGGCAATGGGTTGAGCTTTCAAAAAGATTTACAGTTGGTGATTTATGGGGTGAACAAATTTTATTGAGTTCTGGTGGTAAGAAAACACTTCCAGATGTTATCAAAGATGCTCAAAAAATGGGATACACAAAAGATACAACTATGTATGAAATCCTTTTTGCAAATGAAAGTGCAAAAAGTTATAAACTAGATCATAATGATCCTATTCAAAAAGGGTACGATAACTCTGAAGGATTTGGAGATAACAGAAATGTAGTTGGTAGTGATGGAAAAGTATTTAATGGGTATGGATTCTTTATTCAAAAATATTTATTTGAAGAGTATGCATATTTTGGTAGAGGTCATGCACATGATTTAGCTGACTTTGATACATATCATCGAGTAAGAGGACTTAAATGGCCAGTTGTTGATGGGAAAGAAACTCAATGGAGATTTAATACTAAATACGATCCTTATGCTAAAAAATATGGAAAAGCAACAGATAGTAAAGATTTTGCATTTTACGGAACATTGGCAAAAGCTTTAGCTCAAGGTAACTTAACTGCTATCACAGATAAAACAAAAAAATCTTTAAAAAATAAAGCGAAAATTTTTGCAAGACCATATATGGATCCTCCTGAAGTGCCAGATACAGAATATCCTGTTTGGTTAAGTACAGGAAGAGTACTAGAACATTGGCATAGTGGAACAATGACTATGCGAGTTCCTGAACTTTATAGAGCAGTACCAGAAGCATTATGTTATATGCATCCATCAGATGCTAAAAACTATGATGTAAAACAAGGTGGACTTTGTTGGGTAGAATCACGAAGAGGTAGAGTAAAAGCTAGAGTTGAAACTAGAGGGAGAAACCGACCTTCAAGAGGTTTAGTATTTGTTCCTTGGTTTGATGAAAAAGTATTCATAAATAAAGTTTGTGCAGATTATACTTGTCCTCAATCAAAACAAACTGACTTTAAAAAGTGTGCAGTAAAAATTTATAAAGCATAGATCTATAGGCAATTGGTTTTATAGACTAGTTGCCTAACTAAAATAGAAATAGAGAAAAAAAGATGAAAGAAACAATGAGTGAACGGAGAAAATTCTTTTTAACAATTGCACGAGCAACAGGAGTTGCTGCATTAGGTGGATTGGTATGGAGTGCTTATGTAGACGAAATCACAGCAAATGCACTTATTTTACGACCACCAGGGGCATTGGATGAAGAGGATTTTTTAAAAACTTGTATCAAATGTGGTATGTGTGTAGAAGCATGTCCATTTGATACACTCATGTTAGCAGCACCAGGGGATAATAAACCAATAGGAACTCCATATTTTACACCAAGAGATGTTCCTTGTTATATGTGTACAGATATTCCATGTGTTCCTGTATGTCCCACAGATGCTTTAGATATTAAAAAAGTAAGTAACTCTAATGATGAACTTGATATAAATACAGCAGAGATGGGAACAGCGGTTATAGATACAAAAAACTGTATAGCATTTTGGGGTATTCAGTGTGATGCCTGTTATAGAGCTTGTCCATTATTGGATGTTGCTATAAAAATAGAGTATGAAAAAAATTCAAGAACAGGAAAGCATGCTTTTTTAAAACCTGTTGTAGATAGTGATTTTTGTACTGGATGTGGTCTTTGTGAGAGAGCTTGTGTGACTGAAAAAGCTTCTATTTTTGTATTACCAAAAGAGATAGCTTTAGGTAAAGCTGGAGATTATTATATCAAAGGTTGGGATAAAAATGATGAAAAACGACTTGAAAATGCTACAAGTAGAAGAACAACAACAGAGATAAGTAAAGAAAGTGCTGTAGATTCATTAAACGATATGGGAGGACTTTTAGATGATTAAAAATAAATATTTGATTTTGAGAAGAGTTACTCAAATAAGTTTGATGTTTTTATACTTTGGGGCAAATGCTTGGGGTTGGTCATTTATCACTGGAAATTTAAGTTCCTCTTTGATTATGGGAACTATTCCTATGAGTGATCCGTATGCTGTTTTACAAATGTTTGCAGCAGGAGCTATTATAGCATCCAATGTACTTTTGGGAGCTGTTATAGCTGTGCTATTTTATGCCATTGTTGGTGGTCGTGCATTTTGTTCTTGGGTTTGTCCTGTAAATATCATCACAGATAGTGCAAACTATTTAAGAAGAAAATTGGGATTTAATCAAGTACAAAAAAGACAACCTGCAACTAGAAGTATGAGATATTGGGTGATTATGATTAGTTTGATTATCTCAGTTGGTTTTGGTGTAACGGCTTTTGAGTTTATCTCGCCTATATCGATGGTACATAGAGGACTAGTTTTTGGTATGGGTTTTGGCTGGGCAGCTGTAGTTGTACTCTTTTTATTTGATCTTTTTGTTTTAAAAAATGGTTGGTGTGGTCATATTTGCCCATTAGGTGGATTTTATTCTATTGTTGGAAAATATAGTCTTATACGAGTAAAACACCAAGAGGAAAAGTGTACATTGTGCATGAAGTGTAAAGAGGTTTGTCCTGAAAATCAAGTATTGTTCATGGTTGGTAAATCAACGGAACAAGTTTTGAGTGGCGAGTGTACAAATTGTGCTAGATGTATAGAAGTTTGTGATGATGATGCTTTAAATTTCTCAATACGAGAATTAGCAAATCAAAAAACTAAGGAGAAGTGATGAAAACAATTGTAAAAATTAGTCTAAGTGTTGTTGTTGGGTCTGTTATATTTTTTACAGGATGTAATAATACACCAGAAAAAAATACTGAAATAAAAACAGCAAAACTAGTAAGTGAAGAGTCATTGGGGTTACGAAAAGTTGATTTGTACAATGAAAATACAGTAACACCAGATGAAACAAAATATAGTAAAGAGTATGCAGGAAGTGGTCATCTTATTAAAAGAGCATTTCAAGATGCACCGCCAATGATACCTCATGATACAGAAGGGATGTTACCAATTACAATTGACAACAACCAATGTGTAGGGTGTCATACCCCAGGTGTAGCAGAGAGTATGAATGCAACTCCAATTCCAAAATCGCACTTTACAAATTTTAGACCACATCATAAATTTGATGGGAAAAAATTTGAAAAAAGTATCGACAATATGAAAAATGAGATAGCTATTCAAGAGAAAGATGTTTTAGTAAATGCTCGATTTAATTGTAGTCAATGTCATGCACCACAAAGTGAAGGACAGCTAGTTGAAAATACATTTAATGCTGAATTTACAAGCAAAGATGGTGCAACAAAATCAAGCTGGAGTGGGTCTAAACTTACAGAAGGTTTAGATACAATACTTGGTGAATAACCATGGATAGAAGAGAACTTTTTGGTTCTCTTTTTTCTTCAAAAGAAAAAGAGAAAAAACAAAGTGTAGTAAGACCTCCATATTTTGTAGATGAGGATTCTTTTCTTAAAGAGTGTATAGAATGTGATGGTATTTGTAGCACTTTTTGTGAAGAGAACATTATCGTAATACAAGAGAACAAAACACCAAAGTTGGAGTTTAGTAAAAGTGGCTGTACCTATTGTGATGAGTGTGCAAAAGCTTGCCCTAGCGATGTTTTAAAAGTTGAATATAAAAAAAATATACCACAAAAAATTGAGATAGATATACTCAAATGTATGAGTTGGCATGATACTATGTGTTTTTCATGTAAAGACCCATGTTTAGAAGATGCAATAGAGTTTTTGGGTATGTTTAGACCAAGTATTGTGGATGATAAATGTACTTCATGTGGATTTTGCATCAGTAGATGTCCAACACAAGCAATAATTATAAAGGATTAAAAGATGGCAGTAAAATTTACATCGTATGTGGATGAAAATAGTGAAGGAGATTGGTTTATAGAACTTACAGATACTTTAGAAGAAACAACAGTAATATGTAAAGATTTAGATCAGTACAAAGAAAATATTGAAACTTTAGGAAGTAAATATGCAAATGATATTGAAGTTGTGTGGACAAAGTCAAAAACACTATCACCAAAAAACTATCAAGAGTTAAGTGATAAAATGGCAGAACTCCAAAAAGAATATCAAGACGAGATCGATAAGATAAATGCTTAAAAACATATTATTACTATTACTAGTAAGTAACCTTTTTGCTTTAGAAAATTTAGTTCCAGCAAAGAGCTTTGAAGCTACAGGTACAGTACAAAGTATCGTACATACTCAAAATAAACTCTATGCAGGAACTGATAATGGTACAGTAGAAGTTTTTGATATAGTATCAAATGATAAAATACAAACTATAAAATTACCCAATATAAAAGATTTTATGGGTGATGAGATCGCTGCTAAAATTTATTCTATTGATATTATTGAAGATAAAATATTGATAGTTTCTCAAGGGATGAAAGGGTATAGAAATATATTTTTGTATACCAATAATAGTTTAGTAAAAATAATAGATATAAATCAAAAGATGTTTATACAAAAAGCAAGTTTTGTTTCGTCTGATTTTATTTTATTTGGATTGTTAAGTAATCAAATTGGACTTTATAATATTGCGACACAAAAGCAGATTTATTTAAAGCAAGTAAGTCATTCATCATTTTCGCACTTCATGCTCAATGAAAATAAAACAAAATTTGCAACAACAGATGAGAGTGGGAAAGTACGCATTTTAGATGTAAACACAGCAAAGCAATTAGAAGTACCAAAAGCAAAAAATTTAGATAAAGTGTACCAACTTGACTATAAAAAAGGTGTGGTGTTAACAGCTGGACAAGATAGAAAAGCTGTAGTATATAAGAACTCTTCATCATATAGTTTAGGTTTTGATTTTTTACTTTATGCTTGTGCTTTAAGTCCAAATGCAAAGATAGGAGCTGTTGCGTACAATGAACAAAATGAAGTTTTAATTTTTGACATCAAAACACAAAAGTATTTGTATACTCTAAGTGCTCAAGAGGCAACACTAACACAAATATTATTTATCAATGAAAAAGAGTTGTTTGTAAGTAGTGATAGTCAAATAATAAATTATTATAAATTACAGTAAGGAGTAAATTATGAATATATCAAGTATAGTAGTCCAAACATTACCAAAGTATCTAGATGAGGTTGTACAGAATTTGAAGAGTTGTGAAGTGTGTGATTATCATATGCATGATGAAAAAGGGCGAATTATCATCACTATTGAAGGTGAGGGTGTACAAGAGGAGCTTGAAAAACTCAGAGTAATAGAAAATATTCCTCATGTAGTTGCAGCTGATATGCAAATGGCATATAGTGAAGATGAACTTGACCAACATATAGAAGTACTGAACAATGCTGATGCTGTTCCAAAAATGTTAAATGATGATGACATCGATTTAGATAAAGTGATTTATCGAGGTGACCTCAAAAAGAAAGATTTAGAGGGCTTTGCTGCTGATTTTGACAAGATAGACTAATCATACAAAAAGGAAAAATCATGGAATATAATGAAAGTGAATTTTTAATCGAAACACTCGTTCCTCAAGATGAGTTGATCATCTCTCGAACCGATTTAAAAGGAAATATAACTTATGCAAATGATACATTTGCTCAGATTTCAGGATACAAGATGGGTGAACTTATAGGAAAACCACATAATGTGGTAAGACACCCAGATATGCCAAAGTGTGTTTTTAAAGAGATTTGGGATACTCTTCAGGAAAAAAAACAATGGAAAGGTATCGTTAAAAATCTTCGGAAAGATACTGGATATTATTGGGTTCATGCTACTATTAGTGGAGTGTATAAAGACAATGAACTAGTAGAATACAAATCGATACGAACCCCTATAACTTATGAAGAAAAACTCAAATACCAAAAACTTTATGATGAGCATAGAAATAGAGATAAAGAAAATATAAGAAGTATCATATACAACTAAAAGTATAGCCCTAAAATACCTATCAAATCAAACTTTAGGTAAAATATATCCTAATAAATACAAGGATATATAGGTATGGGTGAAGAACAGAAGAAAAGATTAGAACAACAACTTTGGAATATAGCAAACGAACTTAGAGGTAAGATGGATGCTGATGAGTTTCGTGACTATATTCTAGGGTTTATCTTTTACAAATACTTATCTGAAAAAATAGAAAACTTCGCCAATGACTTACTAAAAGGTGATGGTATCAAATTTACTCAACTTGATTGTTCGAACAATGAAGAGCATAAAGAGATGTTTGAAAATATCAAAGAAGATAGTATAGAACAACTTGGATACTTTCTCAAACCTACGGAACTCTTTTCTGCAATGGCAGAAAAAGGGAACTCTGAGGCAAATAATTTTATACTAGAAGACTTAACAGAAGTACTTAGACATATAGAACAATCAACAATGGGTCATGAGAGTGAAGATGATTTTGAAGGGTTATTTGATGACTTGGATTTGACATCTAAAAAATTAGGAAACACAGAAGTTGCTAAAAATACTCTTATATCTAAGGTACTCGCACACTTAAACAAAATAGATTTTGAACTCAAAAACAACGATAGAGATGTTTTAGGGGATGCGTATGAGTACTTAATAGCTCAGTTTGCTAGTGGAGCTGGTAAAAAAGCAGGGGAGTTTTACACACCTCAAGAGGTCTCACAAATATTAGCAAAAATAGTAACAAACAAAAAAACAAAACTCCGATCTGTATATGACCCAACTTGTGGTTCAGGTTCATTGCTTTTGCGAGTTGCTAAAGAAGTAGAAAATGTATCTAGCTTTTACGGACAAGAACTAAACAGAACTACTTTTAACCTTGCACGAATGAATATGATTATGCATGATGTACACTATAGAAAGTTTGATATCAAACAAGAAGATACTCTTGAACAGCCACAGCATACAGATGAAAGATTTGAAGCGATAGTTGCAAATCCTCCTTTTTCTGCTCAATGGTCAGCAAATCCACTTCTCTTAAGTGATGATAGATTTTCTCAATATGGAAAACTAGCACCCAAATCAAAAGCAGATTTTGCCTTTGTACAACATATGATTCATCATCTTGATGATAATGGTACTATGGCTATTGTATTACCTCATGGGGTATTATTTAGAGGAGCTGCAGAAGGTCATATCAGAAAGTATCTGTGTGAGGATAGAAACTATTTAGATGCAGTTATAGGATTGCCTTCAAATATCTTTTATGGTACTTCTATACCTACTTGTATATTGGTATTTAAAAAATGTAGAGAAGATAGTGAAAATGTACTTTTTATAGATGCTTCAAATCATTTTCTTAAAGCTAAAAATCAAAATTATCTTAGAAGTGAAGATATAGAAAAAATAGTATCTACTTATAGAGATAGAAAGGTTGAAGATAAGTATTCATATCTAGCACCCTTGAGTGAGCTAAAAGAAAATGACTATAACTTAAATATCCCAAGGTATGTAGATACCTTTGAAGAGGAAGAGCCTGTTGATTTAGATGAAGTATCAAAAGAGTTAAAACAACTTGATATGGATATGAAAACTACTGATGAAACTATCGCTAACTTTTGTAGAGAACTCAATATCTCTACGCCGTTTTAGTAGGGACTAATATGAATATAGAAATACAAGAATATAAAGAGTTTATAAAAACAATAAAATCAAAGATACAATCCTCTCAAATAAAAGCTAGTATCAAAGTAAATGAAGAACTGTTAAAGCTTTATTGGGATATAGCTTTTATGATAATTGAAAAACAAAAAGATTCATCTTGGGGTGATGGTTTTTTAAATAAGTTAAGTACTGATTTAAAAAAAGAGTTTCCAAATATGAAAGGTTTTTCATATAGAAATTTAAGAGCGATTAAACAATGGTATATATTTTGGCAACAAGTTGTTGCCAAAAGTAGTAAGGAAATTGGGCAACAAGTTGTTGCCAAAATTTTTATGATACCATGGGGACATAATATTTTTATAGTAAGTAAGTCAAACTCTATAGAAGAAGCACTATTTTATATAAATTTAACTATTCAAAATAACTACTCAAGAGCTATGTTAAAAAATGAAATAGATAAAAATATATATGAAAGACAGGGAAAATCTATAACAAATTTTGAAGTAAAGCTTCCAGAGGTTCATTCTGCTTTAGCTGTAGAAACACTTAAAAATCCTTACAATTTTGACTTCACTCAGATGAGAGAAGATTATGATGAAAAAGAACTTGAGGATGCTTTAGTAGATAATATCACAAGCTTTTTAGTAGAATTAGGGCAAGGCTTTGCTTATCTTGGAAGACAATATAAGCTAATAGTAGATGGTAGTGAGTTTAAAATTGATTTACTTTTTTATCATGTAAAGCTTCATAGTTATGTAGTTATTGAGTTAAAAACTGTTGATTTTAAGCCTGAATTTGTAGGGAAACTAAATTTTTATATCTCTGCAGTGGATGGGGAACTAAAGTCAAAAGAGGATAACCCAACTATAGGGATACTAATATGTAAGTCAAAAAACGATACTGTAGTAGAGTACTCACTCAAAGATATAAACAAGCCTATGGGAGTAAGTGAATATGAGCTAACCCATGTACTACCTAAAAATCTAAAATCATCACTTCCAACAATAGAAGAGATAGAAAATGAACTAGGAATGATGGATGAGTAAAATACCTAAATTAAGATTTAAAGAATTTAGTGGGGATTGGGAAGAAAAAAAATTAGAGCTACTTTGTGCAAAAATAAGTGACGGTATTCATAGTACACCAGTTTATGATGAAAATGGTGAATATTATTTTGTAAATGGTAATAACCTAAAAAACAGCACTATAATTTTAGATGAAAAAACTAAAAGAGTTTCAAAAGATGAATATAAAAAACATTATAGAGAACTAAATACTAATACAATATTAATGTCGATTAATGGCACTATAGGAAATATTGCATTTTATAATAATGAAAAAGTAATGCTTGGAAAAAGTGCTTGTTACATGAATATAAATGATTCACTTACAAATAAATTTTTTATAAGTAATCAACTTTCTCATAATAAAATACAATATTTTTACTCTTCTGAATTAACGGGTTCAACAATAAAAAACCTTTCATTAAAAACTATCAAAAATACACCTATTAAGTTGCCTTCAAAACAAGAACAAGAAAAAATAGCTTCTTTTTTAACTTCTGTTGATACAAAAATAGAACAACTTGTCAGCAAAAAAACCTTACTAAAAGAATATAAAAAAGGTGTGATGCAAAAGATATTTAATCAAGAGATTAGATTTAAGGATGATGATGGGAGTGATTTTTGTGATTGGGAAGAGAAGAAGTTAGATGAAATTGTTAAAAGATATGATAATTTGAGAGTGCCCATATCCTCATCTAATAGAAGTAGTGGAAATACACCTTATTATGGGGCTAATGGAATACAAGACTATGTTCAAGGATTTACACATGAAGGAGAGTTTATATTAGTTGCAGAGGATGGGGCAAATGATTTAAGGAATTATCCTATTAAATATGTAAATGGTAAAATTTGGGTAAATAATCATGCTCATGTTCTTCAAGCAAAAAGAGATATTGCAAACAATAGGTTTTTAGAATATTCATTTTCTAAAATAAATATAGAACCCTTTTTAGTTGGTGGTGGTCGTACTAAATTAAATGCTAATATAATGATGAAAATAAATACTTTATTACCTTGTATTGAAGAACAAATAAAAATAGCAAACTTTTTATCTTCAATAGATAGAAAAATTGAGAAAACTCAAAAACAATTAAAACAAACAAAAGAGTTTAAAAAAGCATTATTGCAGACAATGTTTGTGTAGATTATGGTAAAATAAAATATAAAGGAATAATATTATGAGTAAAAATCCATTAGATAAAAAAGAGTTAGAAAAGATTATAAAAACAACTCAAAATATTGAGGGCTATAAAGAACCTACTAAAGAACTAGTAGCAAAAGTAAAAACTTTAAGAGAAAAATATGGCATCAAAGTACAAAAACGAAACTAGTTCTATTTTTGAAAAAATAGTATGCGATGGATTAAATAAATGAGCAAACAAAGTGAAGCAGTACTAGAAGAAAACCTTTTAAAACAACTTGAAACATTAGAATATGAAAGAGTTGTGATACAAGATGATAGAGCATTAGAAGAGAACTTAAAAACTCGACTTGAAAAGCATAATAAAACTACTATTTCTGATACTGAGTTTAAAAGAGTTTTAAATCATCTGAATAAAGGTAATGTATTTGAAAAAGCTAAAATATTAAGAGATAAGTTTAATTTACAAAGAGATGATGGAACTAACAACTATATAGAGTTTTTAGATAGTGAACATTGGTGTCAAAATCTTTTTCAAGTAACTTCACAAGTTACAGTAGAGGGAAAATATCAAAATAGATATGATGTAACTATCCTTATCAATGGTTTACCATTAGTACAAATTGAACTCAAAAGAAGAGGTGGAGAACTCAAAGAAGCTTTTAATCAAATCAACAGATACCAAAAACACTCATACAATGCAAACAATGCCCTTTTTAGATATGTGCAAATCTTTGTTATAAGTAATGGTGTAAATACAAAATACTACTCAAACAATGAAAGACAATCATTCGAGCAAACATTTTATTGGGCAGATAAAGAAAATAAAAACATAGAAAACTTAGATGAGTTTACAGATACTTTTCTACAAAGATGTCATATATCAAAAATGATATGCAAATATATCGTACTGGCTCAAAGTAAAAAGATACTTATGGTTCTAAGACCTTATCAGTTTTATGCAGTTGAATCTATCATAGATAAAGTAAACAACTCAAATGACAACGGTTATATTTGGCATACAACAGGAAGTGGTAAAACACTCACTTCATTTAAAGCATCTCAAATACTTATGAAACTACCAAAAGTGCACAAAGTAGTATTTGTAGTTGATAGAAAAGATTTAGACTACCAAACAACAGCCGAATTCAATAGTTTTTCTGATGGAAGCGTTGATGGTACAAACAACACAAAAGCACTCGTAAAACAGTTTAGTGATGATACGAAACTAATAGTAACTACAATACAAAAACTAAATACAGCCATAACAAAAAACAAATACTTAGAATCTATGAAAAAACTCAAAGATAAACATATAGTATTTATCTTTGATGAGTGTCATAGAAGTCAGTTTGGAGATACTCATAAGGCTATAGTGAAGTTTTTTTCAAATCATCAAATGATAGGATTTACAGGTACTCCCATATTAAAAGAAAATGCTACAGGACTACAAACTACCGAAACTCTTTTTGGTAAATCTCTTCATAAGTATGTGATAACCGATGCAATTGCAGATAAAAATGTACTGAAATTTTCTATAGAGTATATAGGAAGATATAAAGAGAAAGAGGGCAAAGAGAGCTATATAGATACAGATGTAGAAGATATAGATATAAAAGAGTTAGAAGATAGTACCCAAAGAATAGAAAAAATAGTAGACTTTATCATAAAAAATCATGATAGAAAAACACATAGTCGTGAATTTACAGCTATGATGTGTGTAAGTAGTGTAGATACACTTATAAAATATTATGATATATTTAAAAGTCGTAAAGATGAAAATAAACACAATCTAAAAATAGCCACTATATTTTCTTATGGAGCAAATGAAGAGAGTCGTGATGCAAATAGTGAAGAAGATGGCAATAGTGATGAACCACTCACTCCACATAGTAGAGAAAAGTTAGAACAATATGTAGAAGACTATAATAAAATGTTCACATCAAGTGAAACTATAAAAGATAGTCAAGGATTCTATAACTACTATAACAGCATAGCAAAAAGAGTAAAAGAAAAAGAGATAGATATACTTCTAGTTGTAAATATGTTTTTAACAGGATTTGATAGTCCAAAACTAAATACTCTTTATGTAGATAAAAATCTAAAATATCATGGACTTATACAAGCATTTTCAAGAACAAATAGACTACTTAATGAAAGAAAATCACAAGGAAATATAGTATGTTTTAGAAAACTAAAACCTAGCACAGATGAAGCGATACAACTTTTTTCAAATAAAGAAGCTATAGGTGTGATCACTATGGAACCTTATGAAGACTATATCGTAAACTTTGATGCTATTTATGAAAGGCTTATAGAGTTAGTTCCCACTGTAGATGAGGTCAATGCGTTAAGAAATCAAGGTGATGAATATGTTTTAGAATTTGTACAAATCTTTAGAGAAATAATGCGTACTAAAAATATACTTGAATGTTTCGCTGATTTTAAATGGTCTGATTTAAAAATGGGAGAACAAGAGTTTAACGACTATCTTTCTAAATATCTTGATATCAAACCTACAAAAACACCAAATGATAAAGAAAAAACATCTATTTTAGATGATGTAGATTTTGAGCTTGAACTTATCCATAAAGATGAGATCAATGTATCGTATATCTTACAACTTTTAGGTGAGATAAAAGATGAAAAAGATGAAGAGAAAGTTAAAAAACAAAAAGAGAATATTTCAAATATCTTAAATAACAATCCACACTTGCGAAGTAAAAGAGAACTCATAGAACAGTTTATAAATGAAAACTTACTCCAAATTAAAAATAGTGAAGATATAGAAGAGGAGTTTGAAAAGTTTTGGGATGAGCAAAAAGAGAAAGCTTTTGAAAAGTTATGTAAAGAGGAAAATCTAAAAAATGATGAGGTGAAAAAAGTAGTAGACACCTATATTTATGAACAAAGAAAACCTTTAGCAAATGATGTAGCAAAAACTTTCAAAGAAAACTATACTTACCTAAAAAGAAAAAAAATAGTTCAAAGAGTGCTCGATAAAATTGTAGAGTTTGTTGATAAGTTTTTCGAAGGTGGATTTGAAGTCAAACAAAATACAAATAGAACAGACTACAAACCAACTATAGAAGTACTCAAAGTAGCCCAACAAAAACCAACATACTCAAATTCTTAAAATTATTTCGTCATTTTTAAAAGAAGATTTTTCATAGTTTGTTTCTCCTCTTCATTTAAAGCAGAAAAACATTTTTCCTCAAAATCGAGGATATCTTTGAGTACTTTATCGTTCACCTCTATACCTAGTTTTGTTAACTGTACAAGTTTACTTCTTTTATCGTATTTGTTATCTAGTCTTCTGATATATTTTTTCTCTTCGAGTTTTTTTAGAACTTTGGTTATCGCACCACCTGTGAAGAGTAGTTTTTGGTGCAACTGCTTGGGACTTAAGATATAGTCCTTATCTCCTAGTATTTTAAGTGAGCTTAAAACATCAACTTCACTATGGTTTATCCTATATTTCTCCTCTTCTAGTTGACATATACCTTGGTTCATCTGTTTGTAAAAAGTATAAAAAGGTATGGTGACATTTAATATCTCATTAAAAGTTTCTGGCGATTGGGTTTTGTTTTTTTCTATTATTATTTCTAGTTCATCTATATCCATAAAGTCAGTATATTGAAAAGTTATTTAATGTTCTATTAATATTCTTCTATTTTAAAAGTATTTTACTAGTAAAGTATAATTTAAGATTTTCAATGTTACTATTCAATTTTAAAGGAATACTAATGAATAATCAAATAGAAAAGTTACTAAACAGAGGTATAATAACAAACATCCTTCCAAGCAAAGAAGAGTTTATAAATAGACTTAACAGCAAAAAACAAAAGTTTTATATTGGTGCTGATGCTACAAGTGATAGCTTACATTTAAGCCATGCAAAAAATTATCAGCTGTTAGAAGAGTTTAGACAATTAGGGCATGAAGTTGTTGTTTTATTTGGTGATTTTACTGCAAGAATTGGGGATCCCACAGATAAAAATAGTACTCGTACAAAATTAACAAAACAAGAGGTTCAAAAAAATGTATCATGTTGGTTAGAACAGATTCAACCCTTGTTGGATTTCAATGACCCAATCAATCCTGCAAAAATAGCATATAATTCAGAATGGTTAAGTAAATTGAATTTTGAAGATATTTTAGAACTAGCAAGTAACTTTACTGTTGGGCAATTATTAGAAAGAGATATGTTTACAAAAAGAATAAATCAAGACAAACCTATCTTTATGCATGAGTTTATGTACCCAATGATGCAAGGATATGATAGTGTAGCAATGGATGTGGATGTTGAATTATGTGGTAATGATCAGACATTTAATGCACTAGTAGGGAGAAAACTACAAAAAACAATCAACCAAAAAGATAAATTTGTTGTAACTGTAAACCTCATGGAAAATCCTCTTACAGGTGAGTTGATGTCAAAAAGTAGGGGTACGGGTATATTTTTAAAGTTTGATGCTTATGATATGTTTGGTTCGTTAATGGCACAACCAGATGAGATGATAAAAGTATTTCTTATAAATAATACAAGAGTAGAGCTATCAGAGGTTGAGGAGATAGTGCGTTTACACCCAAGAGATGCAAAAATAAAAATGGCTTTTGAGGTCACTAAAATCATGAAAGGTGAAGAGCAAGCATCAAAAGCCAAAGAGAGATTTATAAATCAATTCCAAAAAAAGAAAGTCCTTGAAGAAGATATGGTAAATGTTATTATAGAAGAAAAGCAAATGGGATTATTTGAACTAATAAGAAAGCTTTTGGATAACTCTTTTAGCAACAGTGATATTTTAAGACTTATAAAGCAAAATGCAATCACAGTAAACAACCTAAAACAAACAGATAAAAACATAATCATCTCCACAGAAAATATAGTTGTCAAAGTAGGAAAAAGGAAATATTTTAAAATAAACTAGTTTGAGTAAAGATTCGTGTCTTTTACTTGTATATAACACTTTATAATTTATATTTATATTTGTATTAGTTTTACTTTGTATAATAATAGGTCTTTTCACAAAGATACCTATTTTGAATCTAAGCGGTGTTATTATAATGAAAAAAAGAATTAAAAAATTAACAAAAACAAAAAAGTCACAAGATTTTATTTCAAAATATAATATTCCATACGAATATATAGCGGTCAATCGTACAATGGTTACAAAAGCCTTACTCATAGGTTTGTTTATTGCACTGTTGCCTATACCTATGCAGATGGTTGTGGTAATTGTGATGATGAAGTTTTTGAAGTTTAATGTCCCTTTAGCAATTTTGTTGTGTTGGATAACCAATCCTATCACAATGCCTTTTATCTATTATGTTGAATATAGTATAGGAAGTTTTATTTTAAATACAGAAGTTTTAAATATACAAATGAATCTAGAATGGTTCAATGAAAATATTGGAAATATATTTATGCAACTTTGCACAGGATCTATTGTTCTTGCTACCGTTGTCTCTGGTATGAGTTATTTTATTGTAAATTATTTGTGGATCTATTTTGTTAATAGAGATAAAAAAGTTCATTATACACAAAGAAAGAAAAAATAGGCAAACTAAATACAAGGAGATAGTATGTTACTTATGCGATTGAAAGCTGGAGAAAAATTTGCTTTTTTAAAATTGGCTTATTATGTTGCCAATATTGATGGTGAATTCGATGAAGAGGAAAAAGATATCATCAAAGAATATTGTGCTGAGATGGGTATAGATAATATAGAACACGATGGCAGTAACTTTGTTCTTAGTGATGTTTTGTCAGATATCAAAACAGAACAAAGCCAAATAATTGTATTACTTGAGCTTTTGATTTTGGTACACTCAGATGATAAATACCACCGTTTTGAACATAAAATAATCGATGAGATTGCAGCTGCTTTTAGTATCTCTAAAAATAGGTTAGAGATATATTCTCAATGGGGGAAGATGACCTCTGCACTCTACTCACAGGGGAAACTTTTTCTTGAAAATTAGTAAAATTTTTTGATAAATAATTCTACTTTTTTACCTTGTAATTAATTGTAACTAAAGAATATTAAATATAAAATAAGAGAATTAATTTTAACTAAAGGTAATTAAATGCAAATAATTATATATAATCAAAAAGGTGGTGTAGGTAAATCGATGCTAGCTACACAAATAGCACTTCACTTTGATACTTCCATTATAGAGTTAGACCCTTACGGTATGCTTGCTCAAACACTTGATGATAGAGTTATAAAAATAGGTCTAAAGGAAAAAATTCCTACTTTGAGTGAGGGAGATGTTGTGTATGATTTTGGTGGTTTTGATGATATAAGACTTGATGAGATATCACAAAATGCCGATTTAGTAATCATCCCTTTCAATCCTACTATTAACTCTTTGGGTACAACACTTGAGAGTTATGAGCGTGTAAAACAATTAAATGTTCCTATTTTATTTGTGGTAAATGCTTATTTAAAAGAAAACGATGTTGAAGATGCTATTGGATTTTTAAGTGAAAATACTCAAGATGATATTGACTATTTTGCTATCTCACACACAAGAGCATTGCAAACAGCAGAAAATGAAGGTGTAAGTATTATAGAATTTGCAGCAAGTTCAGGACTGAAAAAACATACTTATAAAAAAATATCAAATACAATGCAAAACTTGATGAAAAAAATAGAGGAATATCTCTAATGGCAAAAGCAAAATTTGATAAACTCAAAAAAGACTCAACTGAGCAAAACTCTATCACACATAAAGATTTGCAAAAAAAAGCAGGTAGACCTGTAGGTAGCAAGGTGAAAAAAGAGCAAGCAAATGCTTCTATAACAATAGCACTAACCCCTACTCAAAAAAAAGAGCTAGAACAATATGCTAAAGATGAGATGCGATCAGTTGGAAGTGTCATCAAGATGTTGTTGGTTAAAAATAAAGTTATCAATCTTTCAGAATAAAAAACAATTAAAATACATTAATTACCTTGTAAATAAATATATTTAATAATAAATAATGTAGATTAATTGTAAATATTATCCAATATTTGTATGAATTTTAGTGATCACTTCATCTGTTATCATTAGGTCATAATGATTATAAACAAAGTTATAATCACTCTCCATTTGTACTTTCATAGTCTCTTGAAAATAAGTATCAGCAACAATCGCTTTTGTTTTGTCCTCTTTATAGTCTTCTGAGTTTAAGAGTTCTTTATCTGTATTTATAAAGTCTTTGAGTGCGTGTAAGATAGAACAACTTCTTAGATGGTATTCTAGTTTTTCATCAAAATTATCTTTAAGACAATGTAGTTTTACAATCTCCACTATATTCATCAGTGCAGTGTCAACAGGAACTTGAAGGTTGAGTTCTTTGAGTTTTGCCAAAGTTTCATCGTAGTCTTGCAAAGTTTCTAATACAAAGTTTCCTAAACTAATTTGATAATATAGTTCATATCTTGTAAGCATATCGACAATGCTATCTCTTGTTAAGTGTTGTTTCATAGTTGTTGTTAAATTCATGGTGGTATTTTATCTATTTTTACATAAGCTATAACTTTTATATTATAGCTTGCTTTGAAGAGTTTTAAAACGGATATTTGCGAAAAGTAAAAGTAATACCCCACAAAATACAATAAGTGCAGTTACATATAAAGCCATAGTATAGTTACCAAACATCTCTATAAGTTTGACACTATATAAAGGTGCAAGAACTTGACCCACTCCATAAGCAGTTGTTAAAGCTCCCATGAGAATCACTGGATTTGCACCTGCAATTTTACCACCTAGATTCATAAATAGTGCAACAAGCCCTACAAATGTTCCTCCAAACAATACACCTGAAAAAAGATTTAGATATATATTTGAAGATAGGGCAGGGATGAGAATACCTACTATTTGCAAAAGCATCGCTATAATAATGATATTGACACTTCCATATCTATTTGCCAAAGTCATCCAAATGATACAAGAAGGGATACCTGCTATTCCTACAATTGTCCAAGTGAAGTTTCCATACCCTTCTAATCCCTCAAGTGAATTGATAATATCAGGTAAAAATGTTCCTTGTACAACCATACCAACACCCTCAGCAAAATATGCAATAATGAGCAAAATCACAAAAGGGGTAAAAAGAGACTTGTCAAAATGGTGCTTTACTACATTTTGTTTTACTTTATGATCAAAAGATAAAATAAACATACTATAAAGTGATGCTACAAAACCAAATAGAGTCAAAACTATCCATGCTGTTTTCCAAGATGGATCATAGATATATACAGCTCTTACAATCAGATCAGTTACTAAAACAGAAAAACCAATTCCTGAAAAGTGTATCCCCATCGCTTTTGTTTTATTGTCCATTTTGAGTTTTGTCATAACAATTGCAGAGCCAACAACAAGAGCCATAGCAGCACCAAATCCTGCAACAATACGAGAGATTGACCAAACGAGTTCATTTTGGGTAGTTCCTAAAACTAAAGTGGTAAAAACACATAAAAGCATACCGAGTCTAAAGTATTTTACTTTTGCATTGATATCTTTGATAAAAACTGCAAAAATAGAACCAGATAAATACCCTACATAGTTGAGTGAAGCTAATACACCAGCAAAAGTAACACTAAGATAATCTTCAAGCATAAAAGGTAAAAGAGAGGTAAAAACAAATCTTGCCACACCTACACCCACAATAAGTGCTAGTATACCTGCTAATATAATCGCACCATTACTATTTCTATCTAATAAATTCATAGTATTTTGTCCTTTTTTGTTAAATATTTGTTATAATATCACTAAAAGTGATGGTAAGTCAAATATAAAATCGTGATAGATGATATAAGGAAAAGTGATATGGATTCAAATTTACTCAAAGTTTTTGTAGCAGTAGCCCAAGAAAAAAGCGTAACGCTAGGTGCTAAAAAGCTAGGATATGCACAATCAAATGTAACTTCAAGAATAAAACAACTTGAAAAAAATATAGGATGTACTCTTTTTCATCGTATACCTAAAGGGGTAGTTTTAACTCAAGAAGGGGAAAAACTTTACACACATGCTATCGAGATAGTCAAAAAAGTAGAAGATGCTATTTTGGATATGCAAGATATAAAAAAACAGCAAAAACTTATAGTTGGTTCAACTGATTGTAATGCAGCCGTTCGTATCTCTTCATTTCTGATGAAGCTTCATGAAGATCATCCACATATACAGCTAGAACTTTTGACAGGAACAACAAGAGATGTTGTAGATATGGTTTTGAATTATAAAGTAGATATAGCATTTGTAAGTGGTGAACCTAAAAGTGATGAATTGATGATACTGAAAAAATATGAAGAGGAGATAGCTATACTTGAACCAAAAGATGAAAATACTCCAAATGTGATTTTGTCATTTAAAGAGGGGTGTGCTTATGATGAATTTTTGAAAAATTATTATATAGAAAAAGGGGAACATATAGAAAAAAGTTTAACTTTTGGAAGTTTAGAAACTATACTAGCTTGTGTAAAATCAGGTATGGGGAAAACACTTCTTCCTACAAATTTAGTTGAAAAATTAGGATTTAGTGATGAGCTGACTATAACAAACCTTGATAAAAATGTTGCATATATCCCAACATGTTTGGTATGTAGAAAAAACTATATCCCTAAAATAAAAGAGTATCTTATAAATTTAGATTTAACATCATAAAAATAAAATAGCACTACAGTGGTAATACAATAGTAAATAACGCACCACGATTTGTGTTTGTCGCAGTAAGAGAGCCATTGAGGTGTTTTTCAATAATCTCTTTACTCATATAAAGTCCTAGTCCTGTACCTAGTGACTGATGTTTGGTTGTAAAATATGGATTGAATATTTTTGCTAAAACATCATCTTGTATACCACCTGCATTGTCCTCTACAGTTATAATAGCTTGATTGTTTTTTTTATGTACTGTAAAATATATCGTAGGCTTTTCAACTTTTCTTTCAACTAAAACATCTTTTGCATTATTTAAAATGTTTATCACCACTTGTGAGAGTTCACCTGCTAAAAGATTTATCTTTATGGGTTCACTTTTATTTAACTCTTTGTGTAAAATGATGTAGTTGTTTGTTAGGGATGCTTTTACTATGTTGATATCTTTTTCAAGTCTCTCTTGTAAAATAACTTCTGTTAACTCTTTTTTCTCTTTGATATAGTCTCTAAATGTATCTATCGTTGTTGACAAAAAAGTTGCTTTTTCAATAATAGCATTAAGTGCTTGATTTTCTTTTTCATCTGTTAATATTCCGAACTCTTTTTGTGCTAAAATACCACTAGCTGCTGTACTAATAAGACTCAAAGGTTGTCGCCATTGATGGGCGATATTTCCTATCATCTCACCCATTTGTGCATTTTTTGATTGTTGGTATAAAATGGCATCTTTTTTGGAGTTTTCTTTTATTGCTTTTTTGATTCTTTCTTCAAGTGTTTTATTGAGATCTTCTAGGTTTTTTGTTTTTTGTGAAACTAGAAGTTGTAGTTTTTTATTTGCTTTTTTTAGGTAGTATTGTTTAAAAATTATAAATAAAATGAGCATACAAAGTATAGCCAATACAATAAAAAAAGCTTTGTAGTTATATGTTTGTTCTATTTTGAAATTTTGATATGATTTTATAATCTGTTGAAGTTCTTTTTTATCAATGGTTTGAATCGCTTTATTTAAAGCGGATTGTAACAAAGGATAATCTTTTCGTACCATAATGGACATATTAAATATAGCCCCTGTATTTCCAGAAATTTTAATCTCATCAAAGCCTAATTTTGTGATATTGTACGCTAAAGTTGGTTTCATCTCTACAAATCCAAAAACTTGTTCATTTTGTACAAGTTGTAAACCCTCTTTGATGTTTTCTACAAATACAAAGTTAAGGTTTGGATATTTTTCTGCAAGAAGTTTGTGTGCTGTAAAGTTTCTCCCTACTGCTATTTTTTTATCTATTACTTTAGAAAAATTTTCTATAAAGTTTTGATTGTTTTTAGTGGCAATTGAGATAGGAAAACTAATGTAAGTATCTGTAAATAAAGCATACTTTTCACGCTGTTTTGTTTTTGCTGTACTTAAAAGAAGATCTGCTTCTTTCTTTTGTATAGTTTTTAGCTGTTTGGTAAAAATAGAATCAAATTTATACTCAACATTAAGATTTAATTTTTTTGCTAAAAACTCCCAGTACTCTGTTGCTATTCCTGATGGGCTTCCGTCGTCATTTTGAAAACTAATTGGTTTGAAGTCTTCTGAGATAGAGATAGTAATAGGTGTTTGTTGTATAAATTTTTTTTCTTTTTCAGAAAGATAAAGTATAGAATCATCAAAAACAAGTGAATGAAGATCAAAATCATTGTTTATAAAACCCATGAGTCCATAGACATCTTTGATTCGTCTGAGTTTCTCAACTTCAATTTTTCCAAAAGGGATATCTTTTTTCAGTGAAAGCCCTTTCATCACTTGCCCTTCGTATACTAAAGATTCATACGATTTTTGTTGTGTATTGTATTTTTTTTCTATTAATTTTGCGGTTTCATGGATATGAGTATAGGCATATTCCCACCCTTTTTTTGTTGCATGTTGAAATCTACTGACTAACTCAGGATTTTTTGTTGCAAGTGTCTTAGAGGTAAATATAAAAGCATTGTAAAAATCAAAACCAAACTCTTTTGGATCAAATACATTATATTCTATCCCTAAAGAATCTAATGTATATAACTCATTTGAACTGTATGCAGAAAATATATCTACTTTTTGATTGATGAGATCGTAAATATCAAAAGATGCTTTTACTACTGTCATATCTTCAAGTGTGACTTTTTGTGAAAATAACATACTTAAAAAAGGTGCATTTGATATAGCATCATTTTCCATCATTATTTTTTTGTTTTTAAAGTCTTTAATTGTATTGATACCTGATTGTTTAAGTGCTATCAAAATATGAGGTGAAGTTTGAAAAATAGTGTTCAGCAAAATAATATTTGCACCTTCTGATTTCTCAAGGATTAGTTTTGGATAACCCACACCAAATGTAGAGATCCCTTTTTCTACATCTTGTGTTATATTGACTCCATTATGAAACTCTTTAAACTCTACATCTAAATTCATCTCATCATAAAAACCTTTCTCTTTTGCCATATAAAATCCGGCAAATTCGAACTGGTGTTTCCAAAGTAGCTGAAGTGAAACTTTTTCTTTTTCTGCTAAAAGAGTTGTGATACATAAAAAGCATAAAAGAACAAGTTTAAGCATAGATACCTTTCGTTATAGTTGTATACAATATCAAAATTATAAAGGTCTATAAACTTTAATATTTGTATAATTCTCCGCATCTCTTAGATACTGCGCATGAAGTTGACTCATTATACCTTTGTCACAGTAAAATAGATATTGTTTATCTTGTGGAAGTTTTTTAAATTCATTTTTTAGTTTATAAAAAGGTATTTTTAATGTTTCACAAGTTGTTTCTATCGTTTCCTCTTCTTGTCTAATATCAATGATAATATAGTTTCCATCTGATATATCAGATATAACTTCAATTTGACCAACACTATTGTTTACATCATCTGCAATCTCATTTACAAATACTTTTGTTGCATTTTGTACAGCTGTATCTAAAACTTCATAGTTAAATCGTTTTGAAACCTCTTCCATTCTTTTATATGAACCATGAACGATAGGATTTTTAGAAATTACTCCACAATATTCAGGCATATTTTCAGCAAATCTTCGTGTTCCTATATCGTTTGCGATATCCATAATTTCTGGTTTGTTCATTGTTGCTAGTGGTCTTAAAATAAGTTTGTTTGTAACTTGATCAATTAGTGCTAGGTTTCTAAGTGTTTGGCTAGATACTTGAGCAACACTTTCACCTGTAACTAAAGCATCTATCTGCATCTCATTTGCTATTTTTTCAGAAGCTAAGAGCATTAGTCTTTTGAGTGTTACTCCCATATACGATTCATTTGTTGATCTAAATATCTCTGTTACAACATCTTCAAACGGAATAGTTATAAATGAAACTCTATGTGAAGCTCCAAATTTATTCCATAAATAAAGTGCCACTTGTTTCACCCCAATCTCATGTGCAGCTCCACCTAGATTGAAAAATATAAAATGAGTTTTAAGTCCTCTTTTCATAGTAAGATATGAAGCAACAGTAGAGTCAAAACCACCTGACATCAATGATAAAATATCACCTTGTGTGCCTATAGGAAATCCAGAAAGCCCTTTATATCTTTGCGTGATTATATTGAGTTGATTATGAACTAACTCAATTTTTATAGTTATCTCAGGATTATGTAAATCTACACGACTTGAAGGATTTCGTGCTAACATAAATCCCCCTACAGTTTGCTCTAGATTTGTCGATTTAAACGCATGAGAACCAGTTCTTTTGGCACGAACTACAAAGCTTTTATTTTGTATTTTGTGAGCCATTTGTTTATTGACTATCTCTTTTATCTCATCTAAAGTATCTATTTTGTCAAATTGTAAAGCTTCAAGAACCAACTCCACTCCTGGAGTTTCAAGAAGGACTATTCTAGATTCTGTAACAAACTCTACAGGTGAAACTACTTCTATTTTATCATTGAATTTTTTGATAAAAATATCTTTAGAGATTTTTTCTAAAAGTTTTTTGATATTGTTATAGAGTTGCCCAACCATCTGTTTTTTGGCAGATGGACCCTTTACCATAATCTCTGGAAAAAATTTTATAATAAATTTTTGTGTTTTGATTTCTGTACTTTCCATTAGTTTCTTTCTTTTTTTAGAAGTTCACAATACTCTTTTGCATGGTAAGTGATAATGATACCAGCTCCAGCTCTTTTAAACCCAAGAAGTGTTTCACACATCACTCTCTCATAATCAATAAGACCTTGTAGTCCAGCATTTTTAATCATAGCATACTCACCACTAACATTATAAACAGCCAATGGTAGATTAGTATTATCTCTTATCTCTCTTACTATATCTAAATATGCAAGGGCTGGTTTCACCATAAGTATATCAGCACCTTGTTTTTCATCTTCTAAAGATTCTTCTATAGCTTCAAGTCTATTTGCAGGATCCATTTGGTACATATTTCTATCTCCATGGCTTGGAGTTGATTCAGCAACATCTCTAAATGGTCCATAATATCCACTAGAAAATTTTGTACTATATGCCATGATAGGTAAATTTTCATAGCCATTTTCATCAAGTGCCGTTCTTAATGTTTCAATAATACCATCCATCATTCCACTTGGTGCAATCATATCAACACCAGCTCTTGCATGAACTAAAGCTTGTTGTGCAGAAATTTCCAATGTTGCGTCATTGTCAACAGTATTATCCTCACTTAAAATTCCACAATGTCCATGATCTGTATATTCACAAAAACAAAGATCAGTAACTACAAACATATCAGGGAACTCTTTTTTAATAGCTCTAATTGTTCTACTTATGATGCTATCTTCACATAAACACTCACTTCCTACACTATCTTTTACATCTGGTATTGCAAATAATATGATACTATTTAATCCTAGTGTTCGAATATACCGACACTCTTTGATGATCTCATCGATTGACATCTGAAATACTCCTGGCATAGAAGATACTTCATCTTTAATCCCTTCACCTTCTCTTACAAAAAGAGGGTAGATTAAATCTGTAGGATTTACCTGTGTCTCTCTTGTCAAATCTCTTAAAGTTTCATTAATTCTCAATCTTCTAAATCTTTTAAACATACTATTTACCTTTTTTTGATATTATTGCCCTAATATTAACGAAATAGGGATTAAATATTTATGAATATAGAAGTTTCAAATGTTGCTAAACTACCTACTAATCATGGTGATTTTTTAATACAATCTTTTAAAGAACCAAAAGAGGGTGGAGCAAAAGAGCATCTTGTGATTTTTACAAAAGAGTTGGAATCTATACCAACAGTAAGAATTCATAGTGAGTGTTTAACTGGTGATGCAATAGGAAGTATAAAATGTGACTGTCAAGCACAGCTTAATTTTGCACTTGATTTTATAAATGAAAATTTAGGAATGGTTATATACTTACGACAAGAGGGTCGAGACATAGGGCTTTTTAATAAAGTAAACGCTTACTCTTTACAAGATACAGGACTAGATACGGTAGAAGCAAATCATCAACTAGGTTTTGCAAGCGATCAAAGAACTTATGAAATCGTTGATTTTATTTTTGATTATTACAAGATAGATAAAATCAAACTGATGACAAATAATCCTGCAAAACTGAAAGGGATACAAGTGGAAATAGTAGAACAAGTTCCCGTAAAAGTTGGAGAGACTTCACAAAATAGTCATTATTTAAAAATAAAAAAAGAAAAAATGGATCATATATTATAATGTTAAAAGAAAAACTTACTGCTTTAGATTTACACTTTGATGATCTTTTTTATGAAAGATGTGAAAAATACATAGCACTTTTGCAACAGTGGGGTAAAATTCATAATCTTACTGCTTCATTAAAAGATGAAGAGATTATCAACAATATAGTTGATAGTGTGTATCCTTTAAAATTTATAGATAGTTTTGAAAGTTTAGCAGATGTTGGAACAGGTGCTGGATATCCTGGTATGTTACTAGCAATTGCACGACCTGAGAGTAAAGTGGTACTTGTAGAACCAAGAGCAAAACGAGTGGCTTTTTTGAATTTTGTGAAAAGTGTTTTAAAACTTGAAAATGTTTCTATTGAACAAAAGAGAATAGAGCAACTCCAAGACTATAGATTTGATATCATTACAAGTCGTGCTGTTACAAATACAACTTTACTTTTAGAATTGACATCACATTTAAAAGATGAAAATACACAATACCTTTTTTATAAAGGAAGTCTTTGTGAAGAAGAGATAAAAGATGCAAATGTAAAAAATGCTAAGGTTTTTAAAGTAGGTGAGCATCGAAATTATTTGTATATGAATAATGAGGAAAAATAATGATAATTAAACTTTTGATTTTAGCTGCTGTTTTATTTGGCGTGTATTTACTATTTTTTAAAAAAGCTAGAGAAAAAAATATCAAAGATAATGAGTCTGATAAAATTACAGATACAATGTTAGAGTGTCCAACTTGTGGTACTTATGTATCAAAAGACGATGCTATATTGAGTAGTGGAAAATATTTTTGTTCACAAGAGTGTCTCAAATGATTTTAATTGGTGATGAAAATATAAAATATGAAGAGATAGAAAAAATAAATGCTATCTCTGATATTCAAAGTACCTCTTCAAACTCCACAGTATTGTATAGTTTTGATTTTGAGATATTACGATATACTCAAGAAAACAATATTGCTTCAGCTGTAGTAACAAAAAATCTTCAAGAGGTGATTTATGCATCTTCATTTGATGTTAAGTATATAATAGTAACAAAAGGTATTGCAAAAGCAGCACAAAATATAGCAAATAATTATATGCTAGATAGTAAAATTTTAGCAATCATTGAAACAAGTGAAGAGATTGTTGAAAATGCAATTCATGAGATAGATGGTGTAATTTATAAGAAGGTGATTTAAAATGGATACAACAGATTTACACAAAGAGTTGGAGTATTGTATAGATACTATGAAAATGAGTATTTTAATGACTCCAGAAAAAGCAAATTTTGCAGGCAATATTCATGGTGGCGTGATACTAAAACATCTTGATGAGATTGCTTATGCTTGCGCTTCAAGATATTGTGGGCATTATGTTGTAACACTTTCTGTGGATAAAGTACTTTTTAAACATCCTATACATGTAGGTGAACTAGTGACTTTTTTGGCTTCTGTAAATTATACAGGGACAACATCAATGGAGATAGGTATAAAAGTAATCGCAGAAGATGTTATCAAAAAAACTGTAAAACATACAAATACTTGCTATTTCACAATGGTTGCATTAGGAGATGATGGAAAACCAGTGAGTATCCCACAACTAAATCCTACAGATCCAGTTCATATAAAAAGAAATGAAGAAGCAAAAATTCGAAGAGAACTTCGAATGAAAAATAAAATCTAAACTTCTTTAGAGAGTAAAGTTATCAATAAAAAATTAAGTATATAAAGAGTTACTCAAGGATTCAAAATGAAAAATAAAGTTATATTAATTACAGGTGCAAATGGTGGATTAGGAAGTGTTTTTGTAAAAAAACTATTAGAATTAGAACCAAGTAAGATTTATTGTACTGCAAGGGATATTAAAAGTTTAGAAAATATTAAAGAGATGAGTAATATTATTGAAATACTACAAATGGATATTACTTCAAAAAATTCTATTAATGAAGCTATTTCAAAAATAGACACACTAGATGTTCTGATTAATAATGCTGGTGTTAATTCAAATAAAAAACTATTTGATGAAAGTTTTTATGATCTAGATGTTAATTTGAAAGGCACTGTTAATTTAACACAGGCACTTTTTGAAAAACTAAAAGAATCTAAGGGTACTGTAGTAAATGTCACTTCAGTTTTAGCTCTGGTAAATCTTCCAATATTATCAAGTTATTGTGTATCTAAAAGTGCTTTACATTCATTTACACAAGCATTAAGAGCTGAATTTGGACTCTTTGGTGGCGAAGTTTATGAGGTACTGCCTGGACCTATTGATACTAAAATGACAGAAGGCTCTCCTTTAGAAAAGACACAACCTGAAGATATAGTAGATGCAGTGGTTAGTGAAATAAAAAAGAAAGAATTTGAGATATTTCCTGATAAATTCTCTCAAATGGTAAAAAAAAGGTTATCTGAGAATCCTGATGAACTTATCAAAGAATTTGCCATGTCTCTCCAATATAACTAATATGGGCTATTTGGTATAGTTGAGAATAAACTTGTATCCTTCATCTATGATGGTTTTGATATATTCATAAACTAAGGCTTTTCTTAGTCTTCGTACTAAACTTCTTATAGATTCATGTGATACAGAAGAACCTTCCCAAACACTATACTCAATCTGCTCATAGGTGATGATTTGGTTTGGCTTGGAGAGGAGAAGATTTAAAAGTAATCTCTCTTTTTTTGTAAGTTTGACTTTTTTATTATCAAATTCTATTGTAGATGCTTCATTATCAAAATAAGAATTTACATCATATTGTATTTGCGTGTTTTGAATAGTGCATAGTTGATCAATTTTAATCTCTAGTTCATCGATGAAAAAAGGTTTTTTAATATAATCGTTGCATCCAAAATCATAGGACTGTTTAATAAGATCAAGTTCAACGGAAGCTGAGATGATAATAATTGGGATCTTATCATAATATTCACGAATTTTTTTTAAAATTTTTATCCCATCTATATTGGGAACATTTATATCCAAAATAAAACAATCATAGTTGTTTGTAATAGCATCATAAGCATTTTTTCCATCAATAAAAGAATCTATTTTAAAACCTTTTAACTGAAGTCTTTTCACAATAGTAGCATTGAGTTTTTTGTTATCTTCTAGTAGTAATATTTTCATGTAATACTCCTATTGTATGTGGAATTTTTAAGGTAAAAACAACAGAATCATTTTCATTTTGTACTTTTATGATACCTTTCATTTTATCTTCTATAATAACCTTCGCCATATAAAGACCAAATCCAGTTCCCTCTTTTTTTGTTGTAAAATAGGGATCAAAGATATTAATGATAATTTTGTCATCTATTTTACCTCCATTGTCTATGATTTTTATGATATTATATTTCTCATTTGAGTCAACAACAATAGTGATTTTGAAACGATCAAAATCATCTTGTATGTTTTCAGAAATTTTATTTTTTGCATTGTTGATGATATTTAATAACACTTGTTTAAACTCATTTTCATATCCGTAAATAAGTGGTTCTGTTTGAGGATTTTTATATAAAACTTCTAAGTCTATATTTAAATAAAAAATTTGTTTCCCAATAATCTCAAAAATCTCATCAAATGATTTTTTTATAGAAAAAAGGACTCTTTTGGTTGATGGTTTGAGAAAATTTCTAAAATCAGTAAGTGTTTTTGACATATATTTGATCTGTATCATTGATTCATTTACAAAGGTATCCATACTTAGACTCTCTAACTCATCGAGTAAATAGGATGTTTGAATATCTTGAACTTGTGCAGATAGTTCTACTAAAGGTTCGTTCCATTGGTGTGCGATAGCTGCAATCATATCACCCATCTCTGCTAGTTTTGCTTGTTGGATTAAAAACTGCTTTTGTTGAAGTCTTTCTGTTATATCATCCATAATACAAACAATACCTCCGATACTTCCATCTGTATTTAAGTATACAGCTTTACTCAATACAATATGTTTCATTGTTGAGTTTGGAAAATGGAGTGTAAGTTCTGAGTTGTCTTGTCCTAAGTTTTTGAGTAGTTTTTTATCTACATTTTCATTTTTGACAGCAATCTCATAAGGGTATAAATCATGTGCAGTTTTTCCTATAATTTCTTGAATGTCAAGTTGAAAAAGATCTGCAAAGGCTTGATTTGAACCAAGTATCTTACCATCTTTATTTTTATAATAAATAGCACTAGGTATAGTATTTAGAAGTACTTTATCAAATTTTATTCTATTTTGTAAATCTTTTTCTACTTTTTTTCTTTTTTGAATATTAATTCTCATTAAAATAACTAAAACAGTTAAAATAATAATTGAAACAATAGATAACAGTACAAATTCAGTATATTCTTCATAAATACTTTTTGGCTTGTTGATTATGGTGTAGTTGAGTAGTTTATCTGTGAGTGTTATATTGTGTTTTTTTAACTCCTGATAACTAAACATATAATGGTTTGGTGATTTTTCAACAAGCGGTAAATCTTTTATAGTTTTATTATTTTCTAAAATATCTATAGCCATTTTGGAAACAATTTTACCTTGCTCTTTACCTGTTGTGAGTAAACCTCCCAGTAAACCAGACTCCAAATAAAAATCCCATACTCCATAAATAGGAACAGTAGAATGCTCTTTTATTTTTTTGAACCCTTTTTTATATGTGAAATATCTATTTTTTTTATCTTTTGAAAATAATAAAAATAAAATCACAGTATCTTTATCTAAAGTAGAAACTTTGTTTTGAATATTCTCGATGTTCATATTATCAATATATTCAACCTCCATAATAGATTTATATTTTTCAATAATAGGATTAAGGTCTTTTTTTAATGCAAGTCCTGTTTTTGACTTATCGTTTAAAATCAAAATTTTTTTTGTTTGGGGTTGTAAAAGGGTAATTAGTTCAAAATTTTTTTCAATATTAACATTTTCAAGTACACCTGTCATGGAGTTGTTGAGTTGTTTAGTATAGAACTTTTGTTTGTCAAAATTATTTATACCACAAAATAAAATAGGAAGATTTTTAAAAAGAGTATTTTTGTGTTTTATTGCAAAATCATAAGCATCATTGTCTGATACAATTATAAGATCAAAATGGCGTTTCTGAAATTGCTCTTTATATAAGAGTGAAAGTTTGTTAAGATATGAACTACTATTTATTTTTTTTGAATTCATATAAAGAGTTGAGAGTTCTATATCTTGATATGGAAAGAGTTCTGCTTCTACAGTTTCTGAAATAGCATCACTCCAAGCATATCCTTTATGATATGAATGGAGTAATAAAACCTCTTTTGCATAGAGTGAAGTAATCGTTAAAAATATAATAAAAATAAATGCTTTCATGATACTCTTTTAAAATTTTTTATTTTATTATATCAAAGATTAACTATTTCCTTAGTCTATAAAAATCACATATCCTGATTTTGGTCCATGAGCTCCAATAACTAAAGATTGTTCTATATCAGCTGTTTTTGATGGACCTGACACAAATACACCATACCCCTTATCTTCAAATGAGATTTTTTCATATGCTTCATGCATATTATTTAAGATATCTGATTTTTTAACAACGATAATAATATTTTGTGCAATAAAGTATAATGATCTATGTCTATTATCACTATTTTTTAACCACACAGCACCATTTTCCGCAACTGCGAACTCACCTTTTACAATAGCTAAATCAACATCTCGTAAGTTGTGTGGGTCACTCTCATCATTTGCTATAAAGTTACCAAGTTTTGATTCTTCAATATTAGATACAATAACCTTTTCATCAGGATAAAGAGATGAAATTACTTCATCTAATTTATCTTTTGTAGTATCTATAGCATCTCCCCCAACAGTATTTAAAACTCTTGAAAACTCTTCAAATTTATTTTCAAAGGTAAGTCCAAAATTTGTATACTCTGGAAGATCTGATTTAGGAACAATATTGTTTTTTCGTATTTTATCTAGTATTAGTTGTTTACTTGTCATTTTCTTCCCTCTCTTCTTTTTTCATTTTTTCATATAACTCTTTAAATGAATGTTCTGGAAACTCTGGAATATCTCTTGTTTTTCCCCAAACATTAAATTTATTGTATATTAAGAAATTTGGTAGTTTTGGAACAACTTTTCTTCCTACATATCCTGCAAAATCTAAGAGCTTTGGTCTATTAAATAAATAAGTCATAATTTTCATAGATAACATTTTTGATTTTGGTAAATGTCCAGCTTGGGCTAAATCTTGTCTATGATTATATAATTGTGAATCCAAATCAATTTTTGCAGGACATACATTTGTACAAGAACCACATAAAGTACAAGCAAATGGTAATGAACTGTGTTTTTCAGGTTCTTTAAAAGCAGCAATTGTAGAACCAATTGGTCCAGGAATAACATGCTCATAAGAGTGTCCTCCAGATCTTCTATAAACTGGACAGGTATTCATACAAGCTCCACATCTAATACAGTTTAGTGCTTGTCTATACTTCTCATTTGCTAAAAATTCTGCTCTTTTATTATCAACAATAATAATATGCATCTCTCCACCTTCAACAGGCTGGTGAAAATGCGATGTATACGATGTAATCGCTTGTCCAGTTGCACTTCTAGCTAGTAGTCTTGTAAATACTCCTAGATCTTGAAGTCGTGGAATGATTTTCTCCATCCCCATAGAAGCAATATGCAGTTTTGGTAACGATGCACCCATATCTGCATTTCCTTCATTTGTACAAACAACAACTCCACCAGTTTCGGCTATAGCAAAATTTACACCAGTAAGTCCAGCCTCAGCTGTTAAGAAATCTTCTCGCAAACTAGCTCTGGCAGCTCGTGTAAGATAAGTAGGGTCATCATTTCCTTTTTGGGTTCCTAAATGCTCATGGAATGTATCAGATACATCCATTTTTTTAAGGTGAATAGCAGGAAGTACGATATGAGACGGTGGCTCATTTCTTAGCTGAACGATTCTTTCCCCTAAATCTGTATCAATAACCTCTATTCCTCTTGCTTCTAAATAAGGATTTAAGTGACACTCTTCTGTTAACATAGATTTTGATTTTACAAGTTTTTTTACAGATTTCTCTTTTAGTAATTTATGCACAATCTCATTATGTTCAACAGCATCTTTAGCCCAGTGAACTTTGATACCCTTAGCAGTAGCATTTTTCTCAAACTCTTCTAAATAAAAATCCATTTTATTCATAGTGTGAGTTTTAATAGTACTTGCATAAGATCTTAATTGCTCCCATTCTGGAATACCATGTGCAGCTTTATCTCTTTTTTCACGAACAAACCATAAGGCTTTATCATGCCAGTGCATTCTTTCATCGTTTGCTACATATTTAGTAGCATTTATTGGATGGCTTGCCATTAGTTATCCTTTCCTAAAAGTATTTGAGCTATATGTAATACTTCTAGTTTTTTATTTTCTCTATTGATAAGTCCTTGCAGGTGCATTAGACATGACATATCTGCACCAGTTATAACCTCTACATTTGAGTCTATATGATCTTGGATTCTATCTTTACCCATTGCTGTTGAAACTGCATCTTCAGTTACACAGAATGTTCCACCAAATCCACAACACTCATCTCTTCTATTAAGTTCAACTAATGTAATATCAGGCACACGACTAAGCACATTTTCTAACTTTGAGTTATATGGAATATTCAGCTCACTTGGAGATCCTAGACCTAAAGCTCTATGTCCATGACAGGAGTTGTGAAGTCCTACTTTATGAGGAAATGAGATATTTGAAAAATCTAAATTTTCTGGTTTTATGATGTCATGTAGAAATTCTGTGATTTCATAGATAGATGTTTTTACTTTATTATAATTTACATCATCTTCAAAAAATTCTGCGTAATGCTCTTTTACCATAGTTACACAAGAACCTGATGGAGCTACTATATAATCGTATTTTTTAAAATTAGTAACAAAATTTACTGCTAAAGATTTTACATCTTTTGCACATCCTGAGTTGGCCATAGGCTGACCACAGCAAGTTTGATTTGTTGGGTATTGAACATCAAAGTTTAATTTTTCTAGTAATTTGTAAGTTGCCATTGAAGCTTCTGGATATAATTCATTCATGAAGCATGGGATAAATAAACCTATTTTCATTTGTACTCCTTTTTATAGTAAATAATTGTATATGAAAGATGTGATAATTGTATGATATTATACTTTTATAAAACAATGATAAAACTTACTGTAATATGAGCCTTATTAAAATCTCACAAAAGGTAGTTAAGAGTGAATACTCACAATACAAATATATATGAAACACTTAAAAAATATTTTGGCTTTGATAGTTTTCGAAATATACAAGAAGAAGCGATAAATCATATTTTAGAGAAGAAAGATCTACTTACTATTTTACCTACAGGAAGTGGAAAGTCACTTATTTTTCAACTTCCTACACTTATGATGCCAGGGGTTACTGTTGTTATCTCTCCACTTATTGCACTTATGCAAGATCAAGTAGTAAACTTAGAAGCAAATGGTATATCTGCTTCGATGATAAATTCACAAAATACCATAGAAGAAAATAATGCTATTTTTGAACAACTAAGAAATAACCAATTAAAATTTTTATATATAGCACCAGAACGATTCCAAAGTGGGGATTTTTTAGAAAAACTTAAAATGATACAAATAAACTTTTTTGTAATAGATGAAGCTCATTGTGTAAGTGAATGGGGACATGAGTTTCGAGATGATTATCAAAAATTAGGGCTTTTAAAAATAAACTTTCCAGACACACCTATTACTTGTTTTACAGCTACAGCTACTAAAAGTGTTGAACTAGATATAGCTAAAACATTGGGTATAGACCCTAAGAATATATTAAAAACAAAAATACAAAGAACAAATCTTATCATACGAAGTGAAAAAAGACTAGGAGATGGTAAAGAACAAATCACAAAATTTTTACACTCTCACAGCAATGAATGTGGCATCATATATTGTTTCACAAGAAAAGAAACAACAACTTTAAGTGAGTATTTAAACACAAAAGGATTTGATACTTTAGCGTATCATGCTGGACTTCCTGCAAATCAAAGAGATGAAATCTTTACAAAGTTCAAGAATGAAAGCGTAAAAATTATAGTTGCTACCATTGCTTTTGGGATGGGGATAGATAAAGGAAATATTCGATTTGTTTTACATACTTCTATGCCAAAAACTTTGGAAAACTATTCTCAAGAGATAGGTCGTGCAGGAAGAGATGGACTCAATGCAGAAGTTTTGATGCTATTTTCAAAAGCAGATGAGTTAGGTAAAAAAAGATTTATAGATGTTTTAGAAGAGAGTACTTACAAACAAAACAACTATAAAAAACTAGAAACAATGTATAGATTTGCAATATCTTCTAAATGTAGACATCAAAATATCGCTTTATATTTTGGAGATGATATTGAACAGTGTGAAACTATTTGTGATAACTGTGTAAGTGGAGAAAAAGAGTATCAAGATATTACTATAGAATCTCAAAAATTTTTATCCGCAATATTACGAGTAGAAGAGAGATTTGGACAAACTTACATCATAGATATTTTAAGAGGTTCAAAAGCGAAAAGAATTTTAGATTTTGGGCATGAGAATTTGAGTGTTCATGGAATAGGGCAAGAGTTGAGTAAAGAACAATGGGGAAGTGTATCTGATACCTTACTTGATATTGAAGCTATCGTGAGTTCTGGTGAATATAGAACTTTACAACTTACAAACACTGGTCGTGAAATACTTAAAAAACAAAAAACAGTGCAAATAGATAAAAAACATTTAGAAGAGAATAAGAGTTATAAAGAGTATAAAAAAGATATAGTAGTTGATGAACTTTTTGAAAAATTTAGAACTTTACGAACAAAAATAGCCACACAAGATGAAGTCGCTCCATACATAGTATTTGGTGATAAAACTTTACAACAAATCTCACTAAAACTACCCACAACACATGAAGAGTTTTTAAATATTTCAGGAATAGGGCAAAGCAAACTAGAAAAATATGGTGAAGTATTTATGAATCTTTGTCAAAGTATAAAAGATGAAAAAGAAAAAATTGTCCTAGAAACACCTATGGAAACAGAACCAAAAATAAAAAAAGAACTTTCGAAAACATATCTTCAAACAAAAGATTTGATTGATGAGGGAAAAACGCTTGATGAGATTTTAGAACTTCGAGAGCTAAAAGACTCTACAGTTATATCTCACATAAATGAGCTTTTTGAAAATGAATATATAACACAAGAGCAAAAAGATGTTTTATTTCAACCAATGCGAGATAGCTTTCCAAATGATATAAAAACTTGGATAGAAGAGGGGCTTCAAAAACATGATATAACTTATTTAAGACAATATGTAAATAAGTATGGGTATTTATTTTGAGTTAATAATAAAAGAGAAACAAAAAGGGGGAAGTGATAATTCACTTCCCCCTTTTTTTATGTAAAAAAATCAACTAAGAAACTTTTTTTTGTTCTTTGTTGATTCTCTCTTCTAATTTTTGTTTTTGGTCGATCAAAAACATAATGTTTTCTTTCAAAGCGTGTCTGTCTTGATAAGACTCTATTATAAACTCATATAATTTTGGTCTATTTTGTTTCCAATTGTGCAAAGTAGTTTTGTTTACTTCTAAATCGCTTTCCATTTTTCTTAAACTAGGGGTTGTTTTTACTTGTGGTGCTGTCATTTGAATCCTTGTATTGGTTTATGCGTGTATTGTACACATATTTGGAACAAAAGTCAATAAAAATACTACTTTTGTTCCAATAAATGGAACAAAATAGTAAATATTGAAATATAGTAAACTTTTTTCATGAAGAAGTTCCAGTTAGAAAGTGATAAAAAAAGAAAAGAGGGTAAATGTTATAAGGAATAAATTATTAGAAGGGATGGAGTATAGGTTTTATTTTAAAAATAATGAGTTTGTAAAAAATTGTTTGATAAAAAAATGGTAAACTAAATGCTTACTTGATTTCTACCATTTTGTTTAGATTTATATAATAATGTATCAGCTTTAAGATAGATCTCTTCTGCTGTAATTTGTTCTTGTTGAAAATCATATATGTACAAACCTATAGAGACTGTAATATACTCAGAGGCACTATTGTTTTTATGTGGAATATGTGTATTTTCTATATTATTTTTTATAGTAGTTGCTATTTTATAAGCATCTTGATTATTTTTAGTGAAACACAAAAATCCAAACTCTTCTCCACCTAGCCTGAAAATAAGATCCTCTTCTCTTTTTAAGGATTGTTTAATTGATTGGCTTACTTTAATGAGAGCTAAATCACCTGCTTGGTGTCCATAAGTATCATTATATTGTTTAAAATGATCAATATCAATCATACAAAAAGCTATTGGTTGATTGAGTCTTTTTGACAGTTTTAATTGTTGTGGAAAAATTTCGTCAAAGTATCTTCTATTATAAACTTTTGTCATAGAATCTGTAATTGAAAGTTTCTCTACGGCTTTCTTATCAGTTATATCAACACGGATAGCAGTATATCCAATAATATTATTATAATAATCCATATTTGGCTGAATAGTGGTATTTAGCCAACAATTTGTATTGTTTTTTTTAGAATTTTGAATATCACTATTCCAAACTTGCCCTTTTTTTATAGTATTCCACATTTTTTTAAAAACTTCATCTTTAATATTGGGTGATCTTAAAATATTATGTGACTTTCCAAGAAGTTCCTCTTCACGATATCCGTGAATTCTCTGAAATGCTTTACTAACATAAGTGATTTTACCATCTTTGTTTGTTGTTGAAGTGATGATATAATTATCAATAAGATTAAAATATTTTTCATTTTCTTCATTTTTTAACTCTTTCTGTAAAAAATCAGTAATTATATTAAGAATATTGTGATGAAAATCAGATAGTTTGTAATTTTGTGTATCTTTATTTAGATACAGAATTATTGAAGCAATAACTTTTTTGTTACTAATCAATGGAATAGAAATTTTATAATAAGTTTTAGTTTGTATATATTTAACTTTTTGAAAAGCAACAGATTCTCCTATTTGTCCACGATAAATCTCAAGTGTTTTTTCCTCTTCTTTAAGATCAATATTAAATGTTCCTGATAAATATAATTGTTCATTTACATAATCGACTATATAAAACTTTGCTCTTTGAACACCTATGAGTTTTTGTAAAAATTGCAATGAATAATGTGATATATCTTTTACATTATTAAATTGTTGTAAATGAGTAAATAATGAATTAATAACCTCTAGTTCATATCGTGACTGCATTTCAATATCTTTAGATCTTACTTTTTTTGAATAGATATATTGAGTTATCATGATAATAAATAATATTAAAAATAGTAGTGCAAATGTTCCAAATTGGAAAATCTGATTAAAATCTTTCTCTGTTAATATATCTAGTTTTATTTGTGATTTTAGATATAAGTTATAGAAATAATAGTTAGAAGTAAATAGTATAATAATGATAAATGAATAAATAAATAAAAAATTTTTTGTTTTAGTAGATGTCATATTTCATCCTTTTGACTTATATTTAATAGTTTACAAAAAAATTTAATATAAATTTTAGATATATTGTATATTTCTTATCCATTTGGTTAACTTTATTCTGATATAATAAAATATGATAATTTTAGAGGATTCCAATATGCAAAAACTGTTTATAATAGTTGTTATTGTAGTGTTTATTTATTTTTTGTTTAAAAGAAATCGAAATAAATATTTACATTGGTATCAATCGAAGGACAATGATAGTAAGTTAGAACAAAAATTTGAAAATATGTTTCGAAAACATTCTTCTATTATGCTACTCATTGACCCTAAAAATAGTAATATAATTGATATAAATGATAGTGCAATAAAATTCTATGGTTATGAATATGACAAAATTATTGGAAAATCACTAGCTACACTCAATACTGAAACACTCGAAAACATACAAAAAAAGGCTTTAAAAGCTACCAAACTTAAACAAAATACTTTTATAGGGAAACATAAGTTACATGATGGAACTTTAAAAACTGTAGAGATAAGCTCCTCTCCAATTGAGATAGAAAATGAAATAATACTTTTTTCAATTATAAAAGATATCACAGAGGTGCAAAAACTTCAAGATGAAGTCAACAATCAAAAAAAAGAACTAGAATCAATATTTAACTCTGCCCAAGTTGCAATAGCAGTAATAGATTTAAAAACTAATTTCTTAAATTGTAATGATACTTTTTTAAAGATAATAGGATATACAAAAGAGGAGTTATTAAAAAAAAGTTGTAGTGAATTAACAGCGGCAGAAGATAGAGAAACAAATAGTAACGCAATAAATGAAGCCTTAGAAAAAGGTTATGTAAATGATATTATTAAACATTGTATAACAGCAGATAATAAACATATAACTGTAAATATGAGTATATCATTGTTGCCAGATAAGCAACGGTTTATTTTAGTTATACAAGATATTACACAAATGAAAATCACCGAAGAGCAAAAAAGGCTTGCTTCCATGGGAGAGATGATAGGTAATATAGCTCATCATTGGCGACAACCTTTGTCTGTAATTTCAACAGGTGCATCAGGGATGAAAGTACAAAAAGAGTACAATATTCTTACAGATGAAAGTTTTTATAAGGTGTGTGATGCAATCAATGAAAATGCACAATATTTATCAAAAACAATTGATTATTTTGCAAATTTTGTAAGGGGTAATTTTGAACCAATTCAATTTGATTTGGAAAAAAATATTCAAAGTTTTCTGACTTTAATAGACTCATCAACAAAAAAGAATAATATACAATTTATAATAGATGTAGAGAAAAATTCTATGATTACTGGTTTACCAAACGAGCTTATTCAATGTTTTGTAAATATGTTTAATAATTCAAAAGAAGCTTTTATTGTCAAAGATATTCAAGAAAACACAAGATATATTTTTATTTCACTTATTGAAGAAGATAACAGTATTAGAATTATATTCAAAGATAATGCTGGTGGAATCTCGGAAAAAAATTTGCAAAAAGTTTTTGAACCTTATTTTACAATGAAGCACAAATCATAAGGTACTGGACTAGGTCTAAGTATGTCACATAGAGTTGTAGTACATGGTATGAAAGGAACACTAACCGTCCATAATGAAGAATATAAATATAAAGGTGAACAGTACAAAGGGGCATGTTTTACAATCACTTTAAAAAGATAAATCATAATTACATAACAAAATGCAATATTTTAGTAGTGTACTTTACTTTTTTGCTATACTTTTTTTATTAATACCAAAAGGATGAGATAAAATGGATGGAAAAATTATGGTAACTTATAAAATATTATGTAAAACAGATTTTAATGTAGAAGTTTCAATTGCACAGTTACTCGAAAATGAAAAAATTGCAAAAGTTATAAAAAGTGAGTTTGCAAAAGGGATTAGAAATATAGACTTTGCTTTTAAAAATGAAGAGTGTAAAATTAATATAGAAACTCAAAAAGAGCATTATCAATTTGAAGCGTCAAAAAATGACTTTGCTGACTTAGTTTCTTTAGCCGAAGAAGATGCTACTACACGAAAACTTTTCAAAAAAGAGTGTGTAGGGATTGAATTAGTTGATATAGAGATTTTGTAGTCATAATTGTATGACAATGTTCTACTTTTATAACTATACTTTAATTTAATATTGCTTTGATATAATCCTGTAATAATCATACAAAAGGAATCATATTGTATAAACTTGGGGTAATGTCTGATTCTCATCAAAAAACAGACTTAACGAAAGATGCTATTGATATGTTAAAGTCAAAAGGTGCCGAGTATTTGGTTCATGCAGGAGACTTAGAGATACGAGAAAATCTTGAATTATTGAAAAAATCGGAACTTCCTTATGTAAGTGTTTTTGGTAATAATGATTGGAATCTTTTTGAGTATCAAAATGACTATAAAATACATAAAGAGCCTTATTATTTTAAAATCAAAGATTCAAAGTACAAACTAATGCATATACCAAATCATCTTACTCCAAATAGTGATATTATTATTTATGGTCATACTCATATTTTTAAAACAGAATATATTAATAATACATTATTTCTAAATCCAGGTGAACTTTGTGCGAGAGAAAAAGATTTGACTGAGTGTGTTTTACTTGAAGTATCTGATGAGAGTTACAAGGTAAATTATTATTTTAAGAAGCCAAGTGATGATAATTGGCAAATAAAATTATATGAATATAAAAGAGGAGAACTAAATTAAAATTATATAAAACTTATAGTTTTAGTGAAGTAAATAGAAATTATGATAAATGAAAAAAAAATATATCTTTGTGCAATTTGTAATATAGAGAGTGGAACTTGTAATGAAGATTGTAAATTTTGTACGCAAAGTGTAAAATATCAAGCAGATATTGCAAGGTACAAAAAAAAAGAGATTGATCTGATTGTAGAAGAAGCAAAAAGAGCTAAAAAAAATAAAGCAATAGGATTTTGTTTAGTAACAGCAGGAAAAGGTTTAACTGATAAGCGATTAGCTTTTGTATGTGAAGCTGCACGAGCAGTTAAAAAAGAAAACCTAGGTTTAAAGCTTATTGCCTGTAATGGAACAGCTTCATTAGAACAGCTTTTAGAACTAAAAAAAGCAGGAGTTGATAACTATAACCATAACTTAGAAACTTCAAGAGAGTTTTATCCAAGTATTGTTTCAACACATACATGGGATGAACGATATCAAACTTGTTTAAATGCTAAAAAAGCGGGACTAAAACTTGTGAGTGGAGGTATATTTGGTTTAGGAGAATCTCAAGAAGATAGAATATCTATGCTAGAATCTTTAGCTTCTTTAGAACCTATGAATGTACCACTTAATTTTTTTCATCCAAATGAAGCTTTGCCAATAGTATCAAACAGTGTTACAAAAGAACAAGCGTTTGAATTGATTGAGTTATCCAGAAAAATGATACCAAATGCACATAAAATTATGGTAGCAGGTGGTAGAGAACTTATGTTTGGTGAAGATGAATATAAAATATTTGAACATGGAGCAAACTCTATTGTAATAGGGGATTATTTAACGACTTCAGGAAAAAATGTTTTAAACGATTTAGCAGATTTAGAAAAACTAGGCTATAAAATAGCAGCAACTTGTGAAAAATAAATATAAGAGATAACAAATGAGTAATGAAATAGCAATAATAATAACACTATCGTTAATCATATTTTCATCACCACTTATCTCAAAACTAATTAAAATACCTGTAATTCCTATAGAGATATTTTTAGGTTCGGTTGCTGTTTCTTTTGCTTTTATTCAAGAAAATCATATTTTTACTTTAGTTGCAGAGTTAGGTTTTTTGTACTTGATGTTTTTAGCTGGACTTGAAGTTGACTTAAAAAAGTTACTTAAAATTTCGCCAGAACTTCTGAAAAAAGGACTTCTATACTCATTTTTATTATATGCGTTTGCGACAATATTTACTTGGAGTTTTAGTCTTTCAAATATATTTATAGTAACTTTACCTCTTATCTCTATAGGCTTATTAGCGGTTATCAAAAAAGAATATGGTGACTCTCCTTGGTTAGATTTGGCTTTTACTGTTGGTCTTATAGGGGAAATTATTTCTATTGTTGTTTTGGCTGCTGTGAGTGCTGGGCTAGAGTATGGTATGGGAGCGAAGTTTTATGAAAATCTTATCTCATTAGGTGTGGTTTTTGTTGTGATGATTGCTTTGTATTATTTTTTCAATAATCTTATTTGGTGGTATCCTGAACTCAAAACATATCTTATGCCAAAAAATGACAATCAAGAACAAGATATCCGTTTTTCTATGAGTATTTTTTTCCTTATGATTGCTGTGATGTTGTATCTTCATTTAGAAGTTGTTTTAGGTGCTTTTATTGCAGGTGTATTTATCACTACATTTTTTGAACATAATAAAGAGCTTCCTCATAAACTTGAACATTTTGGTTTTGGTTGGTTAGTTCCTATATTTTTTGTTTGGATTGGTACATCTTTTGAACTGAAGTCATTATTTTTACCAAATCTTATAACAACAGCATTATTAATCACTTTTGGAATGATTTTAATTCGATTTTTAAGTTCTTTGATATTTATCAAGTCAATATCTTTTAAGGGTACAACACTGATGGCACTTTCTCATTCTATGCCATTAACACTTATCATTGCGGTTGCTACTCTTGCTGTACACAATAATAGTATCAGTCAGTTTTATTATTATGCATTTATTTTAAGTGCTATTTTTGAAGTGATTATATGTATGATTTTAATAAGACTTATAAATAAAAAAGAGGAAAAAAAAGTTAAATATGGACAGTAAAATGAAAAACCATCTTAGCTATAGATTTATGCCTATGATAATATTATCATACTTATTTATAAATCTGTACCTTATAATGATTGGTTCAAAATGGTGCGAAAGTGAAGGTTGTGAAGTAAGTAAAAGTTTACTTAAAATAGAGCAGTCAGATTTATACAGTCTAGCTATTTTAGCGTTTGGTATTTTACTTTTTATTGGATTGAAAATACTAAAAACAAATAGTGTAATTCTAAAAGAGTTATATAAATTAGGCGTTTTTTCCGTATTGATATGTGAAACTATTTTATTGAGTTATCTTTATTTTAAAACAGGAAGTTTATGTATTAGTTGTTTTATTTTTTACTTATTAGTTGTTGTCAATTATTTACTTATTGATCCTAAAGATAAGAAAATATTCATTATTTTTTTTATTGTAGGTACAATAGCTTTTTTAAAACTTGATGTAAATACAAAGGCAAGTCCTCATTTAACTTCTAAATACACACTTTTACAATCAGAAAGTTGTCAACACTGTAAAAAGGTGAAACTATTTTTAAAAGAAAATAATATTACTTATTCAAAAGAGAAATATACCAATTTTGATGGTCTATTTAGTGCTTTAAATATTACAAAAATACCACTTATGATTGTTAAAAAAAATAAAGATAATTTTATTCTTTTAAATGGAGTAGATGAAATAGTACAGTATCTTAAAGTTCATGAACTTGAAAAAGTTTCTAAAGAAAATGAGACAAAATCTAACTCTTTTTCTACTCATATTTCACTTGATGAAAAAGAGGGATGTGAGATAAACTTTTTGCAAAAAGAACTTGAAAACTGTAACGAATAAATCTTATAAAAAATAGAATACTTATATAAGGAGATAAAATGTTAAGTCAAAATATGAAGATAGCTCTTCCTATTCTTGTGGCAATAATTATTGCAATATTACCAACGCCAGAGGGATTGGCATTAAATGCACAATACTTTTTTGCAATATTTTTAGGGGTAATTGTAGCTTTAATATTAGAACCAATTCCAGCAGCACTTGTAGGATTAGTAGGTGTTTCTTTGAGTGCAACTTTAGGACTTGTTGGAGAAACAGCAAAAGCCAATAGAGATTGGGCGTTAAGTGGATTTTCAAATGGTGTGATATGGTTAATATTTGCAGCTTTTATGTTTGCACTTGGATATAGAAAATCAGGATTGGGTAAGAGAATTGCTCTTTTACTTATAAAATATTTAGGTAAAACATCATTAGGTTTGGGATATGCAGTTGCTTTTGCAGATGGAATTTTATCCCCTTTTATGCCCTCAAATACGGCAAGAAGTGCAGGAACGATTTTCCCAATTGCTATAAATATTCCTCAAATGTTTAATTCAACTCCAGAAAATGAGCCTAAAAAATTAGGATCATATATTTCATGGGTTGCTATCTCTGCAACTTGTGTGACAAGCTCTATGTTTTTGACAGCACTCGCTCCAAATTTATTAGCTGTATCGTTAGTAGAGAAAAGTACAGGTATTGCAATTGCGTGGGGTCAATGGTTTAGCACATTGTCTTTGATTATGATACCTTTATTTTTGCTTGTTCCTTTGATCACTTATCTTGTATATCCTCCGGAACAAAAAAAATCTCCAGAAGCACCTCTTTGGGCAGCTAAAGAGTTAGAAAATATGGGAAAAATTACTTCAAAAGAGTTAACTATGTTAGGTCTTGGGATACTTGCCTTAGCTTTATGGATTTTTGGAAAACAAATTGGTATCAATGGTACAGTTGCAGCATTAACAGTTTTATGTTTACTGGTTCTTACAAATGTTATTTCATGGGAAGATGTTATTACAAATAAAGCAGCAATAAATGTATTTATTTGGTTCGCAACTTTAGTAGCAATGGCAAGTGGACTTAAAATAGTTGGATATTTAACATGGGCCGCAGGACTTATATCAACTTGGTTAACAGGCTTAGAACCCATAACTATCTCTATTGTGTTGCTTGTTTTATTTTTCTTATTTCATTATTTATTTGCTAGTGTAACAGCTCATGTTGTAGCATTGTTACCTCTATTTTTGGGAATAGCTGTAAATTTATTACCAATAGATATGATACAGCCTTTAGCTTTACTGCTTGTTGGTTCATTAGGTTTAATGGGAATCATTACCCCGTATGCAACAGGACCATCACCAATTTGGTATGGAGCTGGTTATATTACACAAGCAACATGGTGGAAGTTAGGATTTATTTTTGGAATGATATATTTAGGATCACTTGTATTATTAGGGTTTATAATTTTATAAAATTGTTTCTTTAACGAAAAAATGGTGTCAATTATTTGACACCATTTTTTTTAAATTTTGAATATCTATTGTAGTTATTTGTTTTTTTGAAGAATAATAGTTCCCGTTTTACTATCTATAGTTTCTGTATAATTTATCATCTCATCATTGAGGTTAATAACAACACGGAAAAAATTCTTTTCTCTATGTGTTCCCACTGCGAATGATTCGTAATCTTCACTTACTATATCTTTTCTAATTGTATAGAAGCTTACATTCCCTCTAAAATCAAATAAAAACTTTTTTGCTGGTTTGAGTATATCTTGATTTAATAATGGGTATTTAGGGTCTACTTTAAGTGTTAATATATCATTTTCAATTTGTATTTTTACAAATGGTAAAACTTTAAAATTTTCTACAATTGAAGGGATATATGGTGTTTGCTGTTTTGTAGTTTTTACTTGCTTTTGATTATTTTCTACTGTTGTTTCTTGCTTTTTTTGTTTCATCATTTTTTCAGCAATTATCATTTCGGCCATTTTTTGTTCTTCAAGTTCACGAGCAATTTTATCTTTTTGAGCTTGCTCTTTTTTTTGTTTGGCTTGTTCATTTGCATTGATGATATTACTTTTTTGTTCTAAAAATTGATCTGTTGGTTCAAAAGGATTTTCTCTTGCAAACAAAGATAAACTAAGTGATATACTGAGTATAGATAGTGACATAAGTTTCATAATTCTTCAGGCTCCAAATTTTTTAATTCAAAATATTTTTTTTGTAATGTTGCATTTTCAATCTGCAACTGATGAATGTCATGTTGTAATTTGACTTTTTTATCTTTTAGATGAGAGTATACCTCGTAAGAGTTATTTCCATAAAAAAGTAGATTTGATATATAGTATGCTACAACAAATGTAAGAACAATTAAAACAGTTGATATAAACATAAACTGTTTATTGTTATTTAATTTTTCTAGCATACTACAAAATTATATTACTTTTTTGAAAAAGGTTGTTTTCCAAGGTACTCAGAGTAACCAATCTCAGCACTAATCTCTAAAAGTCTATTGTATTTAGCGATTCTATCACTTCTTGCTGTTGAACCTGTTTTAATTTGACCACAATTTAAAGCAACTGCGAAGTCTGCTATAAATGTATCTTCAGATTCACCAGATCTATGAGACATTACACAGTTGTAGTTATTTCTTTGAGCAAGTCTAATTGTAAGCATTGTTTCACTCACACTTCCAATTTGATTTGGTTTGATTAAGATAGAGTTAGCGATACCTTTTTGGATACCTTCGTTTAAGATATTTGCATTTGTAACAAATAAATCATCTCCAACCAATTGTACTTTGTCTCCAAGTTTTTCTGTTAAGATTTTCCAACCATCCCAGTCATCTTCACTTAATCCATCTTCGATAGAGATAATAGGGTATTTAGCACATAAATCAACATAATAATCAGCTAATTGTGTTGAAGTTAATTCTCTGTTTTCTGATTTAAGAACATAAAGACCTTTGTCATTTACAAGTTCAGAAGCTGCAACATCTAAAGCGATACAAATTTGCTCACCTGGTTTATAACCAGCTTTTTCAATAGCTTCCATAATAACTGTAATAGGTTCTTCGTTTGATTTTAAGTTTGGAGCGAATCCACCCTCATCACCAACAGCTGTAGACTCACCCATACCATCAATAATTTTTTTAAGGTTGTGGTAAACTTCAGCTGAAGCTCTTAAACCCTCTTTGAAGTTTTCAAAACCAACTGGCATAACCATATATTCTTGAAAATCAACAGAGTTGTTTGCATGCTCTCCACCATTGATGATGTTTAACATTGGTACTGGTGTAGTCATAGCATTTGCACCACCAAGGTATCTATATAATGGAATATTTAAAGATGTAGCTGCAGCTCTTGCAACTGCCATAGAAACACCAAGAACAGCATTGGCTCCTAAGTTGCCATAGTTAGAAGTACCATCGATATCTTTCATAGTAGCATCAACTTCAGCTTGGTTAAATGGACTTAAACCGATTAGTTCATTTGAGATAGTAGAGTTAACATTTTCAACTGCTTTTTCTACACCTTTACCCATATATCTTGTTCCACCGTCTCTAAGCTCTAAGGCTTCTCTTTTACCAGTACTTGCTCCACTTGGAACGATTGCACTTTCTTTTGTACCATCACTTAATGTAACTGTAGCTCTTACTGTAGGATTACCACGACTGTCCATAACTTCGTCAGCGTAAATATTGTCTATATATACCATTTATAATATTCCTTTTAATTATATCTATTTTTAATTAATTATAATAGCAAAATTTTGCTTAAAAGCTAAAATGTTAATCTATTTAATCAGTAAAAAAAGTATCCACGAAGTAAACAATGATAGCAATATTCCATAAGCTACAATAGCATTACTAAGTCGAGGAGCAAGACCATTTATAGATGCTATAACACCAGCTGTTATCATTGCTGCCATACTTGACTCTAATATGGAAACCTTCCCTATAAGCAGATCAATCCATCCAAAATAATAACACACAACAATTGCAATGATTGGGGAAATAATAAGTTTAAGTACTAGTGAAAGTACAAATGGTTTTATTTCAGAACTTGCAAGTTTGAACTCTAGTTGTAATCCCACAGAAATAAGTGCCATTGGAACAATCATCATTGTCAAAAACTCCAATAGAGTTACAACAAAGCTAGGATAAGTATGTGAGCTAAAAGCTATGGCAAAAACAAAAGCTATAAGTGGTGGAAAACGGGCAATTTTTTTGCTTATTGTCCAAGCTGAAATAGCTCCTTTACTGCCGTAATAAGCAGCAATAAAAGTACCATAAGTAGCAAGCCAAAATGATGTTCCTAATTGATCATACAAAACAATAAATGGTAATGATTCATTTCCAAAATGTGCTGTAATGACAGGTATACCAACAAATGTAGAGTTTGTAAGTACTGTTACAAGCATCAAAGCGCCGGTAACTTCTCTACTAAAATTATATCTTTTCGAAAAAAAGTAAATAAGAATTGCACAAGAACCCATCGTGATCCATGCAATATAAACAGGTATCATCATCTCCATAGAGAATTGAATTTTTGGAGTTTGTAGAAGTATCATTGCAGGGAGTGCAATATAAATAATAAATCTATTTAATTTCAGATGTAAGTCTACAATAGGCAATTTTATATTTTTAAATACAAATCCTAGTGTGATATATGAAATGATAAGTATGAAGTTAAACATCTATGACCTTTGAGTAAGAGATGAAAGGTATCTAATTTGTTGTAAATACTCCCTTAAAAATTTAGGTCAATTATTTTTAAAAGCACACTAAAAAAGTGAGCTTTGATATGTATGCTAAATTAGACCTAGTTTATGTAAAAATAAAATAGAGATAGCAACTGGTACTAAATATCTTATTAAGAAGTACCAAATTTTAAAGACGAATAGTGGTGTGTGTTTAGTAAATCTTTCTTGTAGCATATCTTTATCAACATAATAACCTAAGAATATACATATAACTATAGCAGCTGACGGCATCATTACAGAAGATGTAGTAAAATCCATCCAATCAAAAGCATTTTTACCAAAAAATGTTAAAGATTCACCAAAACTAGCAGACATAGACAACAATGCTACAATCCCTAGTAAATAGAATATACTTCCACATAAAATAGTCGCTTTTTTTCTAGTCATTTTGTATCTTTCGATAAAAAACATCAAAGATGGTTCTATCATTGAAACAGCAGATGTTATTCCTGCAAATATAAGTGCAATGAAAAATGATATCGCGATAACTTGTCCTAAAATACCCCAGCCAGAAAATACAACAGGAAGTGAGATAAATACAAGTCCAGGACCAGCTGCACTAGGCGCACCTGCTTCAAATAGAAAAGAGAAAATAATAAGACCAGCTACAAGAGCAATTGTTGTATCAACAATCGCAACCATAACTGAAGATTTTACAAAGTTAACTTCTTTTGGAAGTGATGCTGAGTATGTTAAAATAGTACCAACACCTAAAGATAATGTAAAAAATGCTTGACCAAGAGCAGCAAGTAAGGCATCACTATTTACTTTACTCCAATCAGCAGCAAACATAAATGAAACAGCTTGTGAGAAACTATCAAGTGAGATAGCATAGAGTAAAAGCCCACCTAAAATCAATCCAAGCATAGGCATAAGGATAAGATTGATTTTTTCTATACCTTCTTTTACCCCTTTTAAAACTATAAATATAACAGTTCCAGCAATAAGAGTATGATAAAGTAGTTGAGTACTTAAATCTTTTGTTATAAGTGTATTGAAAGCATCGCCTGCTATTTTAGGGTCTGTTGGGAGTGCTGTGAAGGATGTAAATACATAACTCAAAATCCATCCAAGAACAACAGAATAAAAAGATAAAATTAGAAGAGCAGTTGCTATCATAAAACCAGCAAACTTCCATTTTTCATTTTTACTTTTTGAGGTTTCTATAAAAGATGTAGACACATTTGCTTGAGAATTTTGTCCAATGAGTGCCTCACCTAAAAAAACGGTAAGACCTATAAACGCAATTGCAAGTAGATACACTATAACAAATGCTCCACCACCATACTCTCCTGTAACATAAGGAAATTTCCATATATTCCCTAGTCCTACAGCTGAACCAGCTGCAGCTAAAATAAAACCTATTCTTGAAAAACGATTCTTCAAATTATACCCTTAAAAAAATTTATAGATTATAGGTAAAATCAGATGAAAGTAGTATGAAAAGTCAAAAAAACTTTACTTTTTATAAGAATATTGTAGTAAAATGAAGAAGAAATATTTATTTTATAAAAAATTTTAAAAGAATGTACTTTATAAGCACATAGATAAAGGAGATGGTCATTTGCATACAATAAATTTAGAATATACAGATGTATTTGATGATAATAAAATAAAGAAACTAATTTTCTCACAACATTTGATAAATAAAGATTTTAATGCAAAGTCACTATTTGCACTTTTAGTAGATGGGTGTTCTATGCAACCTGTGATAAACCATAAAGCTGTGATAGTGAGTGATTTATCACAAAAAGAGTTAGAAGACGAATCAATTTATCTCCTGTATTATGACGATAAAATGTGGGTAAAAAAGTATAAGAAAGAGAATGATACTTTTATCTCTATCAACCCTGATTATTCACATCTTGTATATAAAAAAGATGAGATATATTTAGTAGCAAAGGTATTACTCACCTTTACAAATTTATAATTAAGAATAAAAAAATAAAAAAGGAAAATAGATATATGAAAACAAGAGCATTGGTAACAGGTGGAAATAAAGGGATAGGGTTTGCAGTAACAAAAGATTTTTTAGAAAGAGGATTCGAGGTAGTTGTAGTCGCTCGTGATTTTTCAAGTTTTGATTTACAAGATGAAAATCTAACTATTATAGAGTATGATTTAGCAAATGTGACTGACCTTCCAAAACTTATGAAGCAAGTAGGAGATATTGATATTTTGATAAACAATGCTGGTTTTATGCAGCCAAAATACTCGTTTGATAACTATCCTCTAGAAGCAAAAGAGCGAATAATGAATGTAGATTTATACACACCCGTAGAGCTTATGACATTATGTTCTAATAGTATGAAAGAAAAAGGGTATGGGCGTATAGTAAATGTAGCTTCAATAGCAGGACAAATAGGACATCCTGATATTTGGTATGGAATAGCAAAAGCTGGACTTATCAATGCAACTAAAATTTATGCAAAACTTTTAGGTGGTAATGGAATAGTTGTAAACTGTATTGCACCAAGTCCTGTGGAAACTGATATGCAAAAAGACAACTCAGAAGAGAGAAAGGCAGAATTCAAAAAAACTGTAGTAAGTGGAAGATTTGCGTATGCTTCAGAGATAGCGACAACTATTGTATGGCTAGCAACGGATTGCCCTGAGTATATAAATGGTACTACAACAGATATAAACAATTGTTCATATCCTAGATAATTCTACATTATTGATTGTTGGATGAAAGTTCTTTTTGTAATTTTTTATAAAAACAGAGGTATTCATCCTTTGATAAAACACTGTTTTGAGTTAGGAGTAAGAGTTCTAAATCTTCAGAATTTTCTCTAAAAGGTACTTGAAAATGGATGTGTTGATTGACTACAAAATTAAACTTTTCATAAAAAGAGAGTCTTTTTTGAGTCATTTCATCGATGATAGGTTCTATCTCTAAAATAATATTTTCATTTTTCAAAATAAATTGTTTTAATATTTTAGAACCGTAGTTTTGTCCTCTTAGTTTACTATTTATAGCAAAATGTTCAAGATAAGTATAACTGTCTATTCTCCAATAAAATAAGATAGAAACTAAAGTATTATTTTCTATATGACCAGCCATTGTATAAGTGTCTTTTTCTAATAATTTTATTTGTTCTTGAAGTGTTCGTTTCTCTTCTTTTGGAAATGATTCTTCATAAATATTCCAAGCTTCTTGAAAATAGAAGTCATTTGAATTTTGTATATAAATAGTATTCATATTATTATTTATGAAAAGCATAAATAGGGCTAGTTGATATTTTGATATTTTTTGTTGCTAACTTCCCATATTTATCATATACTTTACCAAACTCTGTGAGCTCTATATCATCATTTGAAGACCAGATGATATCAAAACTTTTTTTGTCTTGTTTACAAGTTATCACATAAAGATTTTTTGCATTTGAGAAGTTTACTAGTGTAGTATCTTGAAGATATGAAAGCATGGTTTCGTAGGCTAATAGACTTTTATCATCTTTTAGTAGTTTTGTATCAAAATAAAGTGTATCAACTTTTTTAGATGCAAAAGTTAACAAAGAGTATCTTAAGAGATGATTGATTTGTGTTTCACTGAGTTTTTGTTTTTCACATATAAAATCTACATCAATATTGTTATTTGGGATTCGTGAACTCAGCATAGACATAGTATAAAAAATATTCAGTACTCTTTGAAAATCAAAAGCAAAATATTTTTTATCTTCAGGTGCTTTTGAAATATCTATTTTAAAGAGTATATTGGCTTTATCATAAAGTGGACAACTTTTATCGAAAAAATATTTTATTTGACTGTAAAATTCATTTTCTTCTGAAATCACTTCTAAGATATTTTCTTTTGTTGAGTGTTTTTTTTCATTGATAAAAAAGTTTTTAAATTCAGTTTTTTTCCCTTTTAAAAAAGAGGAAAAAATTAAAATCAAAGGATAGAGAAATGCTGTATGTAGTTTTGTTTTCATATTATGATATTTTCCATATAGTTTAAAGTTTTAAAATTATAAGATAAATTTACTTGATAGTAATTATGGTATAATATTTACTTCAATTTATAAAACGGATATATGATGCAAAAGACTCAAAAACATATTTTATTTCAAATAATTATTTTCTTAACGCTTTGTCTTACTCTTCATGCAGAGGGTATTTTAACAGAAAATAATCTCCTTACTGGTCAGTTAAATTCTCAAACAACATCTAAAATTCAAACTCAAGTAGATGATACTATACAAGAGGTTGATCCTTATGATTTAGGTTTTATTATAAATCTTATACAAAACAAAAATCTTAAACTACAAGCAGATACACAAATAGAAAAAATCGATGCTGCTATGGAAAAAATCATCGCTAATATAAACAACGAGATAACTTACCCATTTGATAATACTAAATATAAACAACAAGTGAAATTTTTAAATAGCAAAATCAATATCAATTCAAAATATGACAATAACCTTGCTGTTTCACGGGATATTTTAAAAATCATAATTTTAGAAAATAAAAAAATATTTGCAAAAACAATCAATGCAATCATAGATGGAAAAAACTCTTTTAAAGATAGAAAATATTTTATCTTTTTATTAGACAATTCAATTGAGGAACTCAATGATCTTCACTTAGAAAAGTATAAAAAAATCGCATCTGATATTAGTCTCAATAACAACTCTCTAAGTCTTGACTTTAGAAATTCTTTGGATATTTTAGAGGCTCAAATAAAAGCTAACTTACTTGTATATAACTATTTAAAATCTAATATGCAAAAATATAGACCAAGTAATTTTATTTTGGATGAGTTAAGTTTAAAATATATAATTGATAAAATTGATTCCAATAGTTATATAAAAAATATATCTGAAATATTTTATTACTACTTTCATATCTCAATTGGAAAAATTGTTATTCTTTTTCTTATAATGATTTTATTTTATTTCATAAATACAAAGATATTACCTTTTTTCACAAAACTTTTCAGCAGAAAATTGGTAAAAAAAATAAAAACTCTCAATATATCTTTTTTAGATATTTTACCTGAAAGTTTTAGTTTTACTTTATCGATTATTGTTTATGTTTTTGCATTGCAGGTTTCATTGTTTTTACTCATTGATAAAGCACAAACTGTAAACCAACTTATCCCTTGGTTCAACACTGTTTATCTAGCACTATTTTCATATATGTTATATAGAATTTTAAATAACTACATCAACTTATCATCAGACAAAATATTTACAGACTATCCAAATATGAGAAAAGAGATGGTTGACTTTTTACTAAGAATACTAAAAGTAGTTATTTTAATATTTTTACTTTTATTTTTACTAGTACAATTAAATTTTGATATCAAAGCTATTATTGCTTCACTTGGAATCGGGGGTATTGCTATTGCATTAGCTGCAAAAGATACTCTTAGTAACTTTTTTGGCTCGTTAAATATCATCACTGACAACTCTTTTTCACAAGGTGACTGGATAGAAGCTGGTAATGTTGAGGGAACTGTTGTCGATATACGAATGAGAACCACAAGAATCAGAACCTTTGCAAATGCTATGATAACAGTACCAAATGCACAGTTAGCAAATATGTCGATACTAAATTGGTCAAAAAGAGTTATAGGAAGAAGAATTAAAATGTCACTAGGAATGACCTATAGTTGTAAAATGAGTGATATAGAAAATTTAGTTTTAGACATAAGAGAGATGTTACAAGAACATCCCTTGATAGCCACATCAAAACTCAATATTGATAAAAAACCATATTTGTTGAAAAAAGAAGATTTAATGGGGATAAAAAACAATATTTTAGTCTATATAGATGAGTATGCAAATAGTTCAATAAATATTTTTGTGTATTGTTTTAGTAGAAGTCCTGATTGGGCAGATTGGTTAGAAACCAAGCAAGATGTAATCATCAAAATCTCTGAACTCGTAGAAAAAAATAATTGTTCATTTGCTTTTCCTACTCAAACTATACATTTGGAAAAAGAAGAACTTGATAAGTAAGATATCTCCTAACTTTCAAGTTCTTTTTCGTAGGCTTCCCTACATTCAATACAAAACTTAGCATGTGGTTTGACTTTTAGTCGTCTAATACCAATTTGCTCATCACACATTTCACAAATACCATATTTCTTTTTTTCTATCTTAGTTAAAGCTATTTCAATCTCTTGTAGCTCTTCAAGTTGCTTATTTCTCAAAATACTAAGGTTGTGACCATCACTTGAAGCTTCTGCATAATCTAATTCATCGGATGATTTTTCAAAATGAAGCTCTTCAATAATATTTTGACTAAAATGAGCTTGTGATATTAACTGTTCTTTTTTTTGAAGGAGTTGTTGTTTTAACATCTCAATTTGATTTTCTTTTAACATATCTTGATATCCTTTAATGTTGTGTCATTATCTTTTAAAATAGATGACCCATCTCCTCTTTTTTTGTTTCTATATAGTCTTTGTTATATTTATTTATAGAAGTAACAGCAGGAATTCTTTGTGTAATCTCTATACCTAACTCTTCAACAAAATCTATTTTGGAAGGGTTATTTGTGATGAGTTGAATTTTTGAAAGCTTCAAATCTTTTAAAATAAAAGCAACAGCACTATAGTCTCTCTCATCTTCTTTAAATCCGAGTTTTAAATTTGCTTCAATCGTATCGTATCCTTCATCTTGAAGTTTATAGGCGTTGATTTTATTTACAAGACCTATATTTCTTCCCTCTTGTCTATGATACACAACTAAGCCACCATTTTTAGAGATAAGTTTGAGTGCTAAATCTAGCTGATTACTACAGTCACATTTTAAACTTCCCATAGTATCTCCTGTAAGACACTCAGAATGGATACGAACATATGGATTTTCTAAGTCAAAGAAATCCTCACTCATAATGGCTAAGTGTTCTTGACATTCGTCTTTATATGCTTTTACTTTAAATTTACCAAATCGTGTTGGTAAGTTTGCTATTTCTGATGTTATTATATTTTTCATATTTGTGATGTGTTACTTATTATTAATAATAATTTTTTCATTTTATTTCCTATTGTTTGATATAGATAACTTGCTATTTAATTCGGAATAATACATCGAAATGTCTTAAGTGCGACTTAGTTGCATTTAAGACAAACTTTTCTATACTTTCAAAAAATCGATAATGTCGTGTAAAAAGGTAAAGAATGAAGAAAGTGATTTTAAGTACAGTTTTAGGAGTTGTAGCACTAAGTGCAAATGGAGATATTTATCTCAATAGTGGAGTAAAAGATTATTCAAATTCAAAAACTAAAGTTGATGGTAAAACAAATACAATAGGGATGAACTATAAATACAATGGAAGTTCTATAAATATAAACTTTTTGAAAGATGAAGTAGATAAAGAACATCCTATGACAAAAAAAAGTATAGAAACACTGAAGGTAAAAAAATATAATCTAAATTATAGATATAGTGTAAATAATAAATTTGATTTAAAAGCTAGCTACATAAAAATTCTTGACAATCTTGCACCAACAGATCAAGGAAAAGTATATGGAATAGGAGCTCAATATAATTTTTTCAAAGGTTTTGGTACTTCTTTTGATGTTTATAAAAGTGACTATGAAACTTTTAATGTGAAACAATATGATTTGTCATTATTCAAAGCTTTTAAAATAGGTGAAGTAAAATCTAAGTTCACAGCAATCGTTAAAAAAATTGATATAGATGGTGATAACTACGGAAACTATAGATTTGATGACAAAGATTATCTAACAACAGGTGTAAAACTAAATGCTATGTATAATGGTTATTTTGGAGGTGTGGGAGCATCTTTTGGGAAAAGAGCTTTTACGGTTTTAAAAAGTGGTACAAAAGTACAACACCACGCAATGGAACAAGACAAAACATATATGGCAAGTTTTGGGAAAAAGTTCCAAAATTTTGATCTAATGCTTTCTTATTCATTTCAAAATGGGATTGAGTTACCAGAAAATCAAAATGATGTAGACACAAAAGTGACATCATTGATGTTAAAGTATAAATTTTAAAATAAAAAAAGTATTTATAAGTTAAGAACTTTTGACTATAATGGCAAAATTCAAAGGAGATGATTTTGGATTTTTCTATTTTTACATATGATATGATGATGATACTTTTTGCAGTAGCTGTTTTTGCAGGATTTATAGATACTTTAGCAGGCGGTGGTGGTCTTATTACTATACCTGCTTTAATTCTTACAGGGATGCCACCTTTACTTGCTTTGGGTACAAATAAATTTCAAGCATTTATAGGTAGTGGTACTGCTTCATTGATGATGATAAAGAAAAAGAAAGTTACATTTTCCGAAATGAAATACTATATGCTTATAGCTTTTATAGGTTCTGCTATAGGTACTGTTGCAGTACAGTTTATAGATGTAGAGTTATTAAATTTTGTTGTTCCTTTAGTTCTTTTACTTATAGGGATATATTTTATATTTATGCCAAAAGCTTCCGAAATTGATGTAAAGCCCAAAATGAGTGAAACAACATATAAATATACAGCTGTTCCTTTCATTGGTTTTTATGATGGGATGTTTGGTCCAGGTACTGGTTCGTTTCTATCTTTATCTGCTATAGCATTAAGAGGTAAAGAACTCATAAAAGCTACAGCAATGGCAAAAACAATGAACTTTGCTACAAACTTAGGGTCAGTTGTAATCTTTTTGGTTTATGGACAAGTCCTTTTTACTATAGGAATTTTGATGATGATAGGGCAGGCTGTTGGGGCATATTTTGCTTCCCATTTTTTGGTTAAAATAAACCCCTTACATTTAAGAATTCTTGTGATTATAATGTGTTTTTTAATGTTAGTAAAATATTCATTTCAAATGGGATGGGTAGGGTGAAATAATTTTTTACTTGATTTGATTATATAAATCTTCTAATTCTAAATTCAGAGCATTTGAAGAGATATAAACTTCCCACAATGAGATGACAAGAGATAAACACATTGTTAATAAACTTAATCCAAATATATTTTTACCAAAAGGGTAGTATCCTAAAAAGAGTGCAAACATAGAAACGGTACACATAAGCATCGATACCACTCCAAAAAACTGCATCCATTTTGTAAGTTCTAGTCGTCTTTTTAAATTTTCGATTTGCCCTGAAAGGTCTTGGTTCTTTTGCTCTTTTGCTTGTCTGCTAATAGAACGAATAAGTTGTCCCGTTGTAAGAAATCTATTTGTATATGCTAAAAGCAACAGAGAGATAGCAGGGAATAATAATGCGGGTGTAGAGATTTCTATTTCCATTGATTTAATTCCTTAGTTTTTTTTGACATTATAACGAAGTGAAATAAAATAAAAATAATATTTTAAATAAGGAAAAAATATGTAATATTCTTCCCTTTATTTTCTATATTATCACATCCATCTTACTTTTTAAATACTCTACAAAACTATCTAAAGATACTTGATAGTTCTCTTTTTTGATTTTATCTCTAATATTTAAACTATTTTCTTCCACCTCCTTATCCCCGATGATAGATATTAAAGGATTTTTATCTTGTTCTGACATCTTGATTCTTTTGTTTAAACTATCATCAGAATCATAAATTTTTACATTGATATTGTGTAATAATAACTCTTTTTTAATATCCTGAATATATTTCATTTGTGATTTACTATTTGAAGCTATTGGTACAATTGCTAATTGATTTGGTGATATACAAACAGGTAAAATACCTTTGTGATGTTCTAGTAAAATCCCTATAAATCTCTCAATACTTCCTAAAATAGCTCTATGAATAATCACAGGAGATTTTTCTTTACCCTCTTTATCTATGTATTTCATATCAAATCTTTGCGGTAAGTTAAAATCTATTTGAATACTTCCTAGTTGCCACTCTCTTTTATGTATATCTTTTATTTTTATATCAATTTTTGGTCCATAAAATGCTCCATCACCTTCATTGAGTTGATAATTTTCTCCCGATTTTTCTAAAGCATTTTTTATAGAACTCTCAGCTTTATCCCAGTTATCATCACTGCCTATTGATTTTTCTGGGCGTGAAGAGAAATCTATTCGGTATGCAAAGTCAAAGAAATTCATTAGAGATTTTATAAAATCTAAAATTGATAAAATTTCATTTTCAATTTGATCTGGCATACATACGATATGAGAATCATCTTGAACAAACTCTCTCACTCTAAATAAGCCATGTAATGCTCCACGAAGTTCATTTCTATGAACCTGACCAAACTCAAAATATCTTATTGGTAGTTCTCTATACGATTTTTTTGAGTTTTGATACATCAAAATATGCATCGGACAATTCATTGGTTTGAGTAGATAATCTCTTTTTTCAACAACTGATGGGAACATATTTTCTTTATAGTTCTCATAATGTCCAGAGATTTTCCACATTGTATCTTCCATCATGGCTGGCGATTCTACATAATCATAATCCCTTAAAATATGTGATTTAAAAATTATATTTTTTAAATTATTTTTCAACTTTGAACCTTGCGGTAACCAAAAAGCCATCCCTGGGCTTAACTCACTAAACATAAATAACTCTAACTTTTTACCTAATATCCTATGATCCATATCATTCATTTTTTGCATAACAATTCCTTTTAAATGTGCATTTTTTTATTGTGATTTTAAATATTTAATATGATATTTTATTCCATAAATTTAGGTTGAGTAAATTAAATAATATTTTTATGCAGTACTATATCGTGCTTTAAAATTTTTTATTTAAGAAATAAGAACAATAATAAATATTTTAAACAGTTTGATTTTTGATGTGTATAATTAAAAATTTATTTAATTATTAAAATGTAAGGGTGGTCGTAGGAATAAGAGTCTTGTTAAAAATTTTTGAGATTACGATTTTCATAATTATTCCTTTTGTATTAAGATGGACGAATTGTATATCAAAAATAAAAAAATGTCAATAAAAATAAAATATTTTGAACATAATTTAGTATAAAGAGATACTAACCTATAATTTGGCATGGATAAATACTTTGAACAATTTAGACTAGCATGCAGTCAATATTATAACTTTAGTGATGAAGTTTTTGAAGACTTTAAAAATATATGTTTTATAAGAGAGGTAAAAAAAGGTGAAATACTACAAGATACCTATACAGAAGCAAAATATATTTATTTTATATGTAAAGGGATTTTGAGAACTTATTATTTAAATGAAAAAGGACAAATATATACAAAAAATATTTTTAGTGAAAACTATTTTTCAGCTTCTAAAGTATCACTTATTACAAAAAAGGATTCATATTTAAATATCGATGTATTGGAAGATAGCATACTTATTTATATAAATTTTGAAAAATATAAAGAGCTTATTAAAACAAAAATAGAATTTAAAGATTTTTATATAAATTATTTAGAGAAAAATTGGGTGATTATAAAAGAGAAAAATGAAATCTCACTTATATTAGATGATGCAATGACAAGATATCAAAATTTTATAGAACAAAATCCAAATATTCAAAACAGAATACCGCTCCATCATATAGCAAATCATTTGGGAATTACACCTACTCAATTAAGCAGAATAAGAAAAAATATTAAAAATCAACATATGTAAATGATAATTTTTTTTTAATCTATTACTATTTCAAAAAAGGAATATTTATGATTAAAACATTAATCGCTCACCTATTTGTAATAATTGCAACATTTTTGATAGCTTTATCTTTTATAGTTTCAGAAAAATTATCTGGAATTATAGACCCTATATCTTTAACTTTATATAGATTTGTTTTTGCTTCAGTGGTATTATCTCCAGTGATATTTTTACAAAAAAAATACAGAAATAAAATAAAACAGAGTTTTAAAAAAGCTATGGTTATTAGTTTTTTTTACTCTTTATATTTTATTGGATTATTTAAAGCTTTGGAATTTACCTCTTCTTTAAATACTGCTACGATATTTACAATTACACCTCTTATTACAGCTCTTTTTTCAATAGTAATATTTAAACAAAAACTTACAATGCTTCAATTTATTATTTATATAATAGGTATGGCTGGAACTTGTATAGTTGTATTCAAAGGTGAGTTAAAACCATTTTTAAATTTTGCATTAAATTATGGTGATATTATATTTTTGATTGCTATTATTTTTATGTCTTTATACTCAATAAGTGCTAAGTATTTTTATAAAGAAGATGATGAAGTATTGACTATAACTTTTATGACACTTATAGGTGGATGTTTTTGGATGGGTACAGCTTTAATCATATTTGATATACCTTTACAATGGCAAAAAATAGAAGGTGAATTATTTTTTTATATGGCATATTTATCTATTGGAGCAACACTTGTTACAGTATATTTGTATCAAAAAGCAATAATCGTAATAGGTGCTAAAAAACTCATGGCATATATTTATATCAATCCAGCATTTACTGCAATTATTTTATATTTCTTTTATGGGACTAATATCTCTTTATGGGAATTTTTTGGAGTGATTGTATCTATAATTGCTACCATTTTATTATTGTAAAATTATAATAAGATACAATACGAAAAATGATATAAGAAGAGGAATGAGATGGTAACTTTAGGGCATAAGATAATAGGTAGTGGTGAAAAAAAGATTTTATTCTTACATGAACTTATGGGAAACTACAAAAACTACGAGCCTATTTTTACATATCTTGATACTGAAAAGTTTACATTTATTTTTGTAGACTTACGAGGATATGGACTCTCAAAAGAGATAAAAGGTGAGTACTCTTGTGAAGAGGCTTCAAATGATGTGAAAAATCTTATCACTCATTTAGGTTTAAAAGATGTAAATTTACTAGCACACTCTATGTCTACAATGATAGCTCAAAAAATAGCTTTAATCGATGATCGAATCTCTCAACTTATCCTTATCACTCCTATTCCAGCATCTGGAGTAAAACTACCAGAAATAGCTGAAAAATCTTTACTTAAAGATATGGCTAAAAATGAAAGTAAAGTAGAAGAGATAGTATATAGTGCAAGTAAAAGATACAATGATACTTGGGCAAAATATAGAATAAAAATGGGTTATGAAGCCTCAACAGTAGAAGCTCGTGTAGGTTATATGAAAATGTATATGCATACAGATTTTTCAGATGAGACTGACGCTATAAAAATACCTATAAAAATAATCGTGGGCAAACATGACTTTCCTATTTTTGGTTTGAAACTAGTGACTAAACTATTTACACACTATTATGATGATGTAGAGATTATTGAGTGTCAAGAAGCAGGGCATTATCCTATGATTGAGTGCCCTGTGTATTTTGCATCTAAAGTTGAAGAGTTTTGTTCATAGATGAATAACCTTTTTGGAATGTTGTATGCCCTATCTATTGGGGTAGTAGGTGCAATAGTATTTATCTATTTAAATCTTCCATTGCCTTGGCTTTTAGGTGCTATTTTTGCATCTTCAATTGCGATGAGGTTTGAAAAATTACCGATAAAAAGTCCCAAACCTTTTTCTACTCCAGCACGAGTGCTTATTGGTCTAACAATAGGAAGTGCATTTACCCCTGAAATATTACAATATATAGATGTATATCTTTATAGTTTATTACTAGTGATTCCGTATACTATTATCACAATTATTGCAGGGATGTATTACTTTTATAGATTTCAAGGCTTTGATAAAAAAACTGCATATCTTAGCTCGATGCCTGGTGGTGTTATAGAGATGGTGATAATTGGTGAAGAGATAAAAGCAAATATCTCTAAAATCACACTCGTACAATCTTCAAGACTTTTTTATATTGTGGTAACTTTACCTTTTGTGATACAGTATATTTTTCATGTAGATATAAGTGGAAATAAACTTATCACGATTCCTATTGTAGACATAAATATACAAGAGTTTTTATTTTTATTAGTTGCTGGTTTTGCTGGTGGAATGCTTGCTAAAAAAGTAAAACTTTCAGCTGCATATTTAATAGGACCTATGATAGTAAGTATTGCTCTTCACTCAACTGGATATATAACTACAACAGTGCCTGATGAGTTTTTAAAATTTGTACAAGTTGTATTTGGAACAATTATTGGTTTTACTTTTAGAGGGGTAAGTATAAAAGAGATTTTACTTACTCTTAGAGCTACTTTTGGGCATTTTATTATTCTGTCTCTTATCTCTATATCTTTTATTTTGATTGCTTATTATAGTTTTGATTTTCCTATTATCTCTACACTTTTAGCTTTTAGTCCAGGTGGTCAAGCTGAACTTAATCTAATAGCAATTTTAGTAGTGGCAAATGTTCCTTATATTACTTTGCATCATATAGTAAGACTTTTTATAGTGATGAATATAGCTCCTGTTTTTGCTAAAAGGTTAAAAGATTAAAGAGCTTTATGGGTAGAATACAAAAAAATGTTAAATTTAATAGGAAAGAGTAAATATGAAAGTAAGTTATGTAAAAAACTTGATGCTTCAAGGTATCAGTGTAAGAACAAATAATGAAAATGAAAAAAATGAAGAAACACAAAAAATAGCACCATTATGGGCAAAATATGATGAAGAGCATATTTTTACAAAAACATTAAATAAAGCTAACAATACAAGTTTTTATGGTCTATATTTAAACTACGAATCAGATGTAAATGGTGACTTTGATGCTATGGTAGCAGTCGAAGTTACAAAAGCTAAAAATAATGCTATTGTAATAGAAAATAAAAAATACTTAGTATTTAAAAAAGAGGGTGAGCTTCCTGATGTTTCTATTGAATTATGGAAAGAGATTTGGGAGTATTTTGAAAAGAATTCTGACTATGAAAGAATATATGGTATAGATTTTGAGAAGTATTCAAAACAAGATGAAGTAGAAATTTATATCTCTATAAAATAAAAAAGAAGAGAAATTTCTCTTCTTTTTTAGTGTTTTTTAAAAGTCTTTCCATTCATCATCTGAAGTGTTATTTGTCGTAGCATTTTGTTGGGTTGAATTTAGGTTGTTCTTGCTATCTTTCCCTTTAAAGTTATTTTTGGCTACATTTTGAGCTACATCGTTTGCAATCTCTTTTGTATTTTTTGCAATATGATTTGTTTGATCTGCAATAGAAGCATTTTCTTGTGTAAATTTATCAAGTAATCCAACAGCATCTGATATTTGTCTCATCCCTGCATTTTGCTCATTTGAAGCTAGAGTAACATCTTCAATAAGAGAACTAGTTTGAACAATTTTTTCTTCTAAAGTATTAAAACCATTGATCATGTTGACACTGATTTGTTTCCCTTTATCAGCTTTTTCTATTGCTTCTTGAACTAGTCCTTTGATATCTTTTGCTGCATCAGCACTTCGTGAAGCAAGATTTCTAACCTCTTGAGCAACTACTGCAAAACCTTTACCCGCTTCACCAGCTGTAGCTGCTTCTACTGCTGCATTAAGTGATAGAATATTTGTTTGGAATGCAATTTGATCGATTACACTAATTGCTTCATTTATATTGATAACTGTATTGTTAATGTCATCCATAGATGTTGCTGTATCTGTTGCTAGCTCTTTACCATTGTTAGAGTATGTTTTTGTTTCATTTGAAATGAGTTGCATCTCTTGTGCTTTTTTATTTGTTTGTTCAATATTACTTGTAATCTCATCAATAGAAGCAGCTGTTTGTTCTAGTGAAGTTGCTTGACTTGTAGCATTGTTACTAAGTGTTTGAACATTACTTGTAAGTGTATCAGCACTTTCTTTTAGATCGAAACCATCTTTTTGATTATCTTGAAGCATATTTGTTATCATATTATTCATTTGTATAATCTCATTTCCGATACTACCACTTGTAGAAGGATCTAAAGTCGCTGTAAAATCTCTTTGTGTATATTTATTTAAAGCAGCACTTATTAAATTTAAATCTTTACCAACTTGTTGTTGTAAGTTTTCTAGCATCTCATTTAAAAGTGTTTTGAGTTCATTGAGTGATTCTGTTGAAGTTGATTTTGTTATTTTTTCATCGAGTAATCCTTGACCTACTTTATTAACTACACTTTTTACATTTTCAATTAATTGATTGTCTTGGTCAATAGAATTTTGAATTTTTGATACATTTTCATTTATTGTTTGTGCCATCACTCCAAATTCATCAGTTGAGTTTATATTAATATTTTCAGTTGTTTGAGTTTTTTTATTTAAATAATCAAAAAATCCACTCAATCCAGTTGAGATAGAAGAAAGGTTATTATTGAGTTTTTTTACAGAAATATAAATAATACTACCAATGATAAGTAAACTAGCAATTAATGAAATAATAGAAAAGTTTCTTAAAAATATAGCATGTTGTAAATATTCAGAAGTAGGTACTGATACAGACAAACTCCAATAGTTGTTTATCTCTTTTATCTTAACTGGTTTTGTAAAGTACAATGATTCTAAACCATCTTTATAAGATGTTTTAAAAAAAAGTGTTTCTGTACCTTTTGTTGTATTGTTTATAAGTGTTTGGTAGTCTGAATCATTTTTTGTAACAGCTAATAATTCTTTATTTATTAATTCATTATTAGGATGTGCCAATATTATGCCATTATGATCTAAAATAAAAGCGTAACCATGATCATAGATTTTAATTGATTTTGACATCTTCTCAAAACTACCTAAAGTGATATCTATACCAACTGAACCTAAAAATTTACCATTATGGTAAAGAGGTATTGCAACTGTACTCATGAGAACCTTTACTCCATCAACAGGATATAAATATGGCTTAGTGATATAAGTTTTACCAGTTTGCATTGGTCCTTTTACCCATTCTAAATTTTCATCATAAATACTTCCTGGATTGATAACGATTTGTGAATTAGATCTTGCAATATATGGATTAAATTGACCTGTTTTGTCGTATTGACCTTTTCCTGCACTTTCCATATTTTTCTTGAAAAATAACTCTTTCTCTTTCACTTTAAACCAAATTCCTACAATAAAGTTGTTGTTGTCTAAAATTGATTTAGAATAAGATATTAGTGTATCTTCATCCATTGGATAATCATTTGTGAGGGATGATTCAAACTGACTTGCTAGAAGTTTTGAAATCACAATTGACTCATTGAGATTAGCTTCAATTGTTTTACTATGTTTACTTGCTAATTCTTTCAAATACCTCTCCGCCGCATCTTGTGATGTTTCGTAAGAATATTTTGTTACAAAAAACATGGTTATAGAAAATACTATAACAGCCGAACTTAAGACTTGCAGTAATAATTTATTACCAAAACTTGATTTTTTCATAAAACGCCCCTTGTTTAATGGTATTATAGCATAGAAATTAATAACAAATAGTATAATTTTTAATCAATTTAAAGAAATTTTAATAAGAAAAGAATATTTGAAACTTAATTAACATAAAATTTGTTTTTATTTACAGTAGTAGTTGATAGCTATAGACGCCTTGCGAAAGATCGTATTTAGTGCTATCATAACACTCGAAAATTTAAATCGGTACACTTTATGGAGAATCAAATGAAAGATACAAAAGCGAAAGTTTTATTTTTAAAAGTAGGAAAAGTAACTATAACACTCTTGCAAAATAGTAAACGAAAAGAGATGATTTCAGGAATCAAAAAATACCCTGTATCAAACTCTTTCTTAACAAAAACAGGATTTCGAGATGATGAACAAGGTGATTTAGAACATCATGGTGGAGAAAATAAAGCACTATTTTTGTTTTCTTCAAAAACTTATGAAGAGATAAACAAACAGTGCAATACCAATTTTAAAATAGATGAAGTTGCTCATTTTGGTGAAAATATTATTCTATCAAATATTTCAGAAAGTGATGTTTGTATAGGAGATATCTATCGGTTAGGTGAAGCAAAAATACAGATTACTCAACCCCGACAACCATGTTGGAAACTAAGTGCCAACACAAATATAAAAGATATGACAAAATTTATTTTTCAAAGTGGTTTAACTGGTTGGTATGCAAAAGTTTTATATGAAGGTATGATTTGTGTAGATGATGAACTTATTTTAGATGAAAGAAACTATCCTAACCTAAGTATTAAAAAACTCAATCAGCTTATTGTAAATCCATTGTTTGATGAAAAAACAACTAAAGAGGCACTAAGTTGTAAGGAGTTGGGTAAACCGTTTTTTGAGTCATTGTCAAAAAGATATAAGCTTAAAGAAAAAGATGAACAATTTTCAGTTTATCATATATAAAAAGTGAGTAAAAAAAATGAATAAGTTTTTAAAACAATTTAAAAAAATCAATTCTGAACCATTAGAAAAAGCAAATATATTTTGGACTTGGATAGGTTCTTTTTTAGGTATATTAGCTGTTGGATATTTTCATTTGGATATGTTGGAAGGGACTGAATTATCATTGATTATTGGTTCTTTTGGGGCAAGTGCTGTGCTTATTTATGGAGCTATCAATTCCCCTTTGGCTCAGCCTAGAAATTTAATAGGGGGACATTTATTGTCTGCACTTATTGGGGTTAGTATTTATAAAATATTACCAGATCATATGATTTTATCTTCTGCTTTAGCTGTATCGTTATCTATAATTGTAATGGAACTCACTTTAACACTTCACCCACCAGGTGGAGCAACAGCACTTATTGCTATAATTGGTGGTGAGGGGATACATGATCTGGGATATATGTATCTGCTAACTCCTGTTTTGACAGGGTGTTTGATATTATTAGTTATAGCAATTATTGTAAATAATATACCAAAACATAGACACTATCCAGAATCATTTATTAAATTTAATAAAAAGTGGTTTTCGGATGTTTAGATTTTTATAATTAAAAAGCTATTATACAATTTAAGATATTGAGATAAAAAGGATAAAAGATATCTATGACACCTTCAATAAGATTATTAAAAAAACATAATATTTCATATAAAATTCATCAGTATGAGCATGATTCTTCGTGTGCCTCTTTTGGGGACGAAGCCGCTCTAAAACTAAATTTAAAAAAAGAACAAGTATTTAAAACTTTAGTGGTGGTAACAAATACTCAAGAATTTATAGTAGCAGTTGTTCCTGTTTCTCATCAGTTGAGTTTTAAAGCTATGGCAAAAGCATTTGGTGCAAAAAAAGTAGCTATGGCAGAAGCAAAAGATGTGGAAAAGGTAACTGGGTATATTTTAGGAGGAGTGAGTCCTTTGGGACAAAAAAAAAGATTAAAAACAATTATTGATCTAAGTGCAACAAACTTCAAAACTATTTTTGTAAGTGGAGGGAAGAGGGGATTGGATATAGAACTTTCTGCATACGATTTACAAAAATTATTAGATGCTAAATTTGAAGAGATAGGTGTATTTCATTAAATATTACTGTTAGACTTTCTTATGAATAATGTATTTAAAAATACTTCCTTTGTTGAGTTTGGATTCTACACTTATCTCAATATTATTTTTAGCACAAATATTTTTTACGATACTAAGCCCTATACCAAAACCACCAGTTATTTTATCGCCCCTATAGTATCTTTCAAAGATTTTATTTGTATCTTTGATTCCAACTCCTTGGTCTTTAAAAGTTAGATGAATCTTATCATCTTTTTGTTGGAGTGAGATTTGAATATCTGATTTTTCTTTTGAATATTTAATAGCGTTAGAAATATTATTGTCAATGATTCTATAGAGTTCTATTTCGTTAAAATGAACCATTATCAAGGGTTCGATTTTACTTATAATTTTGATGTTTTTTACACTTGCTAAATCATTAAAAAAGGTAACTCTATTATCTAAAAATAAAGAAAAATCAATATCTTTTTTCTCTTCAATTCCACTAAATCTTTGCATAGAATACTCTAAATCTTCGTAGATGACACTCATATTTTTCAAAGCAGATTTTATACGGAGAAGGTGTTTGTCTTTTTTTATTTTCATTTGGAGTAAATCGACATTTATTCTAGCAACGCCTATAGGTGTTTTAAGTTCATGCATAGCATCTTTTAAAAAATCATCAAGAAAATGATTGAGTTTTTTGTATGGTTCAGTACTTTGTTTGATAGTAAAAAATGAAGATAAAAATATCAAACAAGTCATCGTAATAATAAGAATAATAGTATTGTAAATCACTTGAGAGTTATCGATATTTTTACATACTATGATATAATTTGCTTCAAATATATTATTTTGTAAATACTGCTTATAACATATTTTATCGTTATCATTAAAAAATTCACTCTGAAATATAAAGTTTGTATTTGTCTTAAAAAGAGAAAATATTTCTTTATTTTTTTCATCAAAAATAGCAGATGTGAAGATATTGGATCTAGGATAGTAAAAAAAATCACTATTTTCATCTTCAAAAAGTCGTATTTTTGAAACTACAGAAGAGCTATAGTTTTTTAACATCATTTTATCTTTGATATTCTGATTTTCGAAAGAGGTTTGAAGATAAAAAAATAATGGTATAAAGGCTATGGATAAAGTTAGAATAACTTGTATAACTATACTTTTAATCTCATTTTTTTCAGTTATCAATTTTATATCCTACAAATCTTTTTGTAATAATAAAATCTTTATCTGTTTTATCTCGTATTCTTTTGATACACATGCGTATATCTGCATATTGGATATCTTTATTGTTCCAAATATTTTCATGGAGTGATTCAATAGAAACATAAAAACCTCTATTTTGTATCAAGAAACTTATCACTTCACTCTCTTTTTGAGTCAAATCAATTGGTTTTTGTTTTTTGTATAAAATACTTTTTTGTATATCAAATGTAAAATTATCAAGTAATGAAATCATATTTTCAAGAGAATCAAAGCATTTACTTTTTATGAGTTGGTCGATTCTATACCGTAGCTCTATAAGGTCAAAAGGTTTTTTCAAATAGTCATTACAACCAAGTTCATACCCTTTACTTAAGTTTGACATATCTGTTAGTGAAGTAAGAATAATCACTGGTGTGGTTATACCATTTTTTCTAATATTTTCTATAAGAGTAAATCCATCTATTCCTGGTACTCTGATATCTAAAAGAAGAAGACTGTACTTATTGTCATAGATTGCATCAAGTGCATCATCTCCATTGTCGAAATCATCTACCTCAAAATCAAGTTCTTCCAAAAACTCTTTTATGGATATTTTATATAAGTAGTCATCTTCAAGGAGTAATATTTTCATCTTTTCACTTTATGGTTATGTTTCTTTGTTTCATGTTTTTATTGAAATTATTATCATTAATAATCCCTTTGTATTCATAACTTGGAATATAACTAAAATTTTGATTTGAATTCTTAAAACGAGCAACCAAATAACCGATGGTCTCTTTTTCTATATTTCCTAAAGGTACAAAAGTGATAATAGTGTCATTAATCTCATAATATAATTTTTTTTGTGATAAAATATTTTTATTTTTTCGTAAAGTATTATAAATATTTTCATTGTATTGATTTTCAATAATCACATAATTGTATAATTTCTTGTTGTCCTTATAAGTGAGTGCAATGTTTAGAAACTTCTCATGAATTATTGGTAATATTTGTATTCCAGATATTTTTAACCTTTTCTTTAAAGATGAATAATCTATAATTATTTCTATTGAACCAATATATTCTTCTTTTTCAAAAATAGGGGCAATCGCTTTAATATTAAATCTTTTTCCAAGTTCATTTGAGACAAAAGGTTGTTGTGTTTTTTGTACTTTTACTAGACCTTTTCTAAAACTCTTAAGATTTAGCCCTGTATCTTTATCTTCCCAACTTCTTACAAATACTTTTAGATCTTTTGTATGCACTTGAATTTGTATGTTTTTTTGTTTAGTATAATTTGAAATACTTTGTATTAAAATATCTAATTCTTTTTTTAATTTTTTTGGTTGGTTATTTTTAAGTGTGTTTACAATATGTGGATTCTTTGCAAAAAGTATTGCTAAAGAAAGAGCATATTTCTTTTGCTGCGATAGTTCACTTGTAATAAGTTCAATATTATTTGAGACAACTATATCAAGCTGGTTTTTTGTTGTAATATCATCATATTTTTTCAAGAAAAAAAGTAGTATTACAATTATCATGAGAAAGAAAAGTATAAAATTCTTATATGTTTTTATCATAAAAGTATTTTAACCAAAACAACTTGGGAATACCTTTTTTGAGGTATTCTTGGTTGTTATTACTTGATAAGCTTATCGCCTCTTATTTTATCTATATCAAGTCCCAAAGCTTTAAAGTTACTTCTTACAGAATGTTTCTCTTCTAAAACATTTGAGTGATATGCACCAGCTTTTTGTTCTGGTAATAATCTATCTTGCAAATCAAAACTAGCTCGTTCTTGTGCATTTACATAAAGCATAACATCAGCTGCTTCTTGATCACTAAGAGTTCCCTCTTGATATAATGGCATTTTAGCTTTTACCCAAGCTGCACCTTTGTCAAGTTTACTCATACCAGCACCTGTATTGTAACTTAGCCATTCACCCTTATCATTTTTACCCCATAGTGGCGGAAATGTACCCATACCTTCACCATTTGCACTGTGACAAGCTGAACATTTATTGTCATAAACTTTTTTACCAGCTACATAGTTTTCATGAGTGGCTTTTTTTTGTATAGGTTTAAAATGTTTAATTCCAGCAGGCCATAATTTTTTATTTGTAGGACCCCATGGACCTTTGTCATTTAAGTGCATAGGTTTACCATCTGATAACCAAGTAATATAAGCTGCAATTGCCATAGAAGCTTCACTTCCATTTACTAGTCTTTTTCCATTCATACTTCTCATAAAACAGTTATTTGATCTGTCTTCCAAAGTTTGTACCGCTTTTTCTCTTTTTGACCATGCAGGAAAAGAAACAGCAGTATCTAACCATGAAGATAGTCCATCCGCTGTTCCTGGTTTACCATCTTCACCTTTTATATGACATGAAGCACAATTGAGTTTATTGTCTACAAAATCTTTTGTAAGTGGGTGTGTATCTGTTTTTACAGCTAACTCTTCACCCAATTTCACTAGTTTTCCTAGTTCGCCTGTTGGATATGATTGTGGTGCATGACCAGCAAATAGATAGACTGAACAGGCAAGACTCAAGACTACAATTTTATGTAAAGTTTTCATTTATTACTCCTACTAATTTTTTTTTATAAGGGAATTATAAAATAATAATGTAACTTGAAGATAACAAATAGACTTTTATTACTGTGTAGATAAGCTTCTCCTAAACATATACAAAGCAAATAGAAAAAATACTACACCTATACAAAAAATAGCCACTAATTCTTTCCATATTATTGCAAGTTCTGCACCTTTGAATAATATTGCTTTAGAAACATCTACAAAATAGCTACTTGGCATAAGTTTCATAATATGCTGAATCGTATCTGGCATACTTTCAAAAGGGGTCAGACTCCCTGAAAGCATCATAAGAGGCAAAATGGTTAAGATAAATATCATCCCTAGTTGTGGCATATTTTTTGCAATAGTTCCCATAAATATTCCTATGGCTGTTGTTGAAAATAAAAGTAAAAAAGTTGTAAATAAGAATAAAACAATAGAACCTTCAATTGGTATTTGTAGTACCCCCTCAACCATAAAAAAAAGTGAAAATACAACAGATAATAAAACTACTAATGTGACTGCTAAAATTTTTGAAAGCATAATTTCAACAGCATTAAGAGGCATCACTAAAAGGTGTTCAATTGTTCCATGCTCTCTTTCTCTAATAAGTGAAGCACCAGATAGTAGAATGGATAACATTATAATATTATTTATCACTTCATTAATACTACCAAACCAACTACTCGTAAGGTTTGGATTATATTTAAATCGTGTAATTATCTCTAAGTTAGTACTTTGAGTCTCTTGAGTTTTTAAGAGGAAGTTTTGTAATTCTTGAGAGATTATTTTCTGAATATATTGGCTACCTATCCCTGCTTGGGTCATTCTTGTAGCATCTATATTAACTTGTATATCTGGACTTTTTTTTGATAGAATATTCTTTTCAAAACTTGAGGGGATAACAACAATAAAAGTGTACTTCCCATTGTCTATATTTGTATCTATTTGTGACGAGTTTATGATATCTGGTGTGTTGAATTGTGGTTTATAAAATGAAGAGATTATACGGTGAGAAAGTGTTGACCTATCTTCATCTACAAATGCTATCGAGGCATTTTTTATCTCTGTTGATGTTGCAGTTGCTCCGATATAAATAGCAATACTAAAAGAGTAAACTATTAAAGTAAACATAATTTTGTCATACCATAAACTTTTTAGCTCTTTTATCATGAGATTAGAGATGTTTTTTATATGCTTTTTCATCTATCTTTCCTGTTTCTTTAGTGCTAACATTGACAATAAAGTTATAACAACAATCGATATAGATAAAACTATAAACTCTGTGTAAAGCCCATGAAACTCTACAGCCTTACTAAAAATCCCACGACTTGTGTTTATATAATAAGTAACAGGAAATATATACCCAATCAAAGCACCTAAACCTTCTAAAGAGCTAACAGGCTCTTTCAATCCTGAAAATTGAATTGTAGGAAGCAATGTAAATATTGCAGTTGCTCCTATTGCTGCAATTTGTGTTTTTGCAAAAGATGAGATCAAAAGACCGATTCCTGTTGATGCAATAACATAAAGTAAAGTAGCGCAATAAAGCGTAAAAATACTCCCTTTTAAAGGAACATTAAACACAAATGTTGCCAATGCTAAAAGACCAGTGAAACTTAACATACTCATTATGATGTAAGGAAGTTGTTTCCCTACAATAAATTCTATTTTAGTAACAGGTGTAGCATAAAAATTTGTAATAGACCCTAACTCTTTTTCCCGAACAACACTCAATGCCATGAGAATAGAGGGGATAAAAATAAGCAGCATAGGTATTACAGCAGGAATCATTGCATATATACTTTTAAAGTCTTGGTTATATCTAAATCTTGATTCTATATTTATAGTACTTTGCAGCTCTTTATAGTTTGTTTGATTTTGGAGTATTTGTTGTAAATAGGTATTATGTATCCCTTTGACATACCCTTTAATAGTCTCAGCACGAAATGGCATTATCCCATCAATCCAAACTGATACTTCTACTTTATATCCTTTTTGTATCTCTTTGCCAAAATTTGGAGGAATAACAAATGCTACACTTATATTACCATTTTTCATCTGTTGGTCAAGATGAGCTTGAGAAGTAAGATAAGGTTGTTCCACAAAATATTTTGAACCAGATATATTTTGAATATATTCTTGACTTTGTGGTGATTTATCATAGTCTAAAACTGAAAAACGCAGATTATTTACATCTAGTGAGATACCGTATCCTATAATAAACATCAAAAAAACAGTACCAATAAGTGCAAAAGTGAGTCTAATTGGATCTCTTATAAGCTCCAATGATTCTTTGTAACTGTATCCAAAAAGGCGTAACAAACTAAATCGTTTGTGCACCTTTGTGTGGTTGTTAGCTATTTTTGAGTCTAGTTTATTTGTATTTGTCTCAGTTGTATTCTCTTGGGATGCTTCTTCTAAATACGCTATAAAAGCATCTTCTAGGTTCTCTTTTTGTTTTGATTCTATAAGTTTTTTTGGTGTGTCACTTGCTAGTACTTTTCCTTGATGCATCAAAGATATTCTATCACATCTTTCACCTTCATTCATAAAATGTGTTGATATGAAAATTGTTACATGGTCATCTCTTGCAAGATCAATTAACAGTTTCCAAAAATTATCTCTTGATATAGGGTCAACTCCAGATGTAGGTTCATCTAAAATGAGCATTTCAGGTTTATGTATAACAGCAACAGCTAAAGATAATCTTTGTCTAATACCCAAAGGTAGCTCTTGTGCTAGGGTATTTTCATATTCTTTTAAATGAAATCTTTTTAAAGTTTCCTCTATTCTTTGGTTTATCAAATTTTCTTTGATATGAAATAATTTAGCATGAAGTGATATGTTTTGAAGAACGGTTAGTTCAGTATAGAGAGAAAAAGATTGTGTCATATAACCTACTTTATTTCTTATTGCTAAAGAGTTTTCTTCTACATATTTTCCAAAAAGTTTTGCTTTTCCTTGCGTGGGTTGCATAAGTCCTGTGAGCATTTTCATAGTTGTTGTTTTACCACAACCATTTGAACCTAAAAATCCAAATATTTCACCTTTTTTTATTTTAAAACTTACATTATTTACAGCAGTAAAATTTCCAAATTTCATAGTTAAATTAGAGGCTTCTATTGCATATTGATCATTTTGATTTTCAATTTGTTTTGGGACAATAAGTGTTTGGTGTCCTTTTCTTTTATCTTTTGGAAGAAGCTCAATAAATGCTTCGTCGATGTTGCTTGTGTTTGTAGCATTTAAAAGCTCTGTAGGCGTTCCTTGGGCTAAAATTTTACCTGAATCCATAGCAATAATATGATCGTATGATTGTGCTTCTTCCATATAAGCAGTTGCAATCAGAACGCTCATATTGGTCATTCTTTGTCGTATTTTAGCTATAAGGTTCCAAAATTGTCTTCTAGAAAGTGGGTCAACACCTGTAGTAGGTTCATCAAGAATTAAAAGATGTGGATCATGAATTAAAGCACAACATAGACCTAGTTTTTGTTTCATACCACCAGAGAGTTGTCCAGCAACTCTATCTTTAAAAGCAAATAGTCCTGTACTTTTTAAAAGTTCATAGATTCTTATTTCTCTTTCTTTTTTTTCTTGACCAAAAAGCTGAGCAAAAAACTCTACATTTTCATAAACAGTTAGTGACATATACAAATTTTTTCCTAAACCTTGAGGCATATAAGCAATTTTAGGAAAAATTGATTCTCTAAAATTCTTTTTATGTATATCTCCTCCTAAAACTTCAACATTGCCTTTTTGTATTGTTTTGACTCCTGAGAGTATTGCTAAAAGAGTAGATTTACCAACTCCATCTGGACCTATAAATCCTATCATTTTACCAGCAGGGATTTCTAGTGAGATATTATCTAATGCTTTTACATCATTATATTGGTGTGATAATTCTCTTATTTTAGCAATATAATCCATATTATTTTACACTATTTTCTACTACACTCTTTGGCAATTTATTTAAACTTTCTGGCCATTTTTTTGTTGCATCTAATTTAATATAAGCTATACCTGGAAGTCCTGTTTTGATTTTATTAAAGTGTTTTTTTAATAATTTAGAGTCTATTCTAACTTTGATACGAAACATAAGTTTTTCTCTTTCTGTTTGTGTTTCTATCTCTTTTGGTGTAAATTGTGCTTGAGGAGAAACAAAAGTTACAGTTGAGGGGATAGTAACATTTGGTAAGGCATCAAGTACAATTCTAGCTTCTGAACCAATATTAACTAATCCTGCTTGAGATGTCGGGAGGAATATTGTCATATATGTATTCATTAAGTCTAACACTACCAACACTCTTCCTCCATTGGAAATAATCTCTCCATTTTGGGCTATTTTATATAAAACACGACCTTTAATAGGGGAATATAATTTACTTTCATCTATTTGTATTTGTATAGTCTCAACTTGTGCTTTAGCTGCATTGATCGCTGCATTTGCACTAACCACTTGTGCTTTAGCTGCGCTTAAAGTTGCTTTAGCAGTTTGATAAGTTGTTTCCTCTTTTTGGAATTCCAGAAGAGATATATTTTTATTTTTATATAGAGTCATTGCTCTTTTGTAATTATTGTTAGCAAAATTTAACTCGCTTTTGCGTTGTTCAACAATGGCTAGCGAATAGTTTTTGTTTTGTTCTGCTTGTTCAAGATGTGCTTTAGCTTCTTGCAGTAAAGACTCAAGTTGTTTTGTATCTAAAGTAGCTAATAATTGATCTTTTTCTATTGTATCACCTTCTTCTACAGTTATATTCAATAGTCTCCCTGAAAGTTTTGACGAGATATCTATTTGTGTTGTTTCTAGTCTTCCATTTCCCACTGCAAACTCTTTTGGTAGTTTGGGTGTTGTTAAATAGTTATAAACAAAAAAGGCAGCTACAGCAGTACCTATAATCAATAGAATGAGAAGTAGTTTTTTAAGATTATCTGACATTTTTTTCCTTAGTAAATATGATAATAAGTATAAATGACCATGAGTCATTTATACTGAAATGGTAATATCAATTTACTGTTTAGTGGCTTAAATTGACACAAACAAGTCAAAGAAATCGAAAAGCTAATCGATACCTCTAGCCCCAAGATTTCCATATCTATGATATGAATGTGAAATAGATTGTTCTATAAAATAGTTCAGAAGTTCTAATCTTCCTTCCATCATTGGTTTGTGACGAACTATAAATGTTAGAGATGAAGATGCTGCTTCAAATACAATACTAGGAACTTTTGATATATCAGAATATAAAATTCTGTTATATTTATGAATACTCTTTGCTAACTCTTGATCTGTTTGGGAAACTAAACGATCTCTTGAAGAAAATAACTCTTCTGCATCTTCTAAGAAGTTTTGTACCGTATCATTGTTTGTAATAGAAACTTTAAAATGTACTCCAGCTACTTTTGCTGCTAGTATTCGTGAAACACTTTGAAATAAAGTATCACCTGAACTCACTCTTATAAGTACATTGTTTAAAGGTAGATATCTAAAATGATTATCTTCTCCCCTTACTTTTGCATAATCTTTTGCTTGTGAAAATTCCTCGTCATAGTTTGTGTAGTATGATTGTAATGCGATACTTAACTTTTCAAATTCTACTGAGTCTTTTTGAGTTGATTTACACGAATCTATAAATTGTGTTAATGGTGTAGAGTATGTTTTACTTGTTTTAGGAATACCTATCTCTTTAAAATTAACAAATTGTGTGATGTAGTTATGAATACCCACTTTTCTACCAGCTCCAATAGCAGATTTTCCCATACCACCAAATGGTTGCCGTAGAACTATTGCCCCTGTTGTACCTCTATTTACATATAAGTTTCCAGCTTTAAGATTTTCTTTCCAGTAGGATACTTCTCTTTCATCTAAAGACTCAATTCCAGATGTGAGTCCATAGCCTGTACTATTTACAATATCAACAGCATGTTCTAAGTTTTTTGCTTTCATTACAGCTAATACAGGTCCAAATAATTCATTTTTATGAATAAAATTACCTTCTTCAACTCCCCATTTTATGGCAGGTTTTAACATATACTCATTATTTTCAGCAAAACTTGGTTTCAATGCCCACTTTTCGTTGCCCTCTAGTTGTTCAATTGCTTTTTTCAAGTTTCCTGAAACAGAATTTGCAAGTGTTCCAATACGATTTTTAAAATTCCACACAGAGCCAACATTCATAGAAGATGCAGCATCAACTAAAGCTTTTCTAAAATTCACATCGTTGTAAACTTCCTCTTCAAGAACCAATAATGAAGTAGCCGAACACTTTTGACCAGAGTTCCCAAAAGCACTTTGACATACATTTTTAACCGCTTGTTCTCGATCTGACATATTTGTTACAATAGTTGCGTCTTTTCCACCTGTTTCAGCTGTCAAAAATAGGTCAGGACGAGAATTTAACATAGAGATAGCTGTATCTTCTCCACCTGTTAAAATAACAAAATCTACATCTTTATTGGAAATCAGATGTTCCCCTGCTAATGCTCCAGGACAAGGGGTGAATTGAAGAATATTTTTAGAAATTCCTGCATCCCAAAAACATTTACACAACTCATACGCAGTCAAAGCAGCAACTGAAGCAGGCTTTATAATCACCGTATTTCCTGCAGCTAAAACAGCCGCAATACCACCAAGAGCAATAGCAACAGGAAAATTCCAAGGAGGTACAACAACTCCTACACCTTTCCCTGTAAAAGATAAGTTCTCATATCTCTCAAAATACTCTGCAGAATATGGATAAAACTCTAAAAAGTCAACAGCTTCAGAAACTTCAACATCTGTTTCTGTAAATACTTTTCCAACTTCAGCAGCTGCGATACCTATAAGATTACCTCTTCTTTTTCTAACATTTATGGCTACTTGTTTTAAGTATTTGTGTCTTTGTTGATGCGTTAACTCTCTCCAACCATCAGTATCAGCTTTGGCAACTTCAACTGCTTTTTGTAAGTCATGGGCTGTTGCATTTGCAAACTTTCCTGCAAGTACTTTCTCTTTGAGTTGTGACTTATCAATGGCTTTTACTATGTTTCTATCTTCTACTAAATCAACACCACCTACAACCACGGGTACAATTTTGTGTTGTGTGTTAGTTGTAAATTTCCATTTTGAGATGATATCTCTTGCCCAGATATGATTCTTTGGTAAGATAAAATCTGTATCAGCTTCTGCATGATACTTTTTCGTATCGTAAGAAGAGTTAGAAAAATCATCCCAATTTTCAGAAGTTCTATCTTGTGTTCTTTTTTTACCAACAAAAGATGTTTTTAAAGCTTCAAAAGATTTGATAAATAGCTCTTCTTGCATTTTCCAGTTTTTTGAATCAACAGTCAATCCAAAAGAATATCGAATAAAATTATTTGGACCAGTATTTTCATCAAGTCGTCTTACTAAGTATGCAATTGCATTGGTAAATTGTTCTTTTGCTGCTGTTGGTGCGTATAAAATAACATCTTTTGAAATCTCTTTGATTGCTAATCTTGCTGATTCACTCATCCCCTCTAACATCTCTAAAGTATGATATTGACTTACATTATTAGTTTTTGCTAATTGTGTTGCGTAGGCTAGTTCAAAGAGATTATGTGAAGCTGTTCCTATATGCATAGAGGGTGCATTTTGTGGGTTTAGCGCATAATTTACCATTCTTTTGTAGTTTGCATCTGTGTCAAGTTTGTCTGTATATGTTACCATCTCCCAATGTTTTTGACTAGATTCTGTTTCTTCCATCTCCATATTTGCACCTTTTACAAGCCGAAACTTTATTGGTGCTCCACCTGAAGCTACTCTTTTTTTAGCCCAAGCAGATAAATCTTTTTGAACATCAAATGAATCTGGTAAATATGCTTGTAGTACAATTCCTGCGTAAAAGTTTTTGAATTGCGGTTGGTTAAGAGTTCTTTTAAAGACTTCAACGGTGATATCAAGATCTCTATACTCTTCCATATCAAGATTGATAAACTTGTTTGTTTTTGTGCCATCATCTTTTATGTAAGAATATTTTTGTGCTTGGGTATAAATAAGGGTGAGCTTATCAACTAAGATATTTACAGTATTCTCAAAATCAAGTGCAGATATTTGTGAAAAGATAGTTGATATTTTAATAGAAAGATAGTCAATATTTGGATTTGCTAAAGCATCTAAATATTTTTGTACCCGTTCATTTGCTTCCTCTTCTCCTAAAACAACTTCTCCTATTAAATTAAGATTTACTCTAGTCCCTTCCTCTTTTCTTTTTTCAAGGTGCTTATTAAAAGGTTGTGTCTCACCTTTGATAACTACTGTTTTTGTGTCTTCTCTAATTTGTCTTACAAAAAGAGGGATGGATAAATCAGGAAGGAGTGTTCCAAAATTTTTAAATAGCCACAATAAAGATTTATCTTTAGCTGTAAAAAAGTGAGCCATTTTATGTTTTTCGAGTAAAAATATCACTTGATCTGCTACTCTGTCATTTGATTTGGATCGAAAACATTGATCCATGAGTTCTATTAACAGTGCTTTGTCTTTTGGGTGTTCGAGCATTGTGTTCATTTTTACATAAAACTCTCTATCAAAATCACTTACAAGTTCTGTTGCTCTATTTTGCCATTGTTTTGCTAATTTTATTGATGAATCTATCAATTTTTTCTCCTTCGTGATTTGTATTGTTTCACTTTAACGGAGTTTACCTTAGGAAGTATTGATGTTTAATATATCTTAAAAGGAAAAAGCTTACTGTTTTATTCCTCATCATTTATTTTAGCGTTAGTTGATTTAGATGTTTTAAGTTTTATAGATTCGTTTGCATGGTATTTTTCAAGTAGTTTAATCGACAATTCACCTCTATTTTTTGCTACATCTTTATAGTTTGTTTGGTAAGATATGAGACCAATGATTCCTGTTTTGAGAGTGTTTAAATTAAAATTTATGGTGTATTGTATATTTAATGTTGAAAATATTTCACTTGTTACTTGCTCTATGCTTTTAAAGTCACTATTTACATTAAATTCAAACTCAATCAAATCATTGATAGTTCCATTTTTCTTTAAAGAATAATTGTAAAAAACTTTTGTAAAAATATAGCTATTTGGTATATAAATAGTTCTCCCTACTGTTTTAACCTCTTTTATATTTGTATAATCCTCAACTTCGTTCAATTTAATTTTTATCAGTGAAATATCTACTATATCACCAATAGTGTGTTTTGTTTCAAATTGTACCATCACTCTATCCCCAACTTTTATCAGACTTGTAAAAAAAATATAGATAGCACCTGCAATGTTGAGTAACACTTCCCTCATAGCAATAGTAAGAGCAGCAGCCACAACACTTAAAAAAGTAATAATATAAATTAAATCATCAATATATCGTATAAAAATAAATAAAATAATGAAAAATATAAAAAGTAGAGATAAAAGTTTTTTATAATTTTTTTGCTCTTGATGATTTTCTTTATTATGAGTAAAGTGAAAAATCAACAATGAGAGTATTTTATAAAGTGTATAGGAGATAATTATAATAACTATAGTCATAATATGTTTTGTTAGTATCTCATCTTGATACTCTTGATATTTCTTTTCTAGGTCATCTCTTGCATCCAAAAGATTTTGATAAGTTTTTTCAATGTTTTCAACATATTCATTGAAATACTCTAAATCATCTTTAATAGATGCTATTTTTAGAGTGTTATTTGTTTCTTTTATCTGTAGATTATATGTATTTTGAAAACTAGAACGAGCTAGATAAAAATTATTTTTTAAAACAATATATTTTTGAATTAGCTTATCAAGATTATTTTGAGAACTGCGTACTATAAAATCTTTTAATGATATATTTGGTACTTCATATTTGTACTGCCGCAAAATATTATCGAGATTATTATTCTCATAGAGTTTTAGCTTAGATTTGTAGATTGATATTTTTTTATTTAATTCACCTACTAATAATAAGTTCTTTTCATTTTTTTGTATTTTATTTTCTGCTTTAGCTATATTATTTACAATGATATTATAGTTTTTATAATTTTGATATGTTTTTAACCAAATATTTTGAGTTGTGTTTTGATTTACTTGTGCGTTTATAGTACAGATAAAACAAACGGTCATCAAAAAAAAGAGAAATTTTTTCAATGAAAAGCCTTGTCTGTATTATACAATGCTTGCAATATTTCTAAAATACTCTGTATAGACCTTTTTGTGGTAGTTTCTTGTGCTGTATGGTATCCTATTGTTGGGAGCTGTAGTGTTGTTCCTTGAATAGAACCTTTTGTAGCATGAATAATTTTTCCTAATTCAGTTACACCTAAAGAACCTTTTGTACCAGTTTGCTTCATGATGTTTTTTAAATAAGAATCTTTGAAATGATAGTTGATATTATTTTCTATACAAATACTTTTAATTTTATTTTTTAGAGGCGATCTAAATACACCATTTTCATCTCGGTTTCTTAGTACTATATCTAAACGATTTATATCTTCTACTACTTTGTATGGGCTAGTATCTAAAACAAGTAGTTCATTTGTCACTATGTCAAAGCGTCGAAAATATTCAAGTAAAAATCGCCAACTTTTTCCAGCTTCTTCAGATGCTGTAAAAAATGCAGTTCCTTGATACCCTAAATGATACATATATATTATAATTGCAACTGATATTACATTGTCAAGTTGTGCAGATACCAACTCATCTTCTATTGTTAATTTATCAACAAAAGCAATAGGAGTACCAGGAAATAGATGTGAAAATCCATCTACTTTAAAGATGATATTGTTTCTTCTTTCACATAAAAAAGCATTTTGTATAACTCCCAATCCCAAATAACTCCCAGACCAAGGTTCATAAGCTTGTACTTTTTCATTAACAAATCTATCTGTAAAATTTTTTAATAGACTTTCACTATTTGAATTTCCATTTAAATCTGCTTGATTTTTTGCAATATATGCTGCATATTGAAATTCGTTATCTCCTGTACAAATTAAACCATGTCTATCAGCATGTGCAGAGATATAGCCACTTGTTGGGTTTTCACCTTTTACAACTAAAACACCATCATAATACTCTACATGCAATTCTAGTTCTTCAAGTTCTCTTTTAACTGACATAAAAAAAGGATGTTCCGCCCCAACAACACTTGGAATTCGAATGAGCTGTTTTAAAATATCGTAAAATTTTTCCATTATTCTATTATCTCTTCTGTATTGAGTTCATGAAATTCACTTTGTTCTATTAACTCTTCATTAAAATATTCAATTTTATCTTCTGCTATATTAAGGTTTTTGAAATTTGCAATATGGAAAACAGCATCACCTTCTTGAACAAGAGGAATCTCTGATTTACCTATTATGATACCATCAAAAGGAGAAAGAATTTCATAACTATCATCACCTAATGGTTCATCAATGTAAGCAATAATTTCATTCTCTTTCACAGTATCTCCTAAAGCTTTGATTGTTCGAAGCATACCACTTTCAATAGATCGAATCCACTTACTACTTTTCGTAATGATAGGGACTTTTGGACTCTTTTTTCTTATTACTTTAGGAAGCATCTCATTTGCTCGTAAAACATTTACTAAACCATTTACCCCAATACGAATACTACTTTCATCGAACCTCAAAGCTTCTCCCGCTTCGTACAATAAAATAGGTACACCTTTTTCTTGTGCTATTCCTCGTAAAGAACCATCTCTCAATGCAGAATGCAAAACAACAGGAGCTCCAAAAGCTTTTGCTAAACGAAAAGTATAGTCATTTTCTATATTTGTTCTTACTTGTGGAAGATTTGACTTATGAATTGATGCTGTATGTAAATCAATTCCTAAGTCACATTTTGAAACAATCTCATCAAAAAATATTTTAGCAACACGACCAGCTAAACTCCCTTTGCTACTCCCTGGAAATGATCTATTTAAATCTCTTCTATCAGGTAAATAGCGTGAAAGGTTCATCATCCCATAAACATTTACAACTGGAACTAATACTAATGTTCCACTTAATTTTTTAAGTATATTTAGCTTACGAAATCTTCTAATAATCTCTATCCCATTTAACTCATCACCATGAATAGCAGCACTTACAAATACAGTAGGACCATCTTTCTTTCCTCGAATCACCCTTACAGGTAATTGCGTTGGTGTATTGTAGAGTTTAGGTAACTCAATATTTACAGTTACATTCATCCCTCTAGGAATTTCCACTCCACCAAATATAAATGTTTTAGTAGGCATAACTATGCTCCTATATTATCTCTTTTGATTTTTCGTTTTTTTGTAGGATTGTCTGGTGAATCTGGAGTTACATTTTTTTCAATATAATCCATAATTTTCCCTGCAATATCAATATTTGTTGATTTTTCTATCCCTTCTAATCCTGGACTAGAGTTAACTTCCATAACCAATGGTCCTCGTGATGATGGAATCATATCAACCCCACAAACACCAAGCCCCATAGCTTTAGCAGCAGCAAGAGCAGTACTTTTCTCTTTTCGTGTCAGTTTATGTGCAGTTGCACTTCCACCTTGATGTAAGTTTGATCTAAAATCACCCTCTGCACCTTGTCGTTTCATAGCACCAACAACTAAAGCTCGTATGTCAGCCCCACCAGCTTCTTCTATAAACTCTTGAACAAGTAAATTTACATCCATTCCATAAAATGCATCTAGTACTGATTTTGCAGCTTTTTCACTATCTACTAAAACTACACCAACACCTTGAGTTCCTTCAAGAATTTTAAGAACCAATGGTGCTCCACCACTTAATTCAATAACATCTTTAGCACTTGATTTATTTGAAGCAAAAACTGTTTTAGGCATATCAACATCAGCTTTTGACATCACTTGTAAACTTCGTAGTTTATCTCTACTTCTTTGTATAGCTAAGTTTCCAGATACACTAAATACATCCATCATCTCAAAGTGTCTTACCATTGCTGTACCATAAAATGTTCTACTTGCTCCAATTCTAGGAATAATAGCATCAGGTGTAGGGAGTTCTTTTCCTTGATAATTTATTTTAAGTTCACCTTTCATAATCTCAATTGAACATTTTAAATAATCAATTATTTTAATATTCCATCCTTTTGATTCTCCAGCTTCAACTAATCTTTTTGTTGAATACAAATTTGGGTTTCTTGATAATATATAAACTGTCATTTTATTTTCCTTCTTCTTTTATGTTTTTACTTAAATATTCCTCTTCTACATCTACTAAGAACTTACCACTTAAAAATCTTCTCCCTATTAACATTGGAAATTTCATATCGGCTCGATTTGTCAAAGATATCACACTTTTGTAGTTTTTACCAAAAAAGTTTACACTCACCTTGATAGATGGGCGTTTTTGGATATGTCCATTGGAACTTTTAACAGTTTTTATTTTGTATATTGGAAATGTCATTCTTTTTCCATGATAAGATTCATGAACTTCATCTAAAAGTGTAAAGCTAACTGTATTTTCTTTTTCGTTTACTATAATTTGATCACAGTGTAAAGCACTAGAGTCAGCTCCTGTATCTACTTTTGCATCTAAGTTAAATAGGTCTAAATCTATTATAGAAATAGTTTCTTTTCGACCTACGATTTTTTTCTCTTTTATCACAATTTTACCCTTAATATTAAAGTTAAATAAATCGTTTATTTTTATTTATATTAAAATTATAAACTAAAAAAATCATTTTTAAGCTAAAAGATTTCTGAAGTTGTTTTTTAATATTATATCCTAGTAATGTAGTATATAATTGCTGCTTAAATTTAGTAACAAAAGAAGGATAAATTTGAAACTATTAATTGTCGAAGATGACTTAAATATTTTATCTCTTTTAGAAAGAGGACTCAAAGAAGATGGCTATGTTATTGATAAAGCTGATAATGGAGAAGACGGTGAGTATTTAGCGTTAATAAATAGTTATGATGTGATAATTTTAGATTGGATGCTTCCTATAAAAAATGGAATTGAGATTTTAAATTCAATGCGTAGAAAAAAAATCAATACACCTGTTTTAATGTTGACAGCAAAAGATGAAGTGTCTGATACGGTACTAGCTTTAAAGTCTGGCTGCGATGATTATTTAACAAAGCCTTTTAATTTTGAAGAATTAGAGGCACGCATTGAAGCTTTACATAGAAGATTTATTAATAACTATAATCAAGAGATAGTCTTCGTAGATGATATTGTAGTGAATCTTAACACTAAAAAAGTTGTAAAAAATGATGTTGAGATTAACTTAAGTATGAAAGAATTTGATTTATTGTATTTATTGTTAGAAAATAAAAATTCATTTGTTTCAAAATCTATGATTGAAAATCTGATGTATACAAATGAACAAATTTTATCTAGTAATGTGATTTCTGTTACAATTCACAATTTGAGAAAAAAAATAGGAGATAATATAATAAAAAATTATAGAGGGTTAGGATATAAAATTGAAATTTAGAAGTTTAAAGCAAAAAATTTTATTTTGGTTTGTAGGAATTATTTCAACAGTATTAATTGTTTTTAGTTTATTACTTTATATTTTACTAGAAGATGGTATTCATGGTGAAATCAAGATGCAAATGGAGAGTAAAACCTCTTTTATTCAAGAAAATATTATTAGTGAATTTCCAGATGAAAAAATTAAGTTATATTCTAAATTATTAAATGTAGAATTTGTTATTTTTAATAAAGGGGAATTATTATATGCCTCCAATAAATTTCCTTTAGAAAATATTGAACTTTATCAAGAGTCTGAAAATATGTTTTTTGTTCATAAAACAAAAAATAATACAGAAGATGCGATACTTCGTACTAAATTTATATCACCATATAAGGGTGAAATTATTTTGTATCTTAAAGAGATTAATAACCAAGCAGAAAAGATTGAACAGGTTTTAATATATCTAAATCCATTATTATTTTTATTATTAATATGGATAGGGAATAATTTGATTGATAAACTTTTAATACCTATTAAAACTCTTACTAGAACAACACAAAAAATTAATATAGAAGATATGCCTAAAAAAATTCATACTCCAAATGAAAATAATGAGATTACTCAATTAATGAATTCATTTAATGATATGATTGAAAGGTTACGAAATGGTATTGAAACTCTTAATAACTTTAATCATGATGTTTCACATGAACTTAAAACGCCAATTACTGTTATAAATACGGCAATAGAATTGTCATTAAGAAAAAATCATGATGTTCAGTATTATAAAAACAGTATAAAAACAATACAATATGAGATAAAGCAAATAGAGAAAATAATAGATGAATTGTTTTTATTTACAAAATATTCTCAAGAAAATATTCAAAGTACTTTTAAATATTCTTATTTAGATTCTATTTTGATAGATGTTATAAGTAAATATGAGAAACAAGCAGCTGATAAAAATATACTTTTAACTATAAAAAAAATTGAAAATATTAAAAAGAGTGTAAATCCTTTATTAATTAATATTATTTTTTCTAATTTAATTGATAATGCTATTAAATACACATCTAAAGAGAAAGAGATAAACATCGAACTTTTTGCAGAAAATAATCATGCTTATTTCCGTATAGAAGATGAAGGTATTGGTATTCAAAAAGAGCATCTTGATAAAATTACAGACAAGTTTTATCGTGTAGATGAATCTCGTAATAAAAAAATTAATGGATTTGGTCTTGGTTTATCAATCGTCAAAAATTTTATTGATCTTCATAATGCAAATTTAGATATTCAGTCAATATATAATAAAGGAACAACTATTACCGTTAGATTCTAAATCTTAACTCTCATTTAACTTTCAAGAATTAATATTCCATAAAATCGATATAAGGATATTAATCTTGAAAAAAATTTTCACACAACTTTTTAAATACTACTTTTCCCTCGTTAGTATATTTTTTATTGGCAGGCTCGTTTTATTTATTATTTTTTATGATAATTTTAAAACAGAAAGCTTTAATTATTGGCTTACTTTTCTTTATGGACTTAGAATGGATACCATAACTGCAAGTACATTCTTACTTTTACCCGTATTACTAATAACATTGAGTCCCAAAAAAATAGAGCATACAATTAATAAAATAATAAAATACTATTTTTTAATTATTATATCATTGATGATATATATAGAAATTGCAACTATACCATTTTTCTTTCAATATGATGTTCGACCAAATTATTTATTTGTAGAATACTTAGAATACCCAAAAGAGGTGTTTTCAATGATATTCGAAGAATATAGAATAGAATTGTCAATCGCTCTCATCTCAATTACATTTTTCATATACTTGTATTTAAAAAACTATGAAAATGGTTTTTTAGAGTTATTTAAAGTATCATATATCAAAAGAGTAGCATTACTTTTACCTTTATTATTAATTTTATTTATGGGGATACGATCATCATTTGGACATAGAGGTGCGAACACTTCAGATGCTATGTTTAGTACTAATAGAATATTAAATGAAATTACAAAAAACAGTCTACATAGTGTTCTATCTGCAGTATATGTGAATGTTAAACATGGAACTAAAAATCTGCTCAAAAGATATGGAAAGATGGATATAAATGAAGCAATATCTATAGTTGAAAAAAGTTTAAATATTCAATCTATCAATCAAAATGAACCACTTAACAGGTTAGAAAAAAGTCATTTTAGTACAAGAAAACCGAAAAATGTCGTGATATTTATACAAGAGAGTTTGGGATATCAGTTTGTTGAGCCTTTAGGTGGGGAAAAAGATATTACACCAAATTTAAACAGATTATATAAAGAGGGGATATCTTTTAAAGATCTTTATTCAAATGGTACAAGAAGTATTAGAGGACTTGCTGGATTAGTTTCAGGTAACTTTTCAGTTCCAGGCAAAGGTGTATTAAAAAGAAATAAATCTCAAAAGGATTACTTCACAATTGCAAAATTACTTCAACCTTTGGGTTATCACACATCTTTTATTTATGGAGGAGAGAGTCGTTTTGATAATATGAAAGGGTGGTTTCTAGGTAATGGCTTTGATGAAGTTATTGATAGTGAAAAGTTTAAGAATCCATCTTTTGTAGGCACTTGGGGTGTTGCTGATGAAGAAGTAGTTGATAGAGCAAATGAAGAATTTAAAAAACTTTATGCAAATAATCAAAAGTTTGCATCAGTTATATTTTCTACTTCAAATCATTCACCATTTGATTTTCCTGAAAATAAAATAGAACTTGTCAAAAATGCTCCTAAAAAAAGTGTCAAAAATGCTATTAAATATGCAGATCTTGCAATAGGAAAATTAATAGACAATGCCAGAAAAGAGGATTATTACAAAGACACTATTTTTGTAGTTGTTGCAGATCATAATGTAAGAGTATATGGAAATAGTATGGTTCCTATTGATATGTTTCAGATACCTGCTGTTATTTTAGGGGAAGGAATCAAACCTTTTGAATATCAAAAAATAGCAACACAACCCGATGTATTGGCTACAACACTTGATTTGATGGGTTTAGATGTAACATATCCTATTATGGGTCATTCAATTTTTAGTGATAAAAAACAGAATCTAGCTCTTATGCAGTTTAATGATTATTATGCATTAAGAAAGGATAACAAAGTATCTATTTTACGCCCAAATAAACCTGCTGTTACATTTTTGTATGATAAAAAACAACTCATAAAAACTAGCTCGGATGAAAATTTAGAAAAAGAACTGTTATCATATATTTTAGTACTTGATCATATGTATAATAAAAAGCTTTATAAGTAAAGGTTGATGATGAAATACATACAAAATATGACACAACCAAAACTTATTTTATTTATAGTACTTTTTATAGTCTTTTTTGATAATTATACTTTTTATACTAATGTGTTACAAGTTTATCCTATAAATACGGATAATACAGGTTTTTTACTATCGTTACTAGTTCTTTTAATAGCAATCAACATCTTGCTTTTTACAATAGTGAGTTCTAAATATACAACAAAAGCTATATTAATAATAGTACTTATGATTTCATCGTTAACCAATTATTTTATGAATACATATCATATCATAGTTGATGATGATATGATACGAAATGTGCTACAAACAAATATAAATGAATCTATGGATTTATTTTCAATAAAACAATTATTATATCTCTTGTTTTTAGGAGTAATTCCTTCTTATTTTGTATACAAAGTAAAAATTAATTATAGAATATGGCATAAAGAATTATTGAGTAAATTAGTTTATATTTTAATGAGTTTATTATTAATAGGAATGACAACGGTAATATTTAGTAAACATTACACTTCATTCTTTAGAGAACATAAACCATTGAGATATAATACAAATCCTACTTATTGGATTTATAGTATAGGGAATTATATAAATAAAACAGTAAATAGTGGTTCATTAGAACTTAAAAAAATAGGTAAAGAAGCCATTGTAATTGAACATACTAAAAATGAAAAGGAAAATCATACGGAATTAGTCATACTCGTAGTTGGTGAAGCTGCAAGAGCTGATCATTTTTCATTAAATGGTTATGATAAAAAAACTAATCCTTTACTTGAAAAAGAAGATATTATCAATTTTTCCAATATGTTTTCATGTGGAACAAGTACAGCATATAGTGTACCTTGTATGTTTTCCATTTATGATAGAAAAGATTATAATTACAAAAAAGGAATTTCTACTTATAATATTCTTGATGTATTACAATCTACTAAAGATATCCAAATACTTTGGAGAGATAATAATTCAGATAGTAAAGGTGTTGCACTAAGAGTACCTTATGAAGACTATAAAACATCAGATAAAAATACTATTTGTGAAGATAATAGTGAATGTAGAGATGAAGGGATGCTCGTTGGATTAGATGATTATATTTCAAAAAATAAGGGAAAAGATATTTTAATAGTCTTACATCAAATGGGAAATCATGGTCCGGCCTATTATAAAAGATATCCAAAAAGTTTTGAAAAATTTACGCCAGTTTGTAAAACAAATCAATTAGAAAAGTGTACAAAAGAAGAGATAAGCAATGGATATGACAATGCACTTTTATATACAGATTATTTTTTAAGCAAAACAATAAATCTTTTAAAAAAATATGACAATACACATGAAACTGCAATGATATACATGAGCGATCATGGGGAAAGTTTAGGTGAAAATGGTGTGTATCTCCATGGTTTACCATATTTTATGGCACCTGATTCTCAAAAACACATAGGCTCATTTATCTGGTTTGGGGATGAAATGAAAAAAGATATGCCATTAGAAAAAATAAAACAGAAAAAAGATGATGAGTTTTCACACGACAATCTATTTCATACTTTATTATCTTTATTTGAAGTTGAGACAGAAATCTATGATAAAAGTAAAGATATTATAAATGGAGATTAAAAAACAGTTATTCATTACTTCAATTATATTAGTAGTGACAATTATAGTATTTGGAGTGACAGATTTTGATCTTTATGTACAAGATATGTTTTATAATGTTAAAACAAAAATGTGGATTTTAGAACATGATTCTCAACCTTGGAAATTTATATTTTATGATGGAATAAAGCGACTACTAATTATCATCGCGTTAGTTTTTTTAATCTTAATAATATTTTTTAAAAAGAATGAAAGAATTAAAAAATATAAAAATGGAATATTAGTTATTGTTTTATCTTCTATTTTGATTCCTTTATTTATTGGTGGTTTAAAGAAGTCCACAAATATGCCTTGTCCAAAAAACGAGATTCAGTATTTAGGTAATATGCCTAGAACAGCAGTATGGGAAAAGTATTCTGAACCATACATGAGTATGAAACATATTTCATGTTGGCCAGCAGGACATGCTAGTGGAGGATTTGTACTACTTAGTTTTTATTTTTTTTTTAAAACAAAAAGGAATAAATTACTATCATTATTTATTGCATTATCTGTAGGATGGAGTATGGGGTTTTATAAAATGATTATAGGCGATCATTTTTTTAGTCATACACTTATAACAATGTTAATATCTTGGCTTTGTATACTTTGCTTACATTCAATTTGTGTGAAAAGGAATCTAAAGTGAGACAAATTATTATCTATTTTATAGCATTAATGATTTTAGATATAATACTCGTTAAACAAGGAAATTTAAACTTTAGTATTATAACAATTTGTTTAACTATAATATTTTATTTTTCCACAAAGAAAGAGTTACAAAAATATAATAAAAATATATAATTTTATCTAAGGAGATACATTGAGAAATCAACCAAAATATAATTTCTTTAAAAATACATCATATGCAATTGCAGGATTGAAAGATATCATTACTACAGAAACATCATTTAAAATTGAATTAATTCTAATGATTATACTTTTACCAGTAATATATTTAGTTGATATATCACTAGTTGAAAAATCATTACTATTTATCTCTCTTATGGGAATGTTAATTGCTGAATCTATTAACAGTGCAATCGAAAGAGTTGTTGATTTAGTTACCTTAGAATACCATGAGATGGCAAAAAAAGCCAAAGATGTTGGAAGTGCGATAGTATTTTTGAGTATTATTGTTTTTATAGTAATTTGGGTAACAATATTATGGAACATTTGAGTTAATGTTCTCATTAACATTTTTCACTCTACCCACTCCAATTGATCGTAGTATCTTTTTGGATTGCTTGTAGAGATTGCTTTAAAGTGTTTATAGTAGTTGAATTTTTTATCATCTATATAAGGACTTAACTCTTCTCTATCTACATCATCTTCGTATGCTTTTTTTACGCTATCTCTTAAAATTGTTAAGTATTCTAAAGTAGGTTTATATGAGTTTTTATCATACTCAAAACCATGTCCACCTAAAACATACTTTACATTCATATTTTTAAGATTATTGAGTGCTTCTATCCAGTTGTCTACATTACTGTATTTTCCGTACTTTATCATACGACCATTAAATATGATGTTTCCTGCAAAGATAAAATCATCTTTTGGAACATATACAGCTATATCAGAAACAGAGTTTGAACCATCACTTAGTTTTAAAATTTCTATATTTTGTTTGCTACCTTTTATGATATATTTATCATCAGTTAAAATATCCGGTTGTACTACTTTAGAGTTTTTGTATTCTTCTTTTGTGGTTACCTTTGGGATACGATTAAATTTATCTGGATTTTCCTCTAGTTCTTGTACTATAGTTTTATGTCCAATAATAGGGATATTGTTCTCTTTATAAAAACTTGCTCCCGTGTATCTATCATCATGAAAGTTTGTAGCTATTACATGACTTACTTTTTTGTTTGTATTAGTTTTTATAAATTGATTTAACTCTTTTGCAAAATTGTATGTAGGACCTGGTTCTATTACAACTACGCTATCTCCTATATCAATATAACACACATTTGAAACAAAACCTTTATTTTGTTTCATTGGTGGATTTAAATCACCTATGAAACAAGTAGTGTCTTTTGTAATTTTTACTGGCTCTAAAGTATAGATATTTGCAAATAAACTAGAAGCTAATACAGCTGATGCTAAAAGTATTTTTTTCATATATTTTTGCCTTTATTTTTGCATAAATTCGATAATTTCATCAACACTTAGAACTTTACCTGTACTTTTTACAACACCATCGATTACTAAACCTGGAGTACTCATCACACCATAATTCATAATATCAACAATATCATCAACTTTTACAATCTCATGAAATCCACCAACTTTAGCTACTGCTGCTTTTACTTTTGTCTCTAACATTGTACATTTTGAACATCCTGTTCCTAAAATTTCTATTTTCATATTTTCTCCTATTTTATAAAATTATGTTAAATAAGTACCCAACTAATAAGATAGCGGTACCAACTATAAAAAAGAATATTGAGATAAGTTTTACACTTAATACTCTTTTTAAAATCATAGCTTCTGGTAAACTTAATGCCACTACAGCCATCATAAATGACAATGCAGTTCCCATTAACATCCCTTTTTGTGTTAAAACTTCTATAAGTGGAATAACACCTGCTGCATTTGAATACATAGGTATTCCCATCAATACAGCTACTATTGGTGCATACCAGACATCCCCACCTGCATATTTTCCAATAAAATCAGCAGGAATATAACCATGTATAAAAGCACCAATACCAACACCAACTATCACATAAAGATAAATTTTTAGAAAAATATCTTTTGTGTAATCCCACGATTCACTTATTTTTTCTTTTATTTGATTCTCATTTTTATTTGATGTATCACAACAATTATTTAGAGGTTTTACTTCAATTAAAACTTCTTTTTCAAGATTTAAAGCCCCAATTACAAGACCTGCTACAATAGCTATAACTAAACCAATACTTACATAAAGTAGTGCAATTTTCCATCCAAATAGTGAGAACAACATAGCTATAACAACAGCATCACTTAAAGGTGCTGAAATTAGATATGAAAATGTTACCCCTAAAGGTATTCTAGCTTGTAAAAATCCTAAAAATAATGGAATAGCACTACACGAACAAAATGGAGTCAACACCCCAAAAAATGCTGCAAATATATGACCTACTATTTTATTTTTACCACTTATATAATCTCTTGCTTTTTCTATAGGGAAATAGCTTCTTAAAAAAGTTACAAGGTAAATAATTGTAATTAATAATATAAATATTTTTACAGTATCATATAAAAAAAAGTGTAAAGCTTCTGCTAATGCAGTATCTTTTTCTAATGATAGTATTTCATACACAAATGAAGCACTTATTTTTTCCCACCAATCAAACATAATAATTCCTTTTTAAACTAACGCTAACAATACTAAAAACAGTATTGGAGGAGTAACAATAAGACCAAATTTACTGTACTGCCAAAAGCCTATTTTTACACCTTTTTGATTTAAAGTGTGTAACCAAAGTAGAGTTGCAAGACTACCAAATGGAGTCATTTTAGGTCCAAGATTACACCCTATGATATTTGCATATATCATAGCACTGTTTCCTATATCTTTTAGAGCTATATCCATCACCATGATTGTGGGCATATTGTTCATAAAAGCACTTAATATTGCAGACATAAAACCAGTTCCCATAACTGCTATAAAATCTCCTTGGGTATTTAAAGACTCTAATACAGAAGTTAAATTATCTGTTAATCCTGCATTTTTTAAACCATATACAACTATATACAGTCCTAGGGAAAACCATACTACTTGCCAAGGTGCATTTTTGATGATATGAATAGGCTCTACAGTTTTAGATAGTGTGGAGATAAGTAAAAATATAAGTCCTCCACCTAAAGCAAATACTGAAACAGGGATATCATATGCATCACCTACAAAGTATCCTACTAATAAAATAGCTAAAAATACCCATGAGAAGTAAAATAGAGTTTTGTTTTTCAAAACAGAATCTGCATCTTTAAGTAAATCTATATCAACTTTTTTCGGTATATCTTTTCGTAGAACTAAAAGTAAAACTACAATAGTTACAAAAACACTTACGATAAAAGGTAGATACATATTTGTTAAGTATTCTAAAAATCCTATATTAAAATAGTTTGCTGTTACAATATTTGTAAGATTAGAAAATACAAAAGGCAATGAAGCACTATCTGATATAAATCCACCAGCCAATAAAAATGCTAAAATAGTTTTCATATTGAGTTTCAAAATCCTCATTTTTGCTAGTAATATCGGAGTCAAAATCAAAGCTGCTCCATCATTTGCAAAAAGTGCTGATACTAAAGCACCCAGTAAAATAGAGTAGATAAACATCTTTACCCCATCTCCATTTGAGAACTTAGCCATTTTAAGTGCACACCACTCAAAGAAACCAATCTCATCAAGAACTAAAGATAAGATGATGATACCTATAAATGCAAAAGTAGCATCCCAAACGATATCAAAAACTGTAAATAGATCTTCATAATTAACCACACCAAAAACATATGCAACAACAGCACCAATTACTGCAGATGTACCTATTTGTAAACCTTTTGGTTGCCAAATGACAAAAAGTAGGGTGATAAGAAAAATACTAATGGCTATTATCATCTATGATTACTTTAAGTTCTCAGTTACTTTTGTTAAAAGTTCATCTTTGATTAATGCATAAGTTTCTTCAAAAGCTTCAAAGCCTTTTCCATCTGGATCTTCAAACCCTACATGGATTTTATTTACTGGTTTTGGAAAAGATGGACATGCATCATCTGCATTTCCACATACTGTTACTACTAAATCAAAATCGATATCTAAAACATCATCTAAGTGTTTAGAAAAATAGCTCTCATCCCAAGCGTCATTTTGTTCTAATATTTTTTTAGCATTTGGATTTACTTTTCCTGTTGGTTTCATACCACAGCTATATGCTTTTACACCTTCTAACTCTTTGTTTATAAGTGCTTCACCTATGATACTTCTACAGCTATTTCCTGTACACATAATTAATACTTTTTTTTCTTCTAAACTGTTTTCCATTTTACATCCTTTTTTTTCTTTTGGTAGTGTGGGTATCTTTAAATCTAAATAACTTATCTCTTCTAAAACATTTAATCGAAACTTATCAAGAGGAGTGCGGATACTATAATACGCCCATCGTCCACGACGGCTTACTTTTAAAAAACCACCATCTTTTAAAATCTTTAGATGTCGTGAAATTCGTGACTGAATCATATCAAATGAATTTTCTATATCACATACACATACTTCATCATTTTCGTTTATAAAATGTAAAATCTTGAGTCTTGTTTCATCGTTTATAGAGCCAATAGTTTTTAGAAATATATCCATAATTTACCACCAAATTGTTTAATTTCTAGAAGTATAACATAAAAATAGTTATATATCAAGATATATTGATATAATTAAGATATAAAAAAAGTAATCATAAAAATATGACTACTTTTTAAAAGAGATTAAACAGCAGTTGGGTCTACAAAAGTTCTTCCAGCAAGTTCTTTATCTATAGTATAAAGTCCATAACCATTATCACCTACAAGTGTGATATGGTCAATTATTTCAGATACTGTTGCTTCCTCTTCCACTTGCTCTGTTACATACCATTGAAGTAAATTGTATGTTGCATGGTCTTTCTCTTTCATAGCTATATCTGAAAGATTGTTAAGATTTTTTGTCATCATTTGTTCGTGTGCTAAAGATTTTTTAAATACATCTAGTAAAGATTTATATTTAACTTTTACCCCTTTTATCTCAGGAAGTTGAATATCTGCACCTTGGTCTTCAAGATATTTAAACATTTTCATACCATGAGCTACTTCTTCTCTATATTGGATAAGAAACCATGAAGAAGCACCGTTAAATCCTTCATTTGAACAGTATGCACTCATACCTAGATATAAGTAAGCTGAGTGAAATTCTTTATTGAGTTGCTCTACTATTGCTGTTTGTAATGTTGTTGAAATCATTTTGTATCCTTTAGTTTTGAATATTATAGTATATTTCTATTTAGAATAGACTATAGTTTTATTATAACCAAACTTTAAGTTTAACTCATGTAAAGTTTCACTAGAAATCAAAAGGAGTAATTATGAAAAATAGATTTAACATACAATCACATTTTACAAATAGTGCAATTCAACAAGACACTACTTTACTCCTCCTTCTTAACCTCTAAAATTAAATTTACATTTAATTTACCCAATCATAACAAAACAACTTTAGTATAAAAATTACAATTTAGCCTTATATTTTATAGGATATTTCTGTACTTTTTACAAATCATTACCAATAACCTCAATAAGGACAAACCATGAGCTTAGATAACAAACATTTAAAATATAACCAATACCCAACTGTGCAAAATTTCAACAGAAAATGGCCAAATAATACAATCACAAAAGCACCAATTTATTGTAGTGTTGATTTAAGAGATGGAAACCAAGCATTAAAAGATCCATTAACTATTGAGCAAAAAGTTGAGTATTTTCAGCATTTAGTAAATATGGGATTTAAACAAATAGAAGTAGGGTATCCAAGTGCTGGAGATACAGATTATGATTTTTGTAGAAAAATAATCGAAGAAAACTTAATCCCTGATGATGTGTATATTCAAGTTTTAATCCCTGCTAGAAAAGAGTTAATTAAAAAAAGTGTGGATGCATTAAGAGGTGCGAAAAAAACTATTTTTCATATTTATAATCCCACAAATGAATTCCAGCGAAGAGTTGTTTTTAACAAAACAGATGATGAGATTATTGCTATGGCAATTGATGGTATGAAAGAGGTGAAAAAATTAACTGCTGATTTTGAAGGGGAGGTTATGTTTCAGTATTCAGCTGAGAGTTTCTCTCAAACAGATTTACCATTTGCGGTAAAAATATGTAATGCTGTCATAGATATAGTACAACCAAGTGAACAAAATAAGATGATTATAAATTTACCAAATACTTTAGAAGCCTGCATGCCAAATGTATATGCAGATAGAATAGAGTGGATGTGTACGCATTTAAAAACACGAGAAAATATAATCGTAAGTGTACATCCTCATAACGATAGAGGTACAGCAGTTGCATCTGCTGAAATGGCGATATTAGCAGGTGCAGATAGAATAGAAGGAACTATTTTTGGAAATGGTGAGCGAGCTGGAAACTTAGATTTAGTAACTGTTATTTTCAATATTCACACTCAAGGGATAGACCCTGAAATAGATTTATCAAATATAGATGAAATTAAAGAGTTTATAGAAGAGGTTACACAGATAAAAACACATATTAGACATCCTTATGTAGGAGATATGATATTTACAGCATTTAGTGGTGGACATCAGGATGCTATTAAAAAAGGGATGGAACATTATAATCAAAGTGATAAAGAAAAATGGACAGTACCTTATTTACCAATGGACCCAAAAGATATCAAAAGAGATTATGAAAAGGTGATACGGATAAACTCCCAGTCAGGTAAAGGGGGAGCTAGTTTTATCATTTCTGAATTTTTAGGCATAGAGATGTCTAAAGAATCCTCTATAGAGTTTGGGAAAATAGTAAAAGAGATTTCTGATAAAAAAGGGATTGAGTTAAGTAAAGATGAGATTATCGATATTTATAAATCTGAATCTAACAAATAGTAAAAATACTATTTGTTATCAAAAAAGTCCATCAACGATAGATTGAGTCTCTTTTTGAATAGTTTCTAAGTGTTCTTGAGAGATAAAACTTTCTGCATATATTTTATATACATCTTCAGTTCCTGATGGTCTTAATGCAAACCATCCATTTTTAGAAGTGATTTTTAGACCACCTATTTTAGCTCCATTTGATGCTGTTGTAAGTATTTGTTCTATTTTTTCACCTGCTATTGTGTCTGCTTTTATATCTTCAGGTGTTAAGTTTTTTAGTTTTGTTTTTTGCTCAAAAGTAGCTGGCGCGTCTATCCTTGCATAAATCGGATTACCATGTTTTTTTACTAAGTTTTCATAATAGATACCTGCATCTTCTTTTGTAGTTGCTAAAATTTCAGCTGATAAAAGATTTAAGATGATTCCATCTTTATCTGTAGACCATACTTTTTTATCAAATCGTAAAAAACTAGCTCCCGCACTCTCTTCTCCACCAAAAAATACTTCCCCATCTACAAGTGGTTTTACAAACCATTTAAATCCAACGGGAGTTTCTAATACCTCTTTATTATTATCAAGTGCTACTCTATCTATCATAGAACTACTCACTAATGTTTTACCAATATTTAAATTTTCAAAATCTCGTGTGCGTGAGAGATAATCAATAGCTACACTTAAATAGTGATTTGGATTTAATAAACCATTGCTTTTTGTTACGATACCATGTCTATCAAAATCTGTATCATTTCCAAAAGCGATATCGTAGTCGTCTTTCATAGCTATAAGTCCTGCCATTGCATATGGGCTTGAACAATCCATTCTTATTTTTCCATCTTTATCGCAGTGCATAAATGAGAAAGTAAAATCTACATTGTCGTTAAATATGTCCATATTTAGGTTATATTTTTTTCTAATTGCATCATAATATTTTAGACCACTTCCACCCATAGCATCAGCGCCTATTTTTATTTTAGAGTCAGATATTGCTTTCATATCGATAACATTTTCTAAGTCATCTACATAAGGTGTCATAAAATCATGTTCTTGAACACAATCAAGTTTTAAAACTTCTTCTAACTCTTCATATAAAACACCTTCCATATTATTTTCTAAGTATTCGTTTGCTCTATTTTGTATCCAGTTAGTTACCTCAGTATCAGCAGGTCCACCATCTAAACCGTTGTATTTAAATCCACCATCGCAAGGTGGATTATGTGAAGGTGTTATAACGATACCATCACTGCCCTTGTCATTTAAAATAGCATGAGATATAACAGGAGTAGGGGTATAGTCAAAGTTTTGTGCATAACAAACATTTACTTCATTTGCTCCAAGTACTTGTAGTGCAGTCGTATGAGCAGGAGTGGAAAGAGCGTGTGTATCCATCCCTAAATATAATTTTCCTGTGATATTATTCTCTTTTCTATAGTCCACAACAGCTTGCGTAATAGCTGAAATATGAGCTTCATTGAAACTAGCTTTTAGAGAACTTCCTCTGTGTCCTGAAGTACCAAAAGATACCTTTTGAGTAGTGTCAGAAGTATTTGGAAATTTGAGGTAATAGTCACTAATGAGTTGTGCTATATTTTGAAGTATCTCTTTTGGGGCAACTTTTCCTGCGTTTTTGTTCATTGGTTTTCCTAATAATGATGATTTATTTGAAGAATTATAGCCAGTATTATATAAATCAAGATGTAAGATTATATCCATTATAATTAAAAACTTAAAATATAAATAAATTAAATAAGGTAATTTTAAAAATTGATTATAGAAACTTTAAATATAAAAGAACAATTCAAATATGATTAGTAAAGATGATAAAAAATTACTGTTATCCATAAAGTTTATGCCATTTATCATAATGTGTGTAATTGCAATTTTAGGAACTATAGTTGCTTTGTATATAAACCAAGTCAACTTTGACAAAGAAATTGATAAGGTTAAATCACTTTATTTAAAAAATGAGAAACAAGTTATTAAACAAGAAGTTTTAAAAATACGCAATAACATTTATAATGAACAAAAACTCACCGAAGAAAAACTTAAAAAAAATATAAAAGAGAAAGTGACAAATGCTTACGCAATTGTTAGCAATCTATATGAACAAAATAAACATAAAAGTAAAAAAGAGATTTTAAAACTCTCAACTGATGCACTTCGAAATGTACACTTCAATGACAATAGAGGCTACTTTTTTATGTATGATATGAAAGGTACAGCACTATTACTTCCTCCTAGAAAAGAGTTAGAAGGTACTAATTTTTTAAACTTTCAAGATATCAAAGGTGCTTTTACCGTTAGAGATATGAGAGACTTAACTCTTCAAAATGGTGAAGGATTTTATACTTGGTGGTGGTATAAACCAAATGAAAAAAAACAACAATCAAAAAAAATAGGTTTTGCAAAATATTTTGCTCCATTGAATTGTTTTATAGGAACAGGGGAGTATTTTGAAGATTACGAAGAGTCTATTAAAAGATCAATTACAAAAAGACTCTCTTTGTATACTTACGGTAAAAATTATTATATTTTTATATTCGACAAAAATGGAACTCTAATCTCTCACCAAAATACAAATCTTATAGGGACACAAAGTGTCGTATATAATGGAGTCATAAAAGATGAATTCTTAAGTGATTTATTCAAAATGCAAGAAGATGATGGGATGTTTTATCAATATTTGTATTCAAAAACAAAAATAGGAAAAGATATAAATAAAGTTTCCTATTTACTTCCACATAAAAAATGGGAGTGGACTATTGGTTCTGGTTTTTATACTGATGATTTAAATAGTATTGTTCAAAAGAAAAAAGAAGAATTGACAAAAAAAAATCATGAAAATACTATAAATATTATTATGGTGTTTTTTCTTTTACTGGTGATTGTTATTATTTTTTCTTTTATGATGTCATATATGATAGAAAGAAGATTTGAACATTATAAAAGAAGAGTTGAAGAGAAAGATCAGCTATTAGCCCAACAATCAAAAATGGCAGCAATGGGTGAGATGATAGAAAATATTGCACATCAATGGCGACAACCACTATCTATTATTAGTACAGCTTCAAGTGGTTTAAAAGTTCAACAAGAATTTGATATGATGACTGAAGATATTTTACGAAATGGTCTTGATAATATAAGTGAATCTGTAGATTATCTCTCTACAACAATTGATGATTTTCGTAATTTTTATAAAAAAGATAAAATTAAAAAACTATTTAATATCTCTCAAACGATTCAAAAAACAATAAGTCTTTTGCATTCAAAATTTAAAAAACACAATATAGAATTAGTAATGGAAAATTCAGAAATAGAATATCTTGGTTTGCAAAATGAACTTATACAGGTTTTTATGAATATACTAAGTAATGCAAGAGATGTTTTAAAAGAATCAAATCTAGAGAAAAAATTAATTTTTATAGATATCAGTAAAATAGAAGATGGTATCCAAATCTCTTTTTATGACAATGGAAATGGAATAGATGAAAAAATAATAGATAAGTTATTTGACTATAAATTTACAACAAAATCACATAAAAATGGGAGTGGAGTAGGACTTTATATGTCAAAGCTGATAATTGAAAAATCTGGAGGTACAATCACTGTATCAAATAAAGAATATGAATATGAGAAGAAAAAATACAGAGGTGCTGAATTTGTCATTATATTAAAAAATCAGCTCAATGTATTAGAAAAATAACTCGTAGTCTATATCTCTTCCTTTGAGCATCTCAATATGCTCAAATTTTAATCCATTATTCTTAAGAGCAGTATTGACTATAGTTTTGTTAAATAAATATATCTCTTCATCTTCTAAAAAGTCTTCAAGTTTCATCCATTTTGCTTCTAAAATTTCATCTGTATCGATAATATTTATATCTTTACTTAAAGGATGTGCAATAGTTCCTATGTATAAATTTGATTCACCAAATTGCAGAGGATTAAAGTGACCTAATGCGATGATTGAATTAAATTTAACATCGATACCTGTTTCCTCTTTTACTTCTCTTACTACAGCTGTAGAGATGTTTTCATTATCATCAATATATCCACCTGGAAGTTTAAAATGTTGTCCTATCCTCTCTTTAACAACTAATATGTTTCCCTCATCAATCACAACAACACCTACACCTAATGTATGGTTTCTTGCTGTTGGAATAATTGGATCTATGGTTAATTTTTTTAGTAAAGTAATATCTGATTCATTACAATGGTGAAAAATAAAATCATATTTTGTTAGTAAAGGAATAAAATGAGATTTCTCTATAGGAAGTTTAACCCATAATAGTTTTTTATTTTCTAGTTGCTGTAAAATATTTTGTAACTCTTTTTCAAATTCTTCTAAAATATAAGGTATAGAATTAGTGTCAATAGTGATACCATTATAACTATCAGGTATGAGAGTAATAGTAGTAAAATTAAATTCCTCAAGCATTGGTTGTATCCTTTGATATAATAAATTTATTATACTTAATATTCTAAAAACATCTACTTATATTTATACTACTTGGCAAATTTTCTAGTTATTATAATCTACAAAGTGAATTTAGGATAAAATGGGAATTAAAACAGAATATAAAGTTGAGATATTAAATTGAAAGAGATATTAAATATAATTGTGTGGGCTGGATTTATATACATCCTTTTTATTTTCCTTCGTGGAATGAACGAAACACAAGTAAAAAAACATCAAGATAAACTAGATGAGATAGAAAAAAAGAATTTAGAAAAACACACAGATACAAATAAAGAAGAGGAAAAATAGATGATTAAACCATTATTAGTAGAGATCGTAGTTGAAGAGTTACCAGCGATTCCATTTTTAAAAGAGTTACCAAATATTGAAAAAAAATGGGCTGAGATATTAGAATCAAATGATTTACTGTGTGAGTTTAATTTTTATTATACCCCTAGAAGATTAGTTTTCTGGCATAGAGAGTTTAAAGTTGTTCAAGATGACAAAGAGCAAGAGTTATGGGGAGCACCTATAAATATTGCATATAAAGATGGTGAGCCTACAGGAGCTGCTCATGGTTTTGCTAAAAAATGTGGTGTATCTTTAGATCAAGTAGAAACAAAAGCAAAAGGGAAACAAGAATTTTTATACTACAAAAGTACAGTAGAGGGTAAAAAATCAAGTGAACTTTTAAGTGCTATGGTAAATGAATTTATTGCAAAACTTAATTTTGGTAAATCTATGAGATGGGGAAGTAGAACAGATAGTTTTATTCGACCTATTAGAGGTTTGAGTATAGTTCTTGGCGATGATGTGATTGATGCTGAACTTTTTGGAGTTCAGTCTAAAAAACAGAGTTTTGGACATAGAATGGTTTCTTATGAACCATTTACTTTTGATTTTGCAGGGGATTATTTTTGTAAGTTAGATAAACAGGGTGTTGTTTTATATCCAGATGAGAGAAGAAAAACTATCTTAACTCAAATGGAAAAAATCCAAAAAGAAAACGATATCGTAATCGAAATCGATGAAGAACTTCTTGATGAAGTTGTGGCTATTACTGAGTATCCAACAGCCCAACTTGGAAAATTTGATGAAGAATTTTTAGAGTTACCAGAAGAGGTAATCATAGGTTCTATGAAAGAACACCAACGATACTTTGCAGTATATAAAGATGGAAAAATCACAAATAAATTTATCGTAGTTTCTAACTCTTATACAACAGATTTCTCACATATCATTACTGGAAATGAAAAGGTTCTTAGACCAAGACTAGCTGATGGTATGTTTTTCTGGAAAAATGATATCAAAAATGGTTTACAAAATGATGGACTAAAAAAAGTAAGTTTTGTAGATGGATTAGGTTCTATGTATGATAAGTGTGAAAGGGAAGCAAAAATAGCAAATATAATCGCAACTCAATTTGATATGGATGAAGATAAAGAGCTTTTAAATGAAGCTGTTATGATAAGTAAAGCTGACTTATTAACTGATATGGTTTATGAGTTTACTGATTTGCAAGGGCTTATGGGGTACTACTATGCAAAAAAAGAGGGTAGAGATGAGTTAGTTGCATTATCATTAAAAGAGCAGTATCTTCCAGATGGAGAAAATAGTGCTTTACCATCAAATACATTTTCTTGTATAGTTTCTTTATCAAATAAATTAGATAGCTTAATGGGATTATTTAGTGTCGGTATGATTCCAACAGGAAGTAGAGATCCATTTGCATTAAGAAGAGCAGCACAAGGTATATACAAAATTTGTATTGAGCATAAATTAAATTTAGATATCTCTTCAATTATTGATGTTTCTTTAGAAAACTATCCTAAACTAGATAAAGCACAATTAACAGAGTTTTTAAATGAGAGATTATATAAACTTTATAACAAAGTAAATCCAAGTGTAATTAAAGCAGTTTTAAATAGTAATGCCAACAATGATATTTATAGCACGAGTTTAAAAATCGAAGCTCTAAACCCACTGGTTAATAGTAGTGATTTTAAAAATGTAAGTGATACATTTAAAAGAGTTGCAAATATTGTTAAAGATTTAGATGAAAACTCTACTTTAACAGTTGACTCTTCGTTATTTGAAGATGAGGAAGAGGAAGTTTTATTCACAAAATATTCTCAAATTTCAGGAACTGTATATACTACATATGATGAACAACTTGATGCACTATTTAGTTTAAAACCAGAACTAGATGTATTTTTCAATAATGTTTTTGTAAATCATGAAGATATAAAAATTAAAACAAATAGAAAAAATCTTATTGGTACAGTTTATAATTCATTTAAAGAGATTGCTGATATTAAAGAGATTACGATATAGACAATTTCAAAAGCCCTTTAGTTAAGGGCTTTTAGTTTTTTCCCCCCCCCATTGTTGTTTCTAGGTTTGTGTCAGTACCCTTAAGTTTTGCAATTCTTGCATCAATCAGTTCTAAAGTTTTAGCTTGTGTATCATGAGAAATTTGAGGTAACTCATCTCCCCACATTTTTTTTGCTTCTTCAAAACCTTGGACGATACCCTCTCTCCCTTTTTCTAAAATCTCTAAATCTTCACCAGAGAAATTAAAGACAAAGTTTGCAACTCTTTGAGAAGTTTGTTCAACTCCAAAAAAACCTTCATCAGATACAAGTTCAGAAGCTTCATCTTGGCTTAGTTCAGTTATAGGTTTACCTTCGTAACCAATATCTTTTAGACTCAACTCCCCTTCAACTTCTTTGCCTGAAAGAAAGTTTAAAATTGATGTTTGAGCCTTGGCATTATTTGATGCCAAATCTTTACTATCCATTGCAAACAATATAATTTGTGCGTTCATAGATAATGAAACTTCAACTGCAGACTTATTAATTTGCTCTTCTATCGTTAGTTCTTTTTCATTGTTTTTGTTCGATGGATCTGTTTGGTGAATATTAGCATTTTGTTTCGCTGATTCATGTGCTTGAGTATAACCGTTACTATTAATTTGCATAGTGTACCCCTTTTTCAGTTGTACACTATTATAGATGATTTAAAATTAAACTAATATTAAGAAAGTTAACTGATATTTTGCACTAGAAGCATATAAAAAATAGTTCCACCAAAAATCGAAACTAAATAGTTATTTTTCCAAAGATGAATAGTTGCTGTGAAAACTATGGCTATAAGTTCTTTCAAACCATAAGGATATACTGTTAAGTTTACATCTTTTATCGAATAAAAAATAAGAATAGTCATAATCACTGGTGGAAAATATGTTTCAACATATACTACTATTTTTGGAGGGTCTTTTTTTAAGAAAAAAATAAATGGAAATAGCCTTGTCAAATAGTTAGTAAGAGACATTACAATTATTGCTAAATAGATTTCGTTATTTGTCATTTTCTACTCTTTTTTGAAATGTAAAAAGTAATAATAAAGATATCACTATAGAACTGATGAGCATTTTATCATTAGGGACTAAAATCAATGCTACAATCGATGCTGTTGCTCCTATAACAAAAGGTAAAATATTTTGGAGTTTTTTATATTGTTCAATACATAATACTATAAAAAGTGCTGTTAGTGAAAACTCTAAACCATTTGTATTAAACTTTATATTTGAGCCTATAATAGCTCCTAGTGTAGAACCTATAATCCAATAAAACTGATTAAGAGCAGTAAGGAAAAAGTAAAAGTATTTTTTGTTTAATCTTTTGTCTTCATGAATAGTAGTAAGAAGCCCATAAGTCTCATCCGTAAGTCCAAAGATAAGATACTTTTTAAATTTTCCTGTATGTTTAAATTTTTTTAATAAAGATAATCCATAAAAAGATTGTCGTATGTTTATAAAAATAGTTGCAATTGCAATATCAATAAGTCCTACTTTAGCATTAAAAAAACCAATAGCTACAAACTGCAGAGCACCAGCATATATAAAAATAGACATAAGCGGAGCTAGATACCAGTCGTAGTTAAAAGAGGATAATAGTAGTCCAAAAGCAAAGCCTAAAACTAGATATCCCATCATCACTGGGATAGATATAGTTAAGGCTGATTTGAACTCTTTGTCGTAGTTTAAGAGTTTAGACATTAAACCTAAAGTGCATAACATCACCATCTTGAACGATATAATCTTTACCTTCAAGTTTTAACTTTCCAGCTTCTTTTGCTTTTGCTTCTCCACCTAAAGATACGAAGTCTTCATAAGCGATAACTTCAGCTTTGATGAAACCTTTTTCAAAGTCATTATGAATAACAGATGCAGCTTTAGGAGCTGTACACCCTTGAGGAATAGTCCAAGCTCTCACTTCGATTTTACCAGCTGTAAAGTATGATTGAAGACCAAGTTTATCAAATGCTTTGTGGATGATTTTTTCTAGTCCTGATTCTTCAACACCTAAGTCATTTAACATCTCTAATGCTTCATCATCTTCCATCCCTACAAGTTCTTCTTCTATTTTAGCACAAAGCATAATTAAATCAGCACCAACAGTATCAGCATGAGCTTGAAGTTTGTTTACATAATCATTACCATCAACTAGTGAGTCTTCATCTACATTTGCACCATAAATAACATCTTTATTTGATAAAAATCTTAATTCTTTATCTAATTCTTCAAACTCTTCATTATCTCTATCTTCAAAAGTTTTGACAGGATTTAATGCATCTAAATGTTCAGCTAAAGCTTTAGCAATCTCTAATTTAGCAGCAGCTTTTTTATCAAACTTAGCTTCTTTTTTCAGTCTATCTATTTTTTTGTCTAATTGAGTGATATCTGCATAGATAAGTTCAGTTTCAATAATCTCTAAGTCTCTAATAGGATCAATTCCACCTTCAACATGAACGATATTTGGATCCTCAAAACATCTTACCATATGTAAAATAACTTCAACTTCTCTAATGTTTGATAAAAATTGATTTCCTAAACCTTCACCTTTTGAAGCACCTTTAACTAAACCTGCGATATCAACAAAATCAATTGTTGAGTGTTGTATTTTTTCTGGATTTACAATTTTTGCTAATTCATCAAGTCTTTTATCTGGAACTGGAACGATTGCTTTGTTTGGTTCGATTGTACAAAATGGATAATTTTGTGCCTCTGCATTTTGTGCTTTTGTTAAAGCATTAAAAGTTGTTGATTTACCTATGTTTGGAAGTCCTACGATACCTACACCTAATCCCATTCTATTTCCTTTTGAGTTGTTATATATTCGCGATTATATCAAAATAATTATAAATGTTAAGATAAGAGAAATAGTCTATAAATATACTTTTGAAATATGTTGATATAAAAAATGTGAGTAAAAAAGAGACAACTTAAATAAAAAAATATTTATTCAAAAATACTCTTTGTTTAACGATAAGGCTTTAAATAATAGATAAATAAGCAGTTATAACAATACTGAATTAAACTTACTATTAGAGTAATAATTAAGTTTAAGTTTATAAACAGTTTTGTAACATACAATTTAATATAAAGATTGATTTATTTTCAATTTTATAATAAGCAATAAACAAATTTTTACAAGGATTACAATGAACAATACTTTTACAATGACAGACAATAGAACAGGTACATCATACGAATTTGATATACTTGATGGTACACGAGGACCAAGTGTAGTAGATATCTCTTCTTTTTATGGGCAAACAGGTATGTTTACATATGACCAAGGATATACATCAACAGCAAGTACTAAATCTGCAATTACATTTATTGATGGTGATAAAGGTGAGTTAAGACATAGAGGTGTTGATATTGAAGAGTTAGTAGAAAACCACTCTTATATTGAAGTTTGTTATTTACTATTAAAGAAAAGATTACCTACTCCAGAAGAAGCAAAAGGTTTTGACTTAGAGTTAAGACATAGATCATTTATTCATGAAAGAATGAGAGGATTATTTAACTCTTTCCCTATCTCTGGACATCCTATGGCTATTATGAACTCTGCAGTTGCTGCACTTACAGTGTTTTATGGTGATCACATAGAGATTCAAAATGATGAAGAAGCTTTAGAGATGGCTGCTAGAATTATTGCTAAAATGCCTACAATTGCTGCGTTCTCATACAGACATTCTATGGGTATTCCGTTTATTTATCCAGATGTAAATAGAAGTTTTACAGAAAACTTTTTATACATGATGAGAGCATATCCAGGTGGTGTTATGAAAATTGGTAATGATGGTGAAAATACTATCTCTCCAGTTGAAGTTAAAGCACTTGATGCAATTTTCTCTTTACATGCTGATCATGAGCAAAATGCTTCTACTACAACAGTAAGAAATGTTGCTTCAACTAATGCACACCCTTATGTAGCTATTAGTTCTGGTATCTCTGCTTTATGGGGAAGTGCTCATGGTGGTGCTAATGAACAAGTTATTAGACAATTTGAGATGATTGGTTCAGTAGATAGAGTTGATGAGTTTATTGCTAGAGCAAAAGATAGAAATGATTCATTTAGACTTATGGGATTTGGACATAGAGTTTACAAAAATTTTGATCCAAGAGCTAAAATTCTAAGAGGTTTACAAGACCAATTAAAAGATGAATTAAAACTAGATTCTGAGTTAATGAAAATTGCTAGTAAAATTGAAGATATTGCTTTAAATGATGAATACTTTGTATCAAGAAAACTGTATCCAAATATTGATTTTTATTCTGGTGTTATTTTAACAGCATTAAAAATCCCTACATCTATGTTTACTCCAATTTTTGTTATTGGTAGAACAGTTGGTTGGATTTCACAATGGTTAGAGTATAAAGAAGATAAAAAAGCAAAAATAGCTAGACCTAGACAATTGTATACAGGAGCATAATATATGACTTCAACTGAACAACTATTTCATGCAATTGCTTTCAGTTATGAGCAAGCAACTTGGGTGACATGGCTAATTATCTTTATGGGTATATTTCAATCTATTAGAGGGTTTGGGGTTGCCTTTAGAGATAATAAAACTTACGCTGATATGAAAGCAAATCCTGATAAAACTGGAATATCTCAGTTTTATACAGGGATAGTTGCTTCAGTATTGACTGTTTTGGTTTTTTTTATACCATACTTAGTTCAATAATAAATTATAAAATAAAAATATTTTAAAATATTTTTATTTTATATATTCCAATTTTCTTTTCATATACAAATAGATCCAAATAGCAGCACTATAAATAATAATTCCAATAATAATCCATACGGTTACTACACTACAATCAAAATATTTAACAGCAATAGTTAAAAGAATAAATGGCATCAAAAGTTGTCTATACACGCTTACATAAGGTATAATAAAAGGTTGTTTAATCCCTTGTAAAACAGAATTAGAGATAAATAAAGTGATAAAAGCAAAAAATATCACACTTTCAATAACTACATAAGTATACGCTGTATTAATAACCTCTAGATCAGTATCAAAAAGCATAATTATATATTTTCCAAATAAAACTAAAAAAATAACGCCAATAGCACTCATTATGTACCCATATTTTAATGACTTATTAATAACTTCATATATTCTATCAAAGTTCTTAGCTCCATAATTATTGGAAACTATAGCACTTACAGCTGTATTTAAACCTAACATAGGCAATAATATAATTTGTTCTACTCTATACCCTATACCAAAAGCCGCAACAGTCTTATATCCATAAAATGATACAAAGTACATAATGAGCATAGTTCCAAGTGACATAGTGAGCATATTTAGACTCATAGGGATTGCTTGTCTTGCAAGTTCTTTATAAATTCTTATATCCGGTAAAAACATTTTAGGTGTCTTAAAATCAAATAAATTTGTTTTATAAAGTTTATATGTAATGTAAAAAAAAGTAATAAATTGAATAAATACTGTTGCGTATGCAACACCTACAAAACCAAATGAAGGTATAAAATAGAAACCATATATAAAAAGAGGATCAAGTATGAGGTTAAGAAAAAAACCAAATATTAAAGTATTTCGATAACTTTTGGTATCTCCTTTAGCTATAAGTGCAGCATTGGCACCTAGTCCCAATAACATAGGAATGACACCTATTAATATCACATTTGTATATTCTAAAGAGAGTGTAAGTGCTGTATCTTTTGCACCCATAAGAGTAAATATCTGTTCTAAAAAAATATAGCCACCAAAGCATAGTAATATAGATGCAAGTGTAATAAAAGTGAGTCCATTTAGTACAAATATTTTTGCTAGTTTATGTTTATGTTTTCCTAAGCTATTACCAACATGAGCTGTAATAGCAGATGAAAGTCCAAAACTAATAGACAGTATCATAAAAAAGACCATAAAGCTATAAGAAAGAGCGGTTATGGCAACGGTAGATATCATACCTACATAAAAAGTATCGATGACATTATACATGGTATTAAAAAACATACCTATACTAGAGGGAATTGCAATTTGTTTAATTAAAGTTTTTATATCTTTTGTGAGGAGTTCATTTTTTTTCATTTTGTATTGTATCGAATAAATTAGATAATAAATGTAAAAAGGCTAAGATTGTTAAATCTTAGCCTTTAAAATATTGATATTGAGAGTTTATAAAAAATTATAAAACAGGAGATTTGATCACCATTAATTTTTCTTTACTCATCTCAATCATAGAGTGCTCAATACCACCCATACCTAATCCAGAAGCGTTAGCTCCTCCAAATGGCATCCAGTCAACTCTAAATGCAGTATGGTCATTTACCATAACAGCAGTACCACTTAATCTTTTAACAGCTTTTAAAGCAGTGTCAATATTTTTAGTAAATACAGCAGCTTGGAATGAAACTTCTAAAGCATTTGCTCTATCAAAAGCATCTTCAATATCAGAGTATGAATAAACACATACAACTGGTCCAAATACTTCTTTTGTAGATACTAAAGCATCATCAGCAGGATTTAAAATAACTGTTGGTTCATAACAAGATGCAGAGATTCTGTTTCCACCAGTTAAGATTTTTCCACCTTTTTCTTTTGCTTCATTTACCCACTCTTCAACTCTATTAACTTCATTGTTATTGATCAATGGTCCAACTTCAGTTTTAGGATCTAATTGATCTCCTACAACTAATTTAGATGCATAATCAGCTAATTTAGAAGCAACTTCATCAACTATTGAATCATGAACATAAACTCTTTGTACAGATACACAAACTTGACCAGCATGGTAGAAACCACCTTTTCCTAAGTCTGGAATCATTGCATCGATATCAGCATCTGGCTCAACGATAACAGGTGCAACTCCACCATGTTCTAATGCAACTCTTGTACCATTTGCAACTTTAGAGTTAAGGTACCAACCTACAGATCCTGAACCAATAAATGTTAAGAAATTGATTTTTGGAGATGTTGCAAGTAATTCACCAGCTTCTCTACCACACACAACTGCTTGTGCCCAACCTTTTGGAAGACCAGCCTCAGCTAGAATTTCAATAAGTTTAACAGCAGACATAGGTGTTTGAGTAGCAGGCTTAATAATAACAGAACAACCAACAGCAATCGCAGGGATTACTTGGTGAACTGCTAAATTAAATGGGTGGTTAAACGCAGAAACTGCAGCAACAACACCAATAGGTTCTTTAAATGTATAAGCCATTCTATTTGCACTTGATGCAGTATGACCCATAGCAACTTCAGAACCTTCAAATGAACTTAATGCTTCAATAGAAAGTTTAACACCGTTAATAGCTCTTTGAATCTCTACTTTAGAATCCATGTAAGGTTTACCACCTTCAGATGCACAAAGAATAGTAAGCTCTTCAATTTGTGAACTCATAATCTCTGCAACTTTTTCTAAAATTTCGATTCTTTTATATTTTGGAAGCGCATTTTTATGATCATGAAAAGTATCATTTGCTAAATCAATAGCCGCTTTTACTTCTTCCACATTTAAAAATGGAACTGTTCCTACTACTTTATCATTAAACGGTGATGTAACTTCAATTGTACTCATGTTTGTCCTTTTTATTTATTTTTCTTTCTAATTATATCATACATTGTTTATTAGCTAATAAATCATTTAAAATTGAATGATTTAAAGAGTAATCAACAGCTAAGTCAATAAGGTGAACACCTTTACCATTTACACACTTTTCTAAAGTTTCAGCAAAATCTTCACAAGATGTTGGTCTATGTCCAGTTGCTCCAAATGATTCAGCAAATTTAACGAAGTCAGGGTTTCCTAAATCAAGTCCAAAGTTTTCAAATCCCATACCAGCTTGTTTCCATTTAATCATTCCGTATGAGTTATCATTAAGAATAATTACTGTCATGTCAAGACCTAGTCTTACAGCTGTTTCCATCTCTTGGTCATTCATCATAAATCCACCATCACCACATACAGCAACTACTTTTGAATCTGGTCTAACCATTTTTGCAGCCATACCAGAAGGAAGTCCTGCACCCATAGTTGCTAAGGCATTATCTAATAATAGTGTGTTTGGTTTAGCACATCTGTAGTTTCTTGCAAACCAGATTTTATATACACCATTATCAAGTGTTACAATGTCATCATCACTTGTGAGTGTTTGTCTAATTGTTCTTACTGCTCTTTGTGGTAAGATTGGGAATCTGGTATCTTCAAAATATTTAGAAAGTCTTGTTCTAATTTCATCAGCTAATCTCACATAATAATCAAAGTCCCAGTGGTCTTGTTTAGAAATATTATTTGTGATTTTTTCCATACTTGAACCAATATCACCTACAACATCTAAATGTGGAAAATAAGTATCATCAACTTCAGATGGGAAGTAGTTTAAGTGGATAACTTTTGTAGCACCTTCTGTATTTTCCATAAAAAATGGTGGTTTTTCAATAACATCATGACCAACATTAATAATTAAGTCAGCTCTATCAATTGCACAGTGAATAAAGTCATCTTTAGATAATGCTGCAGTTGAGAGACATAGTTTATGGTTCTCATCAATAACACCTTTACCCATTTGAGTAGAGAAGAAAGGAATTCCAGTTTCATTAACAAAATCAGTTAAGATACCAGATACTTCAGATCTATTTGCAGCATTACCAACACATAATAATGGTCTTTTTGCTTTTTCAATCATTTTAATTGCATCAGCAATTGATTTTTTGTTGGCTGTAGGGTATTCAAACTCTTGAACAGGATAGATATTGTCATCACAGTTTTCTTCAGCTGAAATATCTTCAGGGAACTCAATATGAACAGCACCTGGTCTTTCAGTAGTTGCAACTTTAAATGCTTCTCTAATCATAGCTGGAGAGTTATTTCCATTTACAACTACTTTTGCATATTTAGTTAGTGGTTTCATCATCCCAACAACATCAATAATTTGAAATCTACCTTGTTTTGATTTTTTAATTGGTTTTTGACCAGTAATCATTAACATTGGCATAGCACCAAGTTGTGCATAAGCTGCTGCTGTTGTAAAGTTTGTAGCTCCCGGTCCAAGTGTAGATACACAAACACCAACTTTTCCTGTTAATCTACCATAAGTAGCAGCCATAAAACCAGCACCTTGCTCATGTCGAGTTAAAATTAATTTAATTTTATCCGATTTTCTAAGTGCTTCAAGTAAGTCTAGGTTTTCTTCACCTGGAATACCAAAAATATATTCTACGCCTTCGTTTTCTAACGCTTTTATAAATAAGTCTGATGCGTTCATTTTTTCTCCGTTTTGTATTTTTATATTAAATATATGATGGGAGTTTCTCACAATTTCATTTAAAGCACTATTAAAAAATATAACTACATATCTAAAGTGGAAAATTCTGTTTGAAAAATAAAATTAATGCTACAAAAATTCACATAAAATTATTAAAATAAGTTATACAAAAAAAATCATATTAAAAAGAAATTTATGAATAATATCTTCTCTTTATGACTATTATAAGTTGACCAAAAGTTCACCTGCTAAAAAGCCACTTGAAAAAGACCATTGTAGATTATATCCACCACAAGGACCATCAATATCAATGATTTCACCAGCAAAGTAAAGCCCTTTTATAATTTTACTTTCCATAGTATTAGGATTTATCTCTTTAAGACTAATTCCTCCTCTTGTGATCATCGCTTTGTTAAATCCATCATGTCCTGAAATTGTAAATGGTGTCCAAGCTAATAATTTAATAAGTTTATTTTTTGCTTCACCTTGAATATTTTTATAATTTTTGCTTATATCTATACTGCAAATTTTACATAATTCTTTTGCTAATGAAGTAGGAACAAGTGAAGAGAGAATCTCTACTATATTTTTACTTGGTTCTTTTGTACTTTTTTCTTTTATAGCTTTGATAATTTGATCTTCATTCATTCCATGTGTTAGATTAACTAAAATAGGAACTTCTTTATATTTATCTAAGAATGGAGTGATTTCTCGTGCAAAATCTAAAATAACAGGACCTCTTAACCCTGTGGATGTAAATATCAAATCACCTTTTGCTGTGAGCTTTTTTAGTTTATTGTTATTTGGAATATTTACTTTAATAGTCACTTTAGAGATAGTATCTGCTCGACAATTTCCTTGCCAAGTTTCTTTTGTACTTAAAGGCATCATGGCTGGATAGAGCTTAGTTACTTTATGTCCTAGACTTTCAACGATAGGAAAACCATCTCCTGTTGCTCCCATTTTAGGGTAACCCATTCCTCCAGTAGCCAAAAGAATGTTTTTTGTATTGTAGATATTATTTTGCGTTTTGATTGATGTTATTTTACTGTTTTTGGTTATGATCTCTTCAACTCTTTGTTCACATAATATTTCAACATCTAACTTTTTTAATTCATTAGTTAATGCATTTATAACGGTAGTTGAACTATGAGTTACGGGAAATATCCTAAACCCATCTGGTATATGAGTTTCTAAATCTATACTTTTAAAAAAATTCATTAAATCATTATGATCCATTTTATTTAAAGCAGTTGTCATAAAACGACCATTTTTACCAAATGATTGCATAAATGAAGTGTTATCGAGTGTATTACTTAGATTACATCTTCCCCCACCAGTAGCTTTTAGTTTTGTAGCGATTTGTGAAAGTTTTTCTAATAGTAAGACCTTTTTACCATCTCGTCCAGCTTTTATTGCCCCAGCTAGTCCAGCAGCACCAGAACCCACTACAATTAAATCATAAGTCATAGATTATTTTTTTCGGGCTTTTAAATAAGCCCGTTTTGGAGCAGGGTAGCCTTCAATAGTTTTAGTAGGATCATTAGGGTCTCTAAAATCATTTAAACTCATACCAAAAGTCCATGGTGTTACTCTTTGTTCTTTATCGTCAGTTGTGGTGATTTCTATAAGTTCTATATCAGTAAAGCCAGCTCGTTTTAACCAGTTTTTAAAACAATTAACTGTTGGTAGAAAATAAACATTAGGAATCATTGCATATCGTGATTCTGGACATAGAGCTACCTCTTCATCCCCATCAATCATAAAACTATCTACAATAATCTCACCATTTTTATTTAAAGCTCGATTTAAAGATTTTAAAGATGCAATTGGATCACTTCTATGGTATAAAACACCCAACATAAATATCATATCAAACTTGTGTTCATAAAACTCTAAGTGTTCTACACCTAATAGCTCATATTTAATATTACCTTTTACAAAATGATTTACAACATCAAATTGTGTTTTAAAAATAGCAGATGGATCAAAACCTACAATCCTTTTAGGTTTTTCTTCCAGCATTCTAAACATATAGTATCCGTTATTACATCCAACATCAGCGACAATTTTATCTTTGATATTAAAATGTTTTTTAAGTAGGTTATATTTTAGGTTACTTTGCCATTCGCTATCTATATCAAGACCGCATAATGAAAATGGACCTTTTCTCCATGGAATCAAAGCTTTTGCATTTTCTTCTAAAAAGTTTAGCTGTTCATCTGTAATATCTGATTTATCACCTACTGTTACCCAGTCGCTGTAAGATATATCCAAATTGTCAGTGTTAATTGTTTGTATGTTTGCCAGAGCATTTCTCATTGGAACTATATTTTTCCATTCAAGCCATTTTGCTCTTTCTTCTCTTATAGTATCTAAATTCATAAATGCGATTTTACTTAAACCTATTTAAATAGACTGTTCGTAAATTTATTTTTATCAATAGAGTCTATTGCTTTATCTGTATCAATACTTTTTTTTACATCTTCTAATGTCGCTTTATCACCTTTATTGTAAGTCTTGATTGCCTCTTTTGTATTTACTGATTCAGCAGCTTTCTTTTTATCTACAGAGTTATAAATAGCAGAATAATCTACAGCTTGTAATGATATAGCACAAATTGAAGCTAATAATATTTTTTTCATAATAATCCTTTTATGTTATAATTTTAGCTAAATAATTATTATAACTGGATATTTTTAAATAACTACAATTTTACTAGAGATTAACAAGGAACTTAGTCTTGTAGTATTATAATGCTGCATCTTTAGTGAACTAAATAAGGAAAAGCATGGATAGGTTTAAATTTAATAACATTGTAATAATTTCAATTGTGTTATTTACTCTTTTAACAGCAATTTATTATCATCAAACACAAGAAAATGCAATAGAAAATGCAAAAAGTAAAATTAATGAATTGTTATTAAACTATAAAGCTTTTAGAAATTATGTTAGTGTGATTCAAAAAGAAGAGATTTATAAACTGCAAGATAATGGGATTATTGGTAAAGAGTATTTTAATCCAATTTTATTATCATCTACATTTTCATCACGAACTAGTAATAATTTATACAATCAACTCAAAGCGGCCAATGGGGAAAAACCAGTACATATAAAATTTGCAAGTGGCAATGCTCGAAATCCTCTTAATGATGCAACAGAAAAAGAACTGAAACTTTTGGAACAATTTAACAAAAATGAGATAGATGAATTTACAGAAATAATCACCAATGAAGAAAATGAAAAGATGCTTTATTATGTTGTTCCTACTAAAAGAACCACACAAAAATGTATGAAGTGTCATTCTGAACCAAATCTTGCACCTAAACAACTTATTGAAATGTATGGAGATAAAAGAGGTTTCCATGAAACAGTAGGAAGCATAAGAGCTATTTTATCAACTCATTATCCTTTGAGTAAAGATTTAGCAAAAGCAAACAAAACATTTTATATATTGACTCTGATTACACTGTTTATATTTGTTGTCTTACTTGTAATTATTTATAAGTTTATGAAAAAACTTAATAAAAGTTATAAAACACTTGATGATAAAGTAAGTTTGAGAACCAAAGAATTAAGTGATGAAAAAGAATATATCAAAAAAATTCTTGATGTAAATCCTAGTATGATTGTTGTAATGAATAATGGAAAAATCATCAATGCAAATAAACAATTTTATAATTTTTTCCATATTAAAAATGATGAGGAATTTGAAAATAATAAATCTCTTTTGGAAGATTCATTTTTAGATTTTGAAAAAGAGCCATTTCCTTCAAATAAAAAAATTAATGATAAAATTTGGTATGATTATTTAGTAGAAACACAAGAAGAGATTCATAATGTAAGTATCGATTTCAATAACACGATTAACTTTTTTATCATAAGTGGAACATCTTTAAATAAAAAAGGAGATATAGTAATCACCTTACAGAACATTACAGACCAAATAGAAAAAGATAAACTTTTATTTGAACAAACAAAATTAGCCTCTATGGGAGAGATGATAGGCAATATTGCACATCAGTGGAGGCAACCTCTTTCAATAATCTCTACAAGTGCAACAGGTATGCTAGTTCAGAAACAATATGACCTATTGAGTGATGAACAGTTTGAAAAGAGTTGTAATTCTATTGATGAAAATGCACAATATCTTTCAAAAACGATTGATGACTTTAGAAATTTTATTAAGGGTGACAGAGAAAAAGTGAATTTCAATCTTTATGAACATATTGATATATTTTTACAGTTAATTGATAGTTCTGTTAAAACATATCATATTGAGGTGATTAAAGAGGTAAATAAAAATATCTATTTAGATGGATATACAAATGAACTTGTACAATGTTTTATCAATATCTTTAATAATGCAAAAGATGTATTAAAAAATATCAATGAAAATGAACGATTGTTTTTTATCAAAGCAGAAAAAAAAGCAGAAAATATTATTATACAACTTAGTGATAGTGGAGGGGGGATACCTAGCTCGATACTTCCTAGAATTTTTGAGCCATATTTCACTACAAAACATCAATCTCAAGGTACAGGAATAGGGCTACATATGACATACAATATGGTAGTTGATGGAATGAATGGAAAACTTGATGCTTCAAATGTAGAGTATGAATATAATGGTAAAAAGTATAAAGGTGCTGAATTTAAAATTACATTACCAATGATTATTAAGTAGATATGGATTACTTCAAATATATCAATAGCTTTTAAGCAGTATAAAGGCAAAATGCGAAAAATATTTGATCACAATTGGAATTAAAATGAAGAAAATAGAACTACTGTCACCAGCAGGTAACTTAGAAAAATTAAAAATAGCATTTGCTTATGGAGCAGATGCAGTATATGGTGGAGTAAGTCACTTTAGTCTACGAATCAGAAGTGGTAAAGAGTTTACTTTTGAGACATTTAAAGAGGGTATAGATTATGCTCACTCTTTAGGAAAAAAGGTTTATGTAACAATAAATGGTTTCCCTTTCAACTCACAAATAGAACTTCTTAAAAAACATATTACAAATGTAGCAGCTATGAAGCCAGATGCCCTTATTGTTGCAACACCTGGTGTAGTTGCTCTTTGTCATGAGTTAGCTCCTGGTATTCCTATTCATCTTTCTACACAAGCAAATGTTATGAACTACCTTGATGCAAAAGTTTATTATGATATGGGTGTAAAAAGAATTATAGCAGCTCGTGAGATTAGTTTAAAAGATGTTACAGAGATTAAAAAACATTTACCAGATTTAGAAATAGAGATATTTGTACATGGTTCTATGTGTTTTGCATACTCAGGAAGATGTCTAGTGAGTGCTGTTCAAATGGGAAGAGTTCCAAATAGAGGGTCATGTGCAAATGACTGTAGATTTGAGTATACATTATATGCTGGAAATGAAGATCACGGTTCACTATTTAGACTAGAAGAAGATCCTGGTGTTGGTACATATATCTTTAATGCAAAAGATATGAACTTAGCTTCACATGTAGATGAGATAGTAAAAAGTGGTGCAGTTGATAGTATTAAAATTGAAGGTCGTACAAAGTCACCTTATTATGCTGCTGTTACAGCATATGCATATAGTATGGCTTTAAAAGATGCACAGGCTGATAATTTTGAAGCACAAACATATCAAAATGAACTTAATACTACAAAAAACCGTGGATTTACAGATGCATATCTTGTACATAAACCATTTGATAAAAATGATACACAAAACTATGAGTATGCTTTAAGTGCTGGAAGTTATGAAGTAACAGGCTTAGTGCAATCAGATGAAAATCATTTTTTATGTAAATATAAAGTATATCCAAACGATGAAATAGAAATATTTGCTCCACTAAATGTAACTATTGATGAGGTAGAAAATGAGCTTGGTTCTATTTATAAAAAAGAAGATGGTAAATATTATATAAAATTTAATAAAATCATCACAGAATCTGATAAAGAGTTAGAATCTGTACATAGTGGAAATGTTAATCCTATTAAATTACCAGGAAAACTTCCATATATGACAATGCTTCGAACTAAATCAGAGGAAGAAAATATAGAGAAATAAGAATAGATTATTCTAATTCTAACTGCATAAGAAACATCTCTTCACCATCAAGAACTTCTATGTCTACACTTTGACAGTGTGGGCAGTTATATTCATTTTTTGATAAAGTAGATTCTTTTTTACAGCTATTGCATTTTATGACTATGGCTTGTATATTAATAATAAATTCACAGTTATCACAGATGGTATTTTCTTTAAATGTATCAAAAGCAGTTTGAAGTAAATCTGGTTCAACCCCACTCATTACACCTATTTTAACAACAACTTTTATCACTTTTGTCGCATTATTTTGTTCTGCATTTTCCTCACAACTATTAAGTAACGATTGTACTATACTATATTCATGCATTGTTTTTTCCTTTTATTGTATTTGTAATCTTTTGGGTGTAATCGTAGGAACTTTTTTATATACGAAATCATATCTAAGTTTATGAAATAAACTCTCCTTTTCCCAAAACTCAGGATACATCACTTTGATTTCATTTTCTTTACAATCATTTATAAACTGCTTATTTTCTTCTAAATAGTCCTCTTTCTTATAGATAAAATCATCATATTTATCTTGATCTGCAATTAAACTTTGTGCATAAGACCGCAAAGTTTCAAAATAATTGCTGTGGGAAAACACCTCATTAATCATACCGATCTCTTTTGCCTTTTGTATACTTAGTGGTAAACAATTTTTCAGTAACTCATCAGCTTTTTCCTTTCCTACTCTCTTAGGTAAGCTATAAGTATGATACTCACTTCCACTAAGACCCATCGTTTTATAGTGTGGATTTAAAACTGTATTTTCTTTTCCCACCACATAATCACAAGCAAGAGCTAAAAATACGCCACCAGCTCCTGCATTTTTATGTAAAGAACTTACAGTTATCACATCACTAGCAAATATGATGGACTTTATTAAGTCATTCATCGCATTTATATTACTCCAGCCATCTTCACCTTGTTTTGGACTATCTTCTAAGATATTAAGATGAATCCCATTTGAGAAAAAGTCTCTTGCCCCGATAAGAATTATAACTTTTGCCGTTTCTTTTAAATACTCAAAAGCATACTTTAGTCGTATCGCTTGCTCACTATTCATAGCACCATTGTGGAAATTAAAACAGAGATAAGAAACATCACCATCTTTATGACTTCCTATTTCATAAAATGTTTTATATGACATATCAAATATCAAAGGAAGTCTATTTTCTTTTACCCCTTGAATTTTCTCTTTCATGACATAGGTTGAGGGAAGTTTGATACCTTTATTTTTTTCTTTTAAGTGTGTTATCCAAACAGCTCCATCAATAGTTCCTAAACATATAGCACCATCTCTTTTAGCTAGTATCTTTTTTACTTCCCCTGTAAGTTTTTCCTCTTCCCAAGCTCCATATAGATAACACTCAATTCCAAGTATCTCATCTAAAACTCCAGGGTAACTATCACTAGCATATACTTTTCGAACAATTTCTAAAGTAGTATCTTTTTGCCAGTCTATTTGTCTATCTTGGGTAGTAAGATAATGATGTAGAGGAGTACTTGACTGTGGTATAGGTTTAAAATTTTCATCTTGGATATTTACTAAAAGTTCATCGATAGCTTCTAGAGTAGCTGTTACCACTTCATCTCTATAGAGTGAAGCCTTATATGTATCTCTTACTTTATACTTTACTTCACTGTAGATATCTCCACCATCAAAATGTTCATTTGCTCTTAAGAGTACAACACCCCACTCTTTTTTATCATCTCGTATAACATGATCTAAGGAATGATGTCCTTTGTCCCCACGAATACCGGGGTGTAAGATATATGTAGGTACTTTAGTAAAAACCTCTTTGGGTATAAACTTTTTTACATATGGACAGATGATAATATCAGGAGAAAATCTATTGACTTCATTTATGATAGACTCATCATCTATAGCATACTGTACACTTAGAGTATGTCCAATATCTTGTAGTTTTACAAAAACACTTTGAGTTAAAGAGTTAAATCCAGATACTACTAAAAGTATTTTCATTCAGCTATAGTCCTAACAGATTCGTGGAAGAAGTTCTCCACTTGGTGTGTCTAAAAATCTTTGTGTTCCATATGCACTATTTAAGATCACTTTTTGTAGATGTGTAGTTGTCACTTTTCCTATCTCACAAGCCATAGAGTTAGTCTCAAATGTTTTTAAAATTTCAAGTGCTTTTAAAGAATCCTCTTTTTTAATAGCAAGTACAAAAGTTCCCTCGTTTGCTAAAGCAGCCGCTTCAAAACCAAGCATCTCACAGATACCATTTACCTCATTGCTTACTGGGATAGATTGTTCTTCTACTTCTATACAGATATTTGATTGTTTTGACCATTCATTAAGCACAGCACTTACTCCACCTCTTGTAGCATCTCGTAATGCTGTTATATTTATACCCGCATCTACAAGAGCTTTTACTTGTGGATATAAAGAGGTACAGTCACTTTGTAGATCACTACTCATCTCTATACCTTCCCTGGCAGCAAAGATAGTAGCGCCATGGCATCCTATATCTCTATTTACTAAAATAACATCATCTGTAGTTATAGAATTTGAGCTGATACCTTTTTTTGTAACTTCACCTATTCCAGTTGTGTTTATAAATATCTTATCAACACTACCTCTTGGTACTACTTTTGTGTCACCACTTACTACAACAGCACCATTTATCTCTAACTCTTTTTTCATACTTTTTACTATCTTGTCTAAATCTCTAGTAGGAAAACCCTCTTCTATAATCACACTACAAGTTAAGTACTTAGGTTTCGCTCCCATCATCGCTAAATCATTACAAGTACCACAAACAGCAAGTTTGCCTATATCAGCTCCAGCAAAAAACAATGGACTCACAGTAAAACTATCTGTAGAGAACGCTAACACACCACCATGTACATCTATGATTGCTGCATCTTCACTCTTTTCTAAAATGTCATTTTTAAAATGTTTATAAAATACCTTAGATATAAGTTCGTTGTTTTCTTCCCCACCATTTCCATTTGATAGTGTTATTGTTTTGTTCATCTGTTTTCCTATTTATGATTTTATTTACTGTTTCTTTAAAAGATTACCATATTTATAATAAGCTGCACAAGCTCCCTCACTACTTACCATGCAACTTCCAATAGGTGTGGTAGGTTTACACGCTGTTCCAAATATAGTACATTCTGGTGGACTTGCAATCCCTCTTAAAATATCACCACAAATACAAAGCTTATGATCTTCTATCTCTTCTATTGGTAAAATATCTTTATAGATAATTTCTGCATCATAATTAGCATACTCCTCTTTTAATCGTAAACCACTTTTAGGAATATTTCCTAAACCTCTCCATTTAAAAAGGTCTGTTTTTTCAAAATATTTCTCGATTAGCTCTTGTGCTTTAATGTTGCCATCATAACTAACAAGTCGATTGTACTCCACTTCTAACTCACACCTGTTTTCAATAAACTGTTTTACTATCATAGATATAGCCTGCATCACATCAACTGGCTCAAATCCAGCAACCACAACTGGACGATTATAATCTCTTGGGAACTCTTCATATATTTTACTACCACTTATAACACTCACATGTGATGGACCTAAAAAAGCATCTATTTGATTGTTGTAACTATCTACATGAATATCTCTACTATCGATTAACTCTTTCATCACCTCTGGGACTGTCACATGATTTATATGTAAAAAGATATTTTGTATATCTTGTTTTATAAGAGTATTTACAAGAGCTGCTGTCATAGGTGTAGTTGTTTCAAAACCAATAGCAAAAAATATCACTTTTTTAGTAGGATTTTCTTTTGATATTTTTATACAATCCATTGGAGAGTATACAAAGCGTACATCAGCACCCTTAGCTCTTGCATCTTGTAAGCTACCATTTGATCCTGGTACTTTTATCATATCTCCAAGAGTTACAAGTATCACATCTTCTTGCATACTTAATACATACGCATGATCTATTCTCTCTTTTGGCATGATACATACAGGACAACCCGGACCATGGATAAAGTTCACATTTTGAGGCATGAGTTGAGGAATACCATACTTCATAATAGTATGAGTGTGACCACCACAAACTTCCATGATGTTTATAGGTTTTTCTAATTTTTCTGCATCTAAAGCAATCATTTTAGCGTATGCTTTTATTGTATCTGCATCTCTAAAATCATCATAAAGATTTTTAAGTTCTAATTCCATTATGCACCTTTAGTAGGAGATTCATTATCCTCGAGGATAGCTTTCTGGCGTTCCTCTTCATCCATGAGACTTATTATCTCTTTATATGTATCTAAAGAAGCCATCGCATCCTCTTCATCTATTTTATTCATAACAAATCCAATATGAAGCAAAACATAATCTCCTATTTTTACATCACCATCTTCCATCAAATCCAATGCAGCTTCCCTTGATACACCCATAGTATCTACTGTAGCCATATTTGTTTCTTTGTCTATTTTAGTTACTTTTGAAGGGATTGATAAACACATTATCTTAATCCCATTTTGAACTGAATCCAGTTTGCTACTTTTTTAAGTGACTCTTCGTCGCTGACACTCACTTCTAAAATATCTACATTTGGTTTGAGTTTTCTAGCCGTTGCTTTTTCGGCTTCGATATCGTAATCAAAATGCGGAAGTAGATCTGTTTTTGTAAATAAAATCAAATCTGCAGCCCTAAACATCACAGGATATTTAGCTATTTTATCTTCACCTTCAGGAATGGAAACAAGTACTATATTTAAGTGACTTCCAACATCATACGATGCTGGACACACTAGGTTTCCTACATTTTCTACAAAACATACATCGATTTTTTCTAAGTCCATATGGTGTAATGCTTTATGCACCATAAAAGCATCAAGATGACAGGCACTTCCCGTTTGGATTTGGTGAGCATCTATCCCTTTTGCTTTTAATCTATCAGCATCTCTTGAAGTCTCTAAGTCACCCTCAACTACAGAAAATTTAAAATCAGCTACATCTGATAGATGTTCTAACAATGTTGTTTTTCCACTACCTGGGCTAGACATAAGATTTATAGATAAAACATTGTTATTATTAAAATGTGCTCTATTATGTTCTGCTTCGTGGTCATTTTTATCTAGAATTTTAGTGATGATATCTATTGTTTTTTTATCATTAAGTTGAGGATTATCATGAAGGTGTTGGTGTGCACCTTGATGTTCACTACTTGTTCCATGAGAATGGTTATGATTATGTTCCTCTTTATGTGAGTGAGTTGACTCTACTCCTCTTATACTACATCCGCAATCTTTACACATATTTTTTTCCTTTTTTTAATTTAATTTATTTTCTATTTTATTTATCATCAACATCTAATCTCGTCAAACTTTGATTTTCTAATTTATAAATTGTTGGAGTTAAACTATCTATAAAACTTTTATGATGAGATACAATTATCATAGATTTTTTTATCGAGTTCAGTATCTTTACAATTTTATTTTCAGACTCTTCATCTAAGGCATTTGTAGGCTCATCCAAAAGTAACATTTTTGGCTCTAGTATCAAAAGTCCCGCTAATGCTACAATTTTTTGCTCGCCACCACTTAGATCAAATATTACTCTATCTTTGAGATGTGATATATGTAGTTTTTCAAGTATCTTTTCTGCTTTTTCTAAAGCTTGCTCTTCATTCTCACCTCTTGCTCTTAAAGAAAATATCACATCTTCTATAACTATTGGACATAAAAAATGATTTGATACATCTTGAGGAAGATATGCTATATGATTTCTATATTTATTAAAAGCTTTTAAACTTTCTATTTTATTGTGAAATATTTCAAGATACCCTTCACTAGGTTCTATTAGCCCAGCTATAATTTTTAAAAGTGTACTTTTGCCACTCCCATTTGATCCGATAATCGCTATTTTTTCTTCATGACCTAAATTTAAATCGATACTTTTAAAAAGCTCTTTTTTATCACTGACATAAGATATTTTTCTTAGATTAATAGAACAACTCATATAAAACCTTTCCTAAAAGTAACACTAGTGAAATAGATAGAATTTTTTGCATACTTCCAATAGTTGAAGTACTCAAAAAATATATCTTATTCTCAAAACCACGAGAAACCATACTGTATCTCATATCTTCTGATTTTTTGAGTGCTTTTACAAATATCATCCCAAAAATATTTCCATATGTTTGGTATGTAAAAAGGGATGTACTACTTTTGAAACCTCTTGATTTGAGTGTATTTTTTGTCTCTTTAAAATCTTTTGTTAAAAAATTTATAAGTGTAAGAGAGAAGTAAAATACACTTACAACTTTTGCTGGAAAACCTACTGCATCAAGACCTCTTACTATGTCGTAACCTTTTGATTTATGAAAAAGTGTTATATTAAAAAGAAGTATTAAATTTGTTCTTATAAATAAAACTATAGCTTCATCTATATTTTGAAATGATACAAAGAGCACAAGCACAACTATAAAAAAGTTTACCAATATAAGCTTTTTAAAGATAACTACTAAATATTCTCTTTCAAAATATAAAGCGATTAAAACTGGAAGTAAAAATATAAATTCTAAAGTTGAAAATGCTACTAAAAATGAGTAGAAAAATGAGTTTAAAAGTATGAGTGATTCTTTTTTATTCATCGCTTAAACCTTTTTAATAAAAAGAAAAATACAAAAAGTATAAAAAGTCCTAAAACTATTTTTTCATATTCTGAAGCTTTCTCTTTCTCTTTATGCACTTGGATATCCTCTTCTTTTAGAGTTCCTACAACAATATTTTCTTTTGCGATATGCCCACCAGTAGCATCTATAGTTACTTCGATATTTTGATACTTTGCTTTGTAGTTATATTTTCCATTAGTATCTAAAGTATCTTTTAGGATGATATTATCATTATTTTTGATAATGAGTTTACAGTTTTTACATGGCTTTCCATTTGCAAAGTATGAATATATATTTATAGTATCATTTTCATTTGAAATAAAGAGATTTACCTTATGTGCAAATAATGAACATACAAATAAAGTAATCAAAACTAAACTTTTCAAACTAAACCTTTAAAACTTTAGGATATACTTTTTTTATAAACAGAAGTAAAAACATACTTACTATTCCCTCTATAACCATAGTTATAATATTCACAGAAAAGACTGAAAATGCGACATAGTTATATTCCTCTTTTGAGAAATACAAAATAGCAGTAAGAAATAGGGTGGCAAAAAATGTACCCATAAATCCAACTATAAAAAACTTCACTTTATCATTTAAATTTTGTATAAAACTAGTGTGATATAAATAACTTACAAAAACAGCAGGCATCGCCATGATAAATAGATTTACCCCGATACTAACTACCCCTCCATATCCTAAAAGAAAAGCTTGTAAAACCAAGGCTGCAAAAATAGCTACAAAACTACTCCAAGATATCAAAATACCAATTACCCCTAAAAGTATTAGATGTATCTGTGTCACTCCAAATGGAATATGAATAAAAGAAGCTATAAAAAACATAGCACTAGCAACACCTGTTAGAGATATATCTTCATTTTTGAGCTCTTTAACTGCTTTTATCATTGCAACTAAAGCAATAGCAGATACTACAACTGTTATTTCAAGTCCAAGTACCCCATCAGCTATATGCATATTAGTAAGCCTTTACCCACATCAATGCACCATTTTCTATTGGATAGTTTTTACCTTTGTGTTTCAACTCACCCTCTTCAATAAGTGCAGCAAATCCCCACCAACCTTTGTGGTTCATAGTAAAAGAAAACACACCATTAGCATCTGTTTTTACTACTTGTGTGATATGTGCATCACTTGGAGCTTTTAAACCATACTCATTATATAATTCAACTTCAACTTCTACATTTGAAGCAGGTTTACCATTATGTAATACTTTACCTTGAAATAAATTTCCAGCATACAGTCCAAATGGTTTGATCATAGGGATAATCTCATATTTTAATCCCAAAGGTTCATCCCAACCATCTTCAAGTCCAAACGACGAAATAATAACTTTTGGAACATGTGAAATAAACTTCTCTTCTGCTGGCTCAAAATATGGCACAGGCTGTACGAAAAATTTGTAAACACCTGGCATATTTATCGTATAGTTACTTTCCCATGCTTTATGTTCAAACTTTGTAGTCTTTTTTAAAGAGAGTTCTGTTTTTTTACTATTGAGATAAACTTCAGGTTTTTCCATTGTCATACCTGTTTGTTCAAAGGGATGGATGAAAGAGATATCCAATTTTATGTTAGATTCTTTTTTATTTGTTACATTATCTGTACTTGGTAAAAATGTTAAAAAATGGGCTTGTACAAATATCGAAGCACCTATTAATAGAGAAGTAATTTTATTCATAATGAATGACCTTTCACTTTATATAGTTGTATTTTTACGCAATTTTATAAAAACAATATTAATTACTCTATTTCTTATATATTTTTGGGACTAATTGTGTTAAACTTATATATGAATTGCCCATATTGTAACCATAATATCAGCTATACATTAAATACGACACAAAAAAAATGTGCCAAATGTCTTCGTAAATTTAGTGAAAAAAAGATTTTGTTTGAACAAAAAATCATCAATCTATTTTGTGAAAACAATACAGCCAACCAATGTGTACAAAATCACAATCTAAACTATGTCACCGTGAAAAAGAAATATGAGAGATATCGACAACTCATTGCTTCCTATTTAGAGGAACTATACCATAATAAAGAGGTTCTTGAATATGACGAATATATCTACCTAGAAAAAAGTAAAAAAAAAGTAAAAAAAAATATTTTTGATGCGATAAACTTTATGACATTTAATTATGAAGATAAAGTCTACAATTTACTTATGCCAAATCTACACCGATACAAAAATCAGTTTTTAGATGATGGGATAGAGGAGAGTTATTTTAAGGAGTTCTCAAAATTTATGATGATGAATAAAATATCAAAAATACAAAAAAGAGAAAATATCATCACGAGTTTTTGGATATTTTTTGAAGAATCAATTGTAAAATATAAAGGGATAAATAAGGAAAACTTTTTTTACTATTTAAAAGAGATTGAATTTAAATTTAATTATTCTGTAAAAGAGCAAGAAAAAATTTTATTTAAAATGGCAGGTTATAAATGATGCAGAAAGTAGTATATTTGTCCAAGAGATATCCCGCTATCATTTAAAGGTACTTTTTGTGAAATATGGTGTGTAATTTGTTTTTCCAATAAGGTTTTTGTTGTCTTTTTTAAAAGAGTTTTATTTTGAAAAACACCCCCAGATAAAATCACTTCTTTATTTTCTCGTAATGATATATCTATAATAATATTATGAAGAGTGTTTATAAACTGAGTTACAATAGTTTTACTATAAAAATCATACTCTATAAAAATCATTCCATCTGTTATCTCATACTCAAAAGAGTCACTGTCATTAAAATAATTTTTTTCACATAATAATCCAGCTTCACCTTCATAGCTTTGAATTTGTAAAAGTCCAGCTAAACTTGCAATACCATCAAATATTCTTCCAACAGAACTACTCAATGGTGCATTTAAGTTTTTCATATAACTGTTATGTAGCATTTTTATTTCGTAATCTTTAAATGAGTTTACAGTATCAATATCAAGAGCTAATACCTCATCTAAAGTATACTTTTCAAATAACATAGAAAGGGCAACACGCCTTGGCTCTTTTATCGCTTTTACACCACCTAAAAGTTTTATAGGTTTAAAGTGATATTTTCTTTCATCATTTACAAAAATTTCACCACCCCATAAAGTTTTGTCTTCCCCATATCCAGTTCCATCAAAACTAAAACCTACATACTCTTTATTTTCAAGTGTAAATTCTGCTTTTGTAGCATAGATATGTGCTAAGTGATGTTGTACTTCTATAAGCTGAATATTTTGTTGTTTTGCCCATTTTGTTGTTTCATAATTTGGATGTTTGTCATGTACTATAATATCTGGCTCAAAATCATAAAAGTTTTTAAAAGTTTCAACTGTTCTTTTAAAATACTCAAAAGCCACTATCGAATCCAAATCCCCTATATAAGGACTAACTATAATGGTATCATCAAAAGCAATAGAGATAGTATTTTTAGCATTTGCTCCAACGGCTAAAATCTTTTTGTCTATTTTCTTTTTGAGTTTTATTACTGTAGGAGTATATCCACGACCTGCTCTTAAGAGTTGTATCTTATTATCTATAACTTGAACAACACTATCATCAACAGCATTGATAATTTCACGACTAAAATCTACTATATAATCAATAAAAGGTAACTTTGAAACTATCTCTTCTTTTGAAGTGATAATGGGTTCACCACTTAAATTTGCACTTGTAGCAACTATTGGATTTTGTAACGATTCAAAAAGTAAATGATGTAAAGGTGTATATGGTAAAAAACATCCTACTCTATCTATCTTTGGTGCTATTAATTCACTCAACATCCTATCGCTATTTTTAATTTTTTTACATACAACTACAGGAGCCTCTTTAGAGATAAGAATCTCTTGCTCTTTTTGATTTAGTTTTACTATTCTTTTTATCTGATTTAGATCTTTACACATAATAGCAAATGGCTTAAAAGGACGATGTTTATATTCTCGTAATTTCTGGATTGCTTGAGTATTTGAAGCATCACATACTATATGAAATCCACCAATACCTTTGATTGCAAGAATTTTTCCATTTTTTATAAACTGCGCTGTTTGTGTGTATATCTCTTTTGGATTATCTGAAATAAGATGGTTTTTATTATTGAGTGTGAGTATAGGTCCACAATCATTACAAGAGATTGGTTGGGCATGGTATCTTCTATTAAGAGGATCTTGATACTCCTCTTCGCAACTTTTACACATCTGAAAATCATTCATAGAGGTATTTACTCTGTCATACGGAATAGTTTTAATAATACTATATCTTGGTCCACAATTTGTACAGTTTATTGCAAAGTAGTTTTTGTATTTTCCATCTTTTTTGATATCTTCTAAACACTCATCACATACTTTAACATCAGGAGATACTATTGTAGTTTTACTACTATCATTTTTAGTTTCTATTATTTCAAAAATTTTAGTATTTCTTATTTCTATCTGATTCTTTAAAAGAGTGTCTATTTTAGCAAGAGGAGGAAGTCTATCATAGATGAGTTTATCAAAGTTATCGATACTATTTGAAGTACCTTCAACCTCTATAGTTACACCCGTAGAGTCATTAAATACAAAACCATATAAGTTTAGCTCTAATGCAAGTTTATATATAAAAGGACGAAAACCGACACCTTGAACGGTGCCAGTTATTGTGTAGTGATATCTAAGCATATAACCTCATTTACTATTTAGTGTATAGTACTAAATTTCTAATTAGTTATAAATTTATATTAATCATCAAACGCAATATCTTTTGAGAAGAATGGATTTGATAATTGGAATTTACTCAAAATTCTACTATATATGATACTATTTTCAAACATATCACCCATCATCACAAAGTTATCTATTTTGAACTTTTTCTTTAGTTGGTTAAGTGTTGATATAGTCATATCTCCATACGCTTCAAAAATAGAGTAAGCTAAATAATGAGTATCTACGTCTGCTAGTTTAAAACTAATTACAGAACCTAAAAGTGAACTATAATCAAAACCATCATCATTAAAATTCATATCAATTTTAAGACCACCATTTCCATGGAACTCTAAAGCTTTATCACTTAAACTCTCAAAATTTTTCACATCTAAATCTAATAATACACATAACGTTCCGTAAACGTCATAATCATTTGATTTTAGATCTTCATATTTGTGAGGAAACTTAGCTGCATAGTTTTTGATAAGTTTATTTCGTATTGGGTCATTTAACATTTGAAGTAATACTTCTTTTAAATTAAATTCTTCAAAATTAATCACTTTTTTATTCGCTACTTCATTTAGTACTGTAAATGAAATTCCATTTTTAACACTTAAGTTCGCACCTATTGCATTTTTTGTATTTGGTGTTTCTTGAACAATATTTAAAAATCTATTTAATACTTTGTCTTCATTAAGATTTTCTAATTTTTTTGAAAATTTACTATCTCTTACTATAGAAATATTTTTTTGAACTACGACCACTTTTGATGGATTTAAGTCATTAAAAAAGATATATGAAAGTTCACTATCTTTTGCATTAATAGCAGCTAATGTACTTTTCATATTATATGTTGATTTTATATTGATAAACTTTTTACCAGTAAGTTCTTTTAACTCTTCATCTTTAATAGTTACTTTGATAGTTGGTTTTTCTATAGAAAATAAAGCTTGATGCTCATCTTTTGTGATGATAAAAAGGTCAGATATTTTCGTAGGATCTACAACTAAAAGTGTTGAACCTTCACTAAAGTTCGGTGTAAAAGTATTATAATCAGGAGTATTATCTATAGGTGAATTACTATAATGATTACAAAGCAAAGCATCATTTAAATAGTCTTGACTACTTGGGTCTTGGAGACTTTCTAGACATCTTGCACATAATGAGATATCATAATTAGTAGATACTATTTTACTTCTATTTATAGAGATATTCTCTTGTGTTGTTTTAATCTCACCTAAAAATAATGAATGTGGTAAATAAGTCGATGTTAATTCACCAAAAGTAGCAAGTGCTTTTTCATCTGTTTCATCTATTGTTAAAACTATCTCATTTTTATTTTGAGATACACTTCCATTTAAAGATGATTCGTCTAACATATTTTGTAAAAAACCTACAAAATATTTATTTTCGCTGTTATATTGTATCTTTTGTACTATTGCCATTTTATTGTTCGCCTTCAAATCTTTGTGCAGTTGGATTAGAGTAACTATCAATAATAGTATCTAATGTAACCTCTGTTTCATTTTTAGTATATTTTATTCCTGCTTTATCTAACTCTCCTAGTCCAGCATTTACTAAATTAAAAAAGTTATCTCTCATTTTTTGTGTAAGACCAACAACAACTGTTTCAATATCTTCAGGTACAATACCCACAATATTAACTTCAGCCATAGTTTCAAGTAGTGAACAAATTTCAAGCATCTCGATAATCTCTACTTCATGTGCAGTTTGTTTATAACTACCAAGACCAAGTAACTCTTCAGATGGTAGGTTATAAATAGAACCAACCTCATCATCCATCGTAATCGTATCTAAAATAATCACTTTATCATACTCTTGATAATACACCATAAGTTGAAATCCTAAAACTCCACCATCTACCATTGTTACATCGTTATTGTCAAATGTATAATTCTCTTCTATATATTTTGCAGCAAAAACACCTACACCCTCATCTTGGTATATTACCGTTCCAGCTCCGACTATTGCAGTTTTCAATATAGTTCCTTTAAATAATTTAAATGAATGAACATTGTTATTCACTCATTCAAAATATCTATGTGCAAAAAAGGAAATTAATCCTTTTTTACATATTTTGATCCACCAACAACAATAGAGACATCCGCTTCTTTCCAGAATACTGTTCTCCATATTTGGTAATAGATATGAAACATAACCCATGCAAGTATATAATACATAGATTCGTGATGTGCCATTCGTACATCTACATTTGTTCCACCAGTTACGATGAGTGTCCAATCAGTAATAAGATGTAACATTGTAGGCCACCATTCTCCTATAGAGCTTAACCCTGAAGCTAATCCATGTACATATAACTGTAATCCAGTTAAAAGCATCCATGCTAATAACAGATGAAATACTGTAAAAAATACAATATTAAAACTATCAGAATGTGAACTATCAAATTTCTTTCTTCTATTTAATGTGATTAGATTTAATAAAACTTCAAAAAATTCTTTGATATTTGAACCATTTGGAATAAGTTTTTTATACGGTTTTTCAAATCGTGAGAAGAAATATAAATACCCAACAACAACACTACTTACATCAAAAATAATAGCAGCAATAAAATGCACCCATCTATTCCAAGCCATTACATACTTATCAACAGCTGGATCTGCTATAAAACTTTGGTAATAAGGATGACCGATATAAAGACCAGTTACCACAGCAGCTACCATACAAATGGCAACCACCCAGTGGTTGATTCTCATCGCTGCTGTCATCCTTTCAATTTTTTTATAACTCATAATGTGTCCTTTCTTTTAAACAGCACAAGATGTATTTACTTTAAAACTACTAAGCTCTCTACCTTTTGTATCTACGATATGTACAGCACAAGCGATACAAGGATCAAAAGAGTGAACTGTTCTTAAAATCTCTAGAGGTTGCTCAGGATCTGCTACTTTAGTACCAAGTAGAGATGACTCATAAGCACCTAATCTTCCTTTATAATCTCTAGGTGCTGCATTCCATGTTGAAGGAACTACAGCTTGGTAGTTTTCTATCTTACCATCTTTGATAACAACCCAGTGTCCTAAACCACCTCTTGGAGCTTCAGCCATACCGAAACCTTTTGCATCTTTTGAAACTGCATCAAAATCAAATTCAGTCCATGTACTTAAATCACCATTTGCAACATTTGCAGCTAACTCATCAACCCAATCCATCATAACATCACCCATAAGTTCTGTTTCGATTGCACGAGCTGCTGTTCTACCTACTGTTGAGAAAATAACACTTGCTGGTGCAGCTTTTCCTAAACCTAATGTTTTACCAAGTTTTCCTAAGAATTTTGTTGCATATTTAGTGATTCTTTCATCTCCACCTGCAATACCTACAGCAATTCTTGCTAATGGACCTACTTCCATTCTTGTATCATCATATAATGGTGACTTAATCCAAGAATATTTCTCTTCTGTTTTTAAGTAAGAGTATCCATCTGCTTTCTTTTCAAGTCCAGTATATTTAGGAATTGTTTCACCTTCATAAGGATGTAAACCTTTATCCTCTTTCCCTTCGTACCAAGCATGAGAAACATCTTCTGTGATTTTTGTTTGGTCTAAAGGATATAATTTACTTAAATCTCCATTTAAAACTACACCTTTAGGAAATAATAGTTCAGAATTATAAAAACCATTGTCATTTAATCTAAAATCACCATACGACATATAATTTTTAAGTCCAGCACCAGTACCATCTAAAGCTTCATCAGCATATACAGTACCAGCCATAAGAACATCTACTAAATAAGCATTTTTTATAAAGTTATTTGTTTTATTTAAAAGAGATTTAAACTGCGCTATTCTTGCAGGATTTTTAATATCTTGAACACAAGTAACACCACCAACAACAAGTGATTGTGGATGTGGCATTTTACCACCAAAAATTGCCATCATTTTTGACATATCTCTTTGCATATCAAGAGCTTGTAAGTAATGAGCAACTGCAATTAAGTTTTGTTCAGGAGATAATTTGTAATGTTTATTCCCCCAGTAAGCATTTGAGAAAATTCCTAGTCTTCCTTGTTTTACAAACTTTCCAACTCTTTCTTGAATAGTTCGTAGATCTCCCTCACCTGCACCATGTGGTGTATCAGTCCATTTTAAAGCTTCAGCAGCTGCTAGTTTTGGGTCTGCTTTAAGTGCACTAGTAATATCTACCCAGTCAAGAGCATGTAAATGATAGAAATGCACAACATGATCATGAAGATATAAAGCACCTTGAATTAAGTTTCTTACTAATCTTGCATTTTTAGGAATATCAACATTAAAAGCATGTTCAACTGCTTCGATACTTCTTTGGTAATGTGTACCAGTACAAACACCACAAATTCTCATAGCTAAAAGCCCAGCATCTCTAGGATCTCTACCTTTTAAAATAGTTTCAATCCCTCTAAACATAGTAGAACTTGCAAATGCATCAGTAATTACATTATTCTCATCTATAACTGCTTCTATTCTTAAGTGACCTTCAATTCTTGTGATTGGATCAACTATAATATGTTTTTTACTCATTTCTTTTCCTCTTTTCTTACATATATGCTCATACATCGCATAAACACTTCAGTTCCATACTTAAAAAAGTGAAACTATTCACTTTTTCTTAACAGTCTTCACCTTTTTTTCCAGCTGCTATACTTGCTGCTGCATGAATTCCTATACCTATACCAGCTGCTGTTAATAATCCTAAACCAAATTCATCTACAGTTTTTTCTACTCCACCTGTTGGTGCTTTGAAATGTGTATCTGCCATTGGTCGCTCTTGTGCAAACTTATCCCAAAATTGTGGCTCTGAACACCCAATACATCCATGTCCTGCACCAATTGGCCAGTTTGTTCCACTATTGTATTTTACAATTGAACAGTTATTAAATGTCATAGGACCTTTACAACCCATTTTATATAAACAGAAATTGTTTTCAGCACCTTTATCACCCCATTCTTCAACGAATTCACCAGCATCAAAATGTGCTCTTCTTTCACAGTTATCGTGGATTCGGTAACCAAATGCAAATTTTGGTCTATTTAAATGGTCTAGTTCTGGTACTTGACCTGTTAATACAAAATGTAAAATAGTACCAGTGATATTTGCAGGATTAGCAGGACAAGCAGGGATATTAATAATAGGTTTATTTTTAATAATATCTTGAACACCAACAGCATTTGTAGGATTTGGAGCAGCTGCTGGAACACCACCAAATGTAGCACAAGTACCAACAGCAACTACTGCTGCTGAATCTTTTGCAACTCTTATTAAATGTTCTTTAAAAGTTTCAGCGTGAGCCCCAATAGTTCCATACATACCGTTCATTCCTAAAGGAATAGAACCCTCAACTACACATAAATACTTCCCTTTAAATGTATGCATCGCTTCTTCAAGATGTTCGTCAGCAGCATGACCTGCTGCTGCCATTAGAGTTTCATTAAACTCTAAAGAGATAGTTTCTAAAATAAGTTCATCTATTGTAGGAGCATCACTTCTTAAAATAGCTTCTGAGTTACCTGCACAATCTTGGAGTTCAAGCCAGATTACTGGTACTCTATTCATAAGTTCAGCTGCATTAGCTACAAGTGGAGTAAATGTAGGAGGAAGCATAAGCATCGCACAGGCTGCACTTGCCCATTTCATAAAATCTCTTCTTGTTAAACCCTCAGAATCTAAAACACCATCTATTGATATCTTATTTGCTACAGGAGTATTTTCTAATTCGGTTAGTCTAGTAGTCATCTCACTTTTTAGTTTATCATAATAAGCATCACCACGATTCGTATTGACTTTTGAACCTTTAGCAGTAAACATCGTTGCTAAGGCTTCTCTTCTATCTGTCATAAGTAGTCCTTTTTAATTTTATTATTCATTAAAGTAAATGAATAGTCATTCATTGAACTAATATTAAGAAATTTCCTCTTTATAACATCTTAAATAGATATTTTATTATAAGGTAAAATTATTTTTACCCTTAGTGTTAATTTATAAAAAAGATAAGTAAAAGTTATTTGATTAGTGAGTAGTACAAACAGAACATACATCAAATGATTTGAAAACAATTTCTGCTATTTTTTCATCTTGTAAGCCAATCATTGCATGTTGTGAAATACCTTGGTTTTCTCGTGTACCATTGGAAAGATTCCATTGTGTTGGAGTTATAATTTCGTATTTTTTTATGATTCCATTTTCTATATCTACTTTATGAATTAAAGATCCTCTTGCAGCTTCAACTGCTGAATTTCCTGTTGAAGTTATTTTTGAAATATCTATTTTTGGTTTTATATATGATGGTTCATCTAAATTTATTTGTTTAATTAACTCTTGAGAGTGTTTTAATAATTGCGGGATTTCTAGTACTCGTGCTACTATTCTACTCACTATACTGTCATCATATTTATTATGAGAATCTTTTATTAAAGGTGTTTTCTTAATAATTGTACGACTTAGCGGTCCTACTTCAAAATACTTATCCTTAAAAGTAACATTTTTAGCGTATGAATTTTTACTCGAAAACTCTTTTACCTCATCAAGAGAGATATTTGTGAATCTTCTTGTTTTAAGAGATTTTCCTTTTGTAAAATAACTATTTTCTCCAAAAGCAATAAATCTATCATAGCTTTTTCCTAAATGTTCCCAACTATTTTTAATGATATCGTCCAAAATCTGTGATAAGTCACCTTTTTGATTAAAAAGTTTATCTATATTTGTACACTCCAATATATCTTCATTTATATCAATAATGTTATTCTCAAAAAACTTTTGTGTTTCTCTTATATATTGTGATACTTTCATTACATCCATATTTGTTATATCACAAACAACTCCTCCAGGAAGGGCATATGAATTATGTGGATACTGACCAGCAATCACGGCTATGGCTTTACTCATAATTTGAGAAGGTAGTGCAGCTTTTAAAACTGCTTGTTTATAACCAAATAGTGGCAATACTGTAAAATAAAACCACTTAAAATGATTTTGAATCAGTTCAAAGTTAAGAGTTAGTTCTCGGATGATTTTAGCTTTATCAGATATCTCTATGCTTTCATAACAATCTTCTATAGCTTCAACAGTAGCAATTAGATGTGCATGTCCACAAATACCACATACACGAGGATTTATCACCAAGGCATCAAGTACATTTTTACCCTCAAGTATTTTTTCTATACTTCTTGTTTGTAAAAATTCTATCTCCACAAAATCTATCTTTTTATTTTTGAAACTAAAGTGAAGTTTTGCTTCACCTTCTATTTTTTCTATTAATTTAATTTTATTCATCATCTCTCCAAATAGAATTTTCTTTCCAGTTTTGTATAAATCCCATGCTTTCAAGTTTTACTTTTGGGTATTTGTTTATCAAATTTTTGATTTTTGTTTTAAACTCTATTTCATCTTCACCAATACAAGTCAATAAATACTCTATTACACTCAATGCAAAAAATACTTTGTTTTTACTCTTTTTTATATCTTCAAAAGCTGCAAAATCTTTTGGTACTTCAAAACTCACTCCTAAAGTTCTATTCCAAAGCCTACTATGATGAGCACAAATATTTCTAACACTTGACAAAGCATGAAACCATTTATAAAAAACTAGTTTATTTATACCTTTTATATTTTGTATAACTTGGTTTTGTTCTTCCTCTTTTAATATCATAAAAAACTTTGATAAACTCCCAAAAGAGATAATTTCAACTACACTCCAAATAGGTAAGTCTACAGAGTTGTATTTCTTCTTAAAGTGTTTTATAAAAAACTCTTTTGAACGAGTTTTTTCCTTTAAAATATCTTTTTGGAGTTCATCATATTTATCTGCTTTATTTTCTCTAAAATTTTGCAGCTGTAAATATCCAAAAGCATCATATTTTAGAGAGTGAAAATAAGCGATTTGAGTTCTAAAATATATTTCTATACTTTCTACTGCTTCAAAGATTATCTTTCTTAATTCTGTATCAAAATAATATGCAGATAAAATATCTTCAAAAGTAGTATCTGGTAAAAATATATTCTTATTTTCACTATTTTTTGGATACTGAAAAGGTAAAAAATAAGCACTTAGTCTATAATAGTTTATATGTTGTAGTTTTGATAATACAAAAGAATCATTTGATATGATAAGTTTTCGTTGTTTTAATATATTTAATTGTTCATCGAAAGTTTTATGTTTTTTTTGATATAAGTTTTTTTGATTTTTTATATTTTGTAGTTTGTTTTTGAAGTCTATCATAAAGAAAACCCTCTCTTTGGCACATTATGAAGAGGTGGAGGGGGTGTGTTAGAAAAATTATAACTAAGATTTTCTTTAAAATTAGTTAAATAACAGTTAGTACATAGTATTAGACTGTTAGTTTTATTTGTATAACGGTTATTATTTAGCATACTAAACTCTAATCTCTTCAATCATAAGTTTTGGCAAAAGTGGATTTCTTTGTTATTGTCTATTAATTTAATCATCAAATATATCTTTCTCTAATCGATTTATAGTAAATGCTTTCGTTACTCCAGCTAATGTAAGATATGTTCTTTTTGCAACACCAAGTGGAAGGTTTGCAGGGATTCCCATATTTTTTTTGGTTTCATAAAGATTTGCTTTTGGAAAGTCTGGCTCAGTACATCCCATACATGGTTGTCCTGCTCTTGTTTTTGAGTTAACCTCATTCCATAAAATTTTATTGCAACTTCCATGAGTAAATGGTGCTTGACAACCATGGTCGTAAAACATACATCCTTCTTTTTTTCCAAACTGATGATTGTCAACTTTATATTCGAAATATTCATTTCTTGTACAACCATTATGTATGGTATATGCAAAATACTCTTTTGGTCTTAAATATTCATCAAGTTTTAAACTTATCTCATTTTTGATTGAATATAAAGTATTTACTAATAGTTCTGGGTGAATAGGGCAACCAGAGATACTAACCGATTTATTTTTTAATGTATGAAATCTTTTTACTTCCTTTTTCTCATCAAAATGTAACCCAGTGACATGTTCGTATTCACTTTGCCTAAATATTCCACCAAAAGTTGAACATGTACCTACAGTGATTATCTTTGAAACAACCTTTGCATAGTTAAAAATAATATCATCAAGTTTTTTATCTGCTTTTAAAATTTCAGGAGAAAGAGATCCTTCTATGAGTAACACATCACAAGAGATAGTTTCATTTACAATCTGTTTTAATGAATACTGTGAATCTATAATAGGATGATAGATAAATTCAAAATCATCTAAAAATTGTTGTAAATATGGGTAGTTTAAAAAGGAGTGTGTATTTCCATTACAAGCTAAACCTGTAATCCACAACACTTTCACTTTTTGTTTCATTATTTTTATACACTCAATGCTTTATATATGTTGAACGAAATATCATCTATATATTCATCTAGATTTTTAGGTAATATATTTTCACCTTTTAAAAAAACCATTCCACCAAGATATCCCATAAAAAGTCCAAAAGCACTAAAAAAATCTTGATCTCTTAAGTCTCCAGCACTTACACCCTCTTCAAAATAGATCATAATTTCAGTTACAAACTCATTTACACAAATCATCCCCTCACAACCATCTGTAAATATTTCTCTATTTGACAAATAAATTCTTAGAAAATAATCGATCATTTCAGGATGTGCTATTGCAATAGTAAAGTACATCTCAACTATTTTTCTTGTTTTTTCTTCTGTATTTAGATTTTGTTCATTGATAGTTTTTAGCTTTTTTCCTAAGTAAATAGATATAAATCGTATAATCTCTTTTGCTAAAATATCTTTTGATTTAAAATAATTATACATATTCCCAACACTCATTTTTAAAGCATTTGCAATATCTGGAATAGTAGTGTTATAAAAACCTTTTTTTGAAAAAAGTTCTAGTGAACATTGTATGATTTGTTCTTTTTTTCGTTGCTTTTTTTCTGACAAGTCATTTCCTTTGATAATAACGCAGATTATACAATAATAATATTGTATTAATATAATCGATAATCAATTTTTAAAGAAAGATTTTTATTGGAAGTTAAAATACCTTTTGGAGGTGTTAACGGAAAGCTGTTTTTTACAGCATCTGAAATAGACTTTTTAAATACACTTTTTCCCTCTATAATATGAAAAGATAAGAGTTTCCCCTCTTTAGAAATAGTAAATTGAATCTCAACTATCCCTTCTATACCTCTTTTTACTGCTACTCTTGGATAAGATTTGTTTTTGTTGATTGCTTCTTTTATACTTGAATAGTATTTTTGTTGCATCATCTTTTTTTGATGGCTATTTTCTAAATGTTTTTTGTTGTTTACTACTGTAGATTTGTTTTTTTTAATTTGTTTTTTTACTATAGTTTCACTTTTTTTGTGAATGACTTTTTTCACCTGTTTTTCTTTTTTTATGGTCTGTTTTTTAACAATTTTTCTAATAATCTCTTTTTTCTTTTTTACAATGGGTTTGATTTTTTTAGTAGTTTTTTCTTTTTTTACTACTTTTTTTATAATTGGTTTTGGTTTTTTTTCTACCATTTTTTGTGCAGGTTTTGGGGCAGATTCTTGTATGATTGTAAATTTGACAAGCTCTTCACTTTTTGTTTGTTTATTTTGTAGTGGAGCATTATTTTCAAATGAGTATAAAAATGATACAAATATGCCTACATACAAAATAGATGCAATAGAAAACGACTTTATGTATCTATTCATATTTTGTCACTATGTTTAAATTTGTAAAGTTTTTTTCTTTTAAGATATCTACTAGATAAATAAACTCACTAAATTTTAGATTTTTATCGCAGTTAAGTTTTATAGCTGTATTTGATTTATATTTTAAAAGATTTTTTTCTATATCTTGTTTTGAAATTTTAGTCTTATTAAAAAATATATTTTGATTTTCTTTTATAGTGATTGTCAAAGTGTCATTTTTTGTAAGCTTTGAAGAACTTTTTGCTGTACTTAAATCTACGGGAATCATCCCTTGCGCAACAAAAGTTGCTGTAGTAAGTACAATGACTAAAAGTACTAACATAATATCTATAAAAGGGACAACATTTATTGAATCAAATTTCTTAATTTGCATATTATCTCTTTTTTTCTACTTCCCATAAAGCAACCAAGACTTCAATTTTTCTTGTTAAATGATTATAAAATATCATAGAAGGAATCGCAACAATCAGTCCCATTGCTGTTGCTTTTAGTGCAAGAGCAAGTGAACTCATAATCATCTTTACATCAATATTTTCACTTATACCCATTGTATAAAATGTAAGAATAATACCAAAAACCGTACCTAATAGACCTATATATGGAGCATTTGAAGCATTTGAAGATATGATTGTTATATGTTTTGTGATCTCTATTTCTAAAAGTTCTTTGTCTTTGTAGTTTGAAAGTTTTAGATCTTTAAAAAAAAGTAACCTTTCAATATAAAACCAAATTGATAAAAAACTCATAAATATAAGAATACCTATAATTCCATAATCTACAATGTTTTGAAGTAACTCTATATTCATTTATTAACATCCAATTAAATTAATTTGATATATTATATCCATCAGATGTTAATGAAGTGTTAAATTTTATTTATGTGTTGCTTTATGTTGGTGATGTGATGTGTGTTTTTTTACTCCATAAGTTTTAAATACATAACCAGTATAAATTTTTTGACCAAGATAAAATAGGATTAAAGAAGATGCAAATATAAAAGCAAATGTTTTTCTTATTTTTGAGGTATTAAATTGTTGCAACCTTTTAAAAAGAATTAAAAAAGCCCATAATGATGCGATGTAAGGTATGATTTGTAAAAACATTAACCACTTGTCACCTCTATTTGATAGGTTTTCTACATTAGAAGTTTCAAGTCCAAATCCATAAATAAATCCATTTACAATCTCAGCATAATTATGTGTACTAAATGCACTAATAAGGTGAGCTAGCCCACCTATAATAAACAATGGAGCAAAAGCATAACCTAGAGTATAAAATGTTTTTTCAAATGAAACATTTAAAAATTTGCTAGCGATAAACATTCCAATATAAACAATAATTATAGAAAATAATACAGCATAAATAAATGCAAATATACCTACACTATCAAGTGTACCGAAGGTGATATATTTTTCTGTAAATAAAGCTGTTTTTGACCAAATAAAATCATCTGCAATGGCAGTTCTATTTAATCCATGATGAAAGCCCATAGTGATACTGATAGCTGCTGTTATGAGAATAAATGACCAAACTTCAGCTTTTTGGTACTTGAATTTTTCAAATAATGTTTTAGATGGTTTTACAAAATTAAAAGCAACAGCATCACAAGCACTACTACAATCCATACATAAAGTGCAATCCTCCATAGAGTTTTTTTTGTTAAAAGTAAATGGTTTAAGATTATAACTACAGGCTTTTGCACATTCAAAAGTTCTACAATCTTTACAGTCTTCTTTGTATGTATTTAAAAAAGTTGGTGAAATTTTACCATATGATTTCAAAAGTGTTCCAATAGGACAAATATATTTACAATAGCTCATATCTTTATATAAATAGTACATAATAAAAGCTACAAGAGTAAGCACTGTAAATAACCATGCAGTAGCAAGTGGAACTCTCCAAAAACCTGGGGCTGCATAATATATAGCCCACCATCCAAAAAATAACAGTAAAATACCTAAAAATCTATTTTTTAAAAAGTTTGGCATATCTTTTTTTAGACCAAATTGAGTTATATATTTTCCTAAAAATCCATGTGGACAAATACCACAAAATATTCTTCCAAAACTAGTTAATGATACAACAATAAAAAATGACCAAAATAATCCCCAAAACAATTTTTTTGTGAAAATATTTTCACTTGTCGGTTCCTTAAATCCCATATATATGCCATAAATAAATAGTGCTAAAGTAAGAATTTGAATTGTTCTTATAAATATTTTGTTTTTAAATACAAAACCTAAAATAGGGATATTGTAAATATCCCAAAAAGCTTTTTTTTCTTTTTTTTCAATCATCATTATCCCTAAAATTTATATCTTAAACCTGCATAATATGCTCGTGATGGGGCAACTCTAATAGTAGCATCTTCCATGTTTTTGTTGTATCCAACTTGAATAAACTGATAATAATCTTTATCTAAAAGATTTTCTATTTTTCCAAATATCTCTAGTGAGTTATTTATTTTATATTGTGTTCTTAAATTTACAACTTCATATCCAGGTTGTTTATATTTATTATCTTCATCTGCAAAATAATTACTTTTTGCTATAAGTTCTGGAGATACAATAAGACCTTCTGCCAATTTAAAATCAAGCGTTAGATTTAAAGTATGTTTAGAGGTTCTAGGAATTATATTTCCACTTAAATCTATTGGGGGATTCCCTCCATCATTTGGGTTGATAGAATATTTTTTGAACTTTGCATCTAAATAGGTATAGGCAATAGAGAAAGAAACCATTTTAGAACGATCACTATTAAGTGCTAATTCAAAACCACGACTTCTCATATCTCCAAGGTTTCCAACTGATTTATCGGCATCATCATCAGATGACCACATATAACTTCCTGCTCGTATACCTATATAATCTTCTCTATCAAGTTGATATATAGATGCATCATATTGAAATGATGAAATATCTCCTGTAATTCCAATCTCTATGTTATTTGTAGTTTCTATATCTAAAGTTGTTTGAATATCAAGTGTTGGGTCTGCTTGGAGTTTATCTATATTCCCACTTATTTGTTGAGCTGTTGGTGCTCTAAAACCTGTTGCATAACTTGTGTAAATATTGTGATTGTTATTCAATTTATAATTCAACCCAACTCTATAGGTATTGGCGTTATAAGAGGGTGTAGTATTGAGCGTTTTGTCAAGATTATTTTTGTAATTATATTTGATATCATCGTGTCTAAAATTTATTGTTGAAGTTAAGTGATCTGTTAAGTGGTTTTGTAGTTCTAGATAAATAGCATTGATATCCTCTTCATTGTGCGAACTACCAACAATATCACCTTTTTTAACATTCGTAGCACTTGGACCATAACCATTTTTATAATTAGTTTGGGCATTAGATTTATTCTCTTGTTTGTTTCTAGCAATATTCACACCTGCCATAATTGCAACTTTATCAAATGATTTTCTATACTCACTTTTAAAAGTATTTTGAATCCATTCTTCATCAGACTTATTTCTATGACTCTCCTCTAAACCGTCATTATTAAGATCTATTGGTGAATAAAGATTAGTCGTGTCATCTTTATATCTTGAAAGATTTATCATAAGATTAGAAGTGTCATCTATATCGTCTGAGTAAGTAATAAATGTTTTTAATAATGTTGTATCATGATATCCAGAATATGACACCTCATTATTACTTGTAGGATTTGATTTCGCATTTGATTCTCCGTGGATACTTGTTCCGTCTCCTGTTTTTCTTTTTGTATAATCTGCACCAAATGTTATATCACTCGTTTCTGTAAGATAGTGTTGATATTTTCCATTAATTGATTTGTGTTTTAGATATGCATCATCCCAGTAACCATCAGTATCTCTGATTGTTCCTTGCAATTGGAAAGCTCCATTTTCAAAACTTTGATTTGTTCCAGCTAATAATCGTTTGAAACCAAAACTACCCATTTCTGCTTCTACTTTTGAGCTATTTATACCTTTAGCTCTTTTTGTAGTAATAATAATCGCACCTGAAATAGCATCGTTTCCATAGAGATAACTAGCACTACCTTTTATAACTTTTATAGAATCAATATTATCAAGGTCTAAATTTATTTTTCCCGATGTTTCTTGTACAGGTACACCATCGATAACAACAGCAACACCAGGATTTTCACCCATGTACATTTGATTATCTATACCTCTTATATGTATTTTAACTCTATCATTACCAACATTTGATGCTGTAATTCCAGGTATAGTATTTAATATATTTTCAATATTAGTGGGGTTTATTTTTTCAATATCAGCTGAGCTTATTATTGCACTACTTGAGGTTTTTGTTGTTAAGTTTTTGAATTTGTCATCAATAGTTGAAGATGATACACTTATAGTTCCTAGCGTATCATTTGCATAAATTTGATTAAGTGAATTGAGTAAAATACATGAGAGTAAAAACTTGTTTTTTGAAAGTTTCATTGATTTTCCTTAAAGATAAAATGTAATTTTTGAATTTTATCTTTAAGGTGTTAATTAAGTGTTAATAAGTAATTGTTATAATGATTTTTCTATTTTGATTAGCTCTACAACACCATCATACATATCTTGAACACATTGTACTTCTGTTACACCTAATCTTCTTTTATTTGAGATATCATAAACTCCACCAGTACTTTTTGAGTGTTCCCCATCTGTACCTCTTATTTGTAAGTGGTATTTATCTGTAATCTCTTTAAATCTATCCATATCTTCTGCTAACTTTGGTACAGCAATATGAACACTAGCTCTCATAGCAGTTCCTAAGTTTGTAGGACACGATGTGATATATCCTAAGTGTTTTGAAAATGAAAATGCCATAGTTTTTTCTAAATGTTTAATAGCATTGATAAGTCGTGTAAATACCTCTTTTATATCTCCACCTTTTTGCATAGATATAATTCGCAGTTGATCTTCTTCATTTACCCATACTAAAAATGTTTTATCAGTATTATGGAATATTCCTCTATTTTTTGGCCAGTTTCTATTTAATCCAGCAGTTTCTAAAAATCTGTCTCCCTCTTTAAATAAGAAGTGATCTTTGATTAAAGTATCTCTATCTTCATCACTTAAATCATCTAGTGAGTAGTATTGACCTTTAAACTCTCCATTTAAAGAGTTAAGAGCATCTGTTACAGTAGTTTGAATCTCTTTTCTTTGTGTATCAGAAATAGCAGGTCCTAATGGAAACTTATCTAAATTTCTACCAACTCTAATTCTTGTTGATACAATAAACTCATTATCTGGATCTGGATTTACAGCTTGTAAATCATCTGGATTTAAATTTGTTTGGTGTGTATCTTCTTTTGTAAAACCATGATATTCTTTTATAATAGGGTCAAAAAACTCGCCAAATGTTGTATAAGATTCTTTATCTCCTGCATATGCACCAATCCCGCTATCAGGGTTTTGTACACCAGAGTTAACAACATCCAAAATAGTAAAACCATTTTCTGTTTGTTTATCTTTTAAACTTTCAAAAACATCTTTTGTAAGATATTTTGCCATAAGCGATTTGTGTTCTTGAGTAAATTTTGGGTATTCCATATTTTTTCCTTATTTTAAGATTGTTTGATAACTGTTCCTATACCTTCACTTGTAAATACTTCTAATAATAATGAATGTTGAATTCTTCCATCAATGATATGTGCTTTTTCTACTCCACCATGAATAGCTTCTAAACAAGCATCAACTTTTGGAATCATACCGCCTGTAATCGTTTCATCCTTCTTGTATGCTTTGATTTCATCTTCAGTAAGAGTTGTTAATAAATTTTTATCTTTATCCATAACTCCTGCTATATCTGTCATAAATATTACTTTTCTAGCTTTTAATGAAGCTGCAATTTTACTAGCTGCAAGATCAGCATTGATATTAAATCCCGGATGATTTACTTCATTCCCAGATGCAATAGGGGCAATAACAGGGATAAATTTTTCTGTTAGCAGGTTTTCAACGACTTCATTATTTACATCTGTAATTTGTCCAACAAGTCCGTATCTTCCATTATCTTTTGGCTTGGCTATTAAAAAATCACCATCTTTTCCTGTAATACCAATAGCTTTTCCACCATGAACATTTAACAAAGTAGTTATCTCTTTATTGATGTTTCCAGCTAAAACCATCTCAACTACTTCCATAACTTGTTCATCTGTAACTCTCATCCCATCTACAAATTCACTTTGTATTTGCATCTTATCTAAGATTGAATTTATTTTATTTCCACCACCATGTACTATAACAGGTTTGATCCCTACCATATAAAGAAGTACAATATCTTGGGCAAATCTGTCTTTTAATTCTGGATTTATTTGTGCAGAACCACCATATTTTATAACAAAAATTTCATTTTTGAATTTTTTTATGTAAGGCAATGCATCAAGGAGTAGTTTTGCTTGTTCTATCTTTTTTTTCACTATTTTACCTTTTTAATAAGTTGTAAGTATTATAACAAAAATTACATTCTAGTAACAAATAAAATAACATTATTTAGTTATAATACGAAAAATATAACTTTACAAAAGGATGTAAATGAGAAAATTTAGAGCTTTTTTCTACAATAAATTTTATATAGAATTGATATTGGCAAGTGTTTTATTTGTGATAGCTATTGGTACAAATAGTATGATAAATATCATTATATATCTTTTATACTTTATAATTATGCTTGAAATTGTGCGTGCTGTAATGAGTTTTTTAAGAGAAAAAAGAGTGCAAATACGGATACTTATTGATGCTTTTATTATTTTGACATTACGAGAATTAATCGTTAATGTTGTTAAAATTAATGAGATCAAAATAGATAGTATAGAAACTCTTTTCGGAAGTACACCTAACTATCATATTTTAATATTTTCAGGAGTGTTACTGTTCTTATTTTTATTAAGATGGTTAGCTTTTGTTACTTCTCCTGATAAATACAACACAAAAAATTGAAGTTAATTCTTTTTTTTAGTGAAATATATAAATAAACCTAAAGCGATAAATAAAAAAGAAACACCTCCTATAAGTGATACAGCATGTATCATTTGGGAGTAATTATCAATAGCAATTTTAAACACTACCATAAGTGATTCTATGAGTAGGGCGATGATAATAGTAACAGAGAACTTAATAAGAACTTTATACTCAGAAGCACTATTTTTAGAATAGCTCTTAAACACCACTTCTTGTTCGAGTATTGTTTTTGCCAAGTCAAAAACAGCCAATCCTAATGTAAGAGCTATAACTGGTTTGAAAATTGACTCAATAGAAAGACCTGGTTTATAAAAAATCGAATTTATAAATTCAAAAAATGAATAACCCACTGCAAATAATGCTAAAAGCATCATCACAAATGCAGTAATAAAATAAAAACTTTTACTCAGTATATTGAACTCTTTATGTACTTCAACAAGACCCAATCTTTGTAGAAGTTGATTTATTTTAAAATCAAAAAAATAGATTTTATCACCTTCTTGTTTTGCAACTGTTAAACAAGTAGCTCCTGAAGCACTACTGATGTATGGTTGAGAAACTGAGATATCATTTTCATTAAAGTGGAGTTTATTTAGAAGATATTGTCTATTACTACCTATTTGCATAGTATTTATTTTTGTTCTATAAATATTATTTGAAATTTGATTTAAAGTTTGACTATCACAAAAATAAGCTAGTTCCAATGATGGAAATATTTTAAAAAGCTTTTTAAAATTATCAGATTCTTTGAGATGTAACTCCCCTACATTACGAATAGTTTCTGTTAAAAATTTGTTGATATCTTCACTATTTGTTTTATATGTTTGCATAAATTCTTGCATATTTTACCTTTTTAGTGAGTTACAATATCTAAACACAATATATATTTAGTATCTTTAATCTCTACAATAGTAGAATAGGTACGACACATATTACCACTTGCTTTTGAAATATATTTTGTGCTAAGATAGTTACATCTTGAAGAGTTCTTTGCGATGAAATAATACTCTTTTAAGCTATGGTCATGATTATCTCGTGTTGGTTTAAATAAAATACTATCTTGAATATTAATAATAGTATCTTGATGTTGTAATCCTGTATGAAAATCAATTTTATATATTGCTTCTAAGTGACTATGGTTTATGATGATATTTTTTAGTTTCTCTTCTAAATTATGAGCATTTTTATTATATTCTTCAATTATTTTATGCGATAAGTTTTCCGAATTTGTTAAAGTAACTCTTTTTTGATCAATCACATTGTGTATTCTTTCTGTATAGTTGTCCCCTATATCATTGATGGAATTATAAATATCTTTTTCTATTTTGCAGTCAATAATATCTTGTGGTCGTTCAAAATAAAACCCTTGGAATATATCAATATCTTTTTCCATACAATTAAGTATTTCATCTTTTTTTTCAACCCCTTCTGCTAGAACAATTGCACCAATTTTATGACACATTTTAGATACAGCATGTAGTATTTCAGAGTTTATGAAATTTTCATGAACATCATATATAATTGAACGGTCTATTTTTACGATATCAGGTTTGATCAAAGCAAGTCTATCAAAACTAGAATAACCTGTTCCAAAATCATCAATAGCAATTATAAAACCATGTTTTCTATATAAATCAACAAACTTTTTAATAGCAGTGTTATCTTTGATCTCATCTTCTTTTATCTCTAATACTATATTTTTAGGGGAGATGTTTTTACTCTCTACAATATCTATAAATTTATAATACTCTTCACTATCAATAAATGAAGACTCAAAGTTTAAAAACAATAAAATCTCTTTATTTTTCTTGTGATAGGATATAAATTTATCAAGTGCTAATTCTCTTACATACGAATCTAAAACATTTCCTAAGTTCTCTTTTTGAGCTTGTTTAAAAAGATACATTGGAGATATAAAATCACCATTATCATCATACGCTCTTGTAAGTGCTTCAAATGCTAAAATATTTTTATTTTTTATAGAAATAATTGGTTGAAAAAATATCTTGATTCTTTTTTTGTTTATTAACTCTTCAATCATTTAATATCCTTTTTTTGTATATTATATACTATGTATATAGTTATTGCAAATATAAATCTGTATAGTTTTTAATCAAACTAAAAATTTAAGATATATTTGATCACTATTAATCTTATTATTATACTTTTAAAACATATCCAAAGTTGATAATATTTTCAATATTTAGATTTGGTGTTTTCTTTTTTATTCGTGAAATAGTATCTCTAATTGTAGAGTTTGAGATATCTTTTGAATTCCAAATAAGTTCTTTGAGAGATTCATAAGAGATATTGTTATTGATATTAGTACAAAATAAGTATAAAATATCTATCTCTTTTTTTGTAAGTTTAAGTGGAATCTGATTGATGAATAAAGTTTTTGTGTCTAAATCATAGGTGTATTGTGAATCTAATGTTACAATAATTCTATTTTGGTTTATATGTTTAGTTTTACTATTTTGAAGAAGTTTATTAACAATGCTCAAAGCTATCTCAACATCTTTTTCATCAAAAGGTTTAGAAAGATAACCAAAGATATTTGTTTGACTTGTCTCTTTTATCGTTTCTGAATCATTATGTGCTGTAGTAAAAACAATGGGTAAAAAGTAAGATTGGTTGAGTCTTTTAGCACATTCTATTCCATCGATTACACCTTGTATATTGATATCCATAAAAACTAAATCTATCTTTACTAAGTTGATGATATGTTCTGCATCTTTAGCATTTTTAGCTTCAAAAATAGAATCAATATTAAAAGATTGTAAAATACCTTTGAGGTATTGCATCGCTATTATTTCATCTTCTACTATGAGTACGCTATTAAATTTCATTATACTTAAACCTCAATAAAAAAATATTTCCTTGTTCAAAAGTGAATCTATATTCAGATTCTTTAAGTTTACCACAAAATTCTTCAATAAGTAGTAGTCCTATACCACCTTCTGAATTTTTCATATCAAAGGCATGACCATTGTCTTTTAGTTCCAACTTTAAAACACCTGCTTTTTTGCTAAGGTTGACTTGAATATCGATTTTCTTTAAGTGTTGATTGTGTTTTATACTATTTGTGATAAGTTCATTTATTATTATTCCCAATGACATCGCATCATGAAATTTTATTGTTAAGTTTTCCATATTGGTGTTGAGTGTTATTTTTTCTGTATCGAAACTAGCTGCTAACTCTATTACTTCATTGAGGTATTCAATTGTGTTGACCTCATTTATATTTTCTGATTTGTAAAGATATTCATTGATTTTTGACATAGATTTTATTTTATTTATAAGTTCATTAAAAATTGTTTTATCTTGTACTTTATTTTTTTGAAACCATAAAATTCCTATGATAATATGAAAATTATTCTTCACTCTATGTAACACTTCTTTGAGTAGTAACTCTCTTTCTTGAACTAAACTTTTAAGTTTTTTGTTCAAAGAAACAAGGTCATTTGTTTGTTTTTTTATCTCTATCTCTAAATACAATTCATTTGTTTCTTTTAAATTATGGTAACGATTTGCAAGCATCAGACTAAAAATAGTTGCTTCAAAAACAAGAGCTATCACAAACCCATATCGTGTAAGAAAGGAGTATTCTAAAATACCTGAAACCATAAAAGTAAAAAATATCACAAAAGTAAAAAATATAGATATTGCTAAAAGGTATAATTTTGTTTTTTGATGTTGTTTAAAACAAACAAGAATGGCTAAAATAATTAGGAGTATAGTAACTACACCTGAAAGATTATTGATAACTTTATTCCAAGGTTGATATGAGTAAATAACTAAAAATCCTATAACAAAAAATACAAATGTTAAGATTTTAAGTAATTTATCCATAAGTATATAATGTTTTCTTATCTCTAGATATTCTTGTGAAAAAAGTATCAAGAATCCTACCATAAATGCAGCTGAAAATTGTAAATCATATAAATAATACTGTAAGTTTAGATATGCCAATAATCCACTTATATTTATCACAAATACTAAATTAAAAAAACTATATCCCACATAATATAAGTACATTTTTTCTTTTATTTTTAAATATAAGAAAAGATTAAAAATAATAATAATGATCAAAATACCAAATAAAATCAAATAAAGAGTATTTGAATCTATCTGTTTGTCAAAATAAAAAGACTCTTTTTCATAAAGTGTAATATCTCCAAAATAAGCATATTTACCTTTTAGTTCTAGATAGTATGTTTGTGTTGTATTTGTTTTTTGATTAAGAGAAAATGATAGTTTACTATTTTTTATCTCCCTTTGCGATAAGGGGGTAAAAACACTATTTGATTTTTTGATCCATCCTTTTTCATAATGATATAGATTTGCTTTTTCATAAAAATGCTCATTTAAAGAGAGTATGAAGTTTGTAGTATTAGCGTTATTAGAAATAGAAAATTTATACCAAATAGTTCCTTTTTTATATCCTAGGGCAAATTTATTTGTCGTTGTTTCTGTGAAGTTTTTTTGTGATATCTCTTTTATGGAAAGTGAACTATTTTGATCGTTATAATATGCTACTTCAAAATCGTCATAAATATTTTCTATATGATTTACGCTTATACTTTGTCCATATACAATATTTGTAAAAAGCAAGAATATAAAAAATATTTTTTTCATTAAAATAACCTATATACAATTTATTACTATTATACCATAAAAAAATCTTTATATTTCCGTCACCGTTCCGACAATGTTTTGGTATCATATAGTAAATTCTATATTAAAGTTGGTTCATGAGAATTATATGGTTGTTTTTATTGGTTTTTAACTTCAGTTTTGCCCAGAGTCTAGTTACTATAGATTCTGATGAGGTGAGTATTGAAAATTTTGAGGTTGAGTATTTTATTGATACTACGGGTGAGTTAAAATTCGAAGATATAGCTTCTATGAATTTTAAAGTAGGTAAAAGTAGTGATACTTTAGGGGCAAAAGTTACAAATACTTGGGTAAAAGTAAAACTTTTTAATACAACAAATAAAACACAAAATCTTTTTTTACATCAAGATTTAGGATACACTTTTTTAGATATACGGTATTTTGAAGTAGACAATCAAAATAATCTTCTAAATACAAAAGAGTTAAATATCTATGCAGATGATGTAAAAGATGATATGTATGGTGCTGATTCTATTTTCCAATTTTCAATCAAACCACAAGAATATAAAACAATATATATAAATCAAACTACACCTGCTTATCATTTTTACAGTTTTTCTATCTTTAATGAAAAAAATTCTAATAACTATTTAGTTTATCAAAAAGTAGATGGAATATTATTTGTGGGTTTACTCTTAGCTTTAGCTATTTATAATTTATTTATATACTTCTCTTCACGATATAAAGAGTATTTATACTATTCATTGTACCTATTTTGTGCTACGGTATGGATATTTTATATGTATGGTTCACTTGCCCATTATTTCCATATTTATGGACTTATCCCTTTTAAGTTTAACTTTGCTTTGATGTTTATTCCTATGTTTTTGGCTCTTTTTGTACAAGCTGTTTTTGATACAAAACAGTACTATAAAACAGAACATAAAGCTTTGAATATTATGAATGTAATTTTACTAGCTAATTTTATCTATGGTCTTATCGATTTTGTACAAGCTATCCAGCTTTTATCTTTGGTACTAAATTATACTCTTGTAGTATTTTTGTGGATTGGTATAAGTATTTATAGAAAAAAGAACAAAATGATAAAGCTATTTTTACTTGCTCATATCTTTTATTTGATTTTTAATATCTATGCGATTTTATTTTATCTAGGAATGGTGGATTATTCTTACATAGCATATCATGGTGTGGGGATTGGTATCATACTTGAGGCATTGATGCTTTCTTATTTACTCTCTTATAAATTTAAAGTTATGGAAGATGAAAAAAAAGAATCACAGCTTTTACTTTTACAAAAAACGAAAATGGCAGATATGGGAGAGATGATAGCAAATATAGCCCACCAATGGCGACAACCCTTAGCTACGATTAGTGTTTCTTCAGGAATATTAAGGGAGAGAAAATTATTGGGTAAATTGTCTGATGAAAACTTTACAAATGAATTGGACCATATAGATTCAAATCTTTTACATATGTCTCAAACAGTGGAAGACTTTTTGACATATTTTCGTCCAAACAAAATCAAAGAGGATTTTTATGTCAAAGAAGCAGTGGACAAAGCATTGTTAATCATAGGTAATACTCTTTATAAAAGTGAGATAAAAACGAAAATAGATATAAATGAATCTGACAAAATATTTGGACTAAAAGATGAATATGTTCAAGTACTCATCTCTATTCTTTCAAATGCTATACACGCTCTATCAACAAAAGAGGAAAAAATAATTTATATAAAATCTGAAAAATTCAATGATAAAATTGTATTAAGTATAGAAGATAATGCAGGTGGAATAAAAGAAGAGTTACTTCCAAAAATATTTGAACCATACATAACTACTAAACATCAAAGTGTAGGGACAGGACTAGGGCTGTATATTTCAAAAAATATTATTCAAAATAGTATGGGTGGAGATATAAGTGTAAAAAATACAAACAATGGTGCTAAATTTACCATCATTACTTAAAAAAGGAGATTGAACTATGAACACTATTTCAATACTTGTCGTTGAAGATGAACCAAAATTATTAGATAGGTTGGTGCAGTATTTGGAGATATTTTGTGACACAATTTATCAAGCTAAGGATGGCATAGAAGCTTTAGCAATCTATAAGAAAAACTTACCAAATATAATACTTACAGATATAAATATGCCAAAACTTACTGGAGTAGAACTTATCGAAGATATAAGGGATACAAATCATTATTGTGAAATTATAGTACTTTCGGCACATACAAATACAGAAGATTTTTTACGAGTGATTCCTTTAAATTTATCAAGTTATCTTATCAAACCAGTACAAATGAATGAACTAAAAAAATCTATTTTAGAAGCAAAAAATAGAATTATAAAAAATAGATTTATGGCACTAAACCATGGATATGAATGGAATCAAGAGAGTAAAGTTTTACAGTTAGAAACACAAAAAATAGAACTCACAAACAATGAAAAAGCATTTGTAGAGATACTTGTGTTGAAACTGAACCACAGCGTTTCTTATGAAGAGATACACAACTATGTGTATAATGTAGAAGAATACTCACAAGACGCTATTTTTTCATTAGCAAAAAGAGTAAGAAAAAAAACAACAAAAGATTTGATTAAATCGTGTTTTAAATATGGCTATGTGTTAGAGTCAAAGTAGGTTTTAATGTTTTAAAAAAAGGTCAAGCTAAAGTATCTCTACTTTTTACTTGACCTTTGTAGTTGTGTGTAGGTTGTATTATTTAACTTCTATTATTGCCAATTAGGCTCAGTACCACCACCCCAACTATCAGAAAAATATGTATGATTTGTTACATTAGAAACATCCCAAGTGGATAAATCTTGATTAAATGCTGTTGCCCTTCTAAACATACTGTACATACTAGTTACACTTGAAGTATCACTAAAAGTTAAAGGTTGATTAAATGCAGTTGCATCAGTAAACATACCACTCATAGTAGTTACACTAGAAGTGTCAAAAGTCAAAGGTTGATTAAGTGATGATGCTTCAATAAACATTTGTTTCATAGTTGTTACATTAGAAGTGTTCCAATTTAAAGATTGGTTAAATGCTGTAGCACCCTTAAACATATAAGACATATCAGTTACACTAGAAGTGTTCCAATCTAAAGGTTGATTAAATGCTGTTGCACCTTTAAACATATAAGACATATCAGTTACACTAGAAGTATCAAAAGCTAAAGGTTGATTAAATGCTATTGCATCTTGAAACATATATTTCATATTAGTTACACTAGAGGTATCACTGAAAGTTAAAGGTTGATTAAATGCTGTTACACCATCAAACATATTGTACATGGTAGTTACATTAGAAGTATCAAAAGTTAAAGGTTGATTAAATGCAGTTGCATCTTGAAACATCTGACTCATATCTGTCACATTAGAAGTATCAAAAGCTAAAGGTTGATTAAATGTAGATGCACCTTTAAACATATAACTCATATCTGTCACATTAGAAGTATTCCAGTCTAAAGGTTGATTAAATGTAGATGCAGTAGCAAACATAACATTCATATCTGTTACATTGGAAGTATCCCATTTGCTTATATCTAGGTTAAAAGTTGATTTACTCAAAAATAATCGTGACATATCAGTTATTTGGGAAGTATTTGCATTGATTATCTCTTGTGCATATTCCAATGTTTGTGCAGAATTTGGGTCTAAGTTATAAGCAGTTGTATAATCACTAATCAAAGTATCTAATTCAGCTCTAGTAATAGGTGCTACATACCAAGTAGGCTCAGTACCACCACCCCAATTAGTAGAAAAATCTGGATGTTCTGCTACATCAGAAACATCCCAAGCTGATAAATCTTGATTGAATGCTGTTGCACCATCAAACATTTTGTTGAAGTATATCACTTTAGAAACATCCCAGTTTGATAAATCTTGATTGAATGCTGTTGTATACTCAAACATCATAGTCATATCCGTTACATTAGAAGTATTCCAATCTCCAATATCTTGATTAAATGCTCTTGTATTATAAAACATAGTATCCATATTTGTTACATGGGAAGTATCCCATTTACTTAGATCAAGATTAAAAGTCCATAAATTTGAAAATAAACCTGACATATCTGTTATCTGTGAAATATCGGCATTGATAATATCTTGTGCTAAAGATAATGTAGAAGCAGAATTTGGGTCTGAATTATAAGCAGTTGTATAATTGCTAATCAAAGTAATTAATTCATCTTTTGTAAATGGTGCAACATATTTTTTGTACAATGGTACCTTAGCAGTGATAGCAGGACAACCATCATGAACGATAGATAGTGTATCTGAAGTATTGTAATCAGCCATTCCCATTAAAGATGCAGGTGCATTATAAGAAAAGGTTACATTTGTATCGTTTGGAGTTGAAAGTGTTCCTACAGTTGCATTTGTATCAGAACTAGCAGATATATTTAGTCCTGCACTTGTAATAGTATCTGATAATTCTACTGTAAGATTATAGTCAGTTCCTAGTCCTAGATAGTTGGTGTCTGCGAGTATTGCTCCATTGTAGTTGATACTTGATAGTGTCAGACAAGGTGACTTTTTAGTGATAGTTACAGTTGTTGAACCACTTGTGTTATTGTTACTATCTTGTAAAGTTATATCAAATGTTTTAGTTCCATTTGCTCCACTTGTATCTAAAGTTATACTTTGAGTACCATCTTCTCCTATAGTTTTGTTGGTATCTTTACCATCTATAAATATTTTAGCTCCCACTTCACCTGATACTATCACCTCCTCACTATTATCTCTTGTGATATCTAGGTCTGTTTTAGATGTTGGTTTGTTTGGTGCTGTTGTATCATCACTTAAATTTGATGTATCATCTACTTCACCATCTATAGTTCCATATTCTTTTACATTGTCTGTAGTCTTTTGTAAGTTTGTTTGAGCTGTTGTTTTGTTCACTTTCCGTAGATTCTTATTATCTGTTTCATTTGAGATAACTGTATCGATGATGTTCTCAATTTGTGAATCATCATACTCTGTAAAATCTTTTTTATCAGTCACAAGAGTTTCTATCATCTTTGGATCTAGATATATACCATTGTCATGATCTCCATCATTATCAAGTGATTGTAAAAATACTGCCATTCTTGTAACTTCTGGATTATTTACCTCACTTCTATTTACATCTAATACATCTTGAATCAGAACTATCTTATCATCTGGGAGTTTATCTACTCCACCTAGTTTGATATTTCCATAGTAAAAATCTACAGCAGAACCAACGGGACAAGTGAACTCTCCATCTACATTTGTAAACCCAGTAGTTGTATCACACTCATAACTTGCATTTCCTATGGCTCCATCTGCTAGAACACCTGTAACTGTTGGAGTACCACCTCCTGAACCACCTCCTGAACCACATCCTGAACCACATCCACTTAGGGCTATTGCTGTTATGGTACTGAGTGCTAATATTTTCTTTTTTATTGTTTTCATTGTTTTTTCCCTTTCTTTGCATCTATTGTAAAGTAAACTTTTGGCAACTTTTGTCAATTTGAGCTTTTTAGCTTCAATTTTGTTTAAATGTTAAAATTTAGAATTTCTCAAAATTCCGTCACCATTCCGTCAGAAGTTTGTTAGAATAATAGTAAATATAAAAAATTTATTGAAAAACTTGAAGATTTGCCTAAAGTTGACAAAAGTTTTATATACAATCTTTTAGTAAAGACAAAAACTATAAAAAAAAGGAAAGAACATGAAGAATACAATTAAAGTTATTTTTTTTGTAATGCTATTAACAAATAGTCTGTTTGCTATGCAGATTTTTGTTAAAACTCTAACAGGAAAAACTATTACCTTAGATGTAGAAGCTGGTGATAGCATAGAAAATGTTAAAGCTAAAATACAAGATAAAGAAGGAATGCCTCCAGAGCAACAAAAACTTATTTTTGCAGGAAAAGAGCTTGAAAATGGTCGAACATTAAGTGATTATAATATTCAAAAAGAATCAACTTTACATCTCATATTAGTTTTGCGTAATGTACCCCCAACAATTACAAGCACTGATATCACAAGTGTTGATGCAGAAAGTGAGTATAGTTATACACTTTTAGGAAGTGATGCTGATGGGGATGATTTAAATTGGAGTGTGAAAGATGGAACTACTTTACCATCTTGGCTTAGTTTAATCTCAGATACTACAGTTACAACCTTAGCTGGAAGTGGAATTCGTGGTTCAGCTAATGGACTTGGAACATCTGCTTCTTTTAATTTACCAACTGGAGTAGCAGTAGATAGTATTGGAAATGTATATGTTGCAGACTATAGTAGTCATCTAATTAGAAAAATAGATTCAAATGGAAATGTTACAACCTTAGCTGGAAGTGGAAGTCAAGGTTCAGCTAATGGAAATGGAACATCTGCTTCTTTTAATAATCCTCATGGAATAGCAGTAGATAGTAGTGGAAATGTATATGTTGCAGACTCTTCTAGTAATAAAATTAGAAAAATAGATTCAAGTGGAAATGTTATAACCTTAGCTGGAAGTGGAAGTCAAGGTTCAGCTAATGGAAGTGGAATATCTGCTTCTTTTAATAATCCTTATGGAGTAGCAGTAGATAGTAGTGGAAATGTATATGTTGCAGATAGGAATAATCATAAAATTAGAAAAATAGATTCAAGTGGAAATGTTACAACCTTAGCTGGAAGTGGAAGTCGAGGTTCAACTAATGCAAACGGAACATCTGCTTCTTTTAATTTTCCTTATGGAGTAGCCGTAGATTCTAGTGGAAATGTATATGTTGCAGACTCTTCTAATAATAAAATTAGAAAAATAGATTCAAGTGGAAATGTTACAACCTTAGCTGGAAGTGGAAGTGAAGGTTCAACTGATGCAAACGGAACATCTGCAACTTTTAAATCTTCTAAGGGCGTAGCAGTAGATTCTAGTGGAAATGTATATGTTGCAGACTCTTCCAATAATAAAATTAGAAAAATAGATCCAAGTGGAGTTGTTACAACCTTAGCTGGAACTGGCACATCTGCTACTTTTGACTATCCATCAGGCGTAGCAGTAGATAGTAGTGGAAATGTATATGTTGCAGACTCTTCTAATAATAAAATTAGAAAAATAGACGCTTCCACAAAACTAAGTGGAACGCCAACTGCCTCAGATGTAGGTGAACATAACATAAGCCTAGTATTAAGCGATGGTACAAATGAAGTTGAACATAACTTCAAAATCATAGTAAAAGGTGAAGCACAAATACTTACACCAGTTATAGAAAAAGGAAGTGCAGATGGCACAACAAAAGTAACATATACACCAAAATCTGGAAATACTCTAAAATATATGTATAGTAACACACAGGTTGACCATGGAATTTATGGAGAAGATACACCATTGGGAAGTTTACCATACACAAGTGGAACAAATATCCCAAGTGCCCAATCAGGCAAATACCTTATAGTATATGAAGTAAATAACGATGGAGATATAGTAGGCTTTTATCAAAAAGAGTTAGAAAGTGATGATATCTATACAGTAGATACAACACCTGTGACAACAACTCCAAAACTTTTAAAAACAATAGATGATCAACTCATAGATGTAAACAATACACAAGACTTTGATCTCAATATCACTAGCTACTTTGAAAATGTATCAAGCTATAGCTTTAGTGAAGTAAAAGCAGATAACAATATCACAGATTGGTTAGAGTTAGATAGTAGTATAGGTGTATTTGGTGTAAAAGATGGTATTGATGATAATAGTTCATTATTAGGGAAATACTTTATTGAAGTATTTGGAAAAGACACTAATGATAAAAATGTATCTACATACTTTAAACTTGTTGTTGAAGATAAAACTTCTATCGATAAAAATACTAGTCACGGAAAAATAAAAAAAGATCTCAATGGAACAGTGCATAGTATTGGAGATGTAGAAGCTATCTCAAAAGTAATAGGTACTACTGTAAAAGAAGAATCAAATGGAGATCTTAATACATCTGTTTCTCTAGTTGATGCTAAGAATGGAGATATAACAAATATAGAAGTATTGGGAAAAGCAAGTGGAGATATAAAAGCTCAACATAGTGTAAGGAAAAATGATCTTGTATCAAGAGCGATCTCATATCTTGAAAATGCAACTACTACGATCTCATCTCAAGGTGTTGATACAAATGTAACAGTTGACGGTATACAATATTCTATCTCTACAAATAAAGAGGGAGAAACAGTTCCTAAAAAAGCTGGTATTGAGATAATCGATACAGAAAATGGAGATAAATTTGCTCTTGGAAGTACAGTAATAGTAAAAAAGGATGGAACTATAGAGATAAATACAACAATTTCATCAACTGGAAAACTTATGATAAAAGGAGATAACTAAAATGAAAAAGATATCAATAATCACACTAACTCTACTAACAACACTATTTTTTAGTGGTTGTGGGAGTGATGGAAGTGGTAATAATACAGCAGCAGTAAATACAATAGGAGCAGGAGAAACAAAAATACTAGCAGCAGGTACTACTATATCAACATATAGTGGAACTTGCGCTGTAAATATAGTAGTAAACATAGATGGTACTTGGAGCGTAACAAATCCAAGTAGTACTAATAGTGATATTTGTAAATATAACTAAGAAACTTAGAAAATAAAAATGCAAAGATAATTTATTTTTATATATTATAGTTAGTTATTATCTATAATATAATATTAATAATGATATTATTTAGTAAATGTAAATCAGGAGAAGAAATATGAATTCAAAAGTAAAAGTAGGGATTGTAAGTTTAGTGACTGCAATGTTTTTTGTTGGGTGTGGTAGTTCAGGAAGTTCATCTGGAACAGAGGGTATATCAGGTGTGACTGAAGTTACTGTTGTTGATGGTTACATTAAAAATGCAACAGTGAGAGATGCAGATGGTCAGGTAGCAACATATAAAGCAAATGGTAGATATAGTTTTAAAAATCAACCTGTTTATCCTATATCATCAACGGGTGGAGTAATAGAGGATAGTAATGTATCATTTGATATAAACATGAGTGTTTCAGATGGTGTAAGCACAGTTATTTCTCCCATTACAACTTTTTTGGAAGATAACGCTTCGTTATTAACAAAGTTTGCAGGTTTAGGTCTTGGCAAATCTACTTTAGATGATTTTAGTGTAGATTATGTAGATACAAATGATACAAATCTTAGTAAACTTTCTCAAATTTTATATGTTATTTTAAAAGATGAAAACTTAACAAAAACATTTAAACAAAGTGTTGAAAATAATGGAACTCTTACAGGTTTAGATAAAATGTTTACATTGTCTAGTAGAGATGTAAATAAAACATTAAGTGCCCAAAAAGCAATAAGAATGAATAGTTTATTAAAAAAAGTGCAAGACTATAATGGAACAGTAGATAATATGGAAAAAGCGCTTGGTGCATATAAATATAATACAAACTCTATCGAAGATAAGAATATAACACACAATAATATCTCTTACGGTATAGTAAAATCTCCTCATACAGGTAAATATTGGTTAGATAGAAATATAGGAGCTAGTGGAGTATGTGAAGATATAAATGATACAAATTGTTTTGGAGATTATTTTCAGTGGGGAAGAGATGCTGATGGACATGAAAAATCTACTAGTGGTATAACTACTACAAAAGAGACAACTATCACAAGTACAAGTAATAGTTTTATTACGGCTGTAAGTAACTATGAAGATTGGACAACAGCAGATGCAAATCGTACACAAAGAGAGGCAAGATGGTCGGCAACAGATGGAAGTAGTGTATGTCCAGTAGGTTATAGAGTACCAACAGAAACAGAAATAAAAGCTGAGACATCTGACCTTACAGGTGCTTATGCAATATTAAATAGTACAGATTTATTTAATAGCTTTTTAGGAACACCGGCTGCTGGTTACCGTTTACGAAACAATGGTACTATAGGAAGTGTAGGAACAGTTATATCACTTGCAACTACAACTCTTGGTATATCAAGTGATTCTATTAAAACTTATGATGCAGATGGAAGTAGTGCAGCTATTTATGTAAATGCTGGAACAAGAAGTTCTGAGATGCAGTATGGTATAAGTGTGAGATGTATAAAAGCTGACTAAAATAATACAATTATATTTCAGAGGAAACTTTGAAAGATAATTGTTTAAATATTAAAAATCAACAAATTACTAGAAAGGCAAAAATGAATATTGCTAATAAGTGTTTCCGAAGTATAGAAGATATGGAAAAAAATTTAGATTTGCAGAATCTAAATGCTAAAAATAGTTTAGTACAAATTTTCTCAGGTTTTAATTCTGAATTTGAAGTCAAACAAATTCAGTCGATATTTAGAGAAAAAAATCCAAAGATCTCTTTTATAGGAACAACAACAGCAGGTGAAATAAATGGTTCTGTAGTATATGAAAAGAATATTGCTATCTCTATTGTTCAATTTGAACATACGACTGTAAAGTATGGGTATTTTACAAATGGTGAAGATTATGATTTAGGTAAAGATATTGCACACTCTTTAATTTTGGATGACACAAAATTATTGATACTATTTGCAAATGGACTTTGTATAAATGGAAGTGATGTTGTAGATGGTATAAGTAGTGTAAATACTCATATTCCTATAGCAGGGGGACTAGCAGGAGATAATGGAGCATTTATACAAACATTAGTTTTCAACAATGATACGATTGGTTTAAAATCTTGTGTAGGTGTATCTCTGAACAGTAAACGATTAGAAGTTTTTACAGACTACCAACTCAATTGGCAACCAATAGGTCAAACTATGTTCGTAACAAAAGCCAATAAAAATAGACTGTACGAGCTAGATGGTATTCCTGTAGTTGAAGTCTATAAAAAATATTTGGGTCACAATGTATCGGATAATCTTCCTTTTTCGGCAACTGAATTTCCTCTGCTTAAAATAGATGATGGTGATGTTGAGATATGTCGTACCTTTACAAATAAGTTTGAAGATGGCTCACTTCTTACTATAGGTAATTTAGAAGTTGACGATAAAGTAAGGTTAGCGTTTGGGAACATAGATTTAGTGTTGCGAGATACTAGAAAGAAAATAACTCAATACAAAACTTTTCAACCTGAAGCAATATTTACTTATAGTTGTACCGTTAGAAAATCTTTTTTACAATCAGAAATAACAGCTGAACTTGATCCCCTTGCAAAAACTGCGCCTACTTGTGGATTTTTTACTTATGGTGAGTTTTTTTCAAAAAATAGTAAAAATTCGTTGTTGAATATAACACTTACTATTTTAGGATTAAAAGAGAATAATCAAGAGTATAATGAAGAACAAAATTATTTGAATAATGAGTTAGATGAATCAGAAAAAAACTTTATTACAAATAAACACTTTTTAGTACTAGATGCTTTAACAACACTTTCAAATACTGTAATAGATGAATTAAGTGAAGCAAATAAAGAGCTTGAAAAAACAAAAACAGAATTAGAAATTTTAGCAACAACAGACAAACTAACAGGTATTTACAATAGAGCGAAACTTGATGATTTGTTTAATGCCGAAATCGATAGATGTAAGAGGTATAAAAACAGTTTTGGTTGTGCAATATTTGACCTTGATCATTTTAAAGAGGTCAATGATACTCATGGACATTTAGTTGGAGATGAGGTTTTGAAAAATATTTCAAATGTCATTAAAAGCAATATGAGAAAATCAGATATCTTTGGAAGATGGGGAGGGGAGGAGTTTGTTTTGATTCTTCCTGAAATTAATGAAGAGGGGATGATCTTTTATCTTGAAAAACTTAGAGTTATAGTAAGTAATTATACAAACGAAAAAGTTGGTACAAAAACTGTAAGTATAGGTGCAACCTTATATCAAAAAAATGACACAGTTGATTCTATTACAAAACGCGCTGATGATGCTTTGTATAAGGCTAAAAGATTAGGCAGAAATAACCTTGTATTGCAATAAGTGATAGCAACTTATGAGTCTAGATGAAACTTATATCCAAAATCAACAATAGTTTCTAAAGAGTTTTTTGGTATTTTTTTTCGAAGTCTCATTACGAGCGTCCGAATACTATCAGTAGTAGCAATATCACCTTCCCAAACATAGTTTAAAATATGGTCATAACTGAGTACTTTATTTTTATGTGTTATAAGTTGATGTAATAATAATGTTTCTTTTTTTGTGAGTTTAATTTGCTCTTTATTAAAAAGTTCTCGTTTTTCCATATCGTATGAAAAATCTTGATCTAATTGAATGATAGCATTTTCTAGTTGACAAAGTTTTTCTATTTTTACTTCTAACTCATCGATAAAAAATGGCTTTTTCAAATAATCATTACATCCATATCCATAAGCATTTTTAATAGTATCTAAATCAATATTTGAACTAATGATTAAAATAGGTATTGTTTTGTCATTTTCCCTTATCTCTTTTAATATATTTATACCATCAATTGATGGGACATTGATATCTAAAATAAAACAATCATAACCATAAAAAGCATTGTCTAATGCTTCATAACCATCTGTAAAAGCATCAACTTTATAACCTTTTATTTCAAGTCTTTTCACTATACTGTTATTTAATCTTTCATTGTCTTCAAGTAATAAGATTTTCATTTTTTTGCCTTTTTGGTAACTCTATAGTGAGTGTTGTTACATCTTTAGTATCTTTAAAATAAATTTTTCCATCCATTTTATCTTGTATCAAAATACGACTCATATAAAGTCCTAGTCCATTTCCTTTATCTTTTGTACTATAATACGCATGAAATAAAGAGTCTTTATTTTCTATATTGATTCCTGCTCCATTATCAATAATGAGTATCTCTACTATATCATTTTTTGATGACACTATGACATCAATTTTTCCTTTATAGTTAAGTTCTCTTTTTTTTAACTGCAAAATTGCATCTTTTGAGTTATTTAAAATAGCAATGAGTACTTGCATAAATTCATTTTTATATCCATAAACGATAAGATCTGGACCTTTATATTGTATATTTAACTCCAAATAACTATATTTCATTTGTCTTTCTATAATATTTAAAATTTCATTAAAAGCATTTTCGATGAAAAAATTTGATTTTTTTGCTGATGGTTTCAAAAAATCTCTAAAATCTTTTAAGGTTTTTGACATATATTGTATTTGAACCATTGCATCTTTTACAAATAGTTTCATATCTTCATCACTTATATTATACATATTATATTGAAGTTCTAAGTCTTGAACAATAGCAGACATCTCAACTAACGGTTCGTTCCATTGGTGTGCAATTGCATTAATCATCTCACCTATCTCTGCTAGTTTGGACTGTTGACTTAAAAAGGATTCATGTTGTTTTTTTTCATTTTGAATTTTTATCAACTCTGTAATATCATGCAAAATCGTAACTGTCCCAGCTACTTTATTTTGAGCTCCTAAATAAAGATCTTTACTCACAATGATAGTTTTCATATTGTCATTGAGTTTATAGTCCATAACATAGTCATCTACTTTTTCTCTATTAAATAACTTTTTTTCATAATTTTCATGAGTATTACAAAAATCTATTTGATTTTTAAAAAGATGATACATTGTTTTACCAATTATCTCCTCTTTATCTTGACCGATAAATTTACAAAAAGCATCATTACAACCTACATATTTTCCATCTTTATCTTTATAAAAAATTGGATTTTTCATAGTGTTTAAAAGTGTTTCAATAAAATTTAATTGGATTTGTAATTCGTTTCTGGCTTTTCGTTTGTCTTCAACCGAATCAATAAGCATAAAAATAATGATAGTGAAAAATATAAATGTTACAGCAATAATTGATAATTCTGTTTCATAATTTGCATAAAAAGTTTGTGGTTTGTTTGCGATAATACTTTCGTCTGGTAAGGATGAAAACTCTAATCCAAATTTCTTGAGTTTGTGATAATCAAAAATATAACTATTTGGACTTTTTTCAATAATAGGAATATCTGTAACTTTTTTGCCTTTGAGTATATATCGTACCATTTTTCCTGCTAATTCACCTTGTGAATCTGAGTGGGTTACAAACCCTCCAACTAAACCACGATTGAGATAAAAATCCCATAATCCATATATAGGCACATCTGATTTTTTTTCTATCTTTTTGAGACCATCTTTAAATGTAAAAACTTTTCCCGTGTCATCTCTATGTAAAAGCATAAATAAAATCACGCTATTTTTATCTAGCTTGGTGACTTTTTTTTGTAATTTTGCAATTTCAAAACTATCTATATATTCAACTTCTATCTCATTTTTATGTTTTTCATAGGCTTTGAAAAACTCTTTTTTCATCTCTTTACCAGTTGTTGTTGTATCGTTTATAACTAATAGTTTTGATAAATTAGGATGTAATTTAAGAATTAAATTAAGATTTTTTTCTATATCAACCTCTTCAACTACTCCTGTAGTACGCTTTTTGATGTTGTATTTTTGAAATGCTTGTTTATTAAAATTGTTGATTCCACAAAATACAATAGGAGTATCTTGAAATATTTGATCATGGTAAGTATTTAAAAACTCTAAGGCATTGTTATCAGAGGCTATGATAACATCAAATTTTCTATTTTGATATTTTTTTTTGTAAAAAGTATACAAAGATTCAATATAGTCTTCACTATAAATTCTCTTTGTATCCATATACTCAGTTGTTATCTCGACATTACTGTACTGTAAACTATCTTCGATAGCTTCAGATATTGAGTCAGTCCATTCGTAAGCTTTATGGTACGAATGTAATAATAATACCTCTTTTCCATATATAATAGACGATAAGAAAAGAAGTAAAATTAATTTATTTTTCATCACTACATTCGTCAAGTAAGTACAATATTGAACTATAGTCTTTTTCAGAAGTATGACTTAGACCTATTTCACATGTTTTACTTGTACTAAATCCTCTTTTTATATCTGGTTTGATTTGACCTTTTAAGCCAGCTAGTGCAGATGCATTTAGTTCAGGAAAGTTAAACCCTCTATCTCCAGCAAATCCACAACAATTTATATTTTCAGGTATTGTAACATCATTACTTAATATATTTGCTAATTTTTCAAACTTATCATCAAGTTTCATTTTTTTAGAACTACAAGTAGTATGAAGTACAATAGGTTCATAAGTTTTTGTGATTTTTAACTCTGGAACTAAAAACTCTAAAGAGAAATCAATAGGTTCATAAACTTTCATATTCATTTTTTTTAGACCATTTATCATTCTATATGAACATGGTGAATTATCACAAAGTATTGGATATTCTCCATTGTTTGAAGCTTCAAATAGTTCCATTAGTAAAGTTTCTAGCTGTTCATCTGCATCTTTTGTGAACCCTTTACTTTCAAAAGGAACTCCACAACATAAAGATTTATCTTTTTTTGGATAGATGATATTGTACTGTGACTTTTTCAATAATGATTCTACAACTTGGTTGATATCTCTAGTATCGACTGCTGTTTTACTTGCACCAAAAGCTCTATTGATACAACTAGAAAAATAGACTACATTTTTATCAAAGCTATGAACTTCTTCAGACTTTTTATAAGCGGCTACTTTAGGCATTGAGTCAAACCAATATGGAAATGTAGGTATGATTTTACGAATTTTTCTCATACCTGTTGGTTTGATAATAGATTCTACAAAGTTCAGTACTTTAAACCCTTGTCGTACTCCAAATAATGTTTCACCATAGTTTTTAGCAACAGTACTTGAAACTGTTTTTGCTAATTTTGAGTTTCTATGCCCTCTTATATCTTTAGTTAAAGCACCTGTATTGATATCAACAGGACAAGATGTAGCACAAAGACCATCAACAGCACATGTTTGTTCCCCATCATAAATATAGAGTTTTTCTAGCTCTTTATACTGTTCATTGTTCTCTTTTCTTCTTTGAATCTCTCTATTTACAGCAATTCTTTGACGAGGTGTAAGTGTTAAGTCTTTTGATGGACAAATAGGCTCACAAAATCCACACTCGATACATTTATCAGCAATAGGATTAAATGCAGGCATAAATTTTAGATTTTTTAAATGTGCTTTTTTATCTTCATTGATTATAACACCTGGATTTAAAAGGTTTTTTGGGTCAAATATTTTTTTAATCTCCTTCATTAAAATATATGCATCTGTTCCCCATTCCATCTCTACAAATGGAGCCATATTTCTACCTGTTCCATGCTCTGCTTTTAATGAACCTTTGTATTTAACTGCAACTAAATCACATACATCATCCATAAAGTTTTCATATCTTTTTACTTCTGATTCTTTTGAAAAATCTTGTGTAAATACAAAGTGAACATTCCCTTCTAAAGCGTGACCAAAAATGATAGCTTCTGTGTAGTTGTATTTTTTAAATATAGATTGAAGTTCAACAACCCCAGCGGCTAAATCTTCCACAGCAAAAGCAACATCTTCAATAATAACAGTTGTACCACTCTCTCTCATAGCTCCAACTGTTGGAAATGTTCCTTTTCTTATCGCCCATAGTTTTGCATACTCTTTTGGGTCATCTGTAAATTTTGCATCTTCTACAAGTTTATAGTTTTGAGAAATTTGTTTTACTTCTGCAATTTTCTCTTCTAAAAGCTCTTTTGAACTCTCCCCACACTCTACTAAAATAGAAGCAACATCATCGTGTAAAGTTTTGTAAAGAGGATCAACTCCCTCTTTGTGTTCGATACTTTTTAAACTTGCTCTATCCATTAGTTCTGCCGCATTTACTAAGTCTTTTTTCTGTTTTAACTCTGCAACAAATTTACAGGCTTCATAGATATCTTCAAATAAGATAATTGAAGAGGCTTTTACTTTTGGTTCTGCAACAGTATTGTATGTAATAGAAGAGATAAATCCTAAAGTTCCCTCACTACCAATCATTAAGTGAGCAATAATATCAATCTCATTTTCAAAATCAATTAAAGCATTTAAACTATATCCAGTTGTATTTTTTATAGAGTATTTTTTCTCGATTTTAGCATGAAGTTTTTTGTTGTTTTTTATCTCTTGAACAAGTTCTCTTAGTTTAGATACTAAAGTATTTTGTGATTTGAAAAAGCTTTCTTTAGATTCTTCATCACTTGTATCTAAAATAGTACCATCATTAAAAATCACTCTTATATCTTTTAGTGTTTTGTATGAATTTTTATCGATTCCACAACACATACCACTTGCATTATTAGCAGCTATTCCACCAATTTGTGCAGAATTGATACTAGCTGGATCTGGACCTATTTTTTTCCCAAAGAATTTTAAAGCTGCATTTGCTTGAGCACCAACAACACCTGGCTGAAGTTTGATTTGTTTTGCATCATTAAGTACTTCTATTTTTCTCCATCCAAATGAACAAACAACTAAAATAGAATCTGTTATTGCTTGACCAGAAAGTGATGTACCTGCAGCTCTAAATACCACTGGAAGATTTTGCTCTGAGGCGTGTTTTAAGATTAGACTTACTTCATTTTCATCAATAGCTTTGATTACTATTCGTGGAACCATTCTATAAAAAGAGGCGTCTGTTCCATAAGCTAATGTATGTAAAGAATCTGTGAAAATTCTGTCATTGGCTATGTTTGGTATAATTTTATTATAAAACTCTGTGTATGTATTATTTAACATTGTATTTCCTTTTTATGTATCAATTTATTTTGTGAAAGATAAAAAAGTTTTATTCGAGTCTGGCTATAGTATAAAGTCTTTGCTGAGGATTATTTATAAAAGAGAACATCACATCACATCTTTGTAAAGTTATATTCATAATTAAAGATAGAAAAGACAACATAATAATCTCCTTTTAAATAATTAGTTTAAATCAACAGTATCTATAAATTAATGTATCATTATCCTATAACAAAAGTATAACATTTAAAAAATACTAATACACTTTTATACTGATAAGGTTACATGTGTATATTTAATATACAACTATATTGTTCTTTTGTAATCATTTTATGTCATAATTTCTTATCAAAAATAAAAAGGAATTGAAATGGAAAATTTTGCAGATGTAAAATATATTTTAGATGGGTTCTTGTTTGTGTTCGCAGGAATTTTAGTAATGTGGATGGCAGCAGGTTTTGCTATGTTGGAGGCTGGTCTTACTAGATCAAAAAATAATGCTACGGTATTAACAAAAAATGTTGCGTTGTTTGCAATATCTTGTATTATGTTCTACTTAGTAGGATTTAATGGAATGTACGGTGAAGGAAATGCATTTATCGGAAGTTTATCTATATTGGATGAAACAACTGCTCCAGATGCTGCTTATCCAGTGATGGCAGACTTTTTCTTCCAAGTAGTATTTGTAGCAACAGCTGCTTCTGTTATCTCTGGAACAATTGCAGAAAGAATGAAGCTTTGGCCATTCTTAATATTTGTAGTAGTGTTAAGTGGTTTAATTTATCCTATCCAAGGTCACTGGACATGGGGTGGAAGCCTTACAGGTGAAGGTGCTTTAATTGAAGGTTTCTCTGATTTTGCTGGATCAACAATTGTTCATAGTGTTGGTGGATGGGCTGCTTTAGCTGGTGTACTTATATTAGGTGCTAGAAAAGGTAAATATGGTAAAGATGGAAAAGTTAGACCAATCCCAGGTTCAAATTTAGCGATTGCTACATTGGGTACATTTATTTTATGGATGGGTTGGTTTGGATTCAACGGTGGATCTCAATTAGCTTTAGGAAGTAAAGGTGATATTGATGCTATTGCTTCAGTGATTGCTACAACAAATATGGCAGCTTGTGCTGGTGCGATTACAGCAGCGTTATTTACACAACTATTATACAGAAAAGTTGATTTAACTATGGTTTTAAATGGTGCTTTAGCAGGTCTTGTATCTGTAACTGCAGCTCCTGATGCTGGTATGATGTATGGATTTGGTGTTGGTGTTGTTGGTGCTATCTTAGTTGTTCTTGCTGTTCCAATGTGGGATAAGATGAAAATTGATGATCCTGTTGGTGCTTTATCTGTGCATTTAGTTGCTGGTATTTGGGGAACATTAGCTGTTGGTTTATTTACAGCTTCAGGAACATTTATGGGACAACTTAAAGGTGTAGTTGTTATTGGTTTATTTGTCTTTATCGCATCGTTTATAGTTTGGAAAATACTTGATATGGTTGTTGGTTTAAGAGTTGATGAAGAGATTGAAATAGAGGGACTTGATATTCATGAAACTGGATTAGAGTGTTACCCTGAATTCAAAAAAGCTTAAAATTAGAAAAGGAGAAAAAGATGAAAAAAATTGAAGCAATTATAAAACCGTTTAAATTAGAAGATGTAAAAGATGCTTTAGCAGATGCTGGTATCACAGGTATGACTGTAACTGATGTAAAAGGTTACGGTCGACAGCAAGGTCACTCTGAATTATACAGAGGGGCTGAATATATAGTTGATTTTTTAGCAAAAACTAAAATTGAGCTAGCAGTAGATGCGGAAGATGTAGATAAAGTTGTAAAACTTATTACAGAGTCTGCAAGAACAGGAAAAATTGGTGATGGAAAAATATTTGTAACACCAATAGAAGAGATCATAAGAATTCGAACTGGTGAAACGGGTGAAGAGGCTATTTAAAAGGTACTAGATGTATCTTTCAAATTAGCCGAATGCAGTATCGATAGATACTCACTTTATCCAAAATATTATTCTGGAATATTAAAGTTTAAAACTCTTCAAGCGTTTGCTTGGGGAGTTTTTCGTATTTAAATATCTTCCAATTTAAGAACATCATATGCTACTTCTTCATAAGGATGAATATCTTTTAAAGTTTGAACTGCGTTTTTTATCAAATGATCTTCACATATCATCTCTATTCTATATTCTTCTACTTGTTCTATATTATTTATCGTTCCTATATGTGGATTTGCATTATTGATTGGTTTAAACTGTCCAGTACCCAATGTCTCAAAACAACAACATTCATAATCATTATATCTACCTGCACCTGCTTTAAATAAAGCTTCTTTTGTAGATTCTTTATTTTCCGTAGGAACAAAATATACAAGTTTGTACATATTAATCCTTTTATTTTAATACTTAGAGTTTTACACTAATCTAAGATAGAAAACAACAATTTTATTTTTTGTAATATTATCTTATCAAAATATATCAAAAAACTGCATATTAAAATAAATGAAAAATGTAGAAAAAACATAATAAAATTGTTTCATCAATAGAAATACTATAAACGCAAGTCTTATTATTATCTTATTATGAAGATTATGTTAAAATGTAAACATGAAAATAATAAATACAAAAGATACAAACTTTAAAGAAGAGTTTGAAAATATACTAGGTCGTGCTAAGGTTGATATCAAAAAGGTATCTGGAATTGTAAATGGTATTATTGATGATATCGTTGAAAATGGAAACAAAGCTGTAAAAGAACATGTAGCCAAGTTTGATAACTGGACACCTGCTAGTGATGCTGATCTATTTATCGATGTAGAAGATATGGAAAAAGCTTATAATAATATAGATGCTAAACTTAAAGTTTCACTACACTTAGCATATGATAGAATCAAAAAATATCATGAAAAACAACTTCCAAAATCTTGGATGGATTATGAATCAAATGGAACTATTTTAGGACAAAAAGTAACTGCTGTTGATAGAGCAGGGCTTTATATTCCTGGTGGAAAAGCTGCATATCCAAGCTCACTGCTTATGAATGCAATTCCTGCAATTGTAGCTGGTGTTGAAGAGATTATTGTATGTACTCCAACACCAGATGATGAACCAAATGAACTATTACTAGCAGCTTGTCACTTATGTGGTATCAAAACTGTTATGAAAGTTGGAGGAGCAAGTGCTGTTGCTGCTATGGCTTATGGAACAGAGACATTAAAAAAAGTTGATGTTATCACTGGACCTGGAAATATTTTTGTTGCTACTGCTAAAAAGCTTGTATTTGGTGAAGTAAATATTGATATGATTGCTGGTCCATCTGAAATAGGTATCTTAGCTGATGGAACTGCAAAACCAAAATATCTAGCAATAGATTTACTTTCTCAAGCTGAACATGATGAGATGGCTAGTTCGATTATGATTACTACTTGTGAAGAGATTGCAAAGTTTACAAGTGATGAAGTAGATAACTATTTAAAAGTACTAAGTAGAAATGAGATTGCAAAAAAATCTATCGATGAAAGAGGTTGTATTATCATCGCAACTTCTATGGATGAAGCGATTGAACTTATGAATGAAATTGCTCCTGAGCATTTAGAAGTGATGACAAAATCTCCTTTTGAATTACTTCCTCAAATTAAACATGCAGGCGCAATTTTCTTAGGTGAGAATACTCCTGAACCTATTGGGGATTATATTGCCGGACCTAATCATACTTTACCTACAGGTGGAACTGCTAAATTTTATAGTCCATTAAATGTAGAAGATTTTATGAAAAAAAGCTCAATTATTAGTTTTAGCCAAAATGCTATTAATGAGATAGGCGAAGCTTGTGCATTATTAGCAGATACAGAAGGTTTAACAGCACATGCAGAGTCTGTTAGAGTAAGAATAGAAAAATAAAAATGCCAAAATATACTGCACTTTTAGAAGATGAAGATGATATCTTTGGAGGAACTCCTAAGTCGAAGTTTTGGGATATTGTTAACACTGCAAACGATGATTTAGTAAAAGAACAAATTGATGTTTTACTAGAAAAATTTGCAGTGATGGAATCTTTGCTTCTTGAAACACATGATGAAGAAAAGTTATCTAAAGTTATTGAAGAGTATAGCTTTAAAAATTCAAGCGATGTGGAACTGAGTAAAAAAAGTGCTTACATACATGTAACTACAGAGATAATATCTCGTTTAGATAGTTAAAAATAATAATGAATCATTAAAAAGGTATAAATAAAATCATGGAAGAGTTATCATTAGTTAAAAATCAAATAAAAGAGTATATACAAGAGTGTGGCGATCAAAAAAGTTGTGATCTTTTAGAGATGTTAGCCGAAGGTAAAATGCTTCGATCAAAACTTATTTTGAAAATTGCTGGGGTAAATGATAACTCGATAAAACTTTGTTCAGTTGTAGAGATGATTCATGCAGCTTCACTTCTTCATGATGATGTGATTGATGAGTCAGATACAAGAAGAGGAAAACCCTCTATAAATGCATTGTTTGATAATAAAACTGCTATTATGTTTGGTGATATATTGTATTCAAAAGCTTTTACAGAACTTTCTCAAATGGACAAAAAAATAGCTCATACTGTTTCAAGTGCTGTAACACTTTTAAGTATTGGAGAGATGTTAGATGTCGATTTAACCAATAATTTTAATACTTCTTATGATAAATATTTTGATATGATCTATAAAAAAACAGCATCATTAATTGAAGCTAGTGCAAAAGCAGCAGCACTATTGTGTGGGAAAGATGAAATCGCTTTTGCTCTATATGGTAAAAACCTTGGTCTTGCTTTTCAGATGATAGATGATATATTAGATATTACTCAAGATAGTGCAACACTTGGAAAACCTGCTATGCTTGATTTTGTAGAGGGGAAAGTGACTATTCCTTATTTACTTTTACATGAAAGAATAGAAGATAAAGAAAAACTAGAATCACTGTATAAAAAACCATTAAATGAACAAGAATCATCATGGATAAAAGAAGAGATGATAAAAAATAATGTTCTAATAGATAGTATCTCACAAGCTCAAAAATTGGGGCTAGAAGCTGTTGAAGCTATCAAAATGGATGAAAATGAAGATTTGAAAAATATTATGAATCAGATGATAAATAGAGAGTTTTAGAAATGAAGAAAACTATTTTATATATCGCAATGACAAGTTGTCTTTTTGCAAATGAAACTTTAGTAATAGAAAAAAATAAAATATTTGAAAAGGTAGTTGTATCAAAAACTATGCAAGCAACATTTTCTCTTAGTGGTAAAAATAAACATCAAAGTATTTTAGAACATTCTATAAAAAAAGTTTCCGACATTGCAAAAAAAGGTGGCTGTTATGGTGGGGAGTATAGAGTTCGACCAAATTATATTTATGATAAAAATATTCAAATAATGGATGGCTATAGTACTTATGTAAATTTTAAGTGTGAATTTTCAGATAATAAATTGTATGAAAAAGTATTGGATAATATTAAAAAAGTGGATACTCTTACTCTTTCTCAAGGAGAAATAAAATATTTTTTATCAGACAAGAAAAAAGAATCAACAATCGAAAACTTAGAATTAAAAGCACTAGATTATGGAACAAAATATTCAAAAATGCTTGATGAAAATTTAGAAGAATATAAAAACTGTATGATTGCTAAACTCTCTTTTAGGGAAGAAAGTTTTCATAATCCAGCAAATTTAAGAATGATGAAATCTACACAGCAATCAGATGAAAGTACGATAATAACAACTCCTATAGACAACAAAAAGAGTGTATCTCTTCGTGGAAATTATACTTTCAAGTGTGAAAAAAAATAAAATAAGAACTAGAAAAAGCTAGTTTTTATAAACTAGCCCACCACATTCGTAAGTACAATCCGAGTGTTGACGTATATCCAACTTCTGAAAAAATCACTTTTTTATTTTTATCATAAATTATAGTAGTTGGAAACACTTTAATATTGAACATTTCAGAATAGTTACTTTTTTGATCGTTTATCACTTTAAAATCTAAGTTATTTTCTTTTAGATATTGCTTGATATTTTCATCTGAACCACTATTTACAGCTATAGTTATAACATTGTAATGCTTTGAGACTTGTTGTATATTTGGTGCTTCTATTTTACAAACAGGACACCATGTTGCCCAAAAATGAACCATAAGTGGTTTATTGTTAAATGATATCTCTTTCATGGGAAAGTTTGTTGTATTTAAGTCTTGTGAACGATAATAACTTACAATATTAAGTATCAAGGTGATTAGTATAAGAGAAATTAGAATCTCTTTGAAGTAGTGTTTTATTTTTTTCATAAGTTATTTTATCAAACTTGTCTTAGAGAAAAATATTTACTTATAAGTAGTTACAGAAATAATTATTGCTTGTAATGCCAACACAGCCCAAATAATATGGCTAGCATAATTTTTATAGATAAAATCAAATTTCTCTTTCATTATTTTTCTTTTTAAAATATCTTTTTATAATATAAAATATTGTGATAGGTATGATCGCAAATAGAACTATGAAAGTGATAGTATCAATCTGACTTACAATAGAAAATAGCATAAGAAAAGCATATACTGCAAGTAGTATAATTCTATTATTTCGATTTATCATAAATAACCTTTTTGAATATTGTAACATAAATAATAATTTGTTTCAACTGAGAAATAGTAAATTATCAAGAGTGTTTCTATGATAATAATTATCAATATTAAGTAAATATTAATGATGTTTTGATTAAAATATTTCTTTTAAAAAAGGAAAAGTATGAAAAATAATTTATTGGGTTTAGTATTATCATCGTGTGTAATGATCTCATTATCAGGCTGTGGTAGCAATAGTGACAGTTCGTCTAATATAGCTAGTCAAAAAAAAGGTATTTTGATTGATGATGTTATATCAGGTGTAAAATATGTGAATGATAATGAAAGTGGATTTACGAATGAAGATGGAGAGTTTAACTATACTGAAGGTGTGACACAGTTTTATGTTGGGAAAATCAAAATAGGTGAAATAAGCTCTTTACAAAATGATAATAAAGTTTTTGTTCAAGATTTAGTAGGTGTTTCTAGAACAAATATAGATGATGAAGAGGTTCTTAAAATCGCATCTTTTTTACAGTCTTTAGATGGAGATAAAGATACAGATACTATAGAAATCACAGACGAAATTTTTGAAAAATTCAATGATGAAGATAAAACAATAGCAAATATCGATGTAGATGCTTTATTAGAAAAAAAGAATATTGAAAAAATAACAAAAGAAAATGCAAAAAGACACTTAGAAAACATCTTAAAAATACATGGTATTTCTAATACTCAAACTACTAATGAAAATATCTCAGTATCTAATTTGATTACTACAAAAGGGCTTAGTACAAGTATTAATGTTGTTTTTAATGAGGATATTAAAAAATTCAAAAAAGAAAATATTTTTCAACTCAAAGATGAAAGTTCTCAACAAGTGCCATTTACTCTTGAACATAATTTTAATGAAGTGAAATTAGTTTTATCAAAAGAGGTGAGTTCTTTCGATGGCTATAAATTGAGCATAGATGTTTCAAAATTAAAAGGTTATGGTGTAAATGGTTTAGAGAATGAATTATTAGAAATAACACTTGGAAAAAATGCAGAGAATGAATACAAAACAGATATTGTTCCTCCCGTAATAGAAATGGGAAAAAATTATCAAAAAAACATATCTACGAATAAAACTTTATTGGATTTAATAGGTAAAGCTTCTGATAATACGCAGATGAAAGAAATTATTTTAAAAATTAATGATACTGAAAAAGAAGTTTCAAATATAACTGATGAATTTAGCATAGATACAATTTTACAAGCTGGTAAAAATGACTATGAACTGATTGCAGTTGATACAAATGAAAATCAAACAATCATCACTGGCTCTGTTTATTTGGGTAATACTGTTGCAGCAGGTGGTTCACATTCTGGTGCTATTTATAAAGATGGTTTATATACATGGGGTAGAAATAACTATGCACAAACAGGAGTAGGATATGTGTCTAAACTAAGTGATGAAACAAATGGAGAACATCCTATCTCACCAATTCAAATCACAACACCTACAAAACTAGTAGCGATATCATTTAATTCAAACTTTTCACTAGGATTAGATGAGTTTGGTGATGTTTATAGTTGGGGATCAGATAAAAGTGAAGAGTTAGGAAGAGGAACTGAACTACGAGAGAGTTGTAGTAAAGAGAATGATTGTCGAAAAAGTATAGAAAAAGTAGAAGGATTGAGTAATATTGTTGCGATTTCAGCTGGGTCAAGCCATTCTTTAGCGATTAAAAATGATGGAACAGTTTGGGGATTTGGTAGTAATGGTGATGGTCAACTAGGAATAGGGGAATCAAGCACTTCAAGTTCTGCTATACAAGTAAAATTTGATGATGAAAATATAAAAATAGTTCAAGTAAAAGCAAGTGGTAATTTTTCTTTAGCTTTAGATGACAAAGGTCAAGTTTGGGCTTGGGGTAAAAATAACTATGGACAAATGGGACAGCCTGAAGCGTTTGGAACATCAGATCAGTTGACACCTATCAAAATAACTATACCACAAAATGAAAAAATCACTTCAATTGCAGCAGGAAAAGGGCATATTTTAGTTTTAAGTGAAACAGGTATTGTATATGGATGGGGACTAAATGCAAGTAGTCAGCTAGGATATTATGGATATCAGTATAAAAACACAGATGAAGCGTGGGATAGAACTATTTTTGGTCCAAAGGTTATTTTAGAAAATAACGATACAAATCAAGTTACACAAGTATATGCTGGAGGAAATTCAAGTTATATTTTAAGAGAAGATAAAAAAATATATCCATGGGGACAATATGGAGAAACAAGTGATGCAGGTAAGCAAGAATATAATAATTTAGATTTTCCTGAAGACAAATTAACAGCAATTAGTTCAGTAAAAAACATCGCAGCAGGATCACTTCATATAGCAGCAGTTCAAGAGGATGAGACTATTTTTACTTGGAGATGGAGTTATGAAGGTTCATTAGGTGGTGGAGAAGCAACAGCAAATATATGGTTTTATAATTATCCAATCAAACCTATTTTTAAAGTAGATTCAAATAGCTCAAATCCTGATGATACAACAGATAGTGAAATAGATGACTCAAAATGGGCACCAAATGGTGGTAATGCAACTGTAAAATATGATAAAGTTGAGCCTTTTATGAAAATTTCAGAGAAAATTTCTGAAGGGGAGATTAGTGGGGTGTCACAAGGGAGGGAACTTTTTCTTGCCCAGTGGGATGTAGCAGGAGGTTCTAGACCGACACTTGATGGGCTAGGACCATTGTTTAATGCAAATGCTTGTACCTCTTGTCATGTTTCAAATGGAAGAGTTGTACCATATTTTAATGATGGTACAACAGATAAATCATTTTTATTTCGTGTAGGAAATGAAAAAGGTGAACAACATCCAATTTTCGGAGGACAACTACAAACACAAGCAACAGTTGGTGTAGCAGAAAGTAATATCACATGGAGTAAAGATGCAAATGATAATATACAATTTATCTCATCAGCAGATTTACATTCAGATGGATTTAATATGGGTGGTAGAATCTCTCCACATTTATTAGGGATGGGACTTTTAGATTTAGTATCAGAAGCAACTATTTTAGAGTATGAAGATGTCTATGACTCAAATAAAGATGGGATATCAGGAAGAGCTCATTGGGTTATAGAAGAGGGTGAAACAAAAATCGGTAGATTTGGATGGAAAGCTATTAACTCGAGTTTAAGAACTCAAAATGCAGGAGCTTTACACCAAGATATGGGTCTTACAAGTGTTGTCAATATGCAAGAAAATTGTACAGAGAATCAAAGTATTTGTAAAGAGGAGCAAAATGGTGGCAGTCCAGAAGTTTCAGAAGCATCACTACAAGCAATTGTTGATTTTATGAGTGCATTGGGAGTACCTGAAAGAAGAATTGAAAATGTAGAGAAATTTGAAGAGGGTGCTTCTTTATTTGAAACTATTGGTTGTAATAGTTGTCATAGACCAACTATGATAACAGACACAAGTAGTAAATTCAAAAGCTTAAGCAATCAAAAAATTTACCCTTATACCGATTTATTGTTACATGATATGGGTGATGATTTAAGTGATGGAGTAAAAGAAAAAGATGCTAGTGGCAATGAATGGAGAACACCACCTTTATGGGGAATTGGTATTGTTGAAGCAAAAGATAATGCAAAATTTTTACATGATGGAAGAGCTTCAAGTATTAAAGAAGCGATAGAGTTACATGGTGGTGAAGCTCAAAAAGCAAAAGAGTCATTTCTCAAGCTAGGTACAGATAAGCAAGAACGACTTTTAGAGTTTTTACGAGCAATTTAGAAAATGATGAGAACAAAATAATATTAAAGCTATAAAATTGTATAATCCCAAGATATATACTTGAAGTACAATTAATGTACTTAACACAAGGGATTTAGAACATTGGAATACTTAGTAATCAGTTTTACTCACAAAAATACAGACATAGCTACAAGAGAAAAAATAGCTTTTAATAACGACTTAGAGAAAGAATCTTTTTTAAAAAAGATTCTTTCTAAAGAGGTGATTAATGAAGCTCTTTTATTATCAACTTGTAATCGAATAGAACTTTTAATAAGTACATATAATAGTAAAGAATCTCGAAAAATTGCTATTGATAACTTCTCATCACACTCAGAACTTTCATCTGAAGAGTTATTTCAACGAGCAGATATCTATGACAATGAAAGTGCTATTCATCATATTTTTACTGTTGCATCCTCTTTAGACTCTTTAGTAGTAGGTGAAACACAAATTGCAGGACAATTAAAAGATGCTTTTAAATTTTCTATTGATAAAGGTTTTTCAGGACAAAAACTTTCACGAGTGATACATTTTGCATTTAAATGTGCGGCAAAAGTACGAAATGCAACACAGCTTGGTAGCGGTTCAGTATCTGTAGCTTCGACAGCTGTTGCCCAAGCAAAACAATTATATCACGATAAAGATGGGATAAAAGCACTTGTAATAGGAGCAGGTGAGATGAGTGAATTAGCTTGTCGTCACTTACTTAAATATGGTTTTGATGTAGTGATTTGTAGCAGAAATATGAAAAAAGCTAGGGTCTTAGCACACTCTATTATTAGTGATGGAAATGGAGAAAGTTATGAATCTTCTCGAATAGATGTTCGTCCTTATGATGAGCTTGAAAAACTTTTAAACTCTATGGAACTTATGATTACTGCAACAAGTGCACCATATCCGATTATTAAAGAAGAGATGTTACAAGAAGTAGAAATGGTTAGAAATTGGTTTGATATAGCATTGCCAAGAGATATTGATAATATTGAGTTTACGGATGTAAATATTTATAGTGTGGATGATTTACAATGTATTGTGGATGAAAATATGGCATTAAGAGCCAGCCAAGCAAAAGAAGCTTATTCTATTGTTGGATCGATGACTACGGAGTTTTATAATTGGTTAAACACTTTGAGTGTAGAGCCTATTATAAAAAATCTCCACCTAAAAAGTGAAGAGATTATAGAAAAAAAACTTCAAAATGCAATCAAAAAACATTTTATTCGTACTGAAGATAAAGAAAATATCAAAAAACTATGCCAAACAGTGATGGCTGAATTTTTACACCAACCAACAGTAAAACTCAAAAATGTTTCTAACTCCCATGAAGGTGATGTTGTTTTAGGAACTA